>SUVW01000013.1 GCA_015061815.1 Lentisphaerota bacterium
GCAGCAGAAGCTTATAATGCCGCTTATAAAGTTATTCTGCAAAATGCAGCATTTATTTCGTTGGAAATGTATGAAGAATTTGATTCTTTGCGAAAATTATGCTTGTGGTATAATGGTGCTTTTATGGGCTATTATTGTTGCGAGAACAGCAACTTAATGCGGGAGGGAATTCCTGAAGATTTTAATGCTTTTAGGAAAACTCCTGATGAAATCAGAAAAAAACGGAATATATTACTTGCCCATTTACGAGAGTATTTGAGCAATTTGGATGTTGTGGATGAAAAATAAATCAGGAAGGATTTTTGAAATATGAAAAAATTTATAATTTTTGCAGCTTGGGCAATTCCTGTTGCGTTGCTGGCGTGGTTTGCATATACCCTTATACAGAATACAAAACCGCAACCGCAGGATAAAACTCAAGAAATTTGTATAACGGTAAACTTCAATAACAAGCCTGTGGAAGGGACGGAAACGGTGGAAACTACACAGCAAGTGCCTGTTGCTTGTCCATTCAGTGGCAAAACGGAAACTTCTGAAGTAAAAACTGTTGTAAAGACGACAAAATCCGAGCCTTCTGAACGCAGAGTAGTTATCACGGAAGATGCGTTCAAAGAAACGATGCAGCAAGTCGCATATACAGCCCGCCAAGAGGCTCAAACCGAATATGATAAAAACTTTTCAATTCTTTTGACAATTTTAACCATTTTCGGCATTGCATGGCCGGTGATAATTGGTCTTCTGCAATTTAAGTTTAATGAACGCGAATTGGATAAAATTAAACAAGCACAAGATGATGCAAAACTGGCATTAGAAACAACGCAAAAATTTTCATCAATGACAAGAGACGCTTATATTGAAACGCTTAAACGTATTCAAATGTTGTTTGAGACAAATAATGTAGCGTTTAGTTCAATGGCTTTGGGAAACAATGATTTTTCTGATTATTACTATACTTTGGCATTAAGGTGTACTGTTTGGTCTATTCAGACAACAAAAGAATTGGGAATCTCGAAAGATACATTGAAAAATATGATATGTAATATTAATTTAATTAAACCACAGTGCAAATTCCATGATTTAGCAAAAGCCAGCTACGATATGTTATTAAAAATAAAAATAGATTTGCAGAATAATATCGAAGCGAATGATGAAAAACTGGAACTACTTACTTTACTTGATGAAAAAATTGCTGCGTATGAAAAGTTGCTGACACGACTTCCAAGCAACCCACAGTACTCCTGATGTATACATGAGGTTGTAACGATGAAAGATAATAAGCTTGTAGTTTTTCAGGATAAGAAAATCCGCCGGTTGTTGGTGGATGACGAATGGTTCTTTTCTGTAGTCGATGTGGTTGCCGCATTGACAGACAGTCTTGATCCTGGTGCATACTGGCGAAAACTGAAACAAAGATTGACCGCCGAAGGCAGCCAAGTCGTGACATTTTGTCACGGGTTGAAATTGCCTGCTCCTGATGGAAAAATGCGCTCTACTGACTGTGCCAATGTAAAGGGAATGTTCCGCATCATCCAGTCTATTCCGTCTCCCAAAGCTGAACCATTTAAGCGTTGGCTGGCTCAAGTAGGTTATGAGCGTGTACTGGAAATTGAAAACCCGGAACTTGCTCAAGATCGGATGAAAGAATTGTACGAACAGAAAGGTTATCCGAAAGACTGGATCGATAAACGCTTGCGGGGAATCGCGATCCGGCAGAATCTTACTGATGAATGGAAAGAACGCGGCATTACTGAAGACCGTGATTATGCTATTCTTACTGCTGAAATCAGCAAAGCTACTTTCGGCATGACTCCCTCTGCATACAAAGCATACAAAGGCTTGGAATCCCCAAATCAGAATTTGCGGGATCATATGACTGACCTTGAACTGATCTTTACCATGCTTGGTGAGCGCGTGACAACAGAACTTTCCAAGCAGGAAAAACCAGACACTATGCCTAAACACAAATCTGTTGCCCGACGCGGAGGCAAGGTTGCCGGTAACGCCAGAAAAGAAACCGAAAAAGAACTTGGTCGTTCCATTATCAGCAGTGAAAATTATCTTTCAAACAATGATTTGCCTGGTTTAACAGCGGAAGATGAGAATAAACAATGAACGAAGCTCAAAAAAAAGCTTTGGAGATGATTAAAAATGTTATGACTCCAGAAAACCTGCAGTTGACAGTTTCTTTCACTTCATTGTTTGTTTTAGTTTTTGAGTGTTTCAAAGATATGGTAATTGATAGACCCAAAGAGTTTTTCTGTACAGAAAAAATAGAATTCAAAGAAGATAAAATTGTTTATTACGAAACTGAAAAATACAAGCGTGAGGTCAGAAAGTTAGCTAACAAACCTTTTGAAGCTTCATTACGTTGGTTCGCCAATCATAAGGTTATCACAGAATCTGATGTAAATAAGGTATTGTCTATTGAATTGCGCAGGCATTCATTTGTTCATGAATTGTACAATGTTGTTCACAATGGAATATCAGATGAAGATACTCAACTTTTAGCTGACCTTGTTTCAATATACAAAAAAATCGATTCTTGGTGGATATACAATGTGGAAATTGACTGGGATGAGATCAAAGATCCTGATAATGTTAAACAGGATGAATGTATTTCAAGTTCTCTGGTGATGATCGATGTAATGATAAATATTCTGTTAAAAGGCGAAGGAGAAACTTACCGTGAATGTCTTGCTCAAATCAAAGAAACGGTGACAAGCAAAACAAAAAGATAACAGCAATGGAGATTTTTTTATTGCAAGTCCTGTCGCTATGTAAATCAAAAATTTTGAGTTATATATCACTATAGTGGAATAAGTCCACGATCAATATAAGCCCTGCTGGTTCTTCGGAATCGGCGGGGCTTTTTGTCTTTAAACTCTAACCAAACTTATGGAGGTAAAAATGAGAGTTGAAAAGCGTGTTTTGAATGATGCCCTGCGGGTGCTGGGCAAGGTGGTGTGCCAGACTTCACCGGTGGATTTGTACCGGTCGGTACGGTTTGTCGGTGATGAGAACGGTGTTCTGGGTATGGCTACAGATGGCGTGGAAACGGTTTCGGTGGCGGTGGATGCTTTCACAGAAACGGAGATCGATTTCTGCGTGCCGTTCAAGGAGCTGAAAGATCTGGACCGAATGGGACGGAGTGAGAGCAAGTTCGGAATTTTTCAATTACGCTTAAAACTTGCTCTAACACCTTGATTTTACACTGACAAATGACTGTGGCGACTCAATCTGCCGTTTAATAAAAACCACCTTTAAATGGTAAAAAACGGCACTCTGAATCCCCCAAACGGTAAAAAACGGTAAGCCGTTTTTCCGGCACATCAAAGTACGGACACACAGTTCCCGTGAGTTACCATATCCTTGCCATTTCAGCTATTCAATTCTCAAACAACCTATCCTTAATATACCGTTTGCCCACCAGTTTGTCAAATGAATTTTACCGCAATCGTGACATTCCGAAAGTGCGTTGATGCCAGTTGGCTGTAACCGTCCGGTTCAATCCGGGAGAATCGAGAAACTGCCTTAATTGGTTCTTACTATTGATGACCATTGGGAATTTTATAGATTTTAGGATAGTCATTGGTCTAATGGTGAAATATCTCATTCTAAATCTATGAGGAAAACTGTCATGCTTGGACTGATGGGTATGATGGGGCAAGGTGAAACATCCGGCACTACAGATGGTAAAATATGTTATTATTTAGCTTTCCGGAATTCATCTGGGGATACTCCATAAACTTTTTTGAATGTTCGGAAAAACTGCGAGTAGGAGCCGTAGTTGCAAATAGCTGCAATTTCCTTGCAGTTCAGATTGGATTTCATCAGCAAAGATAATGCTTCATTCAGTCGCTGTTCGGAAATGTAGTCATGCAAACTGATCCCGGTTTCCTTATGAAATGTTTTTGAAAGATGTTCGCGGGATACTCCGATCTTTTTTGCCAGCAATTCTCCGGTCAATGGCTCATTGAATGATTTGTGTATTTCGGCTTTGGCTTCATTCACAAGTTGAAATCCGGAAGAACATACCGGTTCATCATTTGATTTGCCGCAAAGCATCCCCATCAGATCTATGGCAAACTTTGCTCCTTCCCAGGCGGATAGCTTGAATGATGATCCGGAATAGTGTTTATAATTGAGCAAGGTTTTTTCCAGCATACTGTTTTGACCGAGATAAAAAAAGTAACCGTAATAGCGGTTGATCTCTGAAATCAGATGCTCTGAAGCGATCCCTTGGAAGTTTATCCATATAAAGTGCCATTTGCTGTTGGCGGCAGTCCGGTAAGATACTTCCGGATCGCAATGGCGGTACAAAAAAGCGGTTCCGGGCAGACAATCATACTCTTTATCCCCAACCCGTAAAATACCGTAACCGGACAAAACAAGGGTGATTTGTCCGCCCATTTCCGCCGGAATATTCTGTGGACTGCATTGCGGGATGCAATAACCGGATTTTTCGACTTCTTCGACGATCATTTCCGGATATGGCAGCGATTTTATTTCGGCAGGAGAATTGAACCGGACACTCCATTTGCGGACTTTATTGATATCAATCACAATTCGATCTCCCTGTTTTTTATTGCCGGATGTCATGCTTTGATTTGCATACAATATAATATGCCATTCAATATCACAAAATGCAAACTCTTTAATGCTTGAAAACAGCACTTTTTTGCAATAAATTAAGAACAGAGTGGTTGAAAACCCTGTAAGTCCATTTAAAAATATTGTTATGGGGAAGCGGCTGATAAAGGCAAATGAATTTTAATGGCAATGTTGCGGACAACATTGTAAACTGTAAAAGAGTTTTTTCAAAAAACAGGAAAGGATTTAAGAAAAAATGGATGTAAAAATTTTATTTTTATCATTATTGCCGTTGCTCGTGTCAGCGGCCAGCAGTACTGTTGATATCGGACAGTTTACCGACCGGACTGTCGATAGCAAAGATTTAAAAATTATTACCGAAAGTTTTGATGCCAAGCCGGTAAAATGGAGAATGTCCAAACATTTTCAGTGGAGTCGGGGAACCGGAGTTAATGGTTCAGGCGGATTGTGCGCTCAACGAGAAAATGCCGAAGAACATCTGTATGCTGTGAAGAACTTCAAATTGCGTCACGGAGTCCTTTATCGCTTTTCCTGCAGTTACCGTTCTGATATGAAAAAATCTTTTCAGAGGTGGCAGGAATATTTCTGTGTCCGTTTTACCAAAAACGGCAAATACAATGGCGGAGCGTTTCATGTTTTCCATGAACCTGGCAGCCGTGCAGAATGGTCAACACAAAGTACGGTCTTTTCTCTCCCCGAAGATTGTGATGAAACCGTGGTCGTCAATTTACTTATGCGTACCAAACGAACCGGTAAAATATGGTACGATAATATAACCATTGAGCCACTGTCTGCCCGAAATTTTTATTGTTTCCCGCTCCGTCCTTTTATGCAGAATATTGATAAGACGGGCAAGCTGACGCTTAAAGTGGTCCTTCCTGAGAAATCAGCGGAAAGTGATTATGCAGTTTGTGTAAAAACCGGCGGCATCTGTAAGGTTTTCCCGATAAAGCAGGGTATCGCAGAAGGGATGCTGGGAACTTTGCCGGACGGTAAAAATACTATTACCACCGAAATTCTCGACTTGAAAAAGAAAGAGATCGTTTTTCGCAGGCAACACACTCTTTATTACCGGAAACAAACTGCAAACCCCGGAAAAGTAACTATTGCGGACAATGGTCGTATCTTCAGAAACGGCAAACCATATCTGCCGATAGGTATCTTTATGGGGTATTACAAAAAAGGTGATACCGACTTTTTCAAACGCGTAGCTGATGCCGGATTCAACAGTGTACAGGGGGTTCCCTTTGCTTTGTTGTATCATGGAAAAAAAGGAACCGTTCTGGAATCAATAAAAGCCTCAATGCGGGAAATGGCAAAACACGATTTGACCTATCTGTGTGCCATAAAATATCAGATACCCCAACGCAAGGAGAAAGTTGAACAAATTGATCATGTCAAAGGAATGAACAATGTCACTGAATATGTAATAACCGGTTTGAAAAATGAACCCAATTTGCTCGGTTACTATGTCAGTGATGAAAATCCTCTGGATCAGATACCTGCGATCAAGTATCTGCGGGATCTTGCCGGCAGACTTGATTCCGATCATCTTACCATGACTTTGACCGCAACTCCGGAGCATATGATCGATTTTGCTCAAACCGGAGATTTCCTGATGGTTGATGTCTATCCGGTGGGAGAAAGACATGGGCAGGATGGAGAAGCTCAATGTATGACCAAATGCCGGAAGCATTTGGAAACTGCCATCAAAACCGGACTTCCGGTGGTATGGGTACCGCAAATTTTTGCCTGGTCTTCGTTCCGGGAAGATTTGCCGGTGCGTTATCCCACCTTGCAGGAGATCCGTTCAATGGTATTGCTCGGAGCCATCTACGATGTAAAAGCATATTATTTCTATGCTTATCATCCGATCTTTTACTATTCGGAAGAACGGGACCCCGGTCATTCTCAGGAACAGTGGGCAAAAGTTGTCCCGGTTGCCCGGATGTTGAAAAAATTGACGCCGTTCCTGCTCAGTAATGAAAAACCATCCGCGCTTGAAGTCAAACACATTTCCGGTCCTGCAGTCATGGCTAAAACATTCAGTTATAACAAAAATCATATCGTTGTCATAACAGCAGACGGTCCGGGAACTTCTGTCGCCGAAATCCACGCGCTTTCTGGTCTGAAGAGCAAGTTCGGCAAAACTGTGGAAAAAGCCCCGGGGGTCTATGTTTTTACCGGTAAACATATTGATTCGGACGTACTGTACTTGTCAGACGTATGGTAAGTCATATTTATCATATTCATTGGAGTAAACATTACAGGAACACTGGCAAATTTCCTGAGAACGATGGAAATTGTCCGCCCGAACCGCTTTATGACATCGGCGATGAAATGGTGCGGTGTTGGACGGAAGAAATTGGATCGTGAGAAATTTTTCATGGCATTTCTGCTGAAAGCGGAGTTCAACCTGCCCACGACCAAGGTGCTCAACTGAACGTGCCAACTCGGGAATAAAAGACAACTACGGCGCAAATCACGTCTGCGTAAAAGACCATTTGAAGGTCTTATGCCATCTGATGTTCGGCGTTCTTGTCTTGAGTGCCAAGCAGATATTCAATTATTTCGCTTGAGTTTAACAATAGCTGTTTATAAAACAATGCCAACTGTGATTGGAAAGGAGGACTACGTACAGAAACATGATTTTTTAAGAAAAAATCACAGACGATGCGTCAAAATTGGTTTGACGCTGAAAAAACAACTTTTTAACAAGATGAGCCAAAACGTTTTGAAATTGACTCTACAAACAAAATATATTTTGATCCTGAATTTCCGGTCAGGGACTTGATCAACTGGAAACAGGGACAAAATCAACAGTAAAGGAGATTGCTTATGAAAAAGGTGCAAAACAAGTCCGCTCAACCGTATTTCATGACCGGTGTCATCCATCGTAGCTTTACGCTCATAGAGCTCCTCGTGGTGATCGCCATCATCGCCA
The DNA here is from genome assembly GCA_015061815.1 of Lentisphaerota bacterium. Taxonomy (GTDB): domain Bacteria; phylum Verrucomicrobiota; class Lentisphaeria; order Victivallales; family Victivallaceae; genus UBA1784. Next base: position 7,556 of record SUVW01000013.1, read on the forward strand.
TTCTGGCCGCCATTCTGCTGCCTGCCCTCAATTCAGCCCGGGAACGCGGCCGGACTGCCAGCTGTCTGTCAAACTTGAAAAACAATATCAATGGCGTCAACATGTATACAGATGATAACGATGGTATAATGATCGTTTCCAATACCGTGGAGGATCGGCAGGATAATTCCATCTACCGCTGGGGTTCAGTTCTCAGCACCGAAGGATATATATCGGAGGATGTGATCTACTGTCCCTCCATTCCGAGAGTAACTCATGATACAACGAACAATTGGCGTTATGAGGGATATGGTATCAGACACCATGGCGATTTTTATTGGAGTTCAAAAATCAGAAACAAAACCAATAACTATCTTCATCTCAAGAAGGTCAACAGTCCGTCTCTGCTGGTTATTTTAGCCGATTCCGGCAGACAACACTCCACCATGGGATGGATGCAATGGTCGGCTATTTACACTATCGACAACGGTGGTGTTTATGCAGAGGCCAGACATAACAAACTTGTGGCAAACGCATATTTTGATGGAAGAGCTGAAGCGACTCAGCCTGAAGCTTTTTTGCAAACAGTAATAGATTCAAGAAAAGCTGAAGAAGCAAATGATGCCAACGCTACAGTCGAGCACCATATTTTTATCAATAAGGTAAAAAAGAGCATGAGCCTCAACTGAAAAATTGATGAACAACAGGTTTTTAGAAAGTACAGTTATGAATACACATTTTATAAAATGGCGCGAAAAAAAAGACAATGATTTCTCCATGGTCATTGCCGGGGATTTTTGCCCATGGGAAAAAAATTGCAATGACCTGATTGAGCGCGTTGATGAAATAACCTCCCAAATCAAACCCTTCTTTGATTCTGCTGACCTGAAAGTTTTACAGTGGGAGTGTGCCGTGACCCGGCAGGATACCCCGATCGATAAAAGCGGCCCCAATCTGCGCTGTTATCCGGAGTGTTCCGTCTTCGCCACCTCTCTGGGGATTGACACTGTTCTACTTGCCAACAATCATATCGGTGATTATGGTGCCGGCGGTATACAGGACACCATCGACATCTTCAAAAAACTCAATATCCGCACCGTCGGTGCCGGAATGAATGCCGCTGAGGCCGCCCGTCCGCTCCATATCCGGCAAAACGGTTTGACCGTTTCTATTATCAACGCTGCCGAGTATGAGTTCGGTGTAGCTTATGGTGATGTTCCCGGCTCTTATGTTATTGATCCGCTCCGACTTGCTGCCGATGTCAGAAGAGAGAAAGCAGAATGCGATTTGGTCGTAGTTGCGCTTCACGGCGGACATGAAATGTATTCTTATCCAACTTTGCGGCTGCGGGAACTGTGCCGGAGCATGGTCGACTACGGTGCGGATGCAGTTTTCAACTGCCACACTCATTGTCCGCTGGGGTATGAAGTTTACAACGATGCCCCCATCATTTATTGTCCGGGTAACTTCTATTTTCCCGGCAACTCAAGAGACATTCCATGCTGGTTCATCGGTTATCTGCCCAAATTCTTCTTTGATGAAGACGGGGCCTTTGCGCTTGAACTGCTGCCGTATTACAACTATCAGAAGGCAGTGACTTTGATGGATGATGCTGAAACGGAAAGGTTTTTTGCTTATCTTGATGAGCTTGCCGCTCCGATCAACGATGATGCACGTTTGCAGAAACTCTTTGATGCTTGGTGTGCAAAAGGCGTTATAAAGGGATATTTCGGCAATCTGTTCAACCGCCCGATACCGGAGTCGTTCAATGAACGCGACGGCGTAAAAAGGAATCTCGATCTGCGCAATCTGTTCACCTGCCAGTCTCACTGTGATTTGCTTTGCAATACTCTGCTGCTCATGGAGCGTTACCAGCTGGAAGAGGCAAAGGAACTTATTCCGTTCATTGATGCCGCCCAATTCCCCAAATGGGCAAAAATATGCATATAAAAGAAGTGTGAATAAAAACTGAACTGCAACTTTGACGGGGAAATTTTGTCCCCTGCCGGAAAATAACGGCATGTTCAGCTTGCTCTTGGAGATTTGTATCTTCAAGAGTATCTTCAGTTTTTGAAAGAGTATTAAGAGAATATATCAGGAAACAACATATATGTTGACAGAGCCATGGAAAGGACGAGTAGACCCCTTTTGCATCTTCGGTAATTTATATTTCATCGGAACCGTTCCGGCATCATCTCATCTGATCGATACCGGAGACGGTCTGATTCTGATTGATACCGGATACCCGCAAACCGCTTATCTGATAATCCAATCAATATGGGAATTGGGATTTAAACCGGCAGACATCCGTTATATCGTTCACAGTCACGGTCATTATGACCACACCGGAGCTACCCGTGCTCTGGTGGAACTTACCGGCGCAAAAACATTTATCGGTTCAGCTGATGCAGATATGGTATCCAAACCCAATAATCTGAATTGGGCTTCGGAACACGGTTATGAGTTTACCGAATTTTTTCAGCCCGATGTTTTGCTTGAGAATAACGATACTGTAAACCTCGGCAATACATGCATACGGTGTGTTTCAACTCCGGGACATACCGCCGGAACTCTCTCTTTTTTCTTTGATGCATACGATGGCAAGAAAACTTTGCGGGTAGGGATGCATGGCGGTGTCGGCATGAATTCCATGAATCAAGCTTACTTGAAGCGGATGAATTTGCCGCCGGATATGCCAGTGAAATTTTTGCATGGATTGGAACTTTTGCAAAAGGAGCATGTGGATATTTTTATTGGCAACCATGTCGGAAATAATGATACTATTGGTAAAGCAGAGATTTTGAAAAACAATCCTGATGCAAATCCGTTTATTGATGAATCTGCCTGGTGTGTATTCCTTGACAACTGTCGAAAAAAGGTCATGCCGGAATGTGTAGAGAACTCTGCGCAGGAAGTTTGAAAGAAAGGATTGAATTAAAATGTATTATGGAAAATTTCAGTCGACGGTCCCAGGTTCGGGCATGCCGGCTGGCTTTTTGAAAAAATGGCTTGATATTCAGAATAACGGCTTATCTTCGCATTATAAAGAGCAAGGCTACCCCTTTAATACTCTCATGTGGGATGGCGGTGTCGGAGCGATCGTACCGGCATCCATCGTTTACAACGATGAAGCTGCTGAAACGCCGTCACAGGATGTCTGGTGGCCTTATGAACAGACCGCTTATTTGCTCGATGGTCTTGTTCGTCTCGGTATTCTCACAAACGACAAAGAAAAAATCGCCTTGTTTGAAAAAAATCTCCGGTTCGTCATTGACCACCCCGGTTCCGATGGACTCCTGGGACACGCTTACGGCGCTTCTGATTCCGAATGGCCGATGGCGGTATTTTTCCGCGCTGCGATGGCATATTGCGAATACTCCGGTGCTGAGAGAGCCAAAGCGGCTTTTATCCGCCACTATCAGGCCTTGCCGCAGGAAAAACTTGCTCTCGGTTTCCGTCATATCAATAATTTGGAAGGTGTGCTTAAAGCCTATGAGTGGAGTAACGAGCAGTCACTTCTGGATAAAGCTGTTGCAGCATACCGTCAGCATGATGAATATTATTCACTCCATACGGAAGATGAATTTGAATTGTACCGTTCAAAAATCAATTCCGGACGCAACTATGTGATCCATGGCGTATCTTTCAGCGAATCCATAAAACTGCCGATCCTGCTTTATCTTTATACCGGAGATAAATCTTATTTGCTCGATGCCGAAAAGGGCTTGGCAGAGGCTCTGGAACGCCACGAACAGATCCCCGGTCTCCCGTCCAGTAATGAAGACTTTGCCGGACGTGACCCGCTTCAGGGTTACGAAACCTGCGTGATAAATGACTTTGCCTGGAGTCTGGGCTATTTCCTCATGGCAAGCGGAGATGGTAAATATGCCGATCGCATGGAGAAAATATTTTACAATGCTTTCCCCGGTTCGCTGCTTAAAGATTTTTCCGCACTGCAGTATCTTTCTTCGCCCAATCAGGTTATAGCTGATTCAGCTTCAAACAACTCATTTTTCTATCGCGGCTGCGCGACATTCCGCCAGTTTCGTTCTGATCACAGTGCGCAATGCTGTACCGGGAATGTCCACCGGATCCTGCCGAACTATATCATGCGGATGTGGATGCTCAACAAAGACAATGCTCCGGCAGCAGTTCTTTACGGTCCTTCGGAATATTCCGGCTGTTTCAACGGTTGTAAATATTCGATCAGTGAAGAAACCAACTATCCCTGTGAAGAGAGTATTGCATTCCGTTTCACCTTGACTGAAAATGTGACTATGCCATTTTCTTTCCGGATCCCCGCGTGGTGCAAAAATCCGTCAGTTATGCTCAACGGAAAGATTCTCGTTATGCCGGAGGTCATCAACGGCTTTGCGGTGATTGAACGCAAATGGCAGAATGGCGATACGCTCACATTGAGTTTACCGATGACTCCGGTTCAGAAGTTTGACCGCTACTGGTCTCATTTTGAATACGGTACTCTTGTGTTTTCTCTGCCGGTAAGTTATCAGATCACCCGCGAAAATCCTTCTCCCTTTGCCCCTTGTGCGGTCACTCCTCAAAGTGCATGGGATTATGCGGTCGCTTCCGGAACCTCCGCCGAAGTGATCTGCAATCCGGACGGTGATCTATTCAGCGATGTCCCGCCGCTTAAAATGAAAATAAAAGGTGTGAAAGTCAGCAACTTCGATGAATTGGAAGATGGCCGTTATACTCCGGAAGTTCCGCTGTTTCACCGCTGCAAGTCGGAAGAAATCGAACTTGAACTTGTTCCGTACGGCAATGCATTGCTCCGCATTACCGCATTCCCGGACACGGTGAAACGCAAGAGCGTCAACTGTTATCAGGTGCTGGCTTCCCGGCCTTATCCTTATGATTTTGCTTCGCCGATGGATAAGCAGAGATTTTTACCGGAAAAAGTCGATCCGGCAACGCTTTTGCCATCAGCAAAAACCGTTGTCCCGGAAAGAAGCGGCTATTGCGACCTTTTGAAACAATATCCGCAAGCGGAAAATTCGCTTGCTTATCTTTATTTCCGTTTCTACTCGGATTGCGAAAGAGATGCTTACTTTGCCTTGAGTGTTTCTTCCGGCGGTGAATTTTTCTTTGAAAATCAGAAAATATGTGTGATCGAACCGGTTTCTGATGCCGAATATATCGCTCCGGAAATCGTGCCGGTAAGATTGAAAAAAGGTTATAATATTCTGGTCGCCAAGTGCGTTCTCGGTCAGATCCCCATGCAGTACCGCCGGGTCTGGGGCGCGATGGCAAAAGCATTTTACTCGGAGAAATAAGCAATGAAACATCCGGAGAAAAAAATTGCCCGTTCAATTGATATGCCCGGCAGATGTCAGGAATTCACCGATATGGTTTACAGCGGTAAAAATCCTGACCCGGAACAATTCTGGAAAGATATCAATGCCGTTCAGAATAAATTCAATCCGCCTCCAGTGGAATATACCTTGTTGTGCGGAGAAATGCATGGGCACACCAATATTTCCGATGCCTATGAGTATGTGGATATAGATGAATATTTCCGCACTATCCGCGATAAGGCAAAATTTGATTTCGGAGTTCTGACTGACCATGATCACGGCGGCGTTGGTAAAGCTGAATTGTGGGATGATGGCAAATGGCAAAAAATCCAAGCCAAAATTCAGGAATATTACGAACCGGGTAAATTTACCACGCTTTTAGCTTATGAACGGGATTCTTATCCCTATTTCAACAATCTTGTGATATATTACCGCAATGGCAATGGCGAAATGTTCCGCGGCATCCGGGATGGAGAATTGACCCGGGACGAGTTGATTGCTCTGCTGAAAAAAGATGATATTCTGGTTGTTCCGCATGATTCCTATTGTCTTTCTGCCGGATGTGATTTCTCGACGCTCCCACCGGAATTGTTTCCATCACTGATAGAGCTTTACAGCTGTTCTGATTGTGCAGAATATTTTGATCATCCGCTTCACAAGGATTCCTGGGTACGCGGGGCTTCCTGGCAGGATGCTTTGAAGCGCGGAGCGAAAATGGGGGTCATCGGCGGTTCGGATGACCATGTCGGAACTCCCGGTTTAGATCATATGGATGAACCGTATCCATTCTGTTATCGCGGTGTTACCGGCGTCTGGGCAAAAGAGAACACCCGGGAAGCGATCTTTGATGCACTAAAAGCGCGCCGTTGCTTTGCCTATATGGGCAATGAACGGATGTCGCTTGACTTCCGCATCAACGGGCACTGTATGGGAGAAACTTTCACTGTGAAACCTGATGAAGAAAAACATATCTGGATAAACTTTGAAGCTCCAGAAGAAATCGAACGGGTGACTCTGGTAAAAAATTGCCAGGATCATGTTATTCTTTACGGCAGTGGAAGTCAGATGATTTTTGATTACCGTCAGGAAACTCCGTGCGACTGCTATTATGTCCGGGCTGTTACAGCTAAAGGTCGCTACTGTTGGAGTTCTCCGATCTGGGTCAATGCGGGAGTGTAATTATGAGAAATTCAGTGGTAGATTTTAAAAATCCGCCAGTAGAGTTTCGCGGGGCACCATTCTGGTCATGGAATTCCAAGTTGTCTCCGGAACGGTTGCGTGAACAGGTCCGTAATATGAAACGCATGGGGATGGGCGGATTCTTTATGCACTCCCGGGTCGGGCTCAAAACTCCTTATCTTGCCAGCGAATGGTTCGATTGCGTGCGTGCTTGCATTGACGAAGCTGAAAAAATCGGTGTTAAAGCATGGCTCTATGATGAAGACCGCTGGCCATCCGGAGCAGCCGGAGGCATCGTCACTGCGGATGACCGGTTCAAGATGAAAGAGCTGCTTATGGAACGGGCAGCAAGTCGCGAAGCGCTGTCTCAAAAAGGTTCAACTCTGGCGTGCTTTGCCGCTGTATTTGAAAATGAAAAAGTGGTTTCCTATCGCAGAATAGATTCACTTGATGATGTCGCGGAAAACGAAACGATCGTCCGGTGTTATTTTGATTTTTCGGCAAGATCTTCTGAATTCAATGGTGAAACCTATCTGGATACTTTGAATGAAGACGCGGTAAAAAAGTTTATTGAAGTTACTCACGAAGCCTATTACCGGGAATTCAAGGATGATTTCGGCAAAGCCGTTCCGGGGATCTTTACCGATGAACCCTGCTACGCTTTGCCGTATCGCGGCGATGTCAATCTGCCGTGGACAGCAGGGTTTGAAGATAAATTCCAAAGCAAATATGGTTATGATCTGCTTGACGGCATGATCGAATTGTATTTTGACTGCGGTAATGAAATATCGCGTTTCCGCCATGATTATTATAATCTGCTTACAGAATTGTTTGTCAATGCCTTTGCCCGTCAGATCGGTCAATGGTGCGAGAAGCACAATTGCCTGTTTACCGGCCATGTGCTCTGGGAAGATGAATTGGACGGACACACCGCCTATATCGGCAATGCAATGCGTTTTTATGAACACATGCAAATGCCGGGAATCGACCTTTTGACGGAACATTGGACAACCTATGCCACCGCAAAAATGTGTACTTCGGTTGCCCGGCAGCTGGGCAGAAAACGGCGTTTGAGCGAATTATATGGTTGCACCGGCTGGGATTTTCCGCTGTTTGCGCACAAATCTCTGGGAGATTGGCAATATGCGATGGGAATCAACTTCCGTTGTCATCACCTTTATTGGTATTCAATGGAAGCTGAAGCCAAACGGGATTATCCGGCATCGATTTCAGAACATTCCCCCTGGTATAAGATTTATCCGGCACTGGAAGACCACTTTGCCCGGTTGGGGGCAGTTATTTCACAGGCTGAAGAACGCCGGGATATTCTGGTTATTCATCCGATGGAATCGGTGTGGAGTGTCAAATACCGCATCAGCAAAGAGTGGGTACCGGCAGTAAATGCACTTAATCAGGGTTTTATAGACTTGTCCAATACGCTGCTTGCCAATAATCTTGATTTTGACTATGCGGATGAGGAATTGCTTTCCCGGCATTTTACGTGTAAAGCAAAGTGTCTGACACTGGGCAGGGCGGATTATAAAACAGTTGTGATTCCGGAGCTGAAAACGATCCGGAGTTCGACTTTGAATATTCTTGAAGAATTTTCAAATCTGGGCGGCAAAGTTTTCTACCTTGGCAGTGCGCCGGAATATGTCGATGCGGTAAACTCTTCCAGAGCAGAGGAAGTATTTGCCGGATTCAATGCCGTTGATTCTGATGAAATGGTAAAATCTTTGAGCGATTTGTACCGGACGGTTTCGCTGACTGACAGCAACGGTAAAGAGATTGCACCGTTGCTTTATCACCTTTCAGAAAAAGAAGATGATTTGAATTTGTTTGTCTGCAACACCGGAGTTGAACTTTCCAGTCAACCGATGGCGCAACCATTGGTTCGGGAACGCAAATTGACCTTTCCTGATGTGAAAATTGCAATTTCTGCGGCCCAAGGCAAATATCTTTACGAATTTGACACTTTGACCGGCAACATTTGCAAACATAAATTTGTGTATAACGACGGCAAATACATATTTGCTTCATCTTTTAATGAATTAAGTTCCAGATTGTTTGTGCTCTCAGCCGAAAAGATCGCTGAAGCGTTGCCGGGACAAAGCAGTGTGAAAACTGTAAGTTCAGCGGCACTTGATGTCAAATCATGCCGCATCCTGCGCGATGAACCCAATGTGCTTATCCTTGATCACGCCGATATCACAGTTGATGGAGTTGAAAGGAAAAAAGATGAGTTCATCCTTTTAGCCGATGACTTTTTGCGCAAGGAACTTGGACATCCAGCGCGGGGAGGGCACATGGTTCAACCCTATTTGCAAAAAGATACTCCGCCGGAACGCGAATTGGATATCAGATTGAATTACACCTTTGAGTGTGAAGAAATTCCGCAGAGCAGTTGTCATCTGGCATTGGAGCATCCGGAACTGTATATCATCACCCTGAATGGTAAAGTTCTGCCGCAACAGGATCGCGGATACTGGATCGACCCGGTTCTGCGTAAACTTGAGATACCGACCGAGTTTTTCAAAGATGGAAAAAATGAACTTTCTTTAAGCGGCAGCTATCATGAAAAGCTGCCGGGGTTGGAAAGTATTTTTATCCTTGGCGAATTCGGGGTTTTCAATGAAAAGATCGGCAAACTGCCGATAGAAATCAGCTGGGGAGATTGGTGCGAACAAGGGTTTCCTGCCTACGGTGGTAACTTTACCTATCAAATCGCATTGCCGGACACAGGGGAAAAAGAGACAGTTTTGACCATTCCCGATTGGCGTGGTGCTGCCATTGGTGTAAAGATCAACGGATCAGAAGAAAAAATTCTGCTTTGTCCGCCGTACCGTGTCGAATTGACTAAAGAATTGAGGCATGACGGAAAGGATATTGTAGAAATTTGCATCTACGGACACCGGAGAAATGTTTTCGGCCCATTCTATTCTCTGGAAAAATGGCCGGCATGGACGGGCCCCGGACAATTTAAAATCGCTGAAACTGCACAACGCCAGTATGTCCCCTGCGGCATATTAAAAGAACCATGCATTGAAAAATAAATTGATATTATCTCTGTTCGACGACCTTACCCCGCCAAACTTTTGGCGGAGTAAGGCTTCAACTTGAAAAAAATTAATTATTTCAACACCAGTTATTAATCTTGGCAATCCGTTAAATAGTCAAGGCAGGTGTCATGCTAGAAGAAATTTTCATGTTTATTCTAACATAACGCTTAACAAAAGAACGCCGCATAAATGACGGCATACATTTACAAACAGAGAATTTGCGAAAGATTTATGCGAAACACACCAGAATTTGAGAAAATACCGCATTTATGAATGTTCTCTGTTCGGCGGCAAAATCGGTGTAAATCCCTGCCGTTCATTGGGTAAAATCGCGGCATAAAAAAATCCCATCATAAATGACGGGATTGTAGAGAAAACAAAGACTGGTGGGCGATGAGGGACTCGAACCCCCGACATTTTGCGTGTAAAGCAAACGCTCTAACCAACTGAGCTAATCGCCCGTGATAACGGACATATACTTAATATAATCCCTCTTCGACAAAATATCAAGTGCAAGTATCTTAAATATTGAGCAAATGCATTTTATTCACCCGGCAGATGGAAAAGCTTGCCCGCAGAATCGCATTTCGCGGAAAATTGCAGCAGAATATGGTGTTCTCCGGTAAATGCCGGAGCAAATTCCCATGCCGGTTGCAGACGGCAATCCGGGAACAATAACTGCATCACCGGACGGCAATCCGGATTTTTCAGCAGCAATTTCCCTTGTGCCCCCGGCTGTTGTTCCAATAATTCCAATGCCTGCTGTACCGCCTTTACCCGGATTTTGATTACGGCTGATAATTCCGGAGCCGCTTCGATCGTACGGGCGAAAACTGAATCCCCCTGAACCGCGAAATTTGCAGCTTCATATCCGGCTCTTATTTCCGGAGGGGATGCCAATTCTCCCAGATCTCTGCCGTCGAAAAAGGCCCGGAACCGGCCATGCCGGTGATTTATGATGTCTTTTATACAATTCATGTTTTTCTCCCTGCTTTTGAATGTTTCGTTGCCTGACACTTTTGCTGCAGATCGTCAACCGTGTTTTCTTGAATTATCAGGGGAAAAGGTGTATATTAAGAAAAAGGTGGCCATCGGTTGATCGCGGTGGTCACTTGTTTTGCAATTACAGAAAAATTTTCCGGAGAATATTTATGGGATACCGCAAAATAAAATTGGGGCGTTATGATTTTGCCGGATACGGCGCATTTACGATGTATTCGGTCTGTTCGCTGTCGATTCCGCTGATGATAGTGGCTATCGGGAAAAGTCTGGATTTTCCTCTGGATGACGGTGGAATGGCTGCCGGAGGAGTTCTGCACATGATCCGCAGTGTGGCGATGATGGTAACTTTGCTGTGCTGCGGCTGGATCTCGGCCTGGTTCGGTAAACGTATCACGATGGGGATAAGTATTATTATGATCGGCTCCGGGATATTGTGTTGTGCTTTGGCACCGGCATATTGGATGTTGATCCCCTGTCTGCTGCTTGCCGGTTTGGGGGAGGGGATCAGCGAAGGGATCTTGACTCCGTTTGTTCAGGATCTGCATCCGGATTCTCCGGAGCGTTATGTGAATATCGCTCATTCATTCTGGTCGGTCGGGATCGTGGTGGCGGTTCTTGCGGCCGGGGGGCTGCTGGCTTTGGGGGTGAATTGGCGGCTGATTCTGGGGGTGTTCGGTCTGCTGACTTTACTGGCCAGTCTGGGTTTTTTGTGGAAGGAGAATCCCAGTGAACCTTATCCGGAAACTCATTCAGCATCAAGTTGGCAAGCCGTATTGCGCTGTACTGCCGCGATTTCCCGGGTCCCCCGTTTCTGGCGGTGCTGCCTGGCGATGTTTTTCGGTGCCGGTGCGGAATTCGGATTGACTTTCTGGGCGGCGGCATATATTGAATTGACCTTCAATACCGGAGCGTGGGTTGCCGGTCTTGGTGTCGGAGTTATCGCGTTGGGGATGTTTATCGGACGGACGGTTTTCGGATATTTCGCCAGACCGCACTATTTGCGTTATATTTTGCTCTATTCGGCAGCGGCGACAATTCCGGTAACCTTGCTTCTCTCTTTTCTGCGACCCGGAATGATGCCGCCGGCAGTACTTTTTTCGGTACTTTTTCTGTTGTTGTTTATTTCCGGGATCGGAATTTCTCCTTACTGGCCGACCACTCAGGTGTATGGAGTCGGGAACATGCCGGAATTGGATTCCACGCTGCTCTATGTCTATTTTTCTGCAATGGGGATACCCGGATGCGGATTTTTTGCGTGGTTCATGGGGTTTATCGGCGACCGTTTCGGTTTATCCGGAGCGTTGATGGTGGTTCCGGTATGCCTGACAATATTTATTGTCACGATTTTTCTTGAGTGCTGGGTTTGGGGGCGCAAGCCGGGAGTCAGTGCCAGCTGAGCAGAATCATTGCTCCGGCACCGCAGAGCATTGCGGCGATTTTCCAGCCGGTGATCTTCTCTTTCAGCAGCAGCACGCTTAAAAGGAAGGTCACGATGAAGCTCATTTGAGCTATCGGCAGTACGATGCTTGCTTTGGCTCCGGGAGCATTGAGAGCCGCCATCATGAAAAAGAGTATCCCCGCAACCAGAATTCCGGAACCGATGCCGTATTTGATCACTTTGGCATCCATCCGGCAGTGGCGGCGTTCTTTAAGAAAATAGTAGGCCAGCCCGGTGATGATCCACATGATTTCGATAAGCAGATTTATCCCGTTGGGCGAAGCTCCGGTCGTCGGGCCGTATTTGCAGGATAACCCCAGACCGGCACGGAAAATACTCGCAGTAATGATCATCGCCGCGTAGAGCCAGAGATGTTTGTCATTGGCACTTTTATTCTCTTTCCCCGGCAGAAATGCCAGTACTGCGGCAATCGCCAGAAACACTCCGGCATACTGATGTATCAGCAGATTTTCATGAAAAATCAGAACTGAAAACGGCACGACCAGAGCCAGATTCATCCGGTAAACAGTGGAACATACCCCGGCACTTAAATTGGTCATGCTTTCGATCAGCAGAATATTGCCAACGGCTGAAAAAAGACCGCAAATCACCCCCCAGAAAAGAGTCATCTGCCAGTTTTCGCCAAGCTTATCCGGCAGAAACAGCATGGCAGCACTGCCGGTGATCCCGATGAAAGTGACAAAGATGCCCCGGGAACGCTCTTTACGGGCAAAATATTTGAAAAGCAGATCATTGAATGCGGTGCAAGCCAGACAGCAGAATGTATAAAAAAGAGCCAGAGCCATTTGAAAATATTCCCCGAAGGTTGTTTTTTATCTGAAATAATCAATCTAATATATCATCTGCTGACAGAATATTCAACCGGACAGGGAAATTTGTTTGCACTATTTTGGCGGGTTAATGCCGCGAATATTCCGGAGGCGGCCGGAAAAGATACGGCTGGAAAATTATCCCGGAAACAGCCGCTATTGAAATTACCTCATCTAATTTGACAAAAAACTTGAAAAATCTCTGTTCAGATGTTATTTTATAATCAGGTCAACATACGGATTAACAGCAAGGTGTATATGAAAATATTGCTTCTCAACGGCCCGAATTTGCAATTGCTCGGCAGTCGTGAGCCGGGTATCTACGGCAGCGACACCCTGGCGGGGATTGTCTGCGAAGTCAAAAATCTGGCCGCAGAATTGCAGTGTACGATCGAAGATCATCAATCCAATGTCGAGGGGGAATTGGTGTCCCTGATCGGTTCGGCCCGCCTCAACGGTTTTGACGGTATCATTCTTAATGCAGCGGCTTATACCCATACTTCAGTGGCGTTGCGCGATGCCATCAGTGCAGTGTCGCTGCCGGTGATAGAAGTTCACTTGAGCAATACTGCCGCAAGGGAGAGTTTCCGTCATCAATCATTTATCGCTCCGGTGTGCTGTGGTGTTATCGCCGGATTCGGCAAAGATTCTTATTTACTGGCATTGCGTGCTATGCACGCTCTGTTGAACCGGAATAAATAACAAAAAGGAATTGTATTATGGATTTCGAACAGATCCGCAACCTGGTGAAATTGATGGGTGAATATAATCTCACCGAAGTGAAAATCCAATCTGATAACTGCAATCTCTGCTTCCGTCGCGGTGATGATCGCATGCCTGCGGCAATTCCGGCGGTACTCCCGGCAGTTCCGGCTGTTGCTCCTGCTCCGGCGGCAGCTCCGGCATCTGCAGCTCCGGCTCCGGCGGCCCCGGCTGCCAAAGTGCAGACCATTGATTCTCCGCTGGTCGGAACTTTCTATCAGGCAGCCGGTCCCGATGCTGAACCGTTTGTCCAGGTCGGCGACCGGGTCAATCCGGATACGGTGCTGTGCATCATCGAAGCAATGAAAGTTATGAATGAAGTGAAAGCCGAGAAATCCGGTGTGATCAAAGAGATCCTGGTCGGGAACGGTCAGGCGGTGGAATTCGGCCAGCCGATGTTTGTTCTGGAATAACCCCTTCTTGCCGCCGAAACGCGCAAAAGGAGACATCTTTTATGTTCAATAAAGTTATGATCGCCAACCGGGGCGAAATCGCGGTGCGGATCATCCGCGCCTGCCGGGAATTGGGTATTAAGACCGTGATGGTCTACTCCAAAGCTGATGCAGAGAGTATGCCGGTCAAAATGGCAGATGAGGCAGTTTGTATCGGAGCGGCATCCCCATCCGAGAGTTATTTGCTTATTGAGCGTCTGCTTACAGTTGCCGCCATCTGCGATGTCGATGCCATTCATCCGGGATACGGCTTCCTTTCGGAAAACCCCTATTTTGCTGAAGCGTGTACCCGTCATGGTATCGCATTTATCGGGCCGACTGCCGAGGCAATGAAAGCTCTTGGCGACAAAGCTGTTGCCCGGGATACGATGAAAAAAGCCGGAGTCCCGACCACACCGGGAAGTGACGGCGTGGTCAAAGATGAAAAACAGGCTCTGGAATGGGCGCGGAAACTTGGATATCCGGTCATCGTCAAGGCGGTCGCCGGCGGCGGCGGTCGCGGTATGCGTATCGCGCATAACGAGGTCAGTCTGCTGCAGGGATTTCACGCTGCCCGCACGGAAGCGGAAAATGCTTTCGGCAACGGGGACTTGTATATGGAGAAATTTCTGGTCAATCCACGCCATATCGAAGTGCAGATACTGGCCGATAATTTCGGTAATGTTATCCATCTGGGCGAGCGCGACTGTTCTGTACAGCGGCGCAATCAGAAGCTGATCGAGGAGACTCCTTCTCCGGGGATCAGTGCCAAAGTGCGTGAGAAGATCGGTCTGGCGGCGGTGAAAGCTGCCAAAGCGGCCAATTATACCAGTGCCGGAACTATTGAGTTTCTGCTTGATCCGGCCAATCCGGAAAAGTTTTATTTCATGGAGATGAATACCCGTATCCAGGTGGAACATCCGGTATCCGAGATGATTTCCGGTATAGATCTGGTCAAGGCACAGATCCAGATCGCTTCCGGCAGTAAATTGAAGATCCGTCAGAAGGATGTGGAGTTCCGGGGACATGCCATCGAATGCCGGATCAATGCCGAGGATCCGGAGCGCAACTTCTCTCCGTGTCCCGGTAAAATCGAACTTTTCATCCCCGCCGGCGGTCCCAATGTCCGGATGGATACTCATGCTTACAGCGGTTATTTCATCCCGCCGTATTATGACAGCCTTATCGGAAAACTGATCGTTTGGGGGCATGACCGGGCGGAAGCGTTGACCACCTGTCAGCGCGCATTGGATGAACTGGTGGTCAAAGGGGTGAAAACAACGATTCCTTTCCAACGCCGGATACTGGGACACAAGAACTTTGTCGAGGGTAAATATGATACCGGTTTCGTGGAGAGTGTGCTGCAGAAAATGAACAAAGCCACGCATAAGGAGGAGAAGCAGAAATGAGCGAAGAAATCAAAGAATCACAAGTGAAACATGAAACAATGGTGCTTGAGGATACCGAAATGGGTGATATCCGTATCCATGAGGGCGTGATCGCTTCTCTTGCCCGTCGTGCCACACTGGCCACCGCCGGAGTTTCCCGGCTGGCCGGAAATTCTCTGGTCGATAATCTGGCCGAGATCGTCGGCAGCCGCCGGATGCAGTCCCGCAATATAAATATTATTCTCGGTAATGGCAATGATGTGGCCATTGAGATCAAGGTTGTATTGAAATTCGGCTGCTGTATACCGGAAGTATCCACTGCCATTCAGAAAGCGGTTATCGGTGAAGTGGAAAAAACCACCGGGATGAATGTGACCGAGGTCCATATCATTGTGCAGGATATTGAGGAAGAGTCAACCGGGGCTTCAGAAGCCGATGAGCAGGCATGATACTGTTTTGACTTGTTCTGATTGTCCGCGCCGTTGTAATGCGGCGCGGCCTTTTTCTGTCGGGGAAGGAGATGTCAGTTCCATCCCCGGTGTCTGCCGTTGTCCGCGTCAGGCGGTGGTTTCCCGGGCATCGCTGCACTTTTGGGAAGAACCGGTCATCAGCGGAAAAAACGGCAGCGGGACACTGTTTTTTTCCGGGTGCAATCTCCATTGCGTTTATTGTCAGAATCATGATATCAGTACTTCTGCCCGGGGGACGGCTGTGGATACCGGACAATTGCGGAGAATTTACCGGCGGTTGATCGACCGGGGAGCGCACAATATAAATCTGGTGACCGCCGGACATTATGTGCCGGAGGTGGCAAAATCTCTGGAAGAACCCCTGCCGGTGCCGGTGGTGTACAACAGCAATGGTTATGAATTGCCGGAAACATTGCGCCTTCTGAAGGGAAAAATTGATATTTATCTGCCGGATTTGAAGTATATCAATGCCGAAATCGCCGCCCGTTACAGTCGGGCTCCGGATTATTTTGAAGTGGCCGCTGCTGCGATTGATGAGATGTACCGGCAGGTGGGAGATTTTGTCATTGACGACAGCGGAATGATGAAAAAAGGGGTGATCATCCGCCATTTGATCCTGCCTGGACAGTTGGAAAATACGTTGCGGATAATTGAATTTGTTTCACAAAAATACCGTCCGGGGCAGGTGATGTTTTCATTGATGCGCCAATATCTTCCTTGCGGTAAAGTTTCGGATGACAACTATCCGGAACTCAACCGCAGGATAAGTGATTTTGAGTATGAAATCGCCGAGAACGCCCTTTTTGCTTCCGGTATGGAAGATGGATTTGTTCAGGACCCGGAATCGGCCGTCAAAGAGTTTATTCCGGACTTTGCCGCTCCGGAAAATGATCCGGATTCAGTGCCGCTGGATTGATTTTCCGTTTGTCAAGTCGGGCAGAAAACCAGCCAGTTGAGCAGCAAAATTCTGATGAAATTCCGGTTGTTTGAGCAATTTTACTTCCTCGGGGTTGCTGACAAAACCTGCTTCCACAAGGATCGCCGGACAGGTGGCCAGCCGCAGGACTTTGAATTGAGCAAATTTTACTCCGCGCCCCGGCAGAACCGGGAGTTTTTTCAATGCTTTTGCTGCAGACAAGGCAAAAGGGACACTGTTCACTGTGCGGGAGGCATCCGTCGTTTCCGGGAAGCTGTTGAATGCGTAGATTTCATATCCGGAAGCGGCGTGATTGGCTGCCGCATTGTGGTGAATGGAAATGAAGAGATCGGCCTGACAACCGGCGATGGCTTCCGGTCGGGCATCCAAAGAGAGAAATCGGTCATCTTCCCGGGTGAGAAAGACGGTGTATCCCCGCTGTTTCAACTTTTCTGCCAAAAGCAGGGTCAACTGTAAATTCAAATTTTTTTCCATTGTTCCGTCAGCGGCGATCGCCCCGGTATCGTGTCCGCCGTGACCGGGATCGAGCAGAATTCGTTTTACCTGCGGTAATTCTTCATTCAGCAGCGGGCGGAGGATGTTCCGGCAGGAGTACTCTCCCAGACTCCAGAAATTTTCCTCATTCCCGGTGACACTTTCCGGCAGAAGAACCGGGATCTCCGCAAATTGGACAGTGGAGCTGCCGGAATGCAGGAGTATGGTGGTATCCCGTTGGCGGAGCAACAGTTTTTCCGGAGAACGGGAGACCGGTTTCAGCTGCAATGATGCCAATGGCGGAGCAAAGCGCAGCGGCGGCTGAACAGGTTCCGTATTTTTATCCCGCCGGCAGCCGGTACAGAGTAAAAGCAGCAGAAAAACAGCTGTAAACCGCCATTTTACAGAAGACATGATCTATTGACCTTTGCGATGGAATTTCCCGAAACGGGCCATAACCGCCTGCAAATCTTTCCATGCTTCTTTTTTGGCCTCTTCCTGACGGAGCAGGAACGCCGGATGGAATGTAGGCATTACCGGAATGTTTTCGTAAGAACACCACTTGCCGCGCAGTTTGGAGATACCGGAATCAGTTTGCAGCAGGACTTTTGCGGCAACGGCACCTAAAGCGACAATTACTTCCGGCTGGATCAATTCTATTTGCTTTGAGAGATTTCCGATACACATTCTTACCTCGTCCGGCATGGGATCGCGGTTGTTTTTCGGACGGCATTTTACAATATTGGTGATGTAGACCTCTTCCCGGGAAAATTGCATGGCCGTGATCATCTTATTCAATAATTGTCCGGCCTTGCCGACGAAAGGTCTTCCCTGTTGATCCTCTTCGAAACCGGGGGCTTCGCCAACAAACATCAAGCGTGCATGGGGATCGCCTTCACCGAAGACCACCCGGGTGCGTTCCCGGGAGAGCTGGCAGGCACGGCAATTTTGCAGACATTGCCGGAGAGAATCCAGCTCACCTCCTGAAAATTCCTGCACGGGACTTGCCGGCAGTTTCTCCGGTTTTTCCGCCGGCGGTGTTGACGGCGCGGCACTTTGTCTGATGGCTGCATCCGGTTGCATCCGGCCGGAGGCATCATTTGTTTGTACTGTGAAAAAATCCCGGATATCCGGGTTTTTTGCCAGTTGTCCCGGATGTTTTCTGCCGGTTTCAGCCAAAACTTCACATATCTGATCGAAAAAATCTCTCATATTGCCGATAATAACTTTTATTTTTGATATTCATGCGCTATATTAATATAAGTGCCATATTGGCAAAATAAAAGCAGTTCCGGCAAAAAAGCCGTAAATTAACCATTTCGGGAGAGAAAAATGAAAGTTGTAGTCGCGTATTCGGGCGGTCTTGACACTTCAGTGATCGTCAGATGGGTAAAAGAAACTTACAATGCAGAGGTCATCTGCTATTGCGCCGATGTCGGCCAGCAGGAAGAACTTGACGGTTTGGAAGCCAAGGCGATCGCCACCGGTGCGAGCAAATGCATTATTGACGATCTGAATGAAGAATTTGCCCGTGACTTCATCTTCCCGATGCTTCAGGGAGAAGCGATTTATGAAAACAACTACCTTCTGGGTACTTCCATCGCCCGTCCGCTGATTGCCAAACGTCTGGTCGAAGTTGCCAAGGCCGAGGGAGCCGATGCCATCTGTCACGGAGCTACCGGCAAAGGCAACGATCAGGTGCGCTTTGAACTCAATGCCGCAGCAATCGATCCATCCATTAAGATCATCGCCGCCTGGAGAGATCCCAATTGGCACTTTACCGGCCGTATGGATATGATCGAATATGCCAAAAAATACAATATCCCGGTCAATGTTTCCGCGAAAAAACCGTACAGCATGGACCGCAATTTGCTCCATATCAGTTTTGAGGGTGGTATTCTGGAAGATCCCTGGAACGAATTTCCGGAAGATATCGCAGTGATGACCGAACCTTTGAGCAAGGCTGCCGATGTTGCTGATGATGTGGTGATCACCTTTGAAAAAGGTATTCCGGTCAAAATCGATGGCAAAGAATATTCTCCTGCCAATATCATGCGTACCCTTAACGCTATCGGTAAAAAACATGCGGTCGGCCGGATCGATATCGTGGAAAACCGCTTTGTCGGCATGAAGTCCCGGGGCGTTTATGAAACTCCCGCCGGAACCATCCTGCAGGCGGCGCATCGCGGTTTGGAAGAGATCACTCTCGACCGTGAAGTCATGCATTTGCGCGACAGCTTGATCCCCCGTTACGCGGATATGATCTACAATGGCTTCTGGTATGCTCCGGAACGGGAGATGCTGCAGGTGATGATCACCGAAAGTCAGAAGTTTGTCACCGGAGAAGTCCGGGTCAAATTGTACAAAGGAGCCTGCCATGTGACCGGACGGCGCAGTGAATACAGTCTTTATGATGATGAGATCGCCAGCTTTGAAGGAGCTGAAGTCTATGATCATAAAGATGCTTCCGGCTTCATCCGTCTTAATGGTCTGCGTCTGCGGGTGTTGGCCCGGAGCAAACAGAAACGTTATTGAGCGTTTTTGAAAAATTTCGTTCCTGCGCCCGGTATTTCAGATGCCGGGCGCAGTGAAAACATACGGAAAATATTGGGGGCATGAGTGTGGAAAAGATTCCGGAACTTGGAAAAAAACTGGGATTCCCGGCGGATAAATTGTTTTTGCTGCAAGAGGCCCTTACCCACCGGACGTATGCGGTGGAAAATGCCCTTGATTATGACAATCAGCGACTGGAATTTCTGGGCGATGCGGTTTTGGAGATCATTCACACAGAATATCTCTATTTCCGTTATCCGGAGCTGCCGGAAGGTGATTTGACCAAAATTCGCTCTGCATTGTCCTGCGAAGGTACTCTGGCGCAGCTGGCCCGTCAGATCGGTCTGGGCAGTTATCTGCTTATCGGCAATGGCGAAAAAGAGTGCAGCGGTAATGACCGTGAATCGACTTTGTGTGATCTGTTTGAGTCGGTTCTGGGGGCGATGTATCTGGCTTGCGGGATGGCGCATACCCGCAAGTTTGTGCATGAGCTTTTCCGGGAAGATTTTTCCGACCCGGTGCAGTTGCTTGATGATCTCAATCCTAAAGGGCGATTGCAGGAGTTTTCCCAGGGCAGGTGGCATGTTACGCCGGAATACCGGCTTTTGCGCAATGGCGGACCGCAGCATGCACCGTACTTTGATGTGGAAGTGCGTGTTGATGGATTTGTTGCAATCGGCAGCGGGATGAGCCGCAAAGCAGCGGAAGTCTGTGCTGCCGGCAAGCTGGTCAAATTTTTTTCCCGTCGGTTCAAAAAAACGAGGTAAAAAGTTATGAAAATTATCGGATTGGGAACTGATATCGTCGAAATAGCCCGTTTGAAAGCTGTTCTTGACCGTTTTGATTGCCGGTTCCGGGAAAGAGTCTATACGGTAGATGAGTTGATCCTTGCGGATACAAAAAGCGGGCATATCCCCTATTTTGCCGGACGTTGGGCGGCAAAAGAGGCGGCGGCCAAGGCTCTGGGGTGCGGGATCGGAGAGAATTGCGCGTTTACAGATATAGAGATACTCAATGATGATCACGGCCGTCCGGTGATGAGTTTTTCCGGTGCGGCAGCTGAATTAGCTGCTTCGCTCGGGGTGACAGATATCAAACTTTCAATAAGTCATGAAACCAATTATGCGGTGGCAACGGTAGTTATTTGCGGCAAACAGGCAGAATAGCCGGACCGTCCTTATCGTGTAATTAACAAATTATAACTCTTGTTTTTTATGGGATTTCCGATCATGAGAACAACAACAGCTGCGACAGAATTTAAGATGCCGCTTCCCAGTGTCAGCCTCCTGTTGTCTGTTTTTTCTGAATCCCTGAAGCAAGCAAGCAAGCAAGCAAGCAAGCAAGCAAGCAAGCAAGCAAGCAAGCAAGCAAGCAAGCAAGCAAGCAAGCAAGCAAGCAAGCAAGCAAGCAAGCAAGCAAGCCTTTATTTATAAATAAAGGCTTGCTTCTATCCGAAGCGAAAAATTTATTGCTTGTCTGGAGCAACGCGACAGACAGGCTCGATTGGCGAAGCCAAGCGTGTAATAAAGGCTTGCTTCTATCCGAAACGAAAAATTTATTGCTTGTCTGGAGCGAAGCGACAGACAGGCACACTTGGCGAAGCCAAGTGTGCAATAAAGGCTTGCTTCTATCCGGAACGAAAAATTTATTGCTTGTCTGGAGCGAAGCGACAGACAGGCACACTTGGCGGAGCCAAGCGTGTAATAAAGGCTTGCTTCTATCCGGATTGAAAAATTTATTGCTTGTCTGGAGCGAAGCGACAGACAGGCACACTTGGCGAAGCCAAGCGTGTAATAAAGGCTTGCTTCTATCCGACCAAAATTTTTTCGGTCTCCCGTTCCACTATTTTTCTGATTTTCAAGACATAGATTTCTTGTGTCTTGAAAAACTGTATCAATCCAATTTTACAGCTGCGAAATCCGGAAATGGATCATCGCGGCTGTTTTGTTTTTAAATCAACAGGGGGGAATGCCGCAATGAGTATCGCACAAATCATAAAGTATGAAGGTGACAATCAAACATTCATCTGGAAACATCCGCAGGAAGATTTCAATACCGGTTCCCAATTGATCGTTCATGAATCGCAGGAAGCAGTATTTTTCATGAATGGTCAGGCATTGGATTCTTTCGGCCCGGGCCGTCATACGCTGGAAACTCAAAATATACCGATAGCTGCCAAATTCTTCAATCTGGTGACCGGGGGGCAAAGTCCATTTCATTGTGAAATTTATTTTATCAATAAAACAGAGCAAATGGCAATCAAATGGGGAACAGATTCCAAAATGGAATATGTGGAACCGACATACGGCTTCCCTATTCAAATCGGTGCTTGCGGAGAAATGAATCTCCGCATAGAAGACGGCAGAAAATTACTGATCAAAGTTGTCGGAACAGAAGAGGAGGTGTATCAGGAAGATATCGTTCAAAAATTCCGTTCATTTTTACTTTTACGTTTGAAGCCTTATATGGTGAAATTTATCCGCGAAAACAGGATCAATATTTTTCAGATAGATGAATATCTGCAAGTTATGTCAGAGGCAATGAAAAATATTTTGCGGGAGGATTTTGCCGGATACGGAATAGCATTGGAACATTTTTTTATCAATACGGTGATGAAACCGGAAACTTCGCCGGATTATTTGCGCTTCAAGGAACTGCATTTCCGACAATATGCCGACATCGCTGAAGCAAAATTGCAGCAGCAATTGGAAATAATCAGGCAGCAGACCGAGGCTCAAAAAATGACGATCGAAGCCGGAGGATTGGCTCAAAAGCGTTCCATAGAGGGATATACTTATCAGCAGGAACGTCAATTTGATGTTGCCGAGGGTTTTTCCGGTAACGAAGGCGTTGGACAATTCGCCAATATGGGCATCGGGATGGGGATCGTCGGCGCGGTCGGCAATACAGTCGGGGATAAAATATCCGGAATAATGCAAAAAACAGTTGATTTGCAATCAGTTGTTCCCGGGGTTAAATGTGCTGCCTGCGGAGCAGAGGTTCCCGGACCGAGTAAATTTTGTCCGGAGTGCGGAGCGAAAATCATGCAGAATATTTCTTGTGAACAACTCAAGTGTCCCGGCTGCGGGGCACTTGTTGCCAAAGGGAATTTTTGCGTGGAATGCGGGACGGTGATCATCCGCAAATGCCGGAAATGCAATAAGGAACTTTTGCCGGATAATAAATTCTGTCCGGAATGCGGGACAGAAGTTTGAAAGGGGTGATATTATGAGTAGAAATAAATTGCGTATCGTTGCCGGTTGTGCAGCCGGTATTGCTTTGTTGACCGGATTTTTATTTTTGCTGCAAATTTCCGGATTGCTTGTAACCGCTTACATATCCGGAGTATGGTGGATCGTTGTTTCCGGAATAGTGCTGATGCGGTTTGCTGAACCGGAAAAAGGTGAGATATTTGTGACCCGGAGTGCCATGCCGTTGAATGCAGTTTACTATCTTGCCGGGAGTTTATTGTTCAGTGCCGTTATCATTACTGCTTCAGAAGTGTCCGTCTGGCGCATGAGTACAGCCTGGTTTGTGTTTGTACATTTTTTTATACTTGTACTGGCGGTGTGGCATTTTCTGGTTTTGCATGCCGCCAAAGAGGAGATAGAGCAGGTTGAGAAAAAAGTCAACGGGAAAGTTCGCGAATGGAAAATTTTGTCTGCAGAGATAAAAAAGATACTTGACCGTGCGAATGATGATGACCGGCAAGCTGTATTAAAGGTGTATGAGGCGATCTGTTATTCTGATCCGGTGAGCCATCCGGAATTGAATGAGATCAATGAGGCAATAAAGGACAATATTCACAGACTGTCTGAATGTGAGGGAGATGTTTCAGCTCTTTGTCAGGAAATTTTATTGCTGATCAGACAACGTAATGAAATGTGTAAACTTTATAAATAAAGGGAAGAAAAATGGTTGAAAAAATTATCAAATGCCCGCATTGTCAAAGTGAATTGAGTGTCGATGAACAATATTTCGGGATGCAATTGCAATGCCCCGTTTGCCGGAAGGAGTTCACGGCAGAAAAGCAAGATCAGGAGCCGGATAAAAATAACGGGGTCCCCAAGTTGAAATTGCCGGCATCGGATCGGAGCAAAATCGGTAATGTTCTTGATCGAGATAAGATCAATGCCGCCAATTACGGAGTGGACAAAGCTGCTGCCCCGCTGTCAAACGCGGAGTATTCCCACCTGATTTTATGCCGGAAAGTTATCCGTAAATATTTCAATTCGCTCCGGAGTACCAAATCATTGGCAGATGTACTTACAGTTTTGACCAGTTTCACCATCATAGTTCCGGTCATATTGCTGATCAGGCGTTTGACTTTGCCGAGACCATCATTCATTGTGAATTGTTTCCGGCAGCTTAAAAGAGGAGATACAGCAGTAATCAACGGGATCGATGTTCTGGCGCGTTTCGGCAAAAGTGCCGGACGGTTGGTCAGTGCGCCGGTAACATTGTTTTCTCCGGCGATCGATGATGACGGGGATGATTTTTCTTATAAATACGGTTGGGTGGATCACGGCGGTGATGCATTGGAATATGTATATTCTTCGGAATCAGTTACCAAAGTTTATACCTTCCCGGATCAATTGTTTGTGTATCGCGGCATTTGGGATTATATGACCGGAAAATTTATACATGAAGAAACAGAAACATTCTTTTTTAAGGATATTACTAATATATCTTCTGAAAATGAGTACGAGGAAATCGAAAATGAGCGTATCCCATTCGGGGAGATAATCAAACAGTACAAAAACGCTTTTAAGAAACTTATTATAGGTATCATTATCGCGCTGCCGCTGATTTGGGGGGCAGCTTATCTGTGGCATATAATAGATCGTCCAAGTATGGAAGTGAATAAAAAAGAGATCGTAAAAAAAGTTGATTTTATTATCAATGATAAGAGGAATAACTGGCGTTGGTACGGCGAGGACGGGGAGTTTAAGAAAAATTACAGTCAGGCTTCAGATAAAAAGAAAAGTGAAGTCAGACAAAATTATATAGATAAATTGGTCGCAGAGGCGGATCAAAAAATTGCCGAAAATCGGGAACTTCAGTACGCCCGTCACTGGGAAGATTTCAAAATTTGGGCATGGGTGGGAACTTTTATTGCAGCAGGATCGCCTTTATTATTCATTGTCATTTTGCTGTTGATCTGGCTGTGTTCAGATCCGGGTTCTTCATATTACCGCATTTCAGATACGCTTACGATCACAGCCGGCAGCGGAGATGATATCTCAATTACGATATTATGCGATGAGTGGCTGGATGCCAATCACGGAGTGCTGACCGGGAAGGTGCGTTCTTCCGGAGAACAGTCATTTCAGGCTATACGCAAGATGGTAGAGGAAAAGAAGGTGGAACTTAATGAGTAAGATCCAATGTTTGACTTGCGGCGGGATGACAGAGGTTGGAGATTCTCTTAAAGGGAGATGCGAATATTGCGGGTGCGCAATAAGTTTGAAAAGGATATCTTCTTTCAATGGTTTTTCAACATCAGAAATACCGGAAATCAAAATTGCTTTGGAAAAAAGTTCAGAAGAGGAGGCGGAAAATAAAGATTTGGCGTTGGGATTGTGTTATTTGAAAACAGGTAATTTCATTCTTGCCCGAAAAAAACTGTTTCAGGTAATAGAAAATGTTCCGGAGTGCAGCGAGGCGTATTATTACTATTCCATCGCTTTGTTGAATGGGAGAGAGTTGTCTGACTTGACCATGCGGGAAGCCCGGCAGTTAACAGAATTTCTCAAGACGTCAATGATTCTGGATGAGAGTTTTATTTTTCCGAAAGTGTTGTATGCTTTGATTTGCATAGAATATTATCAGAATAATAATTTGCTTCCTCCCGATGATGGCGAAGCATTATTGGCAGAGATAGATTCAGAAGTGGATCGGGAAGAGTTGGAATTTTTCAAGGAACATGTAAAGACTGATATTATATGATCCGCCGTCAGACGGTTCAAGATTCCGGCGGCGAGCCTGAACGCAGTGAAGGCAACCGAACACCAAGAGGGAATTGCGATATTGGCGTAAGCCAATAAGAGCAAAGCGGAGATGCAAAACAAAAAAACTCCCGTCCGAGTCGAATCAGACGGGAGTTTTGCCAAGCTTTTTTCCAAAAAAACGTTTTTTGCTTTGCATTATGGGCAATTCCGCGCCTTGCGGGCGTCGCTCGCGCAGTCACATACATAGTATGCTCCTTTGCTTGCTCCTTGCAAAACCCGGCATTGCCGCATACTGCTGTGCAAAAAATAAATTGATCAAGGCACGACAACGGAGAGCCGCGACATTCCGCTTTTCTTTGCATACTTTCTTTTCTCGTGAAAAGAAAGTATGGAGCCAATTATCGGAATCGACAAGGAGGGCAAAGCCCGACGAAGTGCCTGAACGAAGTGAAGGCAACCGACAACAAAGTGAGAATTGCGATATTGGCATAAGCCAATAAGAGCAAAGCGGAGATGCAAAACAAAAAAACGTTTTTTGCTTTGCATTATGGGCAATCCCGCGCCTTGCGGGCGTCGCTCGCGCAGTCACATACATAGTATGCTCCTTTGCTTGCTCCTTGCAAAACCCGGCATTGCCGCATACTGCTGTGCAAAAAATAAATTGATCAAGGCACGACAACGGAGAGCCGCGACATTCCGCTTTTCTTTGCATACTTTCTTTTCCCGTGAAAAGAAAGTATGGAGCCAATTATCGGAATCGAACCGATGACCTATTCATTACGAGTGAATTGCTCTACCGACTGAGCTAAATTGGCATCCGTATCTTTTTTAATATAGCACCGGAACAGGATTATTTCAATACTACTTTGCGGAAATTTTTCTTTCCGGCGCGGAGAGTGATGCAGTTGTTGACAAAATCACCTGTTGAAAGAGAGTGGTTCACATCGGTGATTTTGACATCATCAATAGAAACGGCATTCCCCTGAACCAGCCGTCTGGCATCGCTGGTACTTTTGCAGATGCCGGATAAGACTAAAAGTTTCGGGATGGTCAATCCGTTGTTGATATCTTCAGAGGAGATGACAGTTTCGGGGAGGGCATCGACGGCATCTTTTGCGGACAAAACGGCGATTGAGCTGGAGGTTTTTACCAGATTCCCGGGGTCGGCGAATCCGAACTTGCTTCCGGCGGCGAGGAAGGCGTCATCAGCAGCTTTTTTCCCGTGAGCGAGTTTGGTTGCTTCGTAAGCGAGGATTTCTTTAGCGCGATTGATATTCGGCTGTTCGGCGATGGCGATACATTCATCCAGCGGCAATTCGATAGCGAATTTCAGGAGGAGTTCTTTGACCATAGCATCATCAGAATTGCGCCAGAACTGGTAATAGTCGAAAGTGCTGGTGCGTTCGGTGTCGAGCCAGACGCTGGTTCCGCCGACGGATTTACCGAATTTCTGACCGGTAGCCGGGTTCATCAGCAGAGGGATGGTCAGGCAGTCTGCCTGGCGTTCTTCCTCGTACATTCGGCGTATGAGTTCGGTTCCGGCGACCATATTGCCCCATTGGTCCTGTCCTCCGATCTCCAGAGTGCAGTTGTACTCTTTATTGAGGTAGTAGAAGTCATATCCCTGGAGGAGGGAGTAGCTGAATTCGAGGAAAGACAGACCGTTTTCCATACGGCTTTCGACAGATTTCTGTGCGAGCATACGGTTGACGGAGAAACGGCTGCCGATATCGCGGAGGAAGTCGAGGAGTTTTATTTGTCCGAGCCAGTCGAAGTTATTGACGAAAAATGCTTCACCATTTTCGAGAGTGATAAATCTGGCGAGTTGAGCTTTGAGCGCTTCGACATTTTCGGCAACGGTATCCATCGTCAGCATATTGCGGGCGGTGGAACGACCTGAAGGATCACCGATAGCACCGGTTGCTCCGCCGACGAGAACGGTGGGGACATGTCCGGCTTTCTGCAGCATTCGCATAGCCATGACCGGGAGCAGGTGTCCGACATGGAGGCTGCTGCCGGTGGGATCAAAGCCGCAATAAAAGACGACTTTTTCAGTGGCAAGTTTTTTTTCGATAATGGCGGAATCGGTTTCCTGATAGATGAAGCCGCGAGCTTTAAGTTCCTGATAAATATTCATTTTCATAACTCCCTGAAAAGTCGGTATGTTTCAATGTCCGATGGTGATTTTTGGCAAAGGCAGTTTTATCCATGCTTTATGGTGTACGATTTTTCCTTGAGCGAGCCACCGTTTTTCAAAATCGCTTTTAATATCTTTGAGATCACTGATGGCATCCTGACATGGAGCGAAGATACCGGAAGCGGCAATGATTTTATTGACGGCTTCACAATAGTATTCATCATCACTGGAAAAGTGAAAGATGCCATTATTTTTGAGTACCCGGTGGAGTTGAGAGGTGAAATCGCTGCAAAGCAGCCGGTTCCCCCGGTGGCGGTTTTTGGGCCAGGGGTCGGGGCATAAAATATGGATACGGTCGATGGAAGCATCCGGCAGCATCAAAGCGATAAGATTTCTGGCTTCGACACGGAGGACATTCATGTTTTCCAGATGTGATTGTTCCATTTTCCGTACGACTTTACGCAGCCGCCCGAGCATAACATCGGCAGCAATGATTTGCCGCTCCGGGTATTTTGCAGCCAGAGCGACGGTGAAACTGCCGGCACCGCACCCCATATCCAATTCAGCAATTCCCGCATGGGGAATGAAATGGGTATAGGCTTGGGTAAGGATATTGATTTTTTGATCTTCGGAATGACCGGACATGATTCAGATGGCCTCCCGATCCTTGACCCACTGCCGCATATCAGAGATGGTCTGGTCGTAATTTTCCAGCATGGCTTTGGCGAAAATCTTGAAATATTCGATCCACGCTTCGCGGAAGTCCCCCAGAGCGCGTACCCGGTCGGCGAAGATTTCTTCCGGATTCATCTCTTCACTTTCCGGCAGTTTGAATGATCCGAAAATAAAGTTATCTGCATCAAAAGTGCCACTCCAGATGGAGTTGTCATCCCTGGTGAGTGAAACTTTGGCTTTGCGGAGTTTTTTACCGACGCTCAAAGCGGCCTTGACTTCGGCACTGCGGATGGGGCTGTCGCCTTTTTTGATGGCGGCTTCTCCGGCACCGAGGGCATCGCCATCGCCGGAAAAGAGCAGCGGAGCTTCGATCATGGCATCAAAGTCATTGTTTCCGATGGTGACTTTGCCGACTTTTTCGCAGTAGTAAAGCAGCCAGGTGAGGAAATCTCTGCCGATGGCAGGTTCCGTCGGAGCGTTGGGGTTGCCGGAAAGTTCCAGAACGGGGACCGCTGTCGGTGTGGTATGGAACTGCCGGTCAAGTATCAGAGCCGGAGTCAGCTGGATGAGTTCGAGTTTTGTGGCCCGGTAAAACTGATCGACGAAGAGATCGATCTGGGTTTGACTGGAAGTTCCCAGATACACCAGTTTTGAATGCGGTTCAAGGAGCATTGGTATGCCGGAGAGCGCGGGCGGCATTTTATTGATATGCCGTTCGGTGATATCTTCTTTGATCCGGCGTTTATCTTTACCGGAAACATACTCTCTGCCGGGGTTTGCGGCGAGGAAAGCCTGTTCCTCTCTCATGCACAAAGCTGTCAGGAGCGATGCGGGTATTTTCCGTACGGCCTGACGCAAAGTCAGGCAATACGCGCCGCCGCGCATGATGGATGCTTCATCGATATTGGTATCCAGCAGATGTTTTCCGGTGACCCATCCGAGTTGGGTTTCGGCAGAAACAGAGTCGAGAGTTCCGGCTTTTCCGGGCAGGAAACAGGCGGCGAAATCTTCCGGGATATCCCCGTCGATTTCAAACATGGTAAAGGTAAATGACCCCCGGTCAAAAGGCATGATATATCTCCTGTGAATTTTTGAATTGCATTAAAACTGGTGTTCTTCACCGAATCCGTAATTTTCGATAACGTAATCCAGATCTTTATCTCCCCGTCCGGAACAGGTGGCGATGATTGATCCGTAAGGATGTGTTTTAGCCCATTTCATAGCGTATGCAATGGCGTGCGAACTTTCCAGAGCCGGGATAATTCCTTCGTAACGTGAGAGTTTGAAAAAGGCATCGACGGCTTCTTCATCATCAATGGTTTCGTATTGAACGCGGTTGAGATCCTTCCAGAATGCGTGTTCCGGACCGACGGAAGGATAATCCAATCCGCTGGCGATGGAGTATACCGGAGCCGGACCGCCGTCTTTATCTTTGAGCATGTAACTGCGGAAACCGTGCATGGAACCGGGTTCACCGTAAGTCAAACTGGCAGCGTGTCCGCCGAAAGCCGGACCGTGTCCGAGAGGTTCGACACCGATGAGGTCAACCGGATCAGCGAGGAAAGCCGCGAAACTTCCGGCGGAATTTGAACCGCCGCCGACGCATGCACATACGGCATCCGGCAGATGCCCGGTCATATCCAGGAACTGCTGGCGTGATTCTTCCCCGATGCAATACTGGAAGTCGCGCACCATCATCGGGAATGGATGCGGCCCGAGAACAGAACCGATGCAGTAGATGGCAGTTTTGTATTGTTTGGCATAAGATTCAAAAGCGGAATCAACGGCCTCTTTAAGAGTTTTCAAACCGTGAGTTACCGGGACGACTTCCGCACCGAGTATCCGCATCCGGGCGACATTCGGGGCTTGTTTGGCGATATCCACTTCGCCCATATGGATCTCACATTTGAGTCCGAAATATGCTGCGGCAGTAGCCAGAGCCACACCGTGTTGTCCGGCTCCGGTTTCCGCGATAAGTTTTTCTTTGCCCATGTATGAAGCCAACAGAGCTTCGCCCATGCAGTGGTTGAGTTTGTGCGCGCCGGAGTGATTCAGATCTTCGCGTTTAAGATATATGTGGCAATGGCCCAGTTTTTCAGAGAGGCGGTTGCAGTGATAGATGGGCGTGGGACGCCCCTGAAATTCTTTGCGGATGCGGCGCAATTCGCTGATGAATTTTGAAGACTGGCAAATTGTCCGGTAAGCGCGGTCGATCTCGCGGCAGGCATTTTCCAGATCAGCGGGTAATTCCATACCGCCGTAAGGTCCGAAGAAACCGTTTTGATCGGGGTAATCGCGAAAGTAACGTTTAAAATCCATAATATTTTGATCCTTATAAAAAAATTACATAAATCCAAATTGAAAAACAGAGAAATTCGCCCGTCAGGGCTCAAGGGTACGGAAATCATGCCGCAACAGAGGCAGTCTCTGCGCGGCGGTCAATATCGTTGCGGCGCATTGCGCCATCGTTTGAAAAATCCGTACAACATGATCGGAGATAAATCCTTTACTTCATTATATATTATAATATAACTCCGGGATCGGATTAATGCAAATATTTTCTTTGAGGCAATTTCAAAAGTCCTCAAAAATTCCTGAAACTCCGCATCGCGATCTTGTTGCGGAGCGTTTTCGGTGGTTATTTATTCAATAGCCACGCTCAAACTACCGCATCAATCTCATCGATGCTGATTTTTCAAATTCTTTTTGAATTACTTTTGCAATTACCTCCTTTGAGTCAATTTCAAAAGTCCTCAAAAATTCTTGAAACTCCGCATTGCGATCTTGTTGCGGAGCGTTTCCGGTGGTTATTTATTCAGTAGCCACGCTCAAACTACCGCATCAATCTCATCGATGCTGATTTTTCAAATTCTTTTTGAATTACTTTTACAATTACCTCCTTTGAGTCAATTTCAAAAGTCCTCAAAAATTCTTGAAACTCCGCATCGCGATCTTGTTGCGGAGCGTTTCCGGAAAGTTTTATACATCGTTTCGACGGCAGATGCAGAAAACCGGCGGCCGCCGGAATATCAAATGGCGCAATGTAATGATTTTTGCCGGGAAACAGTTGCAGAATATGGAATCGGGGGTTATATTATGATATGAGGTGCTGCAATGAAATATTTTGATTCTCACACGCATATTTTTCCGGAAAAAATTGCGGAAAAAGCGGTGGATTTTCTGGAAAATTATTACCATCACCGCTGGCCCGGCAACGGTATGGAAGATGATCTGCTCAAAGCAATGGATGCTGCCGGGGTGGAAATGTCGCTGATTTTTTCCTGTGCGACCCGGGCAGAACAGGTGGTTCCGGCCAATGATTTCCTGATCCGGGTGCAGAATGCTCATCCGGATAGATTTATCGCTTTCGGAACGTTGCATCCGGATTATGAAAATAATGCCGGCGAATTGAAAAGGATCATGGAAAACGGTTTGAAAGGGGTGAAATTTCATCCGGATTTTCAGCATATTTACATCAATGAACCGAAGATGATCTGTTTGTATGGATTATTGGCCGGAAGACTGCCGGTGATGATGCATATGGGTGACCGGCGTACAGATTTTTCTTCTCCCTGGCGATTGGCGGAAGTTCTTGATGCCTTTCCTGAATTGCAGGTGATCGCGGCACATTTCGGCGGTTATTCAGAGTGGGACGAGGTAAAAAAACATCTGGTCGGAAAAAATGTCTGGTTTGATACTTCCAGTACATTTTGGGAACTTCCGGCAGAAAAAGCCCGGGAAATAGCTTTGGCGCATGGGGTGGATAAAATTTTATTCGGCAGTGATTATCCGGCATCTCTGCCGAAAGAGGCGATAGCCGATGTGCTGACGATGGGATTGGATGCGGAAGATAATGAAAAGATCTTCCACCTCAATGCGGAAAAACTTTTTGGTATCGGAAAGTGACCTGGTTATGACAAACGAAGAGATTTTGTCCCAATTGAATAATGAACAGCGTACTGCTGCCGGTTGTCACTCCGGACCGGTGCTGGTGCTGGCCGGAGCCGGAACCGGAAAAACAAGAGTGATCACTTTCCGTATTGCCAGCATGCTTTCTCAAGGGATCGCGCCGGAAAGTATTCTGGGATTGACCTTTACCAACAAGGCCGCCCGGGAAATGCGCGAAAGACTGGCCCAGCTGGTCAGCGAAGATATGGCCAAACGGGTGACTCTTGGGACTTTTCACAGTTTTTGTATAAGGATTTTGCGTAAACATATCTCCCGTTTGGGATTCCAGACCGGTTTCACTGTTGCCGATGAATCGGATCAGCAGGGGATATTCAAACAGGCATTGGGCGAATGCGGCTGTTCTTATGACGGTTTCCCCGGCGGGAAGGCGTTTGCCATGATCGGCAGTTGGAAAAACCGCCTTTTTACTCCGGAGAAAGCCTTGAAAAATGCCGAAAGCAGCTTTGAAGCCACCTGCGCTCACATTTATGAGAAGTACCGGGATCTGATGGAAATGCAGAACCTGATCGACTTTGATGATATGCTGCTGCTTACCTGGAGATTGTTTGATGAATATCCGGATGTGCTGCAGGAATATCAGAACCGTTTTGAATATCTGCTGGTCGATGAGTATCAGGATACCAATGGCGCACAATTTGAACTGGTGAAAATGATTGCCGGGAAAAAATGCAATTTGTGTGTAGTGGGCGATGATGATCAGAGCATTTATTCCTGGCGTGGTGCCGATGTGGGGAATATTTTAGATTTTCCGCATCTTTTCCCGGGGACATTGACCGTCAAACTTGAACAGAATTACCGTTCCACATCTGCCATCCTGGAGGCGGCAAACACCATTATCGGTACCGGTGTTAACCGGCATGAAAAACGGTTGTGGAGTGCGATAGGAAAAGGTGAAAAGCCGAAAATAACCATGCTGGACCGGGATGATCAGGAAGCGGAATTCGCGGCAGCTCTGATCCGGTCACGCAAGAGTGAACGGCCGGAATTGCAGTGGAAAGATTTCGCCGTGCTGTACCGTTCAAATCAACTGTCCCGGCAGATCGAACAGGCTCTTATGAGTGCCGGGATCCCTTTCCGGCTGGTCGGCGGACAGCAGTTTTTTCAGAGGCGTGAGATCAAGGATGCGATAGCTTATCTGAAACTTCTGGAAAATCCCCGGGATGATCAGAGCGTGCTGCGGATACTTGCTGCGCCGCCGCGCGGCATCGGGCCGAAAGCGGTCAAAGAACTTAAACGCCGCCGGGTCGAGGAACATATGCCGATGATGATGTCGCTGAAAAGTGCGGATTTTGCCAAAACTTTGACTGCCAAAGGAGCCGGAGAATTATCGGAAATGCTCAAGGCTTTTGACAACGGAAAAGAACTTTTCCGGAATCCCGGCAATCTTTCCGGAAAAATTTTGAACTTTCTGCAGGAAATCGGTTACTACAACGGACTGCAGAAAATTTACCGTGACCACGAAGACAGTGTCAAGCGGCGGGATAATGTGGATGAATTTATCAATGCAGTCGCCCAGTTTGAGAAAAAACATGGCCCGGATGTGACCTTGAG
Organism: Lentisphaerota bacterium; assembly: GCA_015061815.1. Classification (GTDB taxonomy): domain Bacteria; phylum Verrucomicrobiota; class Lentisphaeria; order Victivallales; family Victivallaceae; genus UBA1784. Next base: position 41,656 of record SUVW01000013.1, read on the forward strand.
CGATTATCTGGAATCTTATTCGCTGATGGAGGAAAATGATCGGGTGCAGGAGGAATCTCCGGATGCCGATGCCGTTACTTTGAGTTCCATCCATGCCGCCAAAGGTCTGGAGTACAAAGTGGTCGTGCAAATCGCGATGGAACGCAATATTTTTCCGCATGAAAGAGCGTTGGAAGAAAATGGTTACGAGGAAGAGTTGCGGCTTTTTTATGTGGCGGTCACCCGGGCAAAAGAGGAACTTTATCTGACCCGGTGCCGCAGCCGGATGGTGCGGGGGGTGGTGCGCCCGGCTCTGCCGTCAGTTTTTCTTGACTTGCTGGGAAAAACGGCTGAACGCGCAGAGCAGGATGAATTGATCAAATGTGCCGATGAGGAAACGGTGCGTAAAACTTTTGAAGATGCTATCCGGATGCTGATGAATCCGGATGGTTGACGGAGCAACGGAAAAAGGAGGACAAGATGTTCAGAGTGTGGTTGGCAGGATTGATTTTGCTGATGGTGACATCCGGATGTGCCAGCAGTGATCGCATGGTTAGAATGTCCGGGGGAGTTTTTGAAGAGTATTCAGCACCGAAAAGTTCACGTCTGCGTTCGGAAAAGTATCAGAAAGTATCCCGGGAATTGTCCAGTGCCACCCGGTCGAACCGGGTCAACGTCGCCGGTTTGGATGACACTTTGATCAATATCTGGCCGTTTTTTTTCCGCAGCAACGATTACTGGACAGCTTTGTGGCCGCTTATCGACAAAGATCCTTACGGTTTTGCCTTCCGGCCGTTTTACAACCATGAGGGGGATGATTACAGTATCCTGTTTCCGTTGACGGCGTGGAATCCGGCTTCCGGTCGCGGCTGGATAACATTATGGGGATGGACTCCCGACGGATTCGGTCTGGTGCCGTTCAGCTGGCAGTGGAAAGAAAAATATTCAGGCGGGGCTTATTATACGCCTTTGTTCATTTACACCTATGACCGTACCCCATTGGAATATCTCCCGGTTGAAAGCCGCAATGGGATAAGTGTGCGGCAGAATTGGTCCCGGGATGATTTTGATCTTTTCGCCTTTCTTTTTTATCGTGGAGAGGAGACCAGGGTGGATAAAGGAGAGTGGCGGTGGCTTTTTAATTTGTGGCATCCGAATGGGAAAAATGTCTGGAATTATAAATTTGACGGAAAAAAGGCTTATCCGGCAGATCCGATGGCTCTGGAAAAGTTCCGGCAGGAAATTTTTGCCTCCTTGCCCCGGATAAAGAGCCGGGGGTATGGTTTGATACCGTTTTGGTACGGCTTATTTTCCGGTAATGGTGATTACAGAAACCGTTTTATGCTTCTGGCGGGAAACCGGAAGTACGGCAAAAATTACAATTTCGATATTTTGGGAGATGTTTTTGCCGGTTATGAATTGCGGGAGGAAGATTTTTCTTCTGACCGCTGGTACAAAATCCGGGAAAGTTTCACCTCATGGGTGCTGCTCTCTCATTTTGAAAAGAAATTGAAATATATTTCCGGCGGTAATTGGGATAAATTCGACCGCCTCTATAGTTTGTGCAATTCATCAGACACATTTGCACAGAATAAACCGGCAATAAGTGATGCCTTGAAAGCACTTGATCCGGCGCTGACTCTGCCGGAAAAGGTGGTTGACCATGAAACGTTGCGGTTTTTTATCGATGACTTGAGTAAAAAATATGAGTTCCCGGTGTATCCGGAATATTCCGGGCGGATAGTACCGTTTATCTGGTATGGTAATAAACAGTATTCCTCATACTGCGTTTTGCCGGTGCTGCTGACCTGGTGGGACAAACGTGAAAATGAGGGGAATTTCACTTCGCTGCCGCTTCTTACCTGGGTGAAGCGTTCAAAGCATGAAGATAAGACGATCATTTTTACCCCTCTGTTTTATTATGCCAAAGAGAAACACCGTGAGCGCGGAGAATACCGGATATTGTCCCGGAATAACAGTTCGGCGTGGGAAGGTGATTGTGTCGAGATCCGCGACCGTTACGCTGGATGCGGACTTTTTTACCGGGGACGATTCGGCTTCAATGTGGCCAAAGCAGGGATCGATGCGGCATCAGCAGAGCATTTGCGGGTTGAACTGCAGAGTTTGCCGGGTGTCCACCGCCGGTTGGAAAATGAGGCAATGAATATTGAAAATGAACGGAATCTCACTGACCGCTGGCAGGTGACAAGCGAGATCGAAAGATTGAGAAAATTGATCCGGTATGAGGAGCTGAAGATACGTCAGCTGGAGTTGCTGAAAAAGCGTTCCAAATACCGTGCAGCTGTCGTTAAGGCGATGAATCATGCCCGGACGATCGGTTTGGCGGTGACGGAAAAGAGCTTTGCAGATGAGGCGGAAGCGGCAAAAACGTTGGCCGGATTTATGGAAAAATACACTGAATTGCGTTTTTATGAAGACATTGGCAGCGGAGTGTTTTTCAACCGCAGAGAATATTACAATGGCGATTACAATTGGCATTTTCTGCACATTCTTGCCGGCGGAGAGAAGACCGGCGGCCGGGAATCATCACATATATTGCATTTGCTCTACCGCTACCGCAAAGAGGGGGATCGTTCAGAAAGAGTGTTTTTCCCGTTCATATCTTCGGTCAAAGATGGGAAAAACTCCCGGTTCAGTTTTTTGTGGCGGGTTTTCAGCTTGAGCAAACGCGATGGTAAGACCGGCGGCTATTTCTTCTTTATTCCTTTCGGTGAAACCGAATAAGCTCACTTGAAGCGCGGCAACGCACGCAAAGAACCATCTTTACCGGTGAAAAAGTCAAAATTTCCACCGGTAAATTTTTGCAGTATTTCCGGCAGCTCCGGTATATCAAGCCGGGTCTGCCAGCTGATCGAACCATTCTGCATTCCGGTAAGTTCATCTGCACAATGCAGAGCCATATCCAGATCATGGATCACCGCGATAATGGTCAACTGCCGCTGCTGCTGTAATTTTTTCAGAAGTTTGGGCAGTCCGGCTTTAGAGGCAGCATCAAGTCCGGCTTCCGGTTCATCAAGCAGCAGCAGTTCCGGATTTTGAGCGAGCGCAAAGGCGAGGTGGATACGGCGCAATTCACCGCCGGAAAGAGTGTCAAGGAAACGTCCGGCCAAATGGTCGGAAGCGGTATCTGCCAACGCCTGTTCAAGAGCTTGAATATCCTCTTTTTTATCCTTTTTTTGGGCGTAACGGGCCAGACGCAGATATTCGCGGACGGTCATTAACGCCGGAACAGCCGGGTGTTGAAGCATTATTGCCCGTTTGCGGGCCAGATGAATGGGAGAAATAGCGGTAATTTCCTGCCCATCCAAAAATATATTGCCGCATTTTACCGGCAATATTCCGGCAAGTGCTTTGAGCAGTGTGCTTTTCCCGCAACCGTTGTGGCCGGTGATGACGGTGATTTTTCCGGATGGGAATGTGCCGGAAATATTATCTAAAATTGTTTTTCTGCCCGCCTGGACGGTGAGACCGGATATGGAAATATTCATGCTTCCTCCCGGTGTTTTTGCAGCAGCAGTAAAAAGAATAATGCTCCTGCTGCTGAAAGGAGTGACCCACAGGGCAGTTCCCGGGGCGAAAAGAGCAATCGGGCGAGAATATCGGCGGTCAATGTCAATTGGGAACCGGTCAGTACTGCCATTATCAACAATATTCCGGCCCGGCGTGAATTAAGCAGTTTCCCGGCAATATGCGGAGCCATCAAGCCGACAAATCCCAGCAATCCGGCCAGTGATACCGCCGTTGCCGCCAGCAGGGCGGCAGTTGCCACTGCCAACAGCCGGTCGCGCCCCGGAGAAACTCCCAGCGACAGGGCGGTTTCCGTACCAAGCGACAGGATATCCAGCTTTTCCGGCAGAAATATGGTCATAATAAATGCGGCCGTAAAAAACGGCAGCGCGCAGAATATTTCATTCATTGTCCTGCCGGAAAAACCGCCGAGGGCAAACTCCATTATCCGGGAAACATTGTCGCTGTTGAAGAGTAAAAGTATGCCTCCGGCGGCAGAAAACAACGCTCCGATGGCTACTCCTGCCAGAATCAACCGGACCGGGGAAAGTATCCGCTTCCACGCCGCCATAGAGATCAGAAATGCGGCGGTCATCGCGCCGCAAAATGCGGCGGCATTCAAAAAAGCAGCATATTGCGGCACTGAAAAAAGCAGCAGTAATCCGGCAAATCCGGCACCGCCGGATATTCCGAGTATTTCCGGAGAGGCCAGATCATTATCCAGTATTTTCTGTAAAATCACTCCGGCCGCTGCCAGTGCTGCTCCGGCGAGCAAAGCCGCTGCTGTCCGGGGCAGGCGCAATTCAAGAACGACCGTTGAAGCAAGTGTATCCGGTTCGCTGAATATTGAGCATAATTCCCGCCATGAGACCGGCAGTGTGCCATACTTTAATGCGATCAATATTGTGCCGGTCAATAATATTATTGCTCCGGAGATGATAAATATGTTTTTTTTCATCAGACCAGTTCCAGTGCAATTATTTCCGGCGGACAGAGGAAGCGGAACGTGCCGTTGTGTTCTCCGATGCCGCTGCTGACCAGCATTTTAAGTTTGTAACCCTGCCGGGAAAATATTCCCCGGGCAAATTTGCGGCCGTAAGAACCCGGACAGTAAAGCGGGCCGATCAGCGGCAGACGCACCTGACCGCCGTGCGTGTGGCCGCATAAGGCCAGTGAAAAGTTTTTCAGAAATCCATTTTTATCTGAAGCCACCACCCCATCCGGCGAATGGGTGAGCAGAATATCTGTTACTCCTGTTTCCTCCGGCGGCGGCAGAATATTCCGGAAGTTGATCGAACTGATATCCGGCAGGCCGGTAAAGCGCAGATTTCCGGAACGCCATGAGCTGTTTTCCAGAAAAATAATCCCGTTGTCGCGGTAAATCCCGGCAAAAAAGTCGGCCCCCAGCCATCTTTTTCCGCTTTCCCAGTTGCCGTTGACTGCCAAAACCTGCGGAGCAAGCAAACGGAGTTGTTTCAATAATTCCGGCAGGGAGGACAACGTGTCTGCATCATCGCACATATCGCCGCCCAACAGCAGAAAATCCGGAGAATAATTTTCCATAAACCGGATGAATTCCTGCAATGTTTGCCGGTTTCCGGCAGAATCATGCCAGTGCCAGTCGGAAATAAAGACGATTTTTTTACCGGCATTTGCGGTATTTGCCACCGGAAACATGATTTTTTTTACAATCAATCTGCTGCCGGAAATTTTGATGCACTGTTCCGCAAGCTCCCGGTCACGCATAAATTTTTTACTGCGGGCAGGGAACTTACGTTTCAGCGGGTAATATCGGCTGTCAAAACTGTTCACGCATCCAATTCCGCAATCAATTCATCCGGAAGTTTGGTCACCGAGAGCAGTTTTCCCGGTTTGCCGTCCGGCGCGGTGAAACTTTCATTGACTTTGCAGTTGAGCAAAGCCTTGCCCAGCCGGGTGCGGTATGAGAGAAAACGCCGTTCCGGATCTCCATCCCACGCTCCGAGCAGATAATATTTTTCCACCCGGTTGCCATCCAGCTGGATCTCAACTGTCGAACCGATAACTGCGGTATCGTTCACTTCGATCTGTTTCATCAATACCGGTTGGATATTGGCAAGTTCTTTTTCCAATTCACTGCGGCGGCGGGAGAGGTGATTGCGCCGTTCTTTGGCAGCATCAAATTCGGAGTTCTCCCGGAAGTCGCCGTGAGCGCGGGCCGTTTTCAGTGCTTCGCGGTTTTCCGGCACATGGATATTTATGATGTCATCCAGCTCTTTTATCAGAGCCTGATGGGATTTTACACTGGTGTAGGTCGCTTCAAAAACCGGAGCATCTGTTGATTCATTGTGAGCTTTTCCGGCGTCGAGGATCTTTTTTCCTGCTCCGGATTCCAGATACTCCTGGATCTCTTTGGACTGCCGGGCCAGTTTCACCATCAAACTCTGGCGTTCACCGGCATTGAGGAAGAGCGCACCCTGCAAAATAGAACCGAACATGACCGGATCATCATCGAGCATGGAGATCAGATGCGACTGGAATGCCCAGTCATCCAACAGCATTCCGTGCAACTCTCTCCGGGCGGCGAGATAAACTTTCGGCGGCTCTTCAGCAGAGAGTATGCGGGAAACATTGTCAAGATTGACCAGAGAAAGCAGTTGGGCATCATGCCGTTTTTTGCGGTTTTTCCAAATCCAGAGCAGCAGATCAGCTCCGCAGCCGCGCTGGGAACCGAGAGTGGAACAGATCAATTCGTTGGAAATATGCGGCCCGATGCTGTTGAGAGCTTTCAACGGCAGTTTGAGTGCGCAGGCGGCGAGATACTCTCCGGAGAAAACTTTGGCTGCTCCGGCGCAGAGTTTTTCCAGAAGTTTGCTCGATACTTCGCCCCATACGGCGAAGGTCGCCAGAGGTGAAGCGGCGGGATCTTTCGGGAAAAATGCGGTCTTGCCGACAAGAGAATCAAAAATCGCCTTGAGAGATGCTTCCGGAGTGCGGTCGAGAACCAGCGCAAGGACTTCGGCCATGACTTTTGTTTCCCTCAATGCAGTTGCCACCGGTAATTTTTCAAAGAATCCGCAGAGTGCCGTCACTTCATCGGCGGCAAATTCTCCGGCACCGTTTTCCTGTTCTTTGAGCAGGAGCAACTGAACTTCTTTCAAGCTGCGGCCGTCACAGGCACGGCGGGTCGCTCCCGGTGCGGCAGAAGCCGGAGCAGCTGCGCTTTGAGTCTGGGCGGTACCGATATTCCAGTAACGTTCAAAAGCCGCATCATCCAGTTTCCGGGCACAGCCGTTGCGGGCCATAAGTTTCAAACGTTCTTCCGGGATTGCGGTCAACTGACGTTTGGCTACAGTCATCCGGAAAAGGGCCGCCGACACCGGTACCGCAGCGGCCACGACCAGCCGGGAAACATCCGGACCGGATGCGAGGATGGCTGCATCTTTCAGGACGATTTCCAGCGGAACAGCGGCATTACTGCCTACTTGAGCAAAAGGCATCATCGGCAGTGAGGCATTCATCGCATCGATCGTGCCGGCAACTCCCCAGCGGCGGGAACTTTCCAGAAACACAACCGAACCGCTGCGCAGAGCCAGCAGACGTTCAACTCTTTCCGCGATTTCCCGGGGGGATTTGTTGTCATCACGCACACCGGCGGCTTTGACCACCGGGGCTTGAGCGATGTATGGGGGCAGCAGAGTTTTCACCGCACTGATCAGAGCTTTGCGGAAAAACGGTTTCCCGGGGATGCCGGTTTTGGCGATATCCAGAATATATTTTGCTTCCGGAGTGGAAAGTTTACGGTTTTCCCACTCTTCCCAGAGCATTTCCAATTGCTCGGCACATTCACCGTCGGCATTGGCGGCGACTGCCTTTTTCAGAGCTTCAAGATTTTCCGGTTTGGGAGCATCGATCACGCGCAGCATCAGATCTTCAATATTTTCAGCCATATATAATTTCTCCAAAAAATGGTTACACTGTTTCAATAATATAATATATCCTTAAAAACGACTTTTTACAACCGTATCAAGCCATTCATATACGCAATTTTTCCCAGAACTCTGATAATTTTGCCACCGGAGATTTTATTGAACTCTTCACTTCCGGAGCGTAAACTGCGATATGGGACTCTTCCAGCAGTTCCCAGAATTCATACAGACCGTCAGAATCGGTCAGATCGTTCAAGGTTTTCAAGGCCGCGTAAAATCTCTCCTGCCACTCTTCCAGAACTTCTCCTTTGCTCAAATCTTTTCCGGGAGCATCAGCGGCACGCTGGGCGCGGATTTTCAGGGCGCGCAGATAGCGGCGGTAATTATCCGGCACGGCCCGGCGGCGCAGAAATCCCGGAGCAAAGAGCAGATGCAGATGTTCATCGATCTCTTTCCCCGCCTCTTTCGCACGGCGGGAGAAGTTGCGGATGGCCGAATATTCAACGGCAAATTTTTCCAGATTTCCGCATAATTCATCCAGTGTTCCGCTCAAATTGAGGCGTATGGTTTGGGAAACTGACTCAAATTCTTCCGGCGAACGGACACGATCAAGTTCTTTATCTGCCGAGTTTATAATGGCGCAAAAGAGCAGTTCCTCCTCAAATCCATTTGTTCCGGCATTGGTCAGGATCGACAATTTGAACTCATTGGAAAATCTTATCCCCCGTTTTATCAACTTTATAAATTGGGCATTGGTCAGGATAAAAAGACGGCATACCGCCCGGATATGATGACGGGCGGCTTCGGCTGGTCTGATGAATAACTCCTTGTTTATCAAATTGTTTTCATTGTCAATGGTCAGAGCCGGATAGAACATTCTGCCTGATCCCGGCGGTAATTCCAAAGTTTCCGGGATGCGTCCGCTGTCTTTTTTCCAGGAGTCCCATCCCCGGTCACGGTGGATAGCGGCCCCGGGCAGGGCAGATGATACCCGGGATGAGTTGCTGACCCGTCCGGCAAGGTCGTATTCAATGCGTTTCAGCCGTCCCTGCGGATTGAGGACCGCCAGTTTCAGCTTCAGATATTCAGGGAAGTCAACATTTTCAAACATCCGGGGATTGACCTCAATACCGGTATGGTTCAGCAGGAAATCTGTCATAGCTTCCCCCGGTCGCAATTCTCTTGTTGCCGGATCACGTTTCAATATGTTGGCGAATTCTGCTGCCAGCGGGGGGATGCTTCCGGCTCCCAGCTGCCGCCGGATATCTTTAGGCAGAGCGCGGAGAAGAACTTCGGCAAAATCCGCATAGTATCCGGGGATCGGATAATCCAACGCCCGGTCAGGCAGCAGATTGATCGCATTTTCCGGGACACAAAGCATTACTCCATCGTTTTTGCCGCCGGGATCAAAGGTGTAGAACAACTTGAAACTCATTTTGGCAAAAGAGAGTTTGCCCGGATAATCCGCCGGGGTAAAAGGGGTGTCGGGAACAGTGAATTCCTTCCGGGATAACTTCCAGTGGTTCGGATTCTGCCGGAGAAAATCATCGAGAGCTTTACCGGAAGCAACCGACGGAGGTGTGTTGGTGAGAAAGAATCGTTCCGCAGCTTTTTCATCGAAGAGAGCCCCGGGGCGGCGCATGCGTTTTTCATACTCCAGCAGTTCTGCTCTGATCCGGTTGAAATCATCCAGTTGACGGCAATTGGATACCATCCCGGTCAAAATTCCCTCCCGGATAAATATTTCTCTGGCCGCCGGCAGATTGTGTTTGGCAAAGTCCACCATTTTCCCGGCATGGATCAGCAGACTGCCCAACATGACTTTTTCTCTGGCCCGGACAAAATTGGAAGATGCTTCAAAATGCTCCTGATCGTAAGTGCGCGCGCACAGATGGGGGACGCAATTTTCCACCCATTGCGGTTCGATTATTGCGGCATTTCTGCCGAAAAGTCTGCTGGTTTCCACCAGCGAGAAGCAAACTATCCACTCCGGAAGCTGCTTTACTTTGGCCAGACTGCTGCCGGGAAAAATGATGAATTTCTTGCCGTCTGTCCCCCGGTAGAGCCGGGTTTCTTTGTCCAATTTGGCAATGTTCCGGGGAATACCGCAGAGCAAAGATTCATGGATAAGCTGATAATTGTCGGTTTCGCAATGGTTGAATTCAAACTTTTCATGCAAAGATTCGGCAAGATCGGCGGTCAGATTTTTCCACTCCCGCACCCGGGTGAAGTTCAGAAAATTTTTCTTGCAGAATTTCCGCAGATTGCCGTTGGAGTCAAATGCTCCGGCTGAATCAAGAGCATCCCAGAGTTTCAGCATGGCGATGTAGTCTGATCTTTCATCTTTCCATGCGGCATGAGCCTGATCGGCGGATTGGGGTTTTTCCACCGGACGTTCCTTTACATCCGGAATGGATAATCCGGCGGCAAGTATCATCATCGCTCCGGAAACTTTGCGTTTTTGAGCTTCCAGAAGCATTTTCCCGAGGTGGGGATCCACCGGCAGCCGGGCAAGGATTTTTCCTTCCCGGGTGATAAATCCGGCGTCATTGACCGCTTTGATATCGAGCAGGGTCCGTAATCCCTCTCTTATAAGCTGCCCCGGCGGCGGATCGACAAACGGAAAATTGCGGATATCCGGCAGATGCTGATACGCCATCTGCAGAATAACTCCGGCCAGTGAAGTACGTTTGATTTCCGGATCAGTATACGCATCGGCTCTCTGCAGATCTTCATCATCATAAAGATGTATGCAAATACCGTCGGCGGTACGTCCGCATCTTCCTCTGCGCTGTTTGGCCGATGCCTGGGAAATCATTTCGATTTGCAGCTCCTGTATCCGCCGGCGGGGGTTGTAACGGCTGATGCGAGCCAGTCCGGAATCGATGCAAAACTTTATCCGGGGGATCGTCAGAGAAGTTTCGGCAACGTTGGTACTCAAAATGATCCTCCGCATCCGGCCGGGGTGAAAAACCCTCTGCTGTTCGGAGGAACTCAAGCGGGAAAAAAGCATGAGTATCTCTGTTTGCGGATAGTTGCGGCCGTAAAGCATTTCGGCGCACTCCCGGATCTCTCTTTCTCCGGGCAGAAAAACCAGTATATCGCCATGCGGATCAAATCCGGCAAGTTCTTCCACCGCCCGGGCAACATGGGAAGGCAGCTCTTCATCTTCCAGCGGCGGCAGAAAAATATCCTCCACCGGGTAGCTGCGCCCCTCAACGCTGATGACCGGGACATCACCGAAAAAATCTTTCAGCCGCCCGGTATCCAGTGTCGCGCTGGATATCGCCACTTTCAAATCCGGCCGCTGCGGCAGAATATTGCGCAAAATACCCAGCAGAAAGTCGATATTTAATGATCTTTCATGTACCTCATCAATAATCAGGCAGTCATATTGCCGGAAAAGCGGATCATTGCGCAGTTCCGCCAGCAGAATACCGTCGGTCATAAATTTCAGGACAGTTTCATCCGAGGTATGATCTTCAAAACGCACCTGACTGCCGACCTCTTTGCCGCAGCTGCAGTGCAGTTCCTGCGCCAGACGTCTGGCCATCGCCACTGCCGCGATCCGGCGCGGCTGGGTGCAGCCGATCCGGCCATTTCTGCCGCAGCCGAGTTCCAGAGCGATTTTTGGCAGCTGGGTGGTCTTTCCGGAACCGGTTTCGCCGCCGACGATGATCAACTGTGACTTCTCCCATGCCGCTTTGATCTCTTTTGCTCGGGAAGATAACGGGAGTTGTTCCGGATATCCGATGTGCAGTTTATCCGCTGCAGCGGAGCGCAATTCAAACGGCGTCATTACATTACAACCCGATCGTCCGGCTGAATGGAGTTATGCTGCAAGCTTTTCCGCTGACCGGATCATAGCTCACGGCCGCCCCGTCGACCCGGATCAAGCCGTTTTCCACGACCGGCAATCTCACCGGCATCCCGGTGCAGAATTTTTTGAGAACCGCTTCCACTTCCCGGCCAAGCACGCTCCGGTCGGCACCGCACATGCCGACATCTGACAGTACGGCGGTCCCTCCGGGCAGAACCCGGGCATCGGCAGTCTGCACATGAGTATGAGTACCCAGCACGGCTGTTACTTTGCCGTCAAGGAAGTAACCCATCGCCAGTTTTTCACTGGTCGCTTCACTGTGGAAATCCACCAGGATCGTTTTTACACCGGCAGGCAACTCTGAAAGGATCTTCTCTATTTTTTCAAAGGGACTGCAGGCGCAATCCCGCATGAAAACCTGTCCCTGCAAAGCGATCACAGCGATTTCCCCGCCTGCCGGATTGCGGAATATACCATAACCGCGACCGGGTTGACTGTCTGAATAGTTTGCCGGACGGATGATCCGGTCAAAGAGCTGTATTTCACTTTCAAAACTCTTCTGATCCCACGTGTGGTCGCCGAGGGTTATCACATTGGCCGATTCCAGCAACTCTCTGGCACAACTGCCGGTAATGCCGCTGCCTGCGGCTGAATTTTCACCGTTGACCACCACGAATTGGGCATTGAATTCTTTGCGCAGATCCGGAATCAGGGCTTTAACTGCATTTCTTCCGCCTTTGCCGACTACATCACCGAGAAAGATCAGATTCATCTGTTTTTCCTCCATCTTCCGGGCAAATCGCTGTCAGTAGACATCCCGGTAATCAATAATATTCAGCTGCGGCGGAGCATCCGGTTGACGCTTGTTCAGCTGCGGTGTGGCCAATACATCGATCACCCGGTTGTAGAAATCCGATACCGGCCGGTTGAAAGCAATAAATTCGATCTGTCCGGAACGGTTCTGCAAAATCCCCCGGGTGTGCGCTCCGTTGCCAACCGGATTGCTGCGGACGACCCGCAGATCGTTGAACCGGTAAACCGGTTTTTGATTGCTGTGACCGAAAGGGGAAAGTTTTTCCAGATAGCGGAAAAAGTCCGGAGTCATATCGCTCAAATCGGCTTCACCGTCATAGGAGATGAAACTTTCCAGTTCCGACGGATCGATCTGGGTACGGATCTCCCGGTCCATCTCTTCGTAAAATGCCGCGATATTTTCAGTTTTCAGGCCGATTCCGACTGCCATCGGGTGGCCGCCGTAACGCTCCAGAAGATGTGAGCTTTTGGTAAGCACTTCCACCAGATTCAAGCTGGCAATGCTCCGGCCTGAACCGTAAGCACTGTCGCCCTGGATCGTCAATACGATCGTCGGACGGTTGTAATCTCTTGCCAGACGTGAAGCAACGATGCCGATCACGCCCTGATGCCAGTCGCGCCCGGCAACCAGCAGTGAATACGGACTCTGCCATGCCAGACCGCGCTCGATCTGGCCGCAGGCATCCTGATAGATTTCCTGTTCTTTTTCCTGCCGGTGGCGGTTGAATGCTTCCAGTTTTCCGGCATTGGCATGGGCATCGACGATACATTCCGATTCCAACAGCTGCAGAGCAACGTTGGCATCACCGACCCTTCCGGCGGCATTGATGCGCGGAGCCAGACGGAATGTGATATCCGACGGGGAAAGTTCTGAATGCAGTTTGGAACTCTCGATCAAAGCCCGCACTCCCGGTCGCAGCTGTTTGCGCAGAGCATCAATGCCGTATTTGACCATGATCCGGTTTTCGCCGAGCAGCGGGACGATATCGGCAACAGTTCCAAGTGCGACATAATCAAGGACCTCTTCCAGACGGGTCATGAAGCCGCCCAGATTTTTTTCCCGGCCGTATTTGATAAAGGCGTGGGAGAGTTTGAATGCCGCACCGGCTCCGGAAAGCAGCTGTAAATCTTCCAGCTCCGGATAGACTTTGGGATTGATCACCGCCAGTGCATCGGGCAATTCATCCCCTGCTTCGTGGTGGTCGGTGACAATAACATCAATGCCTTTACTGCGGGCAACATTCACCGCATCGCAACTGGTTATACCGCAGTCAACGGTCACCAGTACGCCGCAATCGCCGAACATTTCCAGAGCTTTTTGCAAAGATTCCGGGGTGAAGCCGTAACCGTCATCGAAACGGTGGGGAATAAAGGAATTCACGATAGCACCGTTTTGCCGCAGAACCAGAGCCAAAAGTGCGCTGGCAGTGATCCCGTCGGTATCATAATCCCCGTGAATAAGGATCGGTTCACGGTTTTCGATGGCCTGCCACAAGCGGGCGCATGCTTCCCGGATCTTCGGAAAACGGTACGGATCACTCAAATTGGCCAGACGCGGTTCCAGAAAGCCGGGAATTTCGCTTTCTTTGATGCCCCGGGCGGCAAAGTATACCGCGATCGGACGCGGCAGATTGTATTTGTACTGAAGCAACTCAACATCCTGCGGGAGGATGTTGCCAAGAGGTTTCCAATTTTTTACGTTCATTTTCTCCAAATCTTTCCTTACTTATCATCTTATTAAGATACACCGTGAACGCAACTTTTTAAAGTGGTTAATCTATTTTTCTTTATTTTTTTATTCCGGCATCTTGTTTTTTCTCTATTTTGTGTTATTGTATTGAAGATACTGTTGAAGAAAGGATGGTGGCTGTTATGTCGAAAAAAATTTTTCAGTTGTTTTTTTGCTCTTTGCTGTTGGGTGGTTGTTATTCACCGTCTTCTCAAGATAACAGCAATTATGATTATGCTCCCCCGGTGGCGGAAACGTTGGCCGGATCGGCGGGAATGGCCAACCGGATGAATATGAAATCATTTTCCAATCAGGCGGTGAATTCTGATTCTGCAGCCGGATTTTTTCAGAAAAGTGACCGGATGATGGCTTATACGGCCGGATTTACTCTGACGGTGAAAAAACAGAGTGTTGCGCTTGATGAGATCAAAAAACTTGCGGAATCTCTGGGCGGTTATCTGGTTTCCAGTGCCAGAGGAAATATGAAGTTGAAAATTCCGGTGACCAAAGCTGACGCATTTCTCAAAAGTTCCGGAAAGTATGGCAAAATGAGCGACTTCCGTATCTCTGCCGAAGATTTGACCGACACCATTACCGATTTGGGTGTGCGTCTGGATAATTTGCGGAAGCTGCGTGCCCGGTTGACCGAATTGCTGAATAAGGCCAAAAATGTGGAAGAGATGCTCAAGGTGGAAAGAGAACTCAATCGCGTTACTACCGAGATCGAACGCATCGATGCCCAGCTGCAGAATAATAAAAACCGGGTGGATTTTGTCACTTTCGATGTCGCTGTTATCGAAGAACACGGTGCGATCCCCGGCGGGACCCCGCTGGCGATCGACCGTTTTGATTTTTTGAAAAAATTTGCTTCAGATAACGGCGGATTGGAGAATGAACCATTGTTCTCTCTCGACATCCCCAAAGGTTTTGTCGCAATCGGACAGGGGGTGCGGGAGAGCGGATTTGCCGCTACAAGCAGTGATGATTGTATTTTCCGGACATGGGAGGCGCGTATCGCCCCGGAAAGCACTCTTGAATTTTGGGAAAAGGTGATCTGCCGCAGTTTGCAGAGCCGCAAATCTTTTGAGCAGGTGAAGGTTTTCCCGGCGGAATTTTGCGGTAAACCGGCATTCAGGATCACCGCACAGCAGCACACATCCCGGGGACTCCAACTGTATATGGCGGTAGTGACGATCGACCGCTGCTTTTTCGATGAATTGCGGGTGATGGAATTTTTCGGCCCGGAAACTGCATTCAAAACGCACGAAAAAAGCATTGTGGAATTGCTGCAGAAATAAAAATTACCGGAAAATCATTTTGCGCTTACGGCAATTACCTGTCTGCCGCTGAATGCATGAAACGGCAGTTCATGTCCATGCTCAAGTCCGTAAAAAACCGGACAGGAGATGCCGGCGGTAAAATCCTGCAAAATTTCCATCACTCCGGATGAGGTATCGCAGTCGGTGAGGTTCCCGAAAATTACTCCGGCACAGCGTTTGAAAGTTCCGGCCAAACGCAGCTGGGTCAGCATCCGGTCGAGCCGGTACGGTCTTTCGCCGACCTCTTCCAGAATCAGAATTTTTCCGGCAGTATCGGGAAAAAAGCAGCTGCCGCATAAACTTGCGGCAACGGCAATGTTGCCCGGTAGTGGCGTGCCGCAGATATTTCCGGCGCGCAGGGAACTCAATTTCAGAGATATGTTTTCTCCGTTGAGCGCGGCACAGAGGCTGTTTGCGGTCAATCCATCTGTCGCGGAAGAGAGAAATTTCATCATCGGCGCGGCAAGATAAGAGTTTATCCCGTACTTATCCATTGCCCAGTGCAAGGCGGAGATGTCGCTGAATCCGGCAAGCGGCAGCTGCCGCTTCTGCCATAGAGGCCAATTGATTTTTTCCAGTATCCGCAATGCTCCGGCACCGCCGCGAACCGCCCAGAGCATGTCGATATTTTTGTCAGCGAGGGCGCGATTTATATCACCGGCCCGGTTTTCATCGGAAGCGGACAGGTGAGGCAGAGAATCCCCGGCAAAAACATGCGGCATGACAGTAACTTCACAGCCGCACTTTTCCAGAACGTTTTTTCCGGCAATGACCGTCGCTTCATCACATCTGCCGGATGGTGAAACCAATGCAATACGATATTTTTGCGGGATTTTGAACATCAGAGCAGGTGCCCCATGCGTTCTTTTTTGACCTTCAGGTAAAATTCATTCTCTTTGCCCGGTTCTATAACGATCGGCACCCGGTCAACAATGTTCAGCCCGTAACCGTCCAGACCGACCAGTTTGGCCGGATTGTTGGTCAGAAGTCTGATGCTTTTTATCCCGAGATCGAGCAGAATCTGGGCCCCGATGCCATACTCTCTCATATCAGCAGGGAAGCCGAGTTTTTCGTTGGCTTCCACTGTGTCGAATCCCTGCTCCTGAAGTTTGTAGGCGTGAAGTTTGTTTTCCAGACCGATACCGCGTCCCTCCTGACGCATGTAGACCAGAACTCCGCATTTTTGGGCCGAAATCATCTGCATTGCGGTGTGGAGCTGATCGCCGCAATCACATCGGGCTGAACCGAATACATCACCGGTAAGACATTCGCTGTGGACCCGGACAAGGACATTTTCCTTGTTTCTGACATCGCCGCAGACCAGAGCCAGATGTTCGGCGTTATCGGTTTTTGACCGGTACAG
The DNA here is from genome assembly GCA_015061815.1 of Lentisphaerota bacterium. Lineage (GTDB taxonomy): Bacteria > Verrucomicrobiota > Lentisphaeria > Victivallales > Victivallaceae > UBA1784. The sequence goes on from SUVW01000013.1 coordinate 58,115, forward strand.
ATACATTTGGAATTCCCCGTAAGCGGTGGGAAGTTTTACCGATTCTTCACAGGATACCAGCATTTCGTTTTTCCGGCGGTAGGCCACCAGATCCGCAATAGTAAGGATCTTCAAACCATGTTTTTCTTTGAACTCCATCAAGTCGGCCATCCGGGCCATTTCGCCGTTTTCTTTGGTGATCTCGCAGATAACTCCTGCCGGAGTCAAACCGGCCAATGCGGCCAGATCGACTGCCGCTTCTGTGTGTCCGGTACGCTGAAGAACTCCACCGGGGCGGGCCGCGATGGGGAATATATGTCCGGGTATACCGAAATCTTCCTTTTTTGCGGCCGGGTCGATCAGAGTTTTTACCGTGTTGGCCCGGTCGGCGGCACTGATCCCGGTTGAACCGGTAAGGGCATCGACACTTTCAGTAAAGGCGGTTTTGAAGTGATCGGTCGACGGCGGCCGCAGAATGCCGAGAGCTTTGGCCCGGGCTTCGGTGACCGGAGCACAAACCAATCCCCGGGCATGAGTGATCATGAAGTTGATCTTTTCCGGGGTTATCAATTCGGCCGCGCAGACCAGATCACCCTCATTTTCCCGGTTTTCGTCATCGGTGACGATAACCATTTTACCCTGTCTGATATCTTCGATGACCGCTTCGACGGAATCAAATTTAAAATCCATAACCTGTCTCCTGTGAGATTTTTCAACACACTCCGGGCAGGGTAATATTCTTCTATCATCCAGACTTTACTGTCGGTTACGGAATTTCACCGTATCAGCCTTGCGGCTCGCGGACTTTGGAAAAACCTTACCGCCGGTCAGGAATGGCAGAAAATCCTGCGTCACCTTGCCCTGAAGAAAATTTGTCAACTCTACAATATATATCCGCACAGTTGTAAATTCAAGTGTCTGACCGGAGGAAATCGGGGCCGGGTGAAAAAGTTTTTTTCTGCCGGCGGATCACTGCTGCAAGGTTATATCAGCTGCCTTTTTGCGGTATTCGCCCGGAGAACAGCCAAAATATTTTTTGAAACTGTTGCCGAAGTAGAAAGAATTTTTCCAACCGGTCAATGCAGCGGCATCTTTTACCATGTTTTCCGGATTTTTCAATATTTCAGCGGCATGTTCCAGACGTATCCGGATCAGGTTCTGCCGGATGCCCATTCCGTTTTTACGCTTCAAAAGTACATTGAGCTGCTGGGGGGATATCCCGGCGAAACGGGCGATGTCCCGGACACTCAAATCGGTTTGGAAATAGTGATTTTCAATATAATTCAAAATCCGTTCTGCCAGATCACGGTGTTTGAAATCATATTCGGCATACCATTGTAATTTTTTTAATATCAACCGGATATTATCAATGACAGCCTCCGTCAAGCGGCGTTGCATCCCGGAAAATTCATCATGTTGCGGCATCCGGTGCATGGCATCCAGCAGTTCCGGTAAAAAATTATATACATTTTCATCCGCTGAAATATCCATGAACCATTCTGAAACCCGCAAAAAACCGGGTGCAACGGCAAATACGTAATCATATCCGGTCGAGCAATGTATGGTTTGCGGCGGATGGATATATAATTGTGCGGGATCGGTGCAAAATTTCAGTTCCCAATGCTTATGTAAATGATAATCAAATGATTCTGCAGGAACTTTCCCATCCGGTGTGCTGTCGAATTTGATTGAAAAATCCTGCTTTTCAAATTCATTCAGATAATTTTGTATCCGGCTGAAACTGTCATTCATCTCTTTTTCCCTTTCCGCATCTTAATATAATACGGGAATCGTTTTTTGCAACTGCCGGAGAATGCCGGCTTTCATTTTTTATATTTTTTGCCGGTTTTTTTATATCCGGATTTTTTTGCATTTCCCCTTTTGCCCGGCTATATTATCGGTGTCTGAACAGGAAAGGAAAAAATTATGACAGATGCAAAACTTTATGATCATGCCAAAAATGTGATTCCCGGCGGTACCGGGTTGTTGAGCAAACGGCCGGAAATGTTTGCCCCGGAAGTTTTTCCCGCGTACTTCAAAGCGGCTTCCGGCTGCCGGATAACTTTGCTGGACGGCCGGGAGGTGACCGACTTTACCACCTGCGGTATCGGAGCGTGTCTTTTGGGCTTTAATGACGAAGATGTTTCGACGGCGGTGATGAAAGTGGTTTCTGCCGGCAGTTTTTCCTCGCTGAATCCACCGGAAGAGGTTGAATTGGCAGATCGTCTTTGCGCCATCCATCCCTGGGCATCATGGGCACGCTTCGCCCGTACCGGCGGGGAGATCGGAGCAATGGCTGTCCGTATCGCCCGGGCTTGCACCCACCGGAGCAAAGTGGCAGTTATCGGTTATCACGGCTGGCACGACTGGTATCTGGCCGCCAATCTGAAAGACCCGGATGCTCTCGGCGGAATGTGGCTCAAGGGACTTTCGCCGCATGGTGTGCCGGAAGAGTTGACCGGAACCGTGTTCCCCTGTATGCATGGGGATTTTGAGAATTTGGAATCGGTTTTTTCAAAGCACGGTGATGAGCTGGCTGCGGTCATTCTTGAGCCTTGCCGTCATGAAGTACCTGAAGCCGGATTTCTTGAATTTCTGCGTGCAAATTGTGATAAATGCGGAGCTTTGCTTATTTATGATGAAATCACCATCGGCTGGCGTTATCGCTTCGGCGGTTCGCACTTGTCTTTCGGAGTGGAACCGGATCTGGCGATTTTTTCCAAAGCGATGGGCAATGGTTATCCGATTGCCGCTGTTTTGGGAAGAAAAGAGTTCTTTGACGGTGCTGCCGGAGCATTTTTAAGCAGCACTTACTGGACGGAACGCATCGGACCTGCGGCGGCTTTGGCAACCATTGACAAAATGGAAAAAATCAATGTTTCCGCACAGGTCAATAATTACGGAAAACAGATCATGGATGTTTGGAAATGTGCAGCTGATGCGGCCGGTCTGCCATTGGATCTGACCAGTGAATTCGGTTGTCTGGCAACATTTTCATTCAAAACCCCTGCTTCAAACGCTGTACGGACTCTATTTACCCAATTGATGCTGGAACGCGGTTTCCTCGCCGGAACCGGATTTTATCCTACGGCTGCTCACGGGAAAAAAGAGTTGGATGATTACGCACGGGCGGTCCGCGAAGTATTCGCCGTTATCGCGCCGCTGGTCAAGGAGGGGGAAGAGGCCATTCGTGCCGCCCTGCGCGGTCCGGAAGGACATGTGACCTTTGCCCGGTTGGTCAAATAAAGAATCGACATCGCATCTGCCGGATGTCCCGGATGGCGGAGAAACGGGGCGAAAGGGGTGGCATTATCTTCTGCCGAAGCGGCGTTCCAATTCTTTGATTGACAGTTCCACCATCGTCGGTCTGCCGTGCGGGCAGAGTGTTCCCTGCCGGCACGCCTTTAATCCGGAAAGCAGAGCTTCCAAAGCTTCCGGGGGCAGGGGGTCATGGGCTTTTACTGCCGCCTTGCAGGCGGCTCCGGCGGCAAATTGCGGATCGACAGCGGAAGTGGATGTGCCGTTTGCCAGCAATTCATCGAGCATATCATGCAGCCAGTCGGCAATGGAACGGTGCGTACACGGCGTCAGCGGAATACTGCTGACAATGACGGTCGTGCCTCCGGCACTTTCCACTTCAAAGCCGAGGGATTCAAAAAGTTCTTTATTGCCCAGCAGGAGTTTGATCATGGAACGGGGCAGTTCCACTGTTTCCGGGATCAACAACCGCTGGCACTCCGATTTCCCGGCAGTCATTCCGGAGATGATCTTTTCGAACATTATCCTCTCATGTGCCGCATGCTGATCTATCAGCACCAGACCGCAGGAACTTTCTGTGAGGATATAGGTGTTGTCTATGACTCCGATTATCCGGTGCGGCCAAACGCCGCTGAATGCAGCCGGGGATACCGGTTTGACCAGCGGGGAAAGCGGATGCGACGGTGTCACCGGGATGGGGGCTGTACCGTTATCCGGAAAGAATTCTTCTTCTGTTCCGTCTTTTCCGTTTTCCGGAACATCCGGGATCACCGCGTCGGTTCCGGCGGAAATTTCCTCCGGAGTGAAGTTCTGTATGATCCCTTCTGCCGGCAGAACCGGCTGTTCTTCCCGGATCGGATTGTAACTTATTTCCGCCGCATCCATAATCATGGATAAAGGCAATTTGCCGGATGCGGTCAGAAATTTATCTGCAAACTCATCCGGTTTGCTCCTTTTTTCTTCACCATTGCGGCGCAATGCTCCGGAAACGGCGGCGGCAATCGCCCGGCTGATGGTATATTCTGCTTTGAAACGCACCTCCCGTTTGGCGGGGTGAACATTGACATCGATATCTTCCGGAGGCATTTCCAGAAAAAGTACCACCGGATTGTAGCGTCCGGGTTCAGCGAGAGTGGCATACCCCTCTTTTATGCCCCGGAAAACCGCTTGTGCTTCAACCGGGCGGGAGTTGATGAAAACCCGTTGATCACGGCGCGACGGACGGGTGAATCCGGGGGCGGCGATACAGCCGGAAAGAAAGAGGTCGCCCTCGGTGTGTTCAAAAAACAACATGTTGTCAACAAAGGATTTTCCAAAAATTTCCCGCAGCCGGTAACTTAAATTGCCGGTCGCCGGGGTGTGTAGAGCGATCCGTTTGTCGATTATCAGTTTGAAACTGATCTCCACGTGAGCAAGGGCCATCATGGAAAACACTTCTTCGATATGATGTTCTTCGGTGGCGGGGGATTTTAAAAACTTTTTTCTTGCCGGGAGATTGCAGAAAAGATCCCGCACTTCGATCCGGGTCCCCGGCGCACCGCCGCCGGGGCGGGAAGATATTTCCCCGTCGATATCACAGGAGACGATGATACCATCCGGAGCTTCCGGCTGCCGGGTGAAAAGGGAGAACTTGCTTACCGAGGCGATGGATGGCAGAGCCTCTCCCCGGAATCCGAGGGTCATGATATGGTCAAGGTCTTTTTCATCGAGCAGTTTGCTGGTGCCGTGCTGCTGTAATGCCAGCATGGCATCTTCGTGATCCATGCCGCAGCCGTTATCGGTCACGGCGATCAACCGGCTGCCGGCGCGTTCGATCTCAACGGTGATTTCTGTTGCTCCGGCATCGATGGAGTTTTCTACGAGTTCTTTGACTACCGAAGCCGGTCTTTCGATAACTTCTCCGGCGGCTATTCTGCTGGCCAGAGTCCGGCTCATTATTTTTATGCGGCTCATATTCCGTCCTCCACATGAAAGCAGCTGCACCGGTGTCCGTTATCATATTCGTTTTCCGGCGGTAATGTGCGGGTGCATTTTTCCTGACGGTACCGGCATCTGCCGGCAAACCGGCAGCCCGGCGGATAGTCTGCCGGAGCAGGAACAAAACCGGGGATCGTCTGCAGTTTTCCGTGATCTTTTCCCAATTCCGGAACTGCCGCCAGCAACGCTTGAGTGTATGGGTGCAGTGGATTTTCAATGATCTGCCGAATTGAACCGTGTTCTACTATCCTTCCGGCGTACATCACCGCGATGCGGTCAGCCAAAACGCTTACAGCTCCCAGATTATGGGAAATGAGCAGTACCGCCATGCCGCGTTCTTTCTGCAATTGCCGCAACAGTTCCAGTATCTGGGCCTGCACAGTAACATCCAGCGCGGTTGTCGGTTCATCTGCGATCAGCAGATCCGGATTCCCGGCCAGAGCCATTGCGATCATCACCCGCTGCTGCATGCCGCCGGACAATTCATGCGGATAAGCTTTCAATCTTCCGGCGGCATCCGGGATGCCGACCTGTTCCAGTAATTCAATGATCCGGCTGTCCACATCTTTGGTCTCCGGGCAGTGCAGTTCCAGAACTTCCGCGATCTGGGCGCGCACTGTCATCACCGGATTGAGCGAAACGGATGGTTCCTGAAAAATGTAAGCGATACTGCCGCCTCTGATTTTGCGCAGCCGGCGGGAGGATATCCGGTTCAAGTCGATCATTCCGGCTGCTGTGCGGAAATTTATACACTCCGCTGAAATCACCGCTTGCGGCGGCAGCAGACCGGTCAATGCCAGACTGGCGGAACTTTTTCCGCATCCGGATTCTCCGACCAGTGAAAGCACCTCGCCGGGGGCAATGGAAAAATCAATACCGGAAACAACTTCCGCTTTCCCGAATGCGACCGAGAGATTTTTTACTTGCAGCAGGGGTTCTGACATAAAATATTCCTGATAATTATCAAGCCGGCCGCAAAAATCCTCCGCCGGATCCGGCGACCGTACTTGCAGTTGAAAAATTTCGCTTTTCAGGAAATATAGCATCTCTTTAAGTAATATTCCACAAAAAAATCAAATTTGACTGGAAAAAAACGCAGTTAGGGTTATATTAAAGACCATGACGGTCTGTTTTTTCAATTCAGAACAAAACAAAAAGCAACTGGATAGGATAATGGAAAAGGTATTTGTTACCGGGCGCGGACTTGTAACGCCGTTGGGAACCGGTATTGCGGCCAATGAAGCCGCTTTGCGCTCCGGGAAAAGCGGAATCACTGTGGTCCCGGAATTTTCAGAAAATCGTCTGGAAAGTATTGTCGGCGGTATTCCGGAGCAGAATCCGGCATGTGATTTGCTGGATCGGAAAACAAAAAGATTTTGTCCGCCCGCCGGAGTTATGTCAGCGGCAGCTGCCATCGAAGCATTCGCTGAAGCCGGGATCGCTCCGGAACAGGTCAAAGACTTCAATATGGCTCTCGTAGGCGGCCAGGCAAGCAGTAACTGCCTGGAGATCCACTCCTGTGCTAAAGCGTATGTTGACCGGGGATACAATCTGCGCGCCGTTTCACCTTTCGCCGTTCCCCGCATAATGCCTTCCAGTGCCATCAGTATACTCTCTCTGCTTTTCGGTATCCGGGGAGAGAGTTTCGATGTTTCGGCCGCATGTGCCACCAGCGCACTTTCTCTGGTGCAGGCCGTGCGTTTGATCCGTTCCGGGGAATATGATATGGTTCTTGCCGGTGGAGCTGAACAGATCGACTGGACCGTTGCTCTCGGATTCTGTGCCTGCCGGGCTCTGGCTACTGCTTATAATGATGCGCCGGAAAAAGCCAGCCGCCCATTCTCTGCCAGCCGCGACGGGTTTGTCCTTGCCGGTGGTGCAGCATATATGCTTTTGGAATCAGAACGCAGCGTACGCGCCAGAGGCGTGCGGCCGATTTGCGAAATTTCCGGAATCGCCGGGAACAGCAGTGCTTCGGATATGGTCGTGCCGGATGCTCAAGCCAGCAGCGGAGTCATGGCTAAAGCCGTCGCCGATGCCGGATTGAAATTCAGCGATATCGGATATATCAATACTCACGGTACGGCAACCGCCGTCGGAGATAAAGTCGAGATCGAAGCCATCCGGCGTTTGGCCGGCGGCGGTAAAACACCGGCAATCAACAGTACCAAGTCGCAAACCGGACATATGGTCGGTGCCACCGGTGCCGCAGAGATCATCTTTTCCACGATCATGCTGGAAAAGGGATTTATTTCTCCGTCAATAAACTGCGAAGACCTCGATCCGGAATTCGCCGATGTCGATATCGTCAGGGAATATCGTGAGTGCCAATTCGATCACGCTATTTCCAACAGCTTCGCTTTCGGCGGGTCAAATGCCTGTGTCGTGATCAGCCGATGCAAGTAAGATGAAGAATTTTTGGTAAAAAAACGGTTTTTTATCAAATCTGTGCTTGAAATTTATCTCAAGCGGTGGTATATTTAACACATTGACACTTCGCGCGTCTCCATCGTCTAGAGGCCTAGGACACCGGGTTTTCATCCCGGCAACACGGGTTCGACTCCCGTTGGAGATGCCATTTTTGTTTTTAAACGGAGTTATCCGTTCACAATCCCTGCAAAAAGCAAGCAACCGCTTGGAAAAACTTTGTTTTCCCCGCAGTTGCTTTTTCTTTTTGCCTTTGTTCATTTTTTGCGTTTTCCGCAAAAAATGGGATTGCTCACTTTGGTGTGGGTTGCCGTCGCTATCGCTCCGGCTCGTCGGGGTTCACCCTCCGTCAACTCCCGTTGGAGATGCCATTTTTGTTTTTTAAACGGTGTTATCTGTTCACAATCCCTGTTTTTGTTGGCTCGCTTGCGCTCGATTTGGCATGCGCTTTTACGGACAAAAACAGACATGACAGACTTTACAGACAAAACAGACACACCATCTCCGAGGGGGCGGCGGCAAACGTGCCGCTGCGATTAAGCGCGCCTTCGCTGCGCTGGGCGCGGGGGGGGCAGACTGCAAGCGTTTGTCTGCAGACGGGTAACCACCCCGTGTCCGTTATTGTCTGTTAAGTCCGTTTCAGTCTGTTCCGGTCGCTCCACCAACCACGCCTGCACTCACCACGTTGGTTTGCAAACTTTTTGATACAGTTCAGGGCGTGCGGTTGCATCCACACGCCCTGACGGTGTTGTCTTTGAAAAAGCATTGCGTTTGCAATGTCAAGTATATCAGGAATCGGATGTTTTGCGGAAAGCTGCCGGAGATATCCCGAAAAGTTTTTTAAAGCGGTTGGAAAAATAATAGCGGTCACACATACCGCATGCCTCGGCAATTTCATCTATCCCCATCGTGCTGTTGAGCAACATGGCTTTGCTTTTGCGAAGCAAAAACTGTTCCCGGTAATCCCGGGGAGAGCATCCCATTTTCTGACGGAATAATGTGTACAGCATCGGTTCACTGATGCCGCAGGCCTTGGCAACAGTACTGATTTTGCCGCATTTTTCTGCGGTCAGCATGGCAACTGCCTTTTCAATGCGTTTGTGCTGCTGGCGATCATGATATTTTTGCAGATAAGAAAAACGCTGCAGCACGCTTTCTACCAGAAGCAGTGCCAAAGCTTCCCAGCCGGGACGATTGAGATTTTCCAGGTGGGCAACTTCTTCCAGCGTGGATGTCACTTTTGTCAATTCTTCTCCGGAGAATGTCATTGCTCCCAGACCTGGCATGATTTCATCGTAATCCAATTGTCCGACCATGTGGCTGCGCAGAGGAAAATGGAACCAGATATATTCCCAATCTGAGTCGGCGGAAAATTCATAAAGATAATTCGGTTTGTAAACGAGCAATGTGCCGGATGGTATTTTGAAATTATCTTTTAAGTTGTTGATTCTTCCGGCATTATTCAGAGAAAATAGCATTCCCCAGGGGGTGCGCAGCCGCCGGTACCATGATCCCCCTCCCGGACGGAAACTTTTACTGCCGGTTATAACACCGGTAAAATCATTGCCACTCATTATAGAATCTCACATTTTTTTTATAGTTTTTCCCATTGTGAAAATTTGTATCATGCTGTATAATATACACAAGCTCTGAAAAAAAGACAATGTGTAAAAGGAGAAAACATGCAAAATAATACACAAAAACATGTTTGTTGCCGTCCGTTGCCGATTGGATCGGTAATCTTTGACGGCAAAATCGGCAGATTAACTGAACGGTTGATTTTTCACCGGATAAATTCTCCGGAAGCCCGGGAAAAAGTTTACCGGGAAACGATCGACGCATTCCGCAATAAAATCGATGATGCCAGCGGTGTCATCGGTATCTGGCAGGGGGAATACTGGGGCAAATGGGTCATCAGTGCCGTCCGGGTTGCCGAGTACACCGGCAATGCCGAATTGAAAAGTTTTATCCGCAGTGCAGCGTATGAATTGATCTCTTTGCGGGATGAAAATGGTTGTATATCCACTTATAGAAATCCGGAATGGTTCAATGCCGCCCCGCCGGAGGAGGTCAAAAAAGTCCTCGGCGTGGAATCGGATTGGAACTGGAACATCTGGTGCCGCAAATATACCCTTTGGGGCCTGCTGGAATCATACCGGCTGCTGCAGGAGAAACCGATCCTTGATTCCGCATTGAAACTGGCGGATAATCTGATCGGCTCGCTGGAAAAAAAGCAGATCGATCTGCGTCACACCGGCACTTTCTGCGGACTGGCCAGCTGTTCGATCCTCAAGCCGGTTCTGCAGCTTTATCAATATTCCGGAGAGAGCCGCTTTATGGATTTCGCCCGGCAGATCGTGGATTCCTGGAGAAAAGAAGACGGCACTGTTCCCAATCTGATAACCAATGCCTTTTCCGGCAAACCCCTGCACCAGTGGTATCCGGAAAAAGGATTTTGGACCAAAGCCTATGAGATGATGTCCTGTGTGGACGGTCTGCTTTTGTACAGCGAAATAACCGGGGACACCACAATTCTCCAGGCGGCGGAAAATCTCTACGGTTTGATCCGGGAACATGAATCCAACTGCGTGGGCAGTGTCGGATTCAACGATCAATTCCAAAATGCGCGGATATACCTGAACAGCATTTCCGAACCGTGTGACGCCATCCACTGGATGCGGATGTGTTTTGAATTGTTCCGTCTGACCGGCAAAGTCAGGTACATGGATACCTTTGAAGAGACCTTCCTCAATGCCTTCCTCGCCGGGGGGAGTTTGCTGGCGTTGGGCAATCCGGCGCAGTTCGGCAAACGTTTGGCGGATATGCTTGAATTTTTCAATGCGGCAGAATATATTAAGGCTTCCAGTCCGATATCCGGATTGCCGGGATGTTTTACGATTATTGACAAAAAATATAATCGGCCGTATTTGATTAAAGAAAGGACAGATCGATGAAAAAAGATTTCTGTTCCCCGTTGATTGGGGCTTCGATACCTTGCGGAGTGCAGGCGGTGGATGATTTCCTCAAGCTCAAATTGGGAAATATCGTGCTTTTGCGGTTGCCGAAAGAACGCGAAGAAGCTTTGGCAGTGGTACAGAAATGTATTGATGCCGGAGTGCATTTTACCTTAAGCGAACTTCAGGAGCGCGGGCGTTGGAAGCGGCGCAATGATGTCCCGGACAGAGAGGTGGTGGACGAAGTTATCGCCAAGGCCGGGAAATGGTGTCTGGGACGTTATACCATCTGTGAATCCGGCGGCATTCTTTATTGGCCGCGCGGCTATACCGTCGGCGGGGAATCACCTTATCCCGCCATGCCCCCCGCGCAGGATCTTTCCGAAGCGCAGGAACATTTCTGCAATTATTTGAAAAAATATCTGCAGTTTGAACGCGAGGAGATCGGTGACGGTGAACTTATTGCCGGAGATTCTGCTCTGGTCTTTGATTACCAGAGTGCCGCCGGAGTGGACAGTTTGTGTCTGGAAATGCTGCCGGGCAGTTCGATGCTGATGCTTGCGGGTATTCGCGGTACAGCGCGGACATTTGATATGCTCTGGGGCGTACATATTGCCATGGGCTGGTACGGCGGAGCCAAACTGGACGAATTGTGGCTGAAACGGTGGAAACTTGCCATTTATACTGCTTACATGGCTGGAACCGATTATCTTTATCCGGAAACGGGACATTATATTTATGCCTTCCCCGGAGCCAAGCCGTATGCTTTTGACACTCCGGAAATGCTTCGTGTTCGTCATGAATTGCGGAAACTTTACCGCATGAGCAAACTTCACACCCGTCCGGAAAATGGGCCGAAGGTCAAAATAGCTCTGCTTCGCGGTAAAAAAGATGGTTCTCCGGGATTGTGGAACCCGTATTCATGGGGACAGTATGACCGCTGCTGGGAAAGTACCGGGGAAGAACGTTCCTGGGAACTTGCCGGAGAATTTTTTACCCGCTGTGATCCATTCAGCCGGACGGATATGGGGGCGTTTTCATTCAGCGGCAATCCGCCTTGCGGCAACTATGACATCGTTTCTGCCGAAGCAGATGTTTCAGCATGGCAGAAGTATCCGGTGTTGATCCTGCTCGGTCCCAACCGGATGGATGAAACTTTATACGCCAAACTTTGCGAATATGTCCGCAACGGCGGTCATTTGCTGCTTTCACTGGCGCATTGTAATATCACCGATCGGCGCGATGGTGAAGCTGAATTGTTCCGCAACGGTGATTTGCGTGAATTGTGCGGTTTCCGCGTGACGCGTATCCTGCCCGAAGATGTCATGGGCGGGAAATTCTGCCGCAACAGCCAGTTTGCCGAATATGAATATCCGTACAGCAGTATCGGGATCGATCCCTTCTGGATCGGACGGCGCACCGGTGTGGAGATCGGCGATTGCGCTTCGGAATTGCAGATTTGTGCCGGTTTGTCGGAAACTTACGAAGATACGATGGAAAAACTGGAAAGCATGCCGCTGTTGACCGAATATACTTTGGGTAAGGGCAGGGTGCTGACCGTAACTTCTCTTACTCCTCCGGGGGCGGACAGCATGCGGGAATTTTATTCGCTGATGATGCGGATCGTTGCCAAAGGTGAACGCGACAGAACCGATCTGCTGGCACCTTCCGGAGTGCGTTACGCGCTTTACGGCGAAGATCCGCATAAGGTATTCTACATTCTCAATACGGAATTTGATTCCACGCAAGGCATGCGTCTGCTCGTCAATGACCGGAGCAGCAAAGAATTTCTGCTTCCCGGCAACGAATTTTGCACCTTGCATCTGCTCAATGAAACTTTGTCGCTGCTGCCGGAACTTCCGGAGAGCGAAATCGTGGCAGAAGATAACGGCAATATCCGGCTTTTCGCGGTGGAAAAACAGCAGCTCCGGGCGGAAAATCATGGAGATACTCCGTTGACCTTCCAGATCAACGGTCAAAGAATCACCCTGCTTCCCGGCGAGGTGCAGAATATCTGTATCGCGGAAAATCTGCCGGGAAATGAAGAGCTGGCGCAATTCTGCGATCCGGAATTTCTGGTTGAGCCGGAAATGGGAAATATTATGACCCGCATGCCGTATTAAGTTCGGAGAAATAAAAATGGATCATAAACTTGCCGCTTTGGATATTCGTTGGTACCGAGGTCAGCTTTTTATCCGCTGGAGTGAAAACGATCTGCCGGAAAACGCCCGGCTGCGGGTGTGGAAAAGTGAACAGCAAATTACTGCCGAAAATATCAATTCTGCCGAATTGCTGGCTTCCATGCTCAATCCCGGCAGTGCGCGGGATTGGTGGAAAGATACCGCTTCTTTTGTCATTGAACGCTCTGAAGAGCTGAAAAAAGAGGAGATCTTTGCCGGAAAAGTCGCAGATTGCGATACCGGTAATTTGGCGGAAAGCGGTTGGATTTTGACCGATAACGGCGAAGCGGTCTCTCCGGCAGGCGGTTTGCATGTCCATACTCCCCGGGAAGCAGGGAAATTCTTTTTCGCCGTGACCTGGCACATCGGGGAAAATGACTCTGCCGAAGAAATATTGATTTTCCCGGAAGCGGTAACGGTGGAACGCGGCGAAGTCAATATGATCCGGATCGCCGGAGATGTTTGCAAAGAACAATGTGCCGGACTTCCCCTGTTTGTGGAACTTCATGGCAGGGAAGGGGGGATCGGCGTTGATGAGAACGGCAACTCGCTCGGAACACATCTGCTTTTTACCGATGATTCTCTGGCCTGGCGGGAAGGCATTCCCTTCAAATTCTCCATTCAGGTAACGGATTCCACCTGGGATAGGAAAGCCGGAGAAAAGTTTGTACTGCTCACCCTTTATGACCGCGTGTGGACGGGCAGAAAACTTACCGCCGCTGAATCCAATGACCAACGGGATTATGTTCCGGCGATAAATACCTTCTGGATGGGATACCATACCAATATCGCGCATGGCAATTATGCGCCTTACCAATGGGATAATTACACCGAAAAATTGGTGCTGCACATCATTGAACTGGTGAAAAAAGAGTTGGCAGTCAATGGCAATCGCGTATATCTGATCGGCGGTTCCATGGGCGGCACCGGAGCTGTGCAGCTTGCCATGCACTTCCCGGATAAGTTTGCGGCGGCACTGGCATGGGTTCCGGTTTACAGCTACACTTGGGAAAAGACTCCGGGATATCCGGAATTGTCGCCGTCCATTGAGCGTATGCGGTGCAGTATCGGACAATTTACGCCTTCCGACGCGGTGCTTTCTCCAGACGGCAGAGAGCTGCTGGAATATGGCAATGCGTTGAATTTCATTACCGATCCTGCGGTGGATATGCCGCCACTGTTTGCAACCAATGGACGGCGGGATATGTCGATCCCCTGGGTGAATAATCCACCGTTTTTCCGCGCTGTCAATCAGGCAAAGCAGGCATTCTGCGTGATCTGGAATGACGGCGGACACGGTATGACCAGAGAAGTCGAGGAAGTAACTACCATTGATCAGCTGCTGGAATACCGTTTGGATCAGGCATTTGCCGTATTCAGCAATTGTTCGGACAACCGCGATTACGGCAGCGGCGATCCCGCGCAAGGCGATCTGTACGGCTGGATAAACCGGGGCATGTCCGGAAAGGTGCTGACGGATAAAACTGCGGAATTGACGGCGGAATTATCGGCATGGCATGCGGAAATAAGTTATCCGGTAAGCTGCGATGTAACTTTCCGCCGTTGTCAAAAATTTCTTTTGGCACCCGGAACGCAGGTAAAAGTTTCCGTCAATGGCGAAGAACGTGTGGTCACTGCCGATGAAAACGGCTTGCTGACAGTGAAAAATATCACGTTCAGCAAGCCGGAAAAAATTACTGTAATTTGTTCGCTTTTCTGAAAAGCTCTTACCGGTAGAGGAAGTTGAGCAGCAGTTTGCAGCCTTCGGACAAGCTGGCAACTTCCACCCACTCTTCGCGGGTATGGACTTTTCCGCCGCGGACAACGCCGAGACAGATCGCCGGAATGCCCCTGGAAAGCGGAATGTTGCAGTCCGTGGAAGAAGGTCCTTCCATGTGTTCCACATTCAGCACTTCGTGAACGGAATCAATGTACCGCTGGAGCTGTACCGGTCGGTGCGTTTTGTCGGTGATGAGAATGGCATCCGGCATTTTTCACACGCTTCATAAATCGGCATATACAGATCGTGATCGGGATAAGACATCCGGATACTGGCGGCACCAGGCGAGGACTTCATCGTTAGGAATGAAGTCGTACCCGCCGTAATTGATACCGCCGATCATTGCCATCATACAGCGGTTACGTCTGCCCAGCTCAGCAAGTTACGGATCTTTTCCGGATC
>SUVW01000014.1 GCA_015061815.1 Lentisphaerota bacterium
CCATCTACCTTGTCCCAAGTTTTTATACGCTTATCCCACATCAGCTGCCCGTTCATTTCCCATACACCAAGACTGAAAGTAATAAGTGCCGCTGCCACCCAGATAATTTTGACTGCATTAGAGGAACGCAAGACGTTATTTGCCCATAATTCAACATCCGGAATTGCTCGCTTTTTCTCCGGAAAAGCGACGTGTTTTTCCAATTCATTTTTGATGTTGAGAGCTGTTTGCGGAGAAAAAAGATTGATGTTCCAGGATTTTGTCTTACCTGAACGCAGATAAAAATGGATCGCCGCCGGGACTTCCTGTTTTTTGTATTTCTTATAAAAATATGCCAGACGGTTTACTTCCGCATAATCGATCCTGACGGGGAAAAATGTGCAATAGTAAATCGTTGCATAAGTTTCCTCAAACCGCACCCGCCAGAAAAAGAAAAGCCAAAAAACGATTCCCAATATGATTTGAGCCAAAAACGCATATCCGGCTCCATGCCGGAACAAATCGAAGATGCCGGGAAAACCCGGTTTTAAGGAGGCAATAATAAATGCAAACACTCCAAAGAGTACAAACATTCCGCCGAGAAGCGTTGGCGGTCCCCATTGGGAGAAAAATGTCTTTTTGGCTTTTCTGGAAGCTGTCATGGATTTTCCTTCTTTCGTTATTCATCATCCTTTGCGTAATATCCCATCTCCCGCAGGCGTTTGCAAGTGCGAAAGGGAGAATGGCAGTGATCAAATCAATTTGCTTTACTTTATATTATGTGCTTTTTGAAAGTCAGAAACAGCTTTTTTGTATGATTTCAGATCCTTTAACAGCAAAGCCCCGGCTTTCCATTGCTCTTCTTTTATACGATAGAGGCGATTCAAACGTTTCCAATATTCTTTTATCAACAACTCATTTTCGCGTCCGGTCAAACTTTTATCCGCCATCAGAATATCCAGCAAACGCAATTCTTCATCCAATACAGAATCCAATGTATTTGCTCCGGAATTGAACTCCAGCGTTACAAGCCTCAATGATTCGGTTTGATGTTCCAATGCATCAAAATCAGCTTTGCTATGTTTTAAATAATCCGGGATTTGCACTGCAATCAAAAATTTTTGCAATGTTTCCGATATTTGCCGTTTTTCAATACTTGCCTGACGCTCTTCTGTATTGTTAAAGGTCAATCTTATTCCGTTTTCCTTTGGAGAAAGTTGCTTGAAATCAGTGGTCAACCCATAGTTGCCGAATTTTACAAAATACTCTCCCGGCGGCACCGGATGGTGATAATTCAAAACTTTTGGATACCGGTGAAGATCATTATAAATATTATTCCACGTAGCATATGACATTTGTCCGGAATTTCCCTGCAAAAGCAGATATTTTCCCAGAAGAAAGAGTTTCCCTCCATCCTTTAATCCGGCAGAATTTTTTGCAACAGGAAACGTCGAAACGATTCCATCAATACAGCGTTCAAAATACAGCGGCTTATTTATATCTTCGGCTTTGACCGGTGCAACGAAAAAAACGATTCCATTAAAACTTTTAAAAAATGTTTTATACCTGGCACACTCTTTCAACTCTTTTTTCAATTCGTTGTTTTTTATCCACAAAACTGCAATTACAGACACTGAAAACAAAATGCTTGTCAGGAAAACTACCGTAAATATTTTACTTTTCATATTTCATTCCTCCATCGTCAAATCAACCATATCACTGGTAATATACCATCTCCCGCCAGCGTTTACAACTGCGGATTGCGGAATTGCCAAAAGAATTATTGCGGTATTATCAGCAAAGCCCGGGGATCATCGCTCCGCTCGCCGTACTCATCTGATGTTCCGTAAAGACCCTCATTATTGGTTTTATTTCGGCCCACGCTCCACACGGCGACGCCGTAAACTGTTTTGGTGCGGTATTCAGTTGAATAATAGTATCCTTGCTCTATCGCTCCAACAGGGTGTTTTTCTTTTTTTAAGAATCTTTCTCTTTTTTGATGTTTACCGACTTTGTAGAGAAGCGGTTTGCCGCTGAAGTGATCGGTAATATTCAACGGAAGTTTTTCGGGGTATTTTCCTGTTTTTCGCTTGATTTTTTCCGCTTCAATCAAAACATTGAATGCCTGATAACGCATTTCCATTTCCATCAGCCGATCGGCTGATGTCTTTAACGGAGGCATTATCATCGCAGCCAGCAGATTTTCAGGAGAATATTCTATTTTTTTATCAACTTTATCAATGCTTTCAACATTATAACGGCTCAATAAATTATAGTAATTACGATTTGCCAGATACCATATTCCCGGCGCAAGAAAACGGTAATGTTTTATTCCTTCCGCGCCCGCGTTTTCAGTATCGCCGATCATTGATCCGTTGGCAAGTCCGTATACAGCATCACTCCCCAGAACCGCTTCGAAATAAAGTACATCGCGCTTGATTTCCGGCATCCGCTTTACCGAATTACAAAGGAAGCTCTGAATATCTTGCAAATCATCATCTCCCAACATATTGCTCGCAAGCAGCTGTTCCAGAGAGTCCAAACGGATATTGTCAACCGCAATCATAACCAGAATCGCAATCAACGATGTGTCGTGTTTCAGATATTCTCTGATTGCTGCACTGCGTTTCCACGCCAGTATCGCCTTGGGGTAATCATTGTTTTCGCAGGCAATACGGATCTGCCACGCAAATAATCTTGCCGCCTGCCGTATGATTTGCAAATCAGGCAGCATCATCGACATAAGTGTACCGGAAGAATAATTCCGCTCTCTTGCCGGGAGCGGAGCATCGAAAAATTTACCGATTTTCTCCGCTTCGGCAGAGAAAAACTTACTGCGGTATTGTTCTGGCAGTTTATCCAGTTGGGCAGATTCTGAAATGATTTGATTCCAGAGCTGCTCTTCCCTGTCAAACTCATTCCAAGCTTTTTTCAAAGCAATATGAAAATTTTCGTCCGCCTTACGGTTGCGGTAATAAATCTCTTTGAGCGCTCCAGCTGAAATCTTGCGTTGAAAATTATTTTCAAGCGCATTCAACGCCGTTTTGCACTTTTTTTGCTGGAAAAGAGCCGCTGCAACTACAGATAAGTAAGAGATTGCTAACACGATCAGCAATACATTGCATCCGATGCCCCAAACATCACGCAATCGTTTATTATTTGCAGATGCCCATAGTTTAAAATTGCTCAGCATAAAAGCAATGTAAAAGAGTACTGCTGAATATGCGATTGGAATTCTCCAATCCACAGCAACCGGGAAAAACAATTTGTCACTGTGACAATCCAAACATCGGCTCACATCAAATAATACCATCACGCCCGGCCAACAAGCAGTTCCGCAAACAAGTAAGGCAATATACCATCTGAAATTTCTTTTTCTGACACACAAAGCATTATATCCGGAAAAAATCAAAGATGCTGCAAGTATGAAGATCGCCAATTTATTATTATCATCCGATATGCTCCAAAAATAAAATAGCAAAACTGCAATTGCCACAGTGATGTACCAGAAAAACTTTTTATATTCGGACTTGTCCTGACGAAAGAAAAATGCTATGGATAAGAATAAACAGTACACAGCCAACAGCGATTGTATGATCATCGTAACAAGTACAACTGGAGAGTCGAAAAGCCTATCTCCTTTGGAGACTGAGAAAAAAAATCTGTTCAACAGATGGAAATTACTAAAACAAAAGGTCGATACAAAAGACAATATCCAGCTGAAAACTGCACCGGCAGCTGGATCATCCCAAAAGAAAAATTTTTTCAGAAAACTTTTCATATTCATTCCTCCATCGTCAAATCGACCATATCACAGGTAATATACCATCTCCCGCCAGCGTTTACAACTGCGAAAAGGCAATTTTTTGCATTTTAAGGGGCGTGTCGCGGCAGTTGCTGCAAAGGTCGAGGCAGTGGCAAAAAGCAGCGAAAATGCCCTTGTGAAGCGGTTTTGTGAAAAAAACTTCACAGAATTTTTGGCGAGAGTTGAAAAAATTGTCAGCGTTTTTTTATCTTCCCCCCCAACAATCATTTTTCCTCACCTTTTGCTGTGTTGATTGACTTAATAAGCATTATTCGGATTTGAGTGCAACTGTTGTTTAATATTCGTTGGTTAATATACTATCTGTGATGAAGTATTGCAAACCGGAACTCTCATTTTTCATTTTTACATCATATGAGCGAAGCGAATGCTTCATATTTGTAGTGAAACGGAAAATGCTTCATAACGAAGTTGCTTCATCTGAAAAGGCTGGTCCGGATTGGGTGAAGCACGCCTGCCGGCGTATGAAGCATTTTGCGGCATTGCCGCAAAATATGAAGCACCGCAGATGCGGTATGAAGCAAAGCCTTTTCAGGCTTCATGTTTTTTTGCCTTGAATCAAGGCAAAAAAAATGGCGGAGAGAGAGGGATTCGAACCCTCGGATAGTTGCCCATCACCACATTTCCAATGTGGCGCCTTCGACCACTCGACCATCTCTCCGCTTAAAGCAGTTGACGTATAATATAATGCCTATTTATGAAAATGCAAGTTCTTTCACAAGAAAAAAACTTATTTTCCCGGCAGATCATCCGGTATTCCCCGGAGGAGTTCTCGTTTTCCCTCCCCCGGGGTATTTCTTTTTACAGAAAATAAGGCATCGACCACGCCATTTTACCTTCGGCATTTTTGATTTGGCAGCGGACATAATTGCCCTTGGGGATATCTGACAGATCAATGTCAAAAGATGTTACCACCCCGCGTTCATTGCCGGGTAACGGCCAGCGCGGTACGGATTCACAATGTCCGAATGCCTGATTACTGACCACAATTGCCGATGTCGCCGGAGAAAATTCTGCAATAAAATGTCCGTCTTTGACCTCGATCCTTTTGAATTCCGGTCCTTCGGTGGAGTAAAAATCCCCTTTCCGCAAAGCTTCAAGCAAAGCTTGCGGTGTGAGTTCATCGGCCGCGATCATCGTCCAGCCCATACCGAATGTGGAAGGACTGTGACAATCATCCACTGCCAGAGCCAACCCCGGACGGCAACCGGCATCCAGCAATTCATCCCAAGTATTCATATTGTACTCTTTGCCGATGTAGCGGCAGGAGGCATTATAAACCTCGGTGCCGTTGATTTCACCAAGTTCATCCATGATCTCTTTGGATGTTATCCCGCACCAGTACGGATGGGCGGCAAAAACCAGTCCGTTGACATCCCGGACAGCCTGCGCCGCTTCAAAGCCGCTGTTATAATTTCCGGGAAAATCCACCGCAACTCCCAGCGCAAGAATGTGCCATGTTTTGCCCAAAGGTCCTGCCGGATGCAATTCGATTCCGGAAATCAGCGGCATTTCCACTCCATAACGTTCTTTGACCTTGGCCTGAACTGCCAAAACATCATTGGTCTTGCGGTGGTCGGTAAGAGCCAGCGCGTCATAACCGGCCTGATGATAGAGAAAACACAACTCATGCGGTTCATGAAGACCATCGGAAGTTGTGGTATGAGTATGGAGATTTACTTTATAAATATTACGTTCTTTACCGTTGAGAAACATTTTTTTCATTTGTTCACCCTTTTTATTATTGTCTGGTAAAAACTGCCGATACCTTAATGTAGCATGTAAAATCACTTTTCCAAACCATGAGCCTTAAAAAAAACGTTTTCTCATTTCCGGTTATGGTGTGTTGTAACCGCAAATATCCTCATTCATCCCCCTGCCCGCCAGAATGCCTCTTTGTTTTTTGGCAGGCTAAACCCCGCCAAAATCAAAAGGCGATTACAATCCTTTTTTAATAAACCTCTTGCAAAAAGCGTAAAAATATTATATAATATTGCCAGTGACATTTTCTGGGGGTAAAAATGACCTTTTTTGAGAACATAAAGCTTGATAAAAATTCTCCGGAACCACTGTTCCTGCAACTGGCAAAAAGTTTAAGCCATATTATAAAGGAACACTATCCGGATACACCGCACCAGATGCCATCGGTACGGAAATTGTCTGCGGCACTGAAAATCGACCGGTCAACGGTGGACAAAGCATATTCCGAGCTGAAAAAATCAGGCTTCCTGGAGCAGCACTCTCCCCGGATCATCCACACGGTCAAAATCAAACGAAAGCGTTATCTGGAAGCATTGCCGGGGATCGGGATCATTCTGCCGGATAAGATGGCAGCACTTGATCACAATGATCTGCAATTTATTATGGAGTACTTCAAAGGCATTTGCGATGCTGCAACGGAAAATAACATTGCCCTATCCATGCTTCAACTGCCGGATGCTAACAGCAGGGCAGCGGAAAATGCCAGTTTCATCAAAGAGATAAGCCGTCATTATATCGGGATAATCCATCTGGGCGACCGGTTGTTCAATCTGGATTCGCCGTTGCACAAATTGATGTGCTGTCAAACCTTGCCGCAGGTGATAATTGCGGCTGAAACAGAATACCGCAATATTCTGCAAATACTGCCGGATGAGTCAACAGGCATCAATGAACTGGCAACCGGATGCAGGGAATTGAATTTACAGAAAATTGCTGCAGTGATGCCGTTTGATGGGATAAAACCATCGCATGTGAATCCTTACTTTTATTACACTGCGTTGAAGCGTGGAGAATTTATACGTGATTTCTTTTTGAAAGCCGGATTTTCCTGCGATGAAAAACACCATATATTCAACTTCTCCAACTATCAGGAATTACTGAATAATCTCCGGCAGAAGCAAGCAGAAAAACTGCTGCCGCAACTCTATTTATGTTACAATGACACGGTTGCCTTGTGGCTGCTGCAGGCATGCGGCGAATTGGGAATAAAAGTTCCGCAAGAACTTTCCATTGTCGGATTTGACGGCATGGAAAATCCGCAAACTGAAAATCTGGCAACCATAAAACTGCCATTCTACGATATCGGTACAAGAGCTGTGGAAGAATTGGTAAAATCCTATTCAAACGATACGCCCTTGCAGAAAAAGAAAATTCTGATCAAAACCGATTTTATTACTGGGAAAACCATTGGTCCAAAAAATCAACCTTAAATATAACCAGGAGGGAAAAATGAAGTTCAATGAAAGAAGTCTTTACGCCTTTACCGGTAAAGGCGTAAAACCGATCGGTTTTACGCCTTTACCGGTAAAGGCGTAAAACCGATCGGTTTTACGCTGATCGAATTGCTCGTTGTCATTGCGATAATCGCGATACTTGCGGCGATTTTGCTGCCGGCACTCAACAAAGCACGCCAAAGCGGTCTGGATGCCTCATGCAAAAGCAATCTAAAGCAGGTAATGGCCTCATCATTGCAATATGTCGATGACAATGACGGGTATCTTTTCTTCTGGGGAGAAGGCATGCCACGCGCAAATAATTCGAGCAAAAACAGTGAAAATTGGGGTTCTTTATCAAACGGCGGAGCTTATGTAAAATCATATTTCCCTGATCAGAAAAGCATTCTCTGCCCGGGTGGCCCGCCGACTGACTGGAATGACTCTAATATATATCGTTATGCCTCATACGGACTTTTTCGTGGACATATCGGCAAGCATATGAAGTTTGATACCCGTGCGCCCCGTGATTTAACTGGTATTTGGAATACAGATAAATTACTTCATTTGCCAACAAATGTTTCTCATTCCAAACTTTATGTTTTTGCCGACTCCAGACAGAAAACCTGTAGACAAACCTATGTCTGGTATCTCGGATCAAATTCCAGCCAAATGGTTCATCGTCATAACGGCAAAGCCAATATTGCCTGGGGAGATGGTCATGTGGAACCCAAAAGTATATTCGAACTTGCAGACTTGATCAAGTCTGTAAAACCAGATATAGATCTTCCGGATTTGTATTATTGGCCGTCAGACAGTTATACTACCGCCAACGAGAAAGGTATTTCTCACCTTGATTAACAATTTACAAAGGCTTTGAGCAATGAAACACATCAAAACATTTTTTCTCTTTTCACTGATTGCCGCACCCGTATTGTCGCATGCAGCAATTGAATACCAAGACTCCCCCAAAGAGTTTACCGTCACGGTCGATGGTCATAAATTCGCCATCAATAAGAAAACTGCCCCGTCATGGGGAAGTCAGTATTCTCTGACCATTGACGGCAATAAAAATCTGCGCCTTTCCGCTTATGCCGGAATCGCGGATGAAATTTTCGGCGGCAAAGGCATCGGCCAATTAGTCCCTTCCAAAACTCCGGCCAAAGTTACCATCTTCAAAGAAGATAAAAATTCACTCACTGTCCGTGCCGAATATGCCATCGCCCAGGTCGGCAAAAAGGATGCCCCCGATTACGCCGGGGTGAAAATGATCTATTATTACACCTTTACCGATGGTATCCCCGGTACTGCAGTGAATATCCGGCTTCTGGCGCAGGATAAAGATGTTGTCGTCACCACACTCAATGCCAGTGCCGGCGGGAAATTCACCCATTACACCACCCGTGACGGTAAGAGAATAGAGTATCCGGAAAAAAGCTGGTCCGGTATTTCCGGCGGCTATGTCACCGCCGAACAGGGGGATATCAAAGTCGCCCTCACCGCCGGAGCCCGCAATCCCGGAAAAGGATTCGCATGGATCAATGGCAAAAAAATCTCTCTCGGACTTGACCAATTCGCCGAAACCAGAGGTTTTATCGGTCTGGTAAAGAGTGATAAAGATGTGAAAAAACTCAAAGATTTTTTTGATTCAGTAAAAATCCCGGCCGAAGCAAAAAAAGTCATCCCGGCCGGAACCATCGGTTTCCGGGAAAGTTCCTCTGAAGCCATCGTCACCGTCGGCGGTCACAATTTCGCCATCAATAAAAAAACTGCTCCATCATGGGGAAGTCAGTATTCTCTGACCATTGACGGTAATAAAAATCTGCGCCTCTCATCCTATGCCGGGATCGATGATGAAATATTCCCCCCGAAAGGTGTCGGACAGTTGGTTCCTTCCAAAACTCCGGCCAAAGTTACCATCATCAGCAGAACTCCCCATTCACTTACTGTCCGCGCCGAATATGCCATCGCCCGGGTCGGCAAAAAGAATCCTCCCGATTACGCCGGAGTAAAAATGGTCTACTACTATTCGTTTGCTTCCGGACTTCCCGGTGTTGCAGTCAACATCCGGCTTCTGACTGAAAACCGCAATGTGACCGTCCGGGCATTGAATAGTGCCTGCGGTGCCGGTTTTACCGGCTATACCACCAGCGACGGCACCAAAATCGAGTATCCGGAAAAAAGCTGGAGCAATATAAAAAGCGATTATGTCGTCGCGGAACAAGGTGATATAAAAGTTGCCCTCACTTCCAAAACCCGCAATCCCAGCCGGGGTTTCAGCTGGATCGGCCCAGCCAACGATTGGCGCAAAATAACCCTCAAACCAGGAGAATTTATCGAAAGCCGGGGCTTCATCGGCTTCGTAAAAGATGATGCGGATGTCAATAAATTGAAAGATTTTTTCAATTCCATCCAAATCCCTGCTGAAAAAACTGAAACTGCCGCCAAAGGCGATATGCTCGCTTCACCGGTCACCGTCGGCAAAGACGGTTGGCCGGTAAAATGGCCGGCTCCGATCGTTGTCCGCAAGGGCGCCGGAT
This sequence comes from Lentisphaerota bacterium, assembly GCA_015061815.1. Taxonomy (GTDB): domain Bacteria; phylum Verrucomicrobiota; class Lentisphaeria; order Victivallales; family Victivallaceae; genus UBA1784. Next base: position 9,537 of record SUVW01000014.1, read on the forward strand.
GGGTACGGCCGGATACCACCGACACCTGGGGCGGTGATGACAACCTCTCCTTCACGGCCAGTGCCGGATTCGATTCCGGCTTTTTTTATCTCCGCGCAGATGTAAAAGACAGCTTTTTCCGTCAAACCGGAGTGGCTGATAAAATCTGGGCCGGTGACTGTATGCAGGTCGCATTTGATCCGCTCAATGAAAAAACAGTCAGCAACAACCTGATCCTGCTGGGATTCACCGTCACCGATAAACCATCCATGTGGTGCTGGGATCACCCGGATAGAAAATATACCGCCAGCGATATTTCCGCATACTGCAGGGTACGCGGCAACCGGAGCAAAACCGGTTACACTTACGAAGTGGCCATCCCCTGGGAACTGCTCAAACCTTTCTCGGTCGATCGGGGAAAAATGGGCTTCAACATCGTGATGCTTGATGATGACGGTGTCGGCCCGCGCCATTGGATGGGAATTACCGACGGCATCGCCGGAGGTAAAAATCCCGCCCTTTACCGGCCGCTGTACTTTTCCAATCCGGAACAGGTCATGCTCGCCGGAATGAAAGATCCCTCCCCGCTGCTGCGGATGGATTCAGATACCACCGTCGGCGAAGTGCCGCTTGTTTTTTCGGTTTCCCAAATGCTCCCGGAAAATCTGACCGGCGCAAAGTTGACCGTTACCGCCGGGGAAAAAGTTTGGGACGAAAATCTCAAAACCGGATTCAACTCCTTTCAGTATACACTTTCCCCGGCCGAATTGTCCCCCGGAGTGTTGAATATTTCCGCAACACTGAATAAAGACGGTAAAGAACTTTACCGCGTAAACAAATCCACCAGAGTCGTCACCCGCAAAAGCGTGGAAGAGTTGTGCAAAACCGCAGAAGCGGCATCCGGAAAACTTAAAACCGCTATCGCAAAATTGGAAAAAAACGGTAAAAACAGTGCCTACTTCACTAACCGGATCGCATTGACTGATTATTTTATCCGCATGGTGCGCCTGGACAACAGCCGGGAAGCTCTTTTCCGCGCACCAGCCACCCGGGTCAAAAAACAGATGACACCCATCACCCCGGAATACCGCCGCTGGATCTACCGCCGCAGCTGCCGGAATCTGGATTACTGCATAAAAATACTCAACGATGGTGTTGAGGAAATTGAAAATATCCTCAACGGCAAAGCTCCCGATATAAAAGTCGATCCCATGCCCATCGGAGCAAAAATGGAAATCAAAAACGGCGGATTCAGTCTCAATGGCAAAGAGATGTTTTTCGTCGGCCCCAACACCTGGCAAGTCCACTACACCCAGCTGAAAGATATCGCCGGAGCCGGAATGAATCTCTTTGATATAACCGGTCTTTCCCGCAGTAATACCAAATTGCCTATCACACCGAAAGATGAGGAGTATATCCACGAAAAACTTGATAACATCTTCAATCCCAATGTCGCTTTGAAAAGCAAAGAACTCGGTCTGTACTTTTTCGCCCGTCAATTTGCCGGCTGCAGTTACGTTCAGAATCTTGATACCCCCGACCACTACCGGAAAACTCAAGCCGCCAACAGCGAAATTTGGAAATTTGAAGCCGGACAACCGCATCTGATCTATCTGATCAGCCATCTGGAATCATTTACCCATGAAAAAAATATGCCGCGCTTTGAAAAAAATATGGCTGCTCACCTTGAGAAAAAGTATGGTTCTGTTTCCGAAGTCAATCAGACTTTAGGAACAAACTACAAGAACTTTTCCGACTTCAAAGAGAGCGACCGGAACAATCCGGCAGTAAAATATGAAATTTTCCTCTTTGAAAAAGAAGCCAACTTCAAATCTCTGAAAGAGAGCAATATGCTTAAACGGGAATTCTGGAAAAAACCCACGACCTCCCACATTTCCACCAGTCACTGGACTGCCTGGGATACGCTGCGGAATTGTGCTGACTTTGAAGAACTCTACGCCGAATGTGACATTGCCGGTTATGATGCCGGCGTGCGTCTGGAAAGCCGCCGCTATGCCGCCAGCTGGGAAGCAGTGATGATGCTCTGCGACTTCTCCCGTTCACTTTTCCCGGATAAACCGGTGACCAACAATGAGTGTCATAACTTCCCCATAAACTGCCCATACGATGTCGATCCGCAATTTGTCTATACTGCCCAAATCTCGGAAATGCTGCACGGCCGGAATGCCGGAGTGATGTGGAAGTGGGAAAAAGATTATCACGATCCCTGGGGCAGTTATGCTTTCACCCGGGCCGACAGTTTCCATTATGCCGGACGGGCCGCACTCGATGCCCGCAGACTGGCGGCTGAAATTGCCGCATTCCGGAGTGAAAAACGGCAATTCGGCATCTTTTACAGTCTGCCGTCTTTCTGTGATCAGGGAATGTACAAAAAGCTCAATGACCTTTATCAAGGCACTTATTTTCACGGTGTCGCGCCCGGATTCATCACCGAAAAAACTTTGCTGGAAGGGAAATTTGATCACTATAAAGTGATTTTCATTCCCGATACCCGCCGGGTTTCCGATAAGGTTTTTGCCGCTTTGATGGAACGGGCCGCGCAGGGAGTCAAAATCATCCGCTTCGGAGAAAAATCTCTGACGATGGATGAGTACGGACATATCAAACCGGAACGTACCAAAATTCTGGCGGGACTGCCGCTTCTCAAAATCGCCGAACCGGAACAATATTTCCCGGAAATCGGCAGAATATTCGCAGAAAACAAGATCAAAGGCAAATATGACATCACCGGCAAAGATGGCAAAAAACTCTGGGCTCTTGAATACCGGTCAACTGCCGACGGCAAACTGTTCTATGTGATCAATTGGAATAAAAAACCGTTGGATATCGTACTGCCGGATGGTAATTGGCAGGAACTTTTCACAGAGAAGACCGCCCCGGCGAATATGACTCTCAAGCCGCTGGATATCAAATTATTCCGCCGTAAATAAGAAAAAAAGAGGGGGCTGTCGCTTACCTTTTTTGAGGTTTTGCAACAGCCCCACTTTGTTTTACAGAATCATTTGACCGGAACCATGATCACCCGGTCGATCCACGCATTTTTGATTGCCGGATCATCAGATTGCGGTATCTGCAGGTCGTAAGAACCTTTGAATTCCGCTTCACCCATCAGATAAACTTCATAACCTTTTCCGGGAGTTTCCGGCAGTTTGACTTTCATCGGTTTGGCCCGGAGTTTCCAGCGGGTGGATGATTCCCAGACATTTCCGGTCATAAGAACACCTTTGGATTTCCCCTGCACTTCCACTTTGACCGTCAGATAAATCCGGTACTTGCCCCGCAATGCATTATCGAATTCAAGACGAGCCAATCTTTTGCCATTGGCAATGATCTGCATTGCTTTACCGCCGGATGCTTCCGGGTCATCAACAACAGTGATCCGGCGGTTACGGTTCTGATTGCATATCTTATCCGCCTCCCAGATGATCGTACCGGGAACTTTTTCGATACCTTCGGGAACTTCTCCGTCATTGTGTCCCCACAGACGGATGAGTTTTTCACGGTAATTATCCAGAGTAAATGTTTTCGGGCCGAAATAGTGAGTTATCCCGTTGGCCTTCAAAATTTTCACATCCCGGTCATACAGAGCAGCCGCATCCAGCTCTTTCAATGCTCCATTGCGCAAATCAAAACAATCATGCAGCAGAGTCATATCATAAGGGATCACCGCCAGTTCCACCCGGTTCTGAATGATTTTATCGCCGGATTTTTCTGCGGCTTTACGTGCATCCTGCATTTTCTGCCATGCGGCAAGATATTTTTCATGGCCATACGCCCGGATAACGGAACTGGCAAAATTGCACACCATCAACCCCTGATTTTCCACCGGAGCTTTGCGGATGATCTGCAATGCTTTCATCATATCCGGTGCCGCCGCGCCATAATACGGTACGCAGAAGTCAGCGATGATCTCATCCAGAGATTTTTCCTGATTCCAGAGCAAAGCACTCATAACATAGAATCGCAGCCGGATAAGATCGGTGGTATAATGTTCCGGATAGGAAAATTCGCAGAAAACAAATTCGGCGTTGCGCTCCGCCATCAGCCGGAGATCCTCATTGACCGCTTCCCAGTTGGGCTGGGTCAGGAAAGAGAGTTTCTGATTGATGGTATAAAACCATGTATAGATCTTTGCTCCGGTCTTTTGCCATGAAGCGACCTCTTCAAGCATCCACGAATTGCCTTTGGCGGTAAGCGGTTTGCTGGTATCAAGTTCGATAAAACAGTATAAAATCCCCACATTTTTCCGGGGTTTGACAACTTTGGGCGGCTTTCTGGCGGCCAGATAAGCCAATGTCACGACTTCAACATCCGGGTACTCCTCTTCCACGCCGGCGGCGACTTCATTGACAAAGTCAAGCAGCAGATCGGAAATGATCGCATCGCGCTCTTTGAGCCAATTGGTACACTCCGGACATTCACAGAAGCGGTTGTAATCATTCATCGAAACTGAAACTCTTGTTGCCGCCGGATTCTCTTTGAGCCACTTTTTCACTCCTGCGATAACATGAGCGCGAAGTTTTTTATTGGTCATACAAATTTGACCGTTATGAACCCGTTTGCCTTTGATCATGGAGTAAAATTCCGGATTTTCTTTCAGACCTTTCGGTGTGGCCGGAACAAATTTCTGAAAGGTGTGGCAACCCATAACATGTTCACTGCCGCCGAATTCCGCATCAAGGGGCAGCATATGGTTGTATGTACCGTTGAGCCGTCTTCTGGCGAGAAAAATATTTTCCTCATAATTTCTTTTGCGGTGGGAGATCACCCTGACCTTGATTTTCGGAGCGTAGCGGAAGTCCGCTGCCGGAAGCTCTTTCAACGCCGGGATATGATTTTCAGTCGGGGTGAGGAAACGCACCCCGCAAAAACGCTCCAGATACTCATACACGGCATAGAGAGTTCCCCGTGCCTTTCCTCCGGCGAGGTAGAGATCACCTTTCACCGTCTTGATAATAAGTTCATCATCAGCGAATTTGGAAAAATCGGCATTCAATGTTTTCGCGGCATCAGCGGTCGCTCCGATGCGGATATATTGGGCTTTGCCGTCAACTTTACTGACGATCGGGATCTCTTTGCCCAAGATTTTTCCGGCGAAAAACTGCATCTCTTTGGCGGCGGTCTTTTCCATCGGGTTGGCATCGGGCGCAAGCAGAATTTTGTAATCCGCCGCCGGAAGAGTGAATAACGCAGAACTCAACAGAGCCAATAACAATCTTTTACAACTTACCAATTTCATCAGCTTCACCTCCTGCTTATTTTACAAATTCGCCGGCTTTTTTCTCATCATCGGTCATATTGGTGAAGGCATCTTTGATCGCCTGAACATCTTTGGTGACCACATGACCGTCAGCACAAGCCGCATTGAGCTGCTTACCGTGACGGGTCGAGAAATGATTGACATCTACGATTTTGTGAAAGCCAAATGTTTCATGGCCGGGAGATGGTGCGGTAGAATCACCAACCAAAAAAGTCGAAGATGGATTGGCTACTTTTACAGTTTTCCAGGGAGCATAATATTTGCTGCCGGTCACCAGTGTCGTGTTATCTTTGCTGCCTGCCATAACGCCCTTGTCCCAACAGCCGCTGCCGGTATAACGGTTATAGTATTCATCCCACTTATCCACATCAGCAGTAGCCTTGTATATCATTGAGGGGCAATGCATTACACTTGAGGACGGAATTGATTTAACATTTCCTCCCGACAAAGTAGCTCCTGGCAGATACCCCAGTGTATACAATGTATAAGTCCACACCGTTGTATCCGCAAAATTATGCCGCATCGGAACGAAGTAATCATCGAAGGTGTCAGCATAGCTTAAAATAAACATCGCCATCGACTTCTGATTAGAGGTACACTGGATCAATTTTCCGCGTTCCCGGGCAGAATTGAGGGCAGGAAGCAGGATCGCCGCCAGTATCGCGATGATAGCGATAACCACGAGAAGTTCAATCAAAGTGAAGCGTAAACGCTTCACTTCAACCGGTTGAAGTGAATTTTTCATTTTGTTTTCTCCTTTTTTTAGGGGTTGTTTATTTTTGCATTTTTATTTTCACATTATCTACCGGCAGATCGTTGATGATATTCATCACGCCACGCGCGGCAGCTTTGCCAAGTTCCCGGAATTGCCCGGTAAAAAAATCCGGATCAAAAACTTCCGTGATATATTCCGGATTATCCCGTTTGAAAACTTCCGCCTCTTTCCAGGGATACAGGAACAATTGCGGTCTGGATTTATTTTTCAACTCCCGCAACACATCATACAAAGCACGCAAACCGACCTCACGGGTCATCGCCACAACTCCGGAAAAATCACCGTTTTCAAGCACCTCTTTCAAACCGTCACGGTTCAGATGCTCCTCAAATACGGTAACTTCAAACTCATCTTCTCCGGCCGCTTCAAAACCATCTCTTATTTCAGAAAGATTGCCGAAAAACAGTATTTTTTTTAACTCTTTCCTGATTACCGCTTCCGCTACTTTCCGGCCGAAATCCTGATTATCAAATGATATATAATTCCCCTGCCCGCACGATGCGTAACCTGGTATTTCCAGAATCAATACCGGCAGTCCCTCTTCCAGCAACCGGTTCGCCAGCGGATGGACCGCCCCGGCAATAATGCAATCGAATCCGAAATTGCGCAATTCGTGAACAACCATTTCCTGTGAATCATTGCCCGTACAGAAAAAATTATATGAGCAAAAACAGTTGTTGCGCATCAATTCATCGCCCATAGCTCCCATTATGGAGAGCAACCGGCTGTCGGTATAATTATTCGTCTGCAATATGGCAATGCTGTGCATAGTCACATCTACCATTGCCGGATTGGTATAGATTCCCTGCCGCCCGGAAATTTTCTGGATATAACGACCTTCCAGCAGATCGCTTATCGCCCGCCGGACAGTCACCCGGCTGACTCCGATGGTTTCCGCCAGAAACATCTCGGTCGGCAGCCGTTCCGGCTCCGCGCCGCTGTGTACTATTTTCTGCAGCAGATAACGGCGTACTCTTTCAGTTTCTGAAGTATTGGAATTTTTCATCGCGCTGAACTTCCTCTCTGTTTGTATTAAATATAATACATTTATTGAATACTGTCAAGCAAATAAATAAAATTTTACAAAAAAATTCCCTGCCCCGGAACAATCATTGTCAACCGGCACAGGGAAATATTTTTTATTACAGGAAAATCGTCAATCTTTCCGGCTTGTGTTGTTTTCCATAACTTTGGCAGCACTTTTGATAAATCCTGCCACATTGGCCAAATCAGCCGGAATTATCATGGAATTGCTCTCTTTGGCTAAACGGCCGAATTCGTTGATATACTGCTCGGCCAGCCGGAGATTGACCGCTTCAGAACCTCCGTCGCATTTGATAGCCGCCGCAATGGTGGCAATACCTTTGGCAGTAGCTTCAGCGACCAGCCGGATCTCTTCCGCGCGGCCCTGCGCTTCATTGATCCGCTTTTGCTTCTCACCCTCTGAATGCGCGATAGCTTCGCATTTTTCACCATCGGCCCGGTTGATTTTAGCTTGTCTTTCACCCTCGGATTCAGCGATTTGAGCGCGCTTTTCCCGTTCGGCGCGCATCTGCTTTTCCATTGCATCAAGCACTGACATCGGCGGCTTGATGGTTTTGATCTCATAACGGGTGACCTTCACCCCCCAGGGATCGGAAGCTTTGTCAACTTCAGCGCAGATCGCCGAATTGATCGTGCCGCGCTCTTCAAAGGTACGATCCAATTCCAGTTTACCGACTTCAGAACGCAAAGTTGTCTGCGCCAACTGTGAACAGGCAAAAAGATAATCAGATATCCCATAAGACGCTTTCACCGGATCGACAACCTGCAAATAGAGCAATCCATCGACTTCAACAATAATATTATCTTTGGTAACACACTGCTGCGGCGGTACATCAATGGCGCACTCTTTCAAATCTCTTTTGTAGGATACCAGATCAATAAATGGAACAAGAATATGCAATCCCGCTCCCAGAGTCGAGTGATATTTCCCCAGCCTTTCCACGATCCACGCCTGCTTCTGCGGCACGATGCGGATCGATTTGGCCACTGTAATTATCACTGCCAAAACAACAATCGCTACTACAAATAATCCCGGCATATTCTCATCCTCCCCCTGTTATCAATCACATATTATCCAGCAGCTCGACCATTCCGGCAGCCGCCTTTTTCAACGATCCGGGATAGCAGACCCCGCCGCCCAGTGAAAAATATCCGGAAAAATTGTGACACCGCAGAATCGACATCAATTCTTTGATCTCTCCATTGCCCCGGCCCAGTTTGGCCACCTGACCATCCCACAAACCGTCATTGATATCCAACTGACCGATGATCTTGATAAATCTGCCGATGCGATAGGAACTCAAAAACGGATTTTCACCGGCTTTGGCAAATGCCGCCGGATTGAAACATGCCTTGCTGCCTTCAACCGCCCTGACCGCCGTTGAAGCAGCTGTCGCTGTATGATTGATATTACGGAAAAGCACCTCCAAACCGGCTTCCAAAGCACATTTACCGGCGGCATCGGCACCGACCGGCAAAATCAGCCGACTGATACCAGCTGCGACCGCCAATGCGCTCAACTTACCCGGATCATCGGGAACGACTTCCGCACTCAAAGCACTTATTTCGATCCCCGCTGAACGCAGCTGTTCAACTATCGGCAGAAGCTTTTCCTCTTTCATGAATGCACAGGCTTTACCCTGAACATAATCCAACTCGACAGATTTGATACCGACACTCTGCAAATTTTCCACCATTTCCGGCACATACCGTCCGGCCAACCGCGAAGAGGCGGTCAAACGGAAAGATTCCTTCGCCATCCGGTCAGCGAAAATCGCGGCTCTCTGGCGCACACAATCAGCACATGCCGGATTGTCGCAGAGAACAAATGCCGGATCTTTTTTACCGGCTGCCAAACCGATATCAAAAAGATCTTTCGCCTTGATCAAACGCACTTGCGCATTGCCGATGCGGGAAATTTTCATAACTCCGGCTTCCCGGTACAAGCGGTCAAGACCGATGAAATCCCGGTGCGGCCCCGGATAATACTTCCACGTTTTGGTAACACTTTCACCCTCCGGGGTCACCAGCGAACCGGTCGTATCACTCAAATAGGGCAGTTCCAACAGAGCTTCCACGCCGTGCAAAGAGGTGTTGCGATCCTGATCGACACCAAGCAGACAGATGTAACCGCCCATTTCCGCCAGACGGGTATATGGAGTATTCGCGCCATGCGCTGTTTCCGCTTTCCAATGGTCCCGGCAAATATTTTCCGCATCAGCTCCCAACGCGGCCAATGTTCCTTTCGGACAGGGACTGATGACCGCCCCCGGCCGGTTTTTCAGCGTATCAGTAAGAATACCCAATGCGCCAAACACCGGAACCAGCAAAGTTCCCTCACTTCCAAGCACTTCCAGAAATGCATCGATCACAGCATCCGGACCGCCTTCAACTTTCCCCAGACTGATAAGCGAACTGTGCATAAGCACCTTGTCGCCCCGGGTCAATCCCATTGCGCGCAAACCGGCAATAATTTCCTGCTTTGTCATAAAATATCCTTTCATTGTCAAATAAGTGATGATATGTTCAAAATTCAGCGACCAGCCGACAGGGCAGCTGGGTAACTTGCGGCATCCGGGCAAACAACGCCGTCACCAGTACTTCACGTGCCTGCAAACTGTATAAATTGACCGGCAGACAAACCGTCGTGATCCCGGCCCCGAAAAGTTTGAGAAACACTCCGTGCAGAGCTTCGCTTTCGTAAATATCCGAAATCAACAAACGGCATTTGCTGTCAATGATCCACTCAATGGCACTGTCATCCAGAAAAACGCTGCGCTTTTCCATTTCCAGCGGGTTCATCTTTCCCAACGCATTGATTATCATTGCCGGGGTGGTGACTTTCCCGCCGAATGCAGCTTCCAATTCAGCGGCACTAACTGCTCCATCGCCGCTTTTTTTATTCAGCCGGACCACACTTGCCGGAACCCGGAAGACCATATCCAGAGGACAATTATCCGCATACAATCCATTATCTGTTTCCGCGATATGTCCGGGGAAATCAATATAAGTTCCACTCATTCCGTCATGAGTCATGGTATACACCACACCGGTATAAGAAACCGTACCGGACTCCAATATTCTCTCTTCACGCCGGATCTCCGGAGCAAAACGCTCACCCAGAAAATCCATTGTCAAATCAACTTGAGCCATATTCAAAAAACCTCCTGCCTGCTGCACTCTCTAAAATATAAACCTGTTATAGGAATATATCAATCAAAAAAACATATTTTTTGCGTTTTATTTCCCTGAAACGCATCAATATTCCGCCAAAACATCTTTTACATCCGGATTTTTACCTTTATTTGGTACCGGATCAACTCCTGCTGCATCCGGCGCAACAATTCCGGCGGCATATCCGGAAAAATCAACACCTCCATTGTTCTGCCGGCTAAAGCCGCCGGAGAAATCATCTGTTTGCCGCTGTTTCTGACCGCCAGACGGCTCAATTCAGGTAAATTTCTGACAAAATCAATATTTCCTCCGGAAAAACTCAATGATTCCAGCTGCCGATTCCGGAAAATTTTCCAATTCATCCGCCGGTCAATGATTTCCCGATTGCCGCCGGAGAGGATACAATCCATCACCGCCAGATGACGCAACTCCGGCAACCGGTTGAAAAGCACCACCGGTTCGGCGATATGCCACGAACAATATTCATAAAGAGCCAAACGCCGGAGAGGAAGTTCCAACAGCAGCTTTTCCGGCACAGCTGTATTACGCAGAATCAACTCTTCCAACGGCAGTTTCCGGCAGCTCATCCACGCTTCTCCATAATCAAAGCCATTGCCCTTGAAACGCAAAATTTTCAACGGCAATCCGGACAATAACCGGGGAGAAAAGCCACTGCCGCCCCGGCAACTGATATCCAGAAATTCCAATCTGGTCAATCCGGACAGAAATCCCCAATCATTCATTATCCGGTGCGGATGCAGAGAAAGAGTGCGCAACGGTAATCCGCGCAGCAGTTCCAACGCACCATCATCCGCAACAAATCCGCTTAAATGCAAATTCTCCAAAGGCAGATCCTTCAGGAAATCAAAGCGGCGGCAATCACCGTGTATCCGCAGATTTTTCACCGGCTTACCGGCAAGTGAATCAAAGTCAAAATTTCCGGAAAATGCCTGTATCCCGACGGTGTGCAAATTCCCCATTTTTTCCGGCAGCGTGATCTTCCCCAGCGGTACTGAACGCCGGTCATTGAGGTAAAACTCCTCCAATTCCGGCAAATCCACACTGTTCAATCCGGTGACTTCCACACTGTCGATGACCAGCTTTTTCAACTTTGGCAGGGACAATCCCGTCAAATCAGCCACATCCCAGACGTTCCCTTTTATCTCCAGGATCTCCAATTCCGGATATTCATTGAGCATCTGCCCGTTTAATTGCGGCAGACTTTTACCATCCCCCAGCTGTTTGACCGATCCTTCAACCGGGGAGTGCGCCTCCTCCCGTCCCCAGAATATCTCTTTAAAGGTCATATTTTCCGGTTTTAAGGTAAAAAATCTTTCACTGCCGATTTTCAAATGTCTGACCGTTTCCTTTTTTTCCGGGACAGCAATATTTTTCTGCTCCTCACCGGCAACAGCGGTTGATTTAACATTTTCACCGTCTTTCACCTGAAGCGACTCCGGCCGCTGCCAGACCGTTTTACCGCAAAATCGGACCTCATCGACATCAGGCAGAACCGTTATCCGACATGATATTTTTCCGGATGCCCCGGATTTTCTGGCCGCAGATAATTCAACCCTGCTTCCATATACTGCCGCCTGTACCTTATCAAGCCCCCAATCTTTCTCGCGGTAATCGCCCCGGATATCCAATTTCCCGGTATCATCGTGATAAACGATCCGAGAAAAGTACAAATGCTTCAAATCTATCACGCTTGAGGATATGCATCCCGCTATCACCAGCGTGATCAGCAAAAAAAATGCCGTTTGTTTAATCATATATTTTCACCCCGTTCAACAACCGTTTTACTGTCACTTTAATATAACTCCGGCACAGAATAATTACAAGTTTCAACCTCGAGGAAAATTTACCGCATCCGGTTTGAAAAAATGACAAATCAGATTATATTAAAAATCAGAAAGTTCAACTTTTCAGAAAGGTTTTATTTGATGAAAAAGATTTTCGCTGTCAACGGCAGTCCGCGCAACAACGGCAATACCGCAAAGATCCTGCAGCACGCTCTCACCGGGGCTGAATCCGCCGGAGCAGAAACAGAATTGATAAATCTCGGGAAGTTGACTTTTTCCGGTTGCCGCAGCTGCTTTGCCTGTAAACTCAAAGGCGGCGATAATTACGGCCGCTGTGCCTTGAATGATGATCTGACACCTTTTCTGAATAAATTGATCCATGCCGACGGCATTATCATGGGCACTCCGGTATATTTCAGCGCAGAAACCGGTCTTTTCCGCAATTTTATGGAACGCCTGTTTTTCCCGCTGCTGAAATACAGTGATCCGCCGTCATCTCTGGCCCCCCGGCAGTTAACAGCCGCATTCGTGTACACCATGAATATACCGGAACCGGCCCTGTCTGAATATGGTTACCGGGAACATCTTGAAAAATCTGCGGATTTTTCAAGTTTGATCTTCGGCGCACAAAGTGTGGAAACGCTGTATGTCTGTGACACCTGGCAATTTGACGATTACAGCAAATATGACTCTGCTCTCTTTGATCCGGCTCATAAAGCAGCCGTCAGGAAAGAGCAGTTTCCAATTGACAAACAGCGGGCCTTTGAACTCGGCCGGCGCATGGCTCTGAAATAAGCCACTTCTCCGGCCGTGCAATTATTTATTCTGGACTATGCTCCGAAAGCAGCCGCGACCATGTTGTGTGACGTACATCTGCGGAAAATGTGTCTGGAAACCTCCCAGATACTCTCCTCGGTACTTCACAACCGGCATATCGCCCCTTTCCCGGATATGCCCAAAGCATACAATCCGGCTCATCCGGTCATCCGGGCGTTGAATACTCCGGCAAAGATAAACTGGTGTATCATATATAATGATGCTCTGCACCGTGAATACACCTGCCGTTTCGACAGGATCCACGCCTATGCTTCTCTGTGCGGAATGTACCGGAAAATTCTCTTTGTCCCGCAAGTGCCGCTGCTGCCGGAAACTCTGGATTTTGCCCGGAATTTCAAGGATATTGAGATCAGCATCCCCGATATCGTTGAAGCATACCGGGAGTATTACCGTTACAAAAAGCTGATTCTCCGCCGCTGGCAGTATACCCGCCGTCCGGAACCGGCATGGTTGAATAAACCGTCGGCCGTCTGAAATTCCTACAACTGTTTTGCCAACAGCGGGTGCAGAAAATGCCCGGTATGTGATTCCGGATGAAGCGCGACCTTTTCCGGGGTGCCGCACACAACCAGCCGCCCTCCGGCATCCCCGCCTTCCGGTCCCAGATCCAGAATATAATCCGCCGTCTTTATCACATCAAGGTTATGTTCGATAACGATCACTGTATTTCCCATATCCCGCAATTTGAACAGTACCTTCAGCAATTGATCTATATCCGCAAGATGCAGTCCGGTGGTCGGTTCATCCAGAATATACACCGTATGTCCGCGCGGGACCCGGGATAATTCAGCTGCAAGCTTGACCCTTTGGGCTTCGCCGCCGGAAAGCGTGGTGGCACTCTGCCCAAGTTTCAAATATCCCAACCCGACATCCTGCAGTGTCTGCAATTTTCTTTTCAACGGCGAGATAGTGGCAAACAATTCCAGGGCCTGATCAATGGATAAATCCAGAATTTCAGCGATATTCAATCCTTTGAAACGCACCTGCAGCGTTTCATTATTGAAACGTTTCCCGCCGCATGCCGAACAGGTCACGCTCACATCGGCCAGAAATTGCATTTCAATATTTTTAACTCCGTCTCCCGCACACTCTTCACACCGGCCGCCCTTTACATTGAAGCTGAAACGTCCGGGAGAATATCCCCGCATTTTCGCTTCCGGCAATCCGGAAAAAAGTTTGCGGATAATATCAAATGCCCCGGTGTAAGTCGCCGGATTTGAGCGGGGAGTCCGTCCGATAGGACTCTGGTCGATCACAATAGCTTTATCCACATGCTCCAACCCTTCAACCGCATCGCACTCTCCGGGCGGTTCATCCCCGATCCCCAGAGCAGCATTGAGTGCCCGCACCAGAATACCATTTATCAGTGATGATTTGCCGGAGCCGGAAACACCGGTCACACAGGTAAACGTCCCCAGCGGAATCGCTGCAGAGAGATTTTTCAGGTTGTGAAATTTGGCTTTCTTTATATTTATGAAGTTACCGTTACCTTTATTCCGGATCGACGGCACGGCTATTTCCCGGCGTCCGGCAAGATAATCACCGGTAAGAGAACGGGGAAATCCGGGTATCTCCTCCGGAGTACCGATGGCAACGATCTCTCCGCCGTTGATCCCGGCTCCCGGCCCGAGATCGATCAGGAAATCAGCCCGCTTGATCGTATCCAGATCATGTTCAACAACCACCACACTGTTACCCAGATCCCGCAGTTTTTCCAGAGTAGCCAGCAGCATATCATTATCCCGCTGATGCAGACCGATGGATGGTTCATCCAAAATGTACAGCACCCCAACCAGACCGCAACCAAGCTGGGTCGCCAACCGGATGCGCTGGGCCTCGCCGCCGGAAAGCGTACTGCTGACCCGGTCAAGAGTCAAATATTCCAATCCCACATCACAGAGAAATGTCAAACGGCTGTGGATCTCTTTAAGCACATCGCCGGCGATCGCAGCATGTTCCTCATCAAGTTTCAGTGCGGACACGAATTCCCGGGCCTGCCCGATGCTCAAAGCGTTGAATTGTGCCAGATTTTTACCGCCGACAGTCACTGCAAGAGCCATCGGATTCAATCGCGCGCCGTGACACTCCGGACAAACTCGCGGACTCTGGTATCCCGCCAAACGTTCGCGGACAGAATCCGACTCGGTTTCCATCATCCGGCGGCGCAAATTTTCCAGAACTCCCTCAAACGGCTTGGCCCAATGATATTTTTTGCCGTGCATATAGTAATCAAATTCCAGATTTCTCTCCCCAGTCCCATAAAGCAGTTGAGTGCGGAACTCATCCGGAAGCTTGGCAAACGGCACGCTCAAAAGCGAAATGTCCCCAAATTGTTCTGCAAATTTGCGGAGCATCATGTTGTAGTAAATTATCAGATGCCGGGGACCGCGCCGCCACCCGGGTATCGCACCGTTGCGGATGGACAATGACGGATCGGGAACTACTTTCACCGGGTCCATACACAACTGCACCCCCAAACCGTTGCAACACTTGCAGGCACCGTAAGGAGAGTTGAAACTGAAATTGCGCGGCAGCATCTCCCCGAAAGATATTTCACACTCCGGACATGCCAGTTTTTCACAAAAAGTCTTCTCAACACTTTCGCCGCCGTCCTCGATCAACGCCGTCAAAACGCCACTGCCGTGCTTCAAAGCGGTTTCTACGGAATCGGTCAATCGTGACCGGTCGATCGTTCCGGTTTTCAACCGGTCGACAACCGCTTCAATGGTGTGACGCCGGGTTTTCGCCAATGTTTCATCCCAATCATCCAGCGCAACGACCGCACCATCGATCCGGGCCCGGACAAATCCATCACCGCGCATTTTATCGATCACCTCGCGGTGTTCACCCTTTTTGCCGGAGATCACCGGAGATAATATCGTCAGTTTTTTCCCGGCGGGCAGTGAAAGCAATTGCAATGTTATCGCTTCGGCTGATTGCGAAGCCAGCTTGCGGCCGCATTCCGGACAGTGCGGTTCGCCGCAATGGGTGTAAAGCAGGCGCAGGTAATCATAAATTTCCGTGACCGTAGCCACTGTTGACCGGGGAGTTCCTCCGGCACTGCGCTGTTCAATGGCGATTGCCGGAGCAAGACCTTCAATATGTTCAACCTTCGGCTTCTGCATCAAATCCAGAAATTGCCGGGCGTAAGCCGACAAACTCTCCACGTATCGCCGTTGTCCCTCGGCATACAATGTGTCAAAAGCCAAAGATGACTTGCCGGAGCCGGATAATCCGGTGATGACCACCAGTTTATTGCGTGGGATCGTCAAGTCAACATTTTTCAAATTATGCTGGCCTGCCCCGCGTATGACAATATTTTCAACCATCTCACCATCCGAATTTCCAAAACGCCAGAACCGTATAAATCTTGCTGTCGATCCCGCATCCGGCTTGTTCCATTTGTTCAATGAACGCAGGCAACTGACTGATTTTAACCCGGAAAACCTCAATGTTTTCACACTCTTCCTGATGATTGACGGGGATCATACCGCCCGGATAATCCCTTCCGTCGATCTCCATTCCCGCCAGAATGATGGATTCACCGGTCATCCCCGGCGAACTGTAACCGCCATCCGTGCAAAAAAGCACCCTGCCGGAAAAACCGGTCTCTTCATAAAGTTCTCTGACCGCAGTATCTGCAGCATTTTCCCCCGGATCGATCAATCCGGCAGGAAATTCGATCATCATCTTACCCGACGGCGGACGGAACTGCCGGATCAGCACCACTTCATCATCCGGAACGATCCTTGCCACCATAAATACAGCGTGAGCCCCGCCGGAACTGCCGACCCGGTCGACCGCTTCCCAATGTCTCCGGATACCCCGGATATCTGTATAAGACAACTTTTTATAAACAAGGAAATTCCCTCTGGAAATTTCCTCAACACCGTCAATATGCGGTTTATCCATCAGAGTATGATTTCCTTCAGAAAACGTCCATGCGGTTCCGCAGCCAGCAGCCCTTTGCTGCCATCACTCAAAAACTTTTGCAGATGTTCAGTGGCCATGTGTTCATCCAAAGCAGCCTGATTTTTCCACTGTTCATAAATTATGATCTCATCCGGATCATCGGTCCGGTGCAGCCGGTAACAGATATTGCCGCTTTCCCGGACAGTTGCAGCCGCCAAGCCGATCAGAGCCGTTTCCAGCTCCCCGCCCCGTCCGGCAGCTGCCCGGACCGGGCAAAGCAGTGTGATAATCTCATCCATCTGCAAACCTCACTCAAAAATCAAATTGCCGAATTCATCAGGCAAATGAAAACTCAATTTGCTCAAAGGCATCCAACTCAACCAGGTCGGATGGGATGAGCGATCGGCACATTTGGTAAAATTTGCCGTCCAACCGGCTTTTTCCGGAACACTGCCGGCGTATTTTTCAAACAATTCCACCGGAATAGCGAAACCGAGATACCAGGTCACCGGTTCAGATATCTCCTCTTCGATCCGGGCAGGAAGAGTATGATAACGCTCAACGGTCGCCAGATCTTCAACGGGCAGTTCGACATAATCACCGGTGGTGATATCCTTGCAGCGGTACAGCAGCAAAGTACCGCCGCAATTGAGTTCAAAATTGAAATAAAACTCCGAACCGGCAGGTTTGACAAAAAATTCCACACAACTGTCACGGCAAACCTGATCCTGATCCTTCTCCGCCCGGGCCACCACATAACGGTCCTCCACCCGGAAGAGTCCGCAAATCCGCTTGCCGTCATACAGCATCTTTATCTGCACATCCGGCGTATGATCACTGTTGGCATCCGGGAACCCGAATTCGACTCCGGCAATATTGGCACTGCCCCAGACTTCAGAATCCCATCCGGCACTCAAATTCACCGGTTTGTCCGATCTTTTCACTGTATAACTTTTCATTTATCGATCCTTTTGGTTATTTTTCCCGATAATTATTTCACGAACAGCTAAATATAACTGTCCAATGCATATTTGTCAACCCGGTTCCGGCACAAAACAGAAGATTTTGTCACAGTGACGATTGTAAAAGTTCACAAGGACTGCAATGTTACGCGGGTATCATTTCCCGGTCAAGCTGAATGCATATTGAAAAAAGCAGATCGCTTGAGTAAATTGTCAGTCATAACCTGGCACGCAATATCGCAATAATTCTGCCGCAACATCCTGATCCGCACACTATTCCTGCGGAATCTGCGGACAACAAAAAGGAAGAGCTTTTTTACAAATCCGGGAAAATCAGCAGTATCTTCAATTCTCCCGCCCGGCGGCGATCTTTTCCGCGATCTCCCGTAAAAGCGACAGATCCGGTTTGCCGCTGCCCAACAGCGGAAGCTGTTCCACTTTATAAAAATTCTGAACCTTCGGTATCCATAAGTTGGATATACTGCGTTCACGCAGCTGACTGACCACCTCTTCCGGAGAAAACGGCATCTCTCCGGTATAAAGCACCAGCAATGCCTCTCCTTTTCCCGGATCGGGAATACTTCCGACAGCCACCACCCGGTTCTCCCCGGCACACATCTCGTTGATGATCCTTTCCACCATCTCATGCGGAACCATCTCTCCGGCGATTTTGCTGAATCGGGAAAGTCTGCCGCAGATATGTATGTAACCATTTTTATCCATCCGGGCAATATCTCCGGTTTTATAATAATCATCTGCCATGACTTCGGCAGTCAACTCCTCATTATTCAAATATCCCTGCATGACCAATGCCCCTTTTACACAGAGTATCCCTTCTTCTCCCGGCTCCACCGGTTTGAATGTCAGCGGGTCAAGTATACGCACGGAAATATTCTCCAGCGGGATACCGATACTGTCCTTGCATCCGGGCACTTTACCGGTATGGGAAATATCGCTTGCCAGATTGACCGAAACTACCGGCGACAATTCCGTGCATCCGTAACACTCCACCACCTCCAGTTTGCCGGCAGTAAGTTCTCTGACCTTTGCTGCGATATCATCACGCAACTTTTCAGCTCCGGTGGCAATCAGCCGGAGAGAGTCAAGATCCTCCTTTTTACAGCGGCGCAGATACTTCTGCAAAAATGACGGTGTGGCAAAAAGCATTGTTGCCCGGAATCTGGAAATCGCTCCGCATACCGCCGCAGCATCCAGCGGATTGGGAACATATACTACCGGACAACTGTACAACCAGGGCATCCAGAAGCAGACATTCAACCCGAAAGAGTGGAACAATGGCAGATTACCGATCACCAGATCATTACTGTCCACTGCAAATCCGCAGGCAACACTCCGGGCATTACTGTTCAGATTATGATGCGACAGCCGTATCCCCTTGGGATTACCGGTGGAACCGCTGGAAAAAAGCAAAACCGCATCCTGCTTCAAATCAAATGCCGACAATGGAGATATCATATTCATAAACTCTCCGGACGGCAGTAAAAGTATTCCCATTCCGGCCAATATTCTTCCGGCAAGCGGCATCTCCCGTTCCAAATCCTCCAGATAATACCCCTTTTCCCCGGGCGATATCCGGATTTTTTTCAGGAAATCCCGGGCGGTTATCACCATATTGATCCGGGCGTTCCCGAGCGATATATCCAAAACCTCCTGTGACGAACTGTAATTCAGCGGCACCGGTATCCGGTCCGCCATCAATACCGCCAGAAAAGTTTTTACCATATCAGTGCCATTGGGCAGCAGAATTCCCACATAACGCTCATCAGATGATATTTTCCGCCGTATCATCCGGCTCAAAACCACTGCTTCCGACACCAGAGAGAATGCAGAATACCGCCGTCCGCTGCAATCGGAAAACATCGGTTTCCACAAGTTTTTTCTGGCAGTTTTCACAGCGGCATAATGCAAAGTAACTTCGCCTGGAAGAGCCTCCTGCGCCGCTTCAGCTCCCAACTCGATTATCTTCTGCCTGATTTCAAACACCGGGGTATCATGAGCCAACGGTTTACCGAAAGAAACCGCCGAAAAAAACGGCATCGAAATTTTACGCTTCAACCCGGGACGGCTGAAAAAGTTGGAAAACACACTCCCCCAGGCAAAAGATATATTTACCGGAATAATCGGCACATCCACTTCAGCCGGAAGCATTTTTTCGTATCCCTGTTTGAATTCCCCGACCAGACCGTTGCCGGTCAATCTTCCTTCCGGGAAAACACAAACCAGACCGTTGCCGGCCAGATGGCTTCTGATCTCTTTCAGCAGCAAACCCATGCTCTTGATCTTCCCCACCCCGGGGACCCGGAAAAAACCGGTCATTCTGGCGATAAACCCCAACAGCGGCAATGAAAAATAGTCATCATAAAGCAAAAAACGGATTTGACGGCTGGTACAGGCACTGACCAATATACTGTCTATCGCAGAAACATGGTTGCATAATAGTAGAGCCGGACCGCGTTCCGGAATATTTTCAGCTCCGCTTACCCGCACCCGGTAAAAGGAGTGTCCGAGTGTAAGAATAATAAAACGGAGCATAAAATTAGGCAGTATCCACATCGCCAAAAACGTAAAAATGAATACCGTAAACGCAAAACCGCCAAAAAGAATTTGAAAAGGAATTTGCGGAATTTTATCAGAAAGCACCCCGTATCCGCCCTCCCCGCCTGGAGAGAACAATATCACCAGCAGCATTGCAACCGAACATACCGCAAAGGATGCAGCTTTTTTCAAAGACAGCGCAATACCGCGAACTTCCGGACGGATACGCTGAAAAATATAACTGCGCAGAGGAATCAGCAGCAAACCTCCGGAAAATCCGGCAAATACAGCCCAACACCACGCTCCGGCGTAAAACAGTATTTCCAGAGAAGTTCCACCGGGGATATTGATCATGATCTGACGTACCGTTCCCGGAAAAAAAACCATAAACGGCAAAGATACAGTTATCCCCAATGCTCCAAGCGGGATCAATCCCAGTTCGATCTTGTTGCTTGACAGTATCCCGGCACAGAAACATCCGGCGACCAACCCCAATCCCGGAGCCAGCAGCAACAGCACCACACTGGATAAATTCCCCATGTGCAATACATTTTTTCCGAAAAGCATCAATAACGGCAGGGCGGTTATTCCCAATCCGGTAAAACATATTTCCCCTATCGCCGAAGCCCGCAAACTGACCGCATTGCCCAATCCCCGGAAACCTGCCTGAAGTGTCCGGCGAAACGGATAAGCCAATTCCCTTTTTTTCTGAACCGGCGTTATCACCGGCACGATCTTCACTGCCGCATACAACCCGCATATTCCGGCTAAAAGCAACATCTCCCATGCCGCCCCCAGATAAAAACCGCAGGGGATCACCACTATCCCGGCAATAAATCCCGACACTGCCGCAGAAAATGTCCTGCCGCACGCTCCGGATAATTCCGGTTCAGAGAAACTTTCCGGCAGCAATCCGTCCAGAGCCGGATTGCCGAATGCCCTTACCGCCGACAACAAAAATATCAGTATCAACATCCCCGATGGCCACAACCTGCCGCCGGTATTCTGCAAAGCGTATCCGGGAAACAGCAGAATCAATACTTCCAGCATACGGGCGGCGATCACCACGTAACGCTTGGGCAAATGGTCGGAAATAAATCCGCTGAATACCGGCAAAAGCAGTACCGGAACCAGATAACAAGCCAGAGCTGCAAATAAAAATGCCGGATGCTTCAAATTTTCCGGAACACTGTACAACACCAGCAATACCGCCCAGGTATTGAATCCGCTGTTGCAAAATGCTCCGAAAAACCCAGCCACCGCCAATGGCATTACCCGCCGTGACATAGTAAAACAACGCATATAAACCGTACTCTTTGAGGATAAATTGAGTGAAAACCTCTAAATTATTTCAGTCCGACAGCCTTACGGACCTTATCCAAAGTCACATTGGCGGCCTCCCTGGCCCGTTCCCCGTTTTTACGGAGCAATTCATCCACGAAATCCAGATTGGCTTCCAACTCTGCCCGTCTGGCCCGCATAGGAGCGAAAAATTCCCACATTTTTTCAAAAAGTTCCTGCTTGGCGTGACCGTAACCATAGTTCCCCGCCCGGTATTTTTCCTTCATTGCCGTCAACTCGGCTTCACTGGCAAAAAGTTTATAAAGCGCCACCACATTACACGATTCCGGATCTTTCGGTTCTTCCAGCCCCTTGCAGTCGGTAACGATACTCATGACCGTTTTGCGCAAGGCTTTTTCTTTTCCGAAAATCGGGATGGTGTTATTATAGCTTTTGGACATCTTCTGTCCGTCGATACCCGGCACGATCGCCACCTGATCCGGGATGTAACCATCCGGTATCGTAAAAATTTCACCGTATTCGTTATTGAATTTGATCGCAAGGTCACGGGTTATTTCCAAATGCTGCTTCTGATCCTTGCCGACCGGCACCAACCCGGCATTGTAAAGCAGAATATCCGCCGCCATCAGCACCGGATAAGAGAACAATCCATTATTCGGCAGAAATCCTTTGGCAATCTTATCCTTGTAACTGTGGGCCCGTTCCAGAAATCCCAGAGGAGTGACCGTATTGAGTATCCACATCAACTCACACACTTCCGGCACGGCGGACTGACGGAAAAATACCGTTTTTTCAGTATCCACCCCGCAAGCAAGAAAATCGAGGGTCAAATTGATGATGCGCTCACGGAGCTGTTCCGGTGCCGGATTGGTAGTCAAAGCGTGATAATCTGCGATAAAGAGAAAAGATTCTCCCTTGTCCTGCAATTCACAAACCTGACGCATTGCGCCGAAATAATTTCCAAGATGGGGTGTGCCGGATGGCTGAATTCCTGTAAGTATACGCATTTTTTCTCCAAAAATATTATTTTAGATGGCTTTCAAAGTCTTCACTTGATTATTTTTGCTCCGTCACCCAGAGAACAGATAAATACTTCTGCCTCGATCCCGGTGCGTTTCAGATACTCTTTCCGGACTCTTCCGGCGTAATCAGCTGCCTCATCAGCCTTGACCAGATGGATGGTTATACCGCCGAATCCGCCTCCGGAAAGCCGCGCCCCCAGACAAGCCGGATCATGACGGGCGATATCCACCAGAATATCCAGCTCTTCACTGCTGTTTTCAAAGTTTTCAACGCTGGATAAGTGAGAAGCAAAAAGCAACTCTCCAAAACCCTGCACATCACCTTTGCTCAACAATCCGGCAGCCTGTTTCACCCTGGCACACTCTCCGGTGACATGGGCCGCCCGCCGGAATTCCCGGTCAGACAAATATTTTCCGGCCTCTGCCAGCTGTTCAGGAGTTATATCCCGCAAAGTCCGGCTGCCCGGATATATACCGGAGAGGATTTTAGCGGCATTTTCACAATCCTGCCGCCGGATATTGTAATCAGAATCCACCAGGGTGTGCTTTTTCATAGAGTTGATGACCACAAACACATATCCGCTTGGCAGAGCATGCGTACCAACGACCTCAACACTGCGGAAGTCACTCATTATGATCGAATCTTTTTTTCCGAAAAGCGAACTGAATTGATCAAGCAGACCGGTTTTCAAACCGAGAAAATTATTCTCCACCCCCTGCCCGGCTCTGGCCAGCTCGGCCGGTGAGATGTCAAATCCGGCAACATGGGAAAAAGCCAATCCGCAGGCCACTTCCAATGCCGCTGAACTGCTCATACCGGCAGACAACGGCACTTTGCTTTCCAAACCGGCGACAAACGCAAAAGGCTTGAATCCGCGTTCCCGCAGCTCTTTAAGCATTCCGATAATATACTTGCTGCCGTTGCGCGGCGGATTGCGATCCAGTGCCGACAAGTCAAAACTCATTTCCGCATTATCCCGGAAATCCCGGATCACACATCTGCTGCCGGCCACCGGAGCAAGAACAAAACCGGTCGTCTGTCCCACAGCACATGAGAGAACAAAACCTTCATTGTAATCCGTATGATTTCCCAGAACTTCCAATCTTCCCGGTGCCTGGGCTGCAACCGCCGGAGCCATCTTGAATCCGGCAGTAAACCTTTCGATCAACTGCTGCATATTTCCCCTTTCCTCACATAAAACAAATTCGTGAAATACATTGATTGAAACTCTCCTGACCGCTTAAAATGTCGATCTGGATACGCAAATAAAGTATCGGCACATCACACCGGTCCAACCGGGGTATCCGCACCGCATCCTTTTCTGTAGTGACTATCATCTCCGCTCCGGCAGCTTTTGCCTGATTGACAAAATCGATGATCTCCTGCTGGGTGTACCGGTGGTGATCGGCGAAGTGATCTTTCAAAACCAGTTCTGCTCCGAAATCTTCCAGAAAACGCTCAAAACTGTCCGGACGGGCGATTGCCGACAAAGCCGCCACCCGTGCTGTTTTCAATGCCGACAACGGCAATATCTCTTTGGATTCAAGAGTCACCAGATGCTGGGGCTTATGGCAGCACTCGATTATTTCGGCCCGTCTGGTATGACGGCGCAAGAAACGTTTCAGATGTCCGATACGGTGGCTGCCGTCGGATTTGGTGAGAAAAATATAATCCGCGCGACGGATATTTTTTATCGGCTCCCGCAGGATACCGCGCGGCAGCACATGCCCGTTGCCGAATGGATCGGAAGAATCGACCAGTACGATATTAATGTGCGGCTTGAGCATCAGATATTGAAAACCATCGTCAAGAATGATCACATCGCTCTGAAAATTGTCGATCGCATAAATGCCGGATTTCACCCGGTCCTTATCCACAACAACCGCAACATCATGCAAATTGGATGCCAGCATGTACGGTTCATCCCCGGCGTATTCCGAATTCAGCAGCAGATTTTTGCCATCGGAAACCACTTTGGGCGGAGTTTCAATTTTGCGGTGTTGAAAAACATGAGCTATCTTCTCTCCGAATGTCCGTTTTTTACTGCGGTACCCCCGGCTTAAAATCGCCACTTTGCGGCCATTGGCCGACAAGGTTCTGGCAAAAACCTCCACCACCGGAGTTTTTCCGGTCCCGCCGCAACTCAAATTACCGATGCTGACCACAAGACATCCCAAAGCATGGTTGCGGATAACTCTTTTATCATACATCCAGACCCGGAACTGCACCGCCATGCGGTAGAAACGGGAAGCGACAAACAGCACATTGATCAGCATCCGGTCAAACCACCGGCGGCGGCGGCCGGACATGACCTCCAGAAAATATTGTTCAAGATGCTCACTGTCCAATCTGAATTTATGCATTTGACACCATTTTTCCTCAACAACAATTACTATTTGATTTAATATACCGCACTTTTCTGCTTTACGCAAGGAAAATAGTTGAAATTTTATCATTTAGGTGCTACATTAATCCCGGAAAGTAAATTGCACACAACACAGAAAGGCGGAAAAAATGCCGGAATTACCGGAAGCCGAAACTATCGGCAGGGCTCTACACCAGGCCCTGTCCGGAAAGACGATCGAAAAAGTGGAGGTTTTCTCCCCGGCGATGCGTACTCCGCTGCAGCCTTTGCTGACCGCCGGGATAGAGGGCCAAACTTTTACCGGAGTCCGCCGCCGGGGAAGATATCTGCTGGCAGATCTTTCCGACAAACGGATACTGCTGATGCACTTCGGGATGTCAGGGGTTGTCCGGGTGGAAAATGCTGCGGTGCCCAGACGCAAACATGAACATGTATTCATACATCTGTCAGATAAAAATATCTTCCGTTTTGAATGCACCCGCCGCTTCAGCCTTTTGGAGCTGCACTCCCCCGGCCCGGACGGGATCCCGGAAGTTCTGGCAAAGCTGGGAGCTGAACCTTTGAGTGATGATTTTTCCGGAGAAAGTTTTTTCAAGTGCTGTTCCAAACGCACAACTCCGGTAAAAAATTTACTTATGGACAATACAATTGTCACCGGTATCGGCAATATTTATGCTGCTGAAACCCTTTTCGCTTCCGGTATTCATCCGGCCCGGCCGGGAAACCGGCTGCTGCCCGGAGAGTGCTGCCGGATCGCGGAGAATGCGAAAAGCATCCTGCGGGATGCCATCGAATGCGGAGGCACGACCATTTCCGACTTCCGTCACGTTGACGGCAGTGAAGGAAAATTTGTTCAAAACTTGAAAATATACGGCAAAGAAAATTCTCCATGTCCGGTGTGCGGCACGACCATTCAGGCGATCCGTATCGGCGGTAGAAACAGCTGTTTTTGTCCGGAGTGTCAGAAATGAAAAATTTTGTCGCCTTAACAGCAGCTGTTTTGCTGACTTTTTCCGGCAGTTCATGTGCCGCTCTCAAAGAGAAAAATCCGTCAGACAAGGAACCGGTGAAATTGCGGGATTTTTCTTCAGAAGATGAAACTGCCGCATTCAATACGGCGGAAAAATTTGTTCTGGCTTTTGCGGAAGCATTGAAAAAAAATGACTTCAGCTTGTGGCAGCAGGTAATTCCTCCTGATTCCACTGCAAAGATCGGGAAAAAACAATTCGATGCCATGCGCCTGGAACTCGGCAAAGAATTCGGAACTTTTTCCGGAACTTCATATCTGGGGAAACTGGTTTCCGGAAATTTGCGCAGTTTCATGTGGAAATTTTCATTCATCCGTCAAAAAAACGGAAAAAGCAGCATCAGAGAAATAGTGTACTTCGTCCGGGTTTTCTGCGAGGAGGGAAAAACTCCGGCGATCAGCGGTTTTGGAGTGCGGGTATTTTGAAAAAATTTATTGAACAACAGGAATCCACTGTTCCGGCAGGACGGCGGCAGCTGGTTACCGTCAGCACCGTTCCGGTACCGAAAAAACGGGGACGCAAAAAGAATGTGGTCAATCTCCGGCGGCTGCTCTTTCTCCGTTCACTTATAAAAGCCGGACGGAGCAACAAATCCGGCACCAGAGAGGAATTCGCTTCCGCCCTCGGGCTCGACCCCCGGGCCGTCAATACTCTGGCGGCGGCATTTATCCGGTGCAGCGATGCGGAAAATATCCTCTGGCAGCAGCGGCAGCAAGAAATCGACAGACAAATGAATACTCCGGAAGGCAAGCTCACGATACCGCTGCTGGAAGCAGGGGATATCCTCCGCCGGGATTTCGAACCGAAAACCAGCTTGGACAACAGCAACACTGTCCAAATCGACAAAGATCCTGATTTCTGGGAAAAAATGCATATTTTCGGATTTGTTATGCCGGATAATTGCATGTTGATGGATGGCATCTGTATCAATGACCGGATCGCAGCGGTTCACAACATCCGTCCCACCATCGGTGATATGGTCGCATGCACCATTCCGGGAACGTCTGCGGTCACCGTCCGCCGGTATGTCACCACCGGCAACCCCAGTGTCTATGAGTTGTTTGAAGGCGGCACGATCAATCCGATGCGGGCCAATGAGATAGAAGATCTGATACTGGGAGTGGTCATTGATATCCGGCGCAGTTACCGGCCGCTGCGCTTGCCTGCCACCGGCAAAAAGATAATTTGATACGGGATATTTTATGAAAGAAGAATTGAACTATATCTGGCGCAGACGCAGCATCCGCGAATTTTCAGAACAACCACTGACCGGGGAACACTTCCGGGAGCTGCTTGAAGCAGCGATGGCTGCTCCTTCAGCCCGACATTGCGACCCCTGGGAATTCATCATTGTCAATGAAAAAGAAATGCTGCAAAAACTGGCCGTTATTCTGCCCAACGGCCCATTCCTCAACCACTGCGGCGGCGCGATCATTGTCTGCGGTGATCTGGAAAAAGCGTATATGAATTCTCTTTCTTATCTGCTTCAGGATTGTACCGCTGCAATGGAAAATATCCTGCTGGCCGCCCCGGCCCTCGGATTGGGCAGCTGCTGGCTGGGCATCCACCCGCGAGAAGAACGCATGCAAGGCATCAGAGAACTGTTTTCCATCCCGGCAAACATCATTCCCACCGGAGCGTGTGCGCTTGGATTTCCCGCAGTTGAAACCGTTTCCCGCACCCGTTTCGATCAAAATAAAATTCATACCGGCGCGTGGATAAAAAAAGGATGATTGATAATGGAAATCAGAATTTCTTATCAGGAGGAGTTGAAGCGGAAAGCCATCCACCTCTCATCTTTGTGGATGGTCGCGGCAACACTGCTGCTGCCGGCACTCTTCCGGCATGGCAGATGGATATGCTGTCTGTTGTTTGCCGCACTGCTTATATTCACTTTGATAACCGAACATGATTATGCCAACGGCGGGAAATATCTGGGAAGGTTGTACGGAAAACTTTTCCGGAAAATGCTCCGCAAAGAGGCCCGTCCCGGCATGTGGGTGGTTTCCGGCGGCGCATTCGTTCTGGCAGCCGGAGTATTGGTAAATCTGCTTTTTGCTCCGCCGACAGCAGCAGCGGCACTGGCAGTAATGCTTATCGGCGATACAGCAGCGGCACTTATCGGCCGCCGTTTCGGCAAACACCCTGCCCCCAACGGAAAATCATGGGAAGGTGTAACGGCATTTATCATTGCCGGTTACGCAGCGTTGGCCGTGACAAGTTATTGCGCAAATGCTGCCGGATACACTTATATCGCCGGTATCCCGGCAGTAATTCTGGCCGCATTCGCGGAATTATTTGAAAAACAACTCCGGTTGGATGACAATTTTTCCATCCCGTTGTGCATAGGTGTAACTGTCGCCGCCGCAGAATTTGCTGTTCAAACCATACAAATTTAAATAAAAAGAAGGATTTTACAACCATGTACGATCAACACAATGGTATTTTCGGAGCCTTGCTTCAGGAGTACAACGTCTCCCGTATCCGCAAACTCAATCGTGAACGCGATTCCCGGCTCGACGCCCTGCAAACCAAAGAGGATGCGCTGGCCTATATTGCTGACATCCGGAAAAAAATCGCAAAATCGTTTTCCCTGCCGGAGCGTTCCGGTATCCCGCAGGCAGAGATCACCGGAATAATCGACACTCCGGAGTGCCGTATCGAAAAATTGATCTACGAAAGCCGTCCGGGATTTCCGGTAACCGGCCATCTTATGATCCCCAAAAATCTTACGGCCCCGGCTCCGGGATGTCTTTTTCTCTGCGGTCACTCGGCCAACGGAAAAAATGGTGATGCGTACCAGATCGGAGCAAGAACTTTGGCGGCCAACGGTTTTGTCACCCTGATCATCGATCCGATCGCTCAAGGTGAAAGATATCAATTCACCAAAATACAAAATAATCAAACCGTTCACGGAAACTGTACAAGAGAACACAATATGCTTGGCAAGCAGATGTGGCTCTGTGATGAATTTTTCGGCTCATGGCGGGCGCACGATGCCCTCTGCGGTTTGGATTATCTGCTTTCACGGCCGGAAGTGGATACAAGCAAAGTAGCGGTCACCGGAAACTCCGGCGGCGGAACCATGACCACATTCGTTCAGGCCCTTGACCCGCGTTTTACGATGGCAGCCCCCAGCTGTTATGTGACCAGTTGGCAGCGCAATTTTGAAAATGAGTTGCCCGCTGACGCGGAACAGATGCCGCCGGGCCTGCTGGCGGACGGTTGCGAAATGGGAGATCTGATCCTGGCTTACGCTCCGCGTCCGGTACTGATCCTGGGGCAGAAAAATGACTTTTTCGATCCACGCGGATTAAAAGAAACTTACGAAAAATGCCGTAAAGTTTATAAACTGCTCGGTGCAGAAGAAAATCTGCAATATTTCATCGGCCCGGTCAATCACGGTTATTCTGTCGAAAACCGTTTTGCCATGTACGGATTTTTCAGCAAACATGCCCAACTGCCGGCCGTAACCGTTGAAGCGGATTTTTCAGCAGCCGATACCGCAAATTTAAATTGTACCGCTACCGGACAAACTGCCGACATCCCCGGGAAAAAGCTGGTTCGGGATCTTATTGCAGAAAAAGTTGATGCTCTGGCAGTTTCCAGAAAAAAATTATCTCTGCCCGAATTGAAAACTCTTTTTGCCGACGTTATGAAATACCCGGTTTCCGTCCCGGTCCCTTACTGCCGCAATCTGCGCGCGTGCAGTGCCAATGCAGACAACTCATCGCGTTTCTACTTTTCACGTTTCGGTCTGGAAACAGATCCGGGGATCATCACTCCGGTGTTGCTGAAAAGTGCCGATATGCAAAATGGATTCTATCACTTCCCGACGGTCGATGAGATCACGCTCTACATTCCTCATCTGGCCAGTGACAAGGAGTTGTGCAATATTACCGCCTCCCGGATGGTTGCAGGAGTCGATATCCGGGGAGTGGGGGAAGCATTGCCGTTGAACTGCGATTTTTATGGCGACAACTTCTTC
Organism: Lentisphaerota bacterium; assembly: GCA_015061815.1. Taxonomy (GTDB): domain Bacteria; phylum Verrucomicrobiota; class Lentisphaeria; order Victivallales; family Victivallaceae; genus UBA1784. The sequence continues at coordinate 39,568 of SUVW01000014.1, forward strand.
CACGCTTACGGCAGTGACTACCATTACAACAGTTGTTCCATCATGTTCGGTCAGTCACTGCTTCATGAGAGATTGCGGGATATTCTCGGTGTTGTCGCTTATGTCAAAAGCCGCGATATCCGTACCATACGTATCGCCGGACGCGGTCAGGGAGCAATAGCCGCCTTGTTTGCCGCAGTGATATGTGATGATATTGCTTCGGTAAAACTTTTTGATGCTCCGGAATCTTTTGAGGCTATGGCCAAAGCGGATATCACCTTGTGGCCGCATGCAGTAATGCCGCGCGGGATATTGAAATATACGGATCTTCCTGATATTTACGAAGCGATGCGCAATACCGGCAAACTGGAAATCGTTAATTTTGCAGACAATCTTATGCAGCAGGTCCTCTGAATGATAAAAATTCTATTTGTCTGTCACGGAAATATCTGCCGCAGTCCGATGGCGGAATTCATGATGAAAAACATGGTGAATTCCGCCGGGAACAGCGACCTTTTTGAGATAGCATCAGCCGCCGTCAGCCGGGAGGAACTGGGAAATCCGGTCTACCCTCCTGCCCGGGAGATCCTGAAACAGCACGGCATCTCATGCGCCGGAAAATATGCCCGGCAGATGACATTTGCCGATTATCAATATTACGACTATCTGATCTGCATGGATAACAGCAATCTGCGCAATATGCAGCGGATATGTTCCGGTGATCCGGATGGCAAAATGTTCAGGCTGCTGGATTTCACAGATACTCCGGGAGAGGTTTCCGATCCCTGGTATTCCGGAGATTTCGTCACCACCTGGCAGGATATTGAATGTGGATTGCAGGCTCTTCTGAAAAAATTATCTTCCTCACATCAGTTGTAAAAACTGCATAAAAGTCATTGCCGGTGTTTGCTGTAATTATTCAGAATACCGGCAAGTTTTTTTACAACGGACATGGCGATAATTGAAAACAGCACAAAAAAACGGGATCTTGAACTTCTCAAAACCCCGTACGAATCAAAGATTGGAGCCGGCTGCCGGACTCGAACCGGCGACCTGATGATTACAAATCAACTGCGCTACCAACTGAGCCAAGCCGGCACTCCAATTGTGTTGTTTGAACAATATACTGCATTTTTCGCAGATTGCAAGTAAAAATTTGATAACTTTTCTTGTAATTTTCGATTTTGTGAAATATTTTATCAATATGTACAAATTTTCAGCAAATAAATACACACTGCCGGCGATTTTACTTCTGGCACTCATTCTCCGTCTGATCACGGCGATCAGCGCGATATCAGACGGAGAGCGTCTGTTACGCCCGGATTCTCCGGGGTATCTGACTCCAGCCCGCACGCTGGTCGAATCCGGCACTTACGCCGGGACCCGCCGTCCACCCGGATACCCGCTGCTTGCGGCGGCCGTATACTATTGCGGCGGAAGCAATGGTGCGATAGCCATACTTCAGGTTCTGCTCTCAACAGCTGCCTGTGCCGTCACTGCAATGGCTGTCCGAGAGTACACCAATAATGCCGCATGCGCTGATATTGCCGCTTTGCTGATGGCGGTCAATCCGACAGCGGTTGCCAATGCACCGCTGCTTTTAAGCGATACTCTGTTCATGCTCTTTGCCGCCGGACAATTTTATTTTTTCATCCGTTACCTCAAACGGATGAAGTTCCGGGAACTGGCGATTTTTTCGGTTATTGCCGCACTGGCGGCATTGATCCGTCCGATAAATCAGCTGATACCGCTGGTTGCGGCCGTATTGATCGCAGTAAACGACCGTATGATATGGAAAAAACGGATAACACATATTCTGGCATCATGTGCAATATTTGCAGTTCTTATTTTTCCCTGGATGCTCCGTAATTATCTTACCGGAGCGACATTCGACATCGACACCAATACCGGAGCGATGCGCCACCAGAATGGGGCGATGCTGTTGGCAGAGATAAACAACAGCGATTTTGAAAGTGAAAAGCAACAGCTGCTGGCACAGGAGAATACACTCGCCGCCGATGGCAGATTTCCGGATGAACGCAGCCGTGAATCCTGGCGCAAACAGGAATTCCGCCGGATGGTTCTGGCCCATCCGGTACGTTATTTCAAACAGCATTTTGATATCTGCATCCTGCTGCCTGATGCTCCGACACTGCTGGAAAACTTCGGTGTCACCACCTCTGACCGGGGAACGATGGGCGTGCTTAAAAAAGATGGGATAATTGCCGCCTGCCGCCACTACTTCGGCGAAAACTATCTCCGGATGCTCCTGCTTCTCATACCGGTGCTGCTTCCGGCAGCGATCCTTTATCTGCTGGTTTTGCGGCAGTTGTTCAAAGATTTGCAGCACCCGGTAAAAAACCGCATGGAATTGCTGCTGTTTCTGGCTTTTGCGGAATATTACCTGTTTCTGCCGGGAGCGATCACAGCTCCGCGTTATCAATTACCGGCGTTGCCATGCCTCTGTCTGCTCGGGGCATCTGCAATAAGCAGTCTGTGGAAAAATGAAACTTCTGCCCGCGATCCTGAAACAACTCCGGCAATCGAAATGTAACTGGCATCTGTCCACATTGATTGCGATAAGTGCCGGACTTGGTTCAGCGGTCGGCTGCGGTTTGCTGGCATGGTATTTTTTGCTGCTGCCGCTGCCCGTACTGTATATGCTCAATCGCAAACAACTGCTGATAACTTCCGGAGTGTTTTTATCTGCCCTGCTCTCCGGAATAATAAACTATCACATCTCACAAGCGGCAGCGGATAAAATACCGCACCAAAAGGCTGTGATCTCCGGAAAAGTAACCTGTATCGACACCCGGACTGCAAAATCAAAATTTCTTACTCCTCCCGCAATCGTAACCTGCCGGGTCGATACACCGGATGCTTCATTCGATGCTGCGGTGATCTGTCCGGAAAACATCAATATGTTCTATGGTGACTGCTATCGCTTTTCCGGAAAAATCCATCCGGCGCAAAATGCCGGTTTGATTTGCCGGGACAATCAGATTTCCGGAGAATATCCGCCGCTTTTCGGCAAACGGCCATTGCTCATCATAAATGAAATGTCACCGGAGGAAACACCTTTTTCCATTATGAGAATATTCCTTGACTGCCGCAATATTCTGCTGTCAAGATTGCTGGAACGGATCAGAAATCCCGTTTACGCTGAAATGGCGGCCCGCCTGTTTCTGGGAGCAGGCAGTAATTCCAATATTCCGATGAAAAATTTTGCGGCCTCCGGCACGATCCATCTCTTTTCGGTATCCGGATTGCATGTAACACTGCTTGCCGGTATTTTTCTTCTGCTGTTCCGCCCCATGCCTTTCCGGTGGCGTTACGCTCTGGCAGCGATCATAACTCTCTTTTATGTTCTCTGTTCCGGGGCATCATTACCGGCAATACGGGCCGGGGCAATGGTTATTGTATGGTGCATAATGCGAAGCATGCTGTTCCCGTCATCCGGCTGGGATTCCATGATGCTGACCTGGAGCTTTTGTACTTTTCTCGATCCGGAAACTACCGGTTCATTATCTGCCCAGTACTCATTCGGGATAACTGCGGCTCTGCTTTTGATGCTGGACAGATTCAATGATCACTTCGCCCGTCAGCAGCATATTTTATCTCTGATGCCGCCCCAGGCACCTCTGACCAGAGAGCGTCGCAAGCTCTTCCGGCGTCAACGCAATTTGGCGATGATCCCGGCCGTAAGTATTACCGCTTTCATCTCCGGTGCCGGAATCGCTCTTTACCGGCAAAATATATTCACTCCCGCCTCCATTCCGGCGAATTTGGTTCTGACACTGTTGACCCCCTTGCTTTTCGGAGCGATGATATTCAAGATGTTTTTCGGCGCATTTGCAGTGATTTTTGATGAATTCGGGGCCATGCTGCTAGAAGGTTCCTTCTGCATATTGGATAACTTCACCCGGGAAATTGCCCGCATCTTTCCCATGCAATACATTCAAACTCCGCCGTTATGGAGTGTGTTTTTATTCTATCTGTGTCTTTTCGGAACTCTCGGTTTCAGCTCCGCAATAAAACGGAAATGGTGTCTGCTGGGAACAGCATTGATTATCTTTAACTGGTATCTGTTTCTCCGTTCTGATGATTTTTCACTGCTGGTGATAAGCAGCAGCAGTGATCGACCGGCTCTGCTGGCTTTGATATATCCGGGAGGTGATGTGGAAGCGGTCGATATTCCGGATAAAGAAAGTGGAGCTTTGGCGGCCGGATTACTGCGCGAAAAAGGAGTAAAATCTCTCCGGGTAAATTTTTCCGGAGCCGCCGCCCGCAACATCAGCGGTTTGCCGGCTCTTTCGCGGCAGCTGGAGTGCAGTGTTACTGCTCCTTTGAGTAAACGGAAACCGACCAAAGCCTTTATGCGTCATCTGCGGAATGCCGGATTTACCCTCCCGGAGATACCGTCTCCGGCGAAGTTGACAACTCCTGCTCCTGATTCATTGATTTGGGAAATACCTCACGCAAAAATAGAAATTTCATCCTCGGTCACCGATTGCGGACGAAGTATCGAAATAACCGGACGATCGGGAAAAACTTACAAACAAATACTGCCCTGGTGTTCCCGTCCGGTGGTGTGGCAATGCGAAATCAAATAAAATTGTTGTAACGGATCTTCTGCAGCTTGCAGGAGACTATTTCCGGCAGTTCATCAGCAATCAGGATATGATCTTTGCCCTCTCCGGCTGCTCCATGTGCATAAACCCCCAGCAATGCGGCTTCCAGAGGAGATATTCCCGGCTGTCCGGCCAATGCTCCGATAACTCCGGCCAAGACATCACCGCTTCCGGCGGTTGCCAGCAATTGACTGCCGGCAACAACTGTAAATACCTCTCCGGCAGGCGATGCCACAACGGTATCTCTGCCTTTGAGAACTGTGACCGCGCCGTAATATAAGGCCAATTCAGCAGCCAGTTCACGGCGGCTTCCGGCAACGGCCAATCCGGCAGCAACACGCAATCTTTCCGCCTCTCCCGGATGGGGAGTAATTATCACATCATGCCGCTTCTGCCACACTTCCGGATGTTGTGACACACAATTCAATGCATCAGCATCCAGAACGGTCACTCCGTGAAAAGACAAAGCCTTTTGCAGTTTATCTTTACCGGCGCAACTTCCCCAGCCGCAACCGCAAACCAGAACATCTGAATTGGCAAAAAAATCTTCCGGATAATCGCCTCCGGATAATTTCCGGAAGATCACAGCATTTTTCAATCTCCCGGATAAATCAGCTTCAGATGCACAACGAACTATCCCCGCTCCGCTTTTCAATGCTGCTTCTGCCGCCAGTGCAGCTGCTCCAGGATACTCCGGAGAACCTCCCCATACCGTGACCCGCCCTCTGGAGTTTTTATGACAATTCACCGGTATTTCCGGAAAAACTTTTACCGCATCCACATTGGTAAATACCGCTTCCCCGCTCTCTTGACCATGAGCCAAACCGATATCCAAAAGCCGCAAACATCCGCGATATGCAGAACCTGAAGCAGTTATCAAGCCGGTTTTCACCGCACCGAAAGTCAATGTGCAATATGCTTTTACAACTCCATTTTCTGCGGCTTTTCCGGTATCACCATTTATACCGCTTGGCAGATCCAACGCCGCAACCGGCAAATGTGACCGGTTTATCACTTCGATGCTGTTGGCGATATTCTCCCGAACTCTTTCTCCGGAAAAACCGATTCCCAACAATCCGTCAATTATCACATCCCCCGGCTGCAAATCACTGCTGCAAAGCTCTTTTTTTACCGTAACAGGGATATTTTCCGGCAAATCCATTGCTGCTTTTGCCGCACATCCGGAGTATTCAGACAATGGTTTTACCGCAAAAACCTTAACCGGTGCTGAAGTCAAATTTGCCGCCGCCACCAGAGCATCACCGCCGTTGTTACCGCCACCGGCGACCACAACAAAACGTCCGGCATCCGGAAACATTGCTTCAATCCACGCGGCCGCCATAACTCCGGCCCGGCGCATAAGTTCATATTCCGGCACTCCGGAATCTACTGCTTTTTTTTCCAACTCCCGGATCCCGGCAACTGTCGATGTGTACATGATTATTTTTCCTTCGGCAGTTCCTTGCGCAAAAATCCGGAAAGCAGATAAATCGCCACTCCGGTACATATCGCCATATCTGCCACATTAAACACCGGATAATGCCAAATATTCTCATAATGGAGATGGATAAAATCAATAACCGCCCCATGATATGCCCGGTCAAAGGTATTCCCTGCAATGCCTGACAAAATCAATAACAGTGCATAATAACGTTCAGCACACCCCTCGGCCAGATTGCGGAAAAAAACAATGATCGCAACAGCGGCCGCCATTCCGAATGCCAACAGCATCCAGACATATCCGCTGAATATACTCCATGCCGCCCCGAGATTGCGAACAAAGGTGAAGTTGAATATCCCCGGAATAATCTCCACAGACTGACCTGGAATAAAATTACGGGAAAAGTACCACTTGGTCAGCTGATCTGCAGCCAATATCAGCAAAGCCGCTATCCCGGCCCGGATAAACACCTGTTTCTCACGGGAGGAATTTTTATCGATCCGATCCCGCCAATTCATCGGTTTTTCATCATCTCTTCGTGACGGCTCTTGCATTTGATGCAAAAAATTGCATAAGGACGGGCTTTCAGGCGGGCTTCTGAAATCGCTTCTCCGCAATCCATGCAAATGCCATATTCATCATTAGCCAGACGTTCAATAGCATCATCGATCAGAGATATCACATTGCCGTTTTCCGTCATCATCTGCAATCCCATCTCGTTCCGGGATGAATCGCTGTCAGCCATGTGAGTGGTCACGCCGCGTTTCTCACTGTTTGTACAATCCAGTGACTCATCGGCGCAAATCCGGATCTGCTCTGAAAGTTCATTGCGAACTTTCATCAACGCATTATAATACTCCAATTTCTTACCGGTAAACTCCGGCTGTTTTTTTCTACTGTCCATCGCTGACGCTATCCTTTTTGATCATTGTTGTCTCATTTATTGTGAAAAATATTTACCGCCGGTTTCATCCAATACTATTTACGACTTCTGCATACAAGTCTCACAACGTCCGGGACATCAGTTATTAATCACTCATTATCCAAGACTTGTTAATATAACACCTTTACAGCTTTTTTGCAAATCCTTAAACCGAAAACCGCACATGGATCACATCTCCATCCTGCATTTCATACTCTTTTCCCTCGATCCGCAATTTCCCGGCCAATTGCGCTTTGGCCCATGAACCGCATTCGACCAGATCATCGTAAGATACTGTTTCCATCCGGATGAAGCCGCGCTGTAAATCCGTATGGATCTTCCCGGCAGCTTCCGGAGCCAATGCACCTCTGGTCACCGTCCATGCCCGGGATTCCATCGGCCCGGCGGTAAAGAATGTTATGTAATCCAGCAGCCGGTATCCGGTTTCCACCACCCGATCCAATCCGGAACCGTTGATCCCCAGATCAGCCATAAATATTTCTGCTTCCTCCGGAGAAAGCGCACTTAATTCATCTTCAAATTTGGCACATACCGGAACCACTTCCAATCCATGTTCCGCCGCATAAGCAGCCAAACGCTTTCCGGCTTCGCAGTTGGTATAATCCGCCGCCTGTGCCTCGCCGACATTGGCACAAACAAATGCCGGTTTGACCGTCAGCAAACCGAAATTCTCCGCCAGAGCTTTCTGTTTGGGATCATTACGGTCATAACGAGGCACCCGCCCTTCGGAGAGATCAGAGATCATCGCTACGATCAATTCATACTCTGCTTTGGCATCCGGATCATTGGAACGGGCATTTTTGTAAGCTTTGTCCCGCCTTTTTTCCAGCATTTCCAGATCGGCCAGCATCAATTCAGTGGTAATAGTTTCCAAATCACTGACCGGATCAACTTTACCGGAAACATGCACCACGTCAGAGTCTTCAAACAACCGCACCACGTGCGCGATCGCATCCACATTGCGGACATGTCCGAGAAACTGATTGCCCAATCCCTGCCCCTGACTTGCGCCGCGAACCAATCCGGCGATATCGATAAATTTCAAAGTCGATGGCACGATCCGGCCGGATTTCTCCAATTCTGCCAGCACAGCCAACCTTTTATCCGGCACCTGGACTATCCCGGTATTCGGCTCGATAGTACAGAAAGGGAAATTTGCCGCCTCCGCGCCGCCATGACTCAACGCATTGAAAAGAGTGGACTTGCCAACATTAGGCAAGCCGACAAAACCACAGGAAAAACTCATTTTATATTAAAACTCCTTGAAATATTATAAAAAAACCGGAACGCTTCACACGCCCCGGCAAATAATATTACGGCAATCAGGGTGCCGGATTGACAATCGCTTCGTCGCTGTAAACAAAGTTGTTCCAATCGCTTCCCACCGGAACCACCCATGCCGGAGTCATGATCGGACCATAGCCCCAACCCACATCTTCCAAATCATCCGGACAATCTGGCAACGGGAACGGGAAAGTTATGATATCAACCACTCCGACGCCGATTCGGGCCACCGTGTAGCAGACACCTTTGAGCGTACCGTAGGTCAAACCGGCCAAGCCGCCCTTTTCACTGCTGACTTCGGACCACTTCATCGGGATCTCCAAAAAACTGAATGCCACATTGGTCACTCCGCGACCGAGCTTCTCCACCGGACGCATGATCCATGCATCATCGGCCTTCGCTGAAAAACTGCCGCCAACCATAATGACTGACACAAAAAGCGTGACCAAAAAAGTTTTACTGAATTTCATTATCTTTCACTCCGTTTATAATTTATTGTTCTTTAAGACAAACAAAACCACTTTTTACAATACACTTTATGAATATAGCTTTCAGATGGAAAAATTTCAACTCTTTCCGGCAAAATAATTCATTTTTTTTTGCAAAAATCACTTTTCTTTTTTTCCGAAACGGTTCTCTGTACCATTGAGCAGCCGGAGAATATTGGCATGGTGACGCAAAATCGCCAGCAACGCAATGATGGTCAAAAATATCAACACCCCCTGGGAACGCGCCAGATCCGAACCGAACCCGATCAGATAAAATATCCATGCCACGATCGGCAGCACCGCCGCCGCCGCGATACTGGCCAGCGAAACATAACGGGATACCAGAAAAACCACCACCCAAACCACCAGCGCAATGATCAGGGGAATTGGAGTCAATGCCATGATCGCTCCTGCGGCCGTACTGACCCCTTTGCCGCCGTGAAACTTCAAAAACACCGGAAACATGTGCCCGATAACCACCGCAAAAAGCGTGGCGATCACCACATATTCAAAACATTTGCCGCCGTTGAAGAAATATTGTGCGGCAACGACCGGCAAAGCTCCCTTCAAAAAGTCCAGAGCAAAACAGAGCTTTCCCGCCCCTTTGCCGACACAGCGGGTAACATTGGTCGCACCGATATTCTTCGACCCCTCTTTGCGCACATCCACACCGTAATATCTGCCGATCAAAAATCCCCAGGGGATACTGCCCAGAAGATACGCTGCCAAAATCATCAATACTGCTTTTACAATTTCCATGATTAAAATTTCCTTGCTTGAAAAACCCCTTCTCCGGGGATATATTACTTTACCAATATGATAATATGAACCACAAACAGCAAAAAGTCAATATCAAAATGAAAAAAAATATCCGTTTACTTATCGGTTCCGGAGAAAATTGTGCCGATATCCGCTATGCTTCGGGAATTTCCACTCCGGATGAGTTTATATGGTTTGAATATGGCTCCCGGCGGTGCGCCGTTCTTTCTCCGCTGGAAATCGACCGGGGGAAAAGTTGCGCAAAACCGGGAGTGGAAGTCGTACCGGACTCTTTTTTCGGCGGTACTTCCCGTTTGAACATCCTGCTGGCAATTGCCGCAGAGTGTCAATGCCGGCACTTTCTGGTACCGGATGACTTCCCGTTTGCACTGGCCGAAAAGATGCGGGCAAACGGTCTGGAATTGAGTGCTGCCGGCAGTGGTTTTTTTCCGGAAAGAGAATTCAAAAACGACAGAGAAGTTGCCGCCGTCACGGCTGCACAGCGGGCTGCTGAAGCCGGATTTGCCAAAGCGGTGGAAGTTTTGACTGATTGTGAGATCGACGGAGAAAACCTCCGCTGGAATGACCGGATACTGACCAGCGAGATACTCCGGGCAGAAATAGATTGTGAGATACTCCGGCACGGAATGCTTCCGACCGGAACCATTTGCGCCGGAGGGAAACAGGGGGCACAGCCCCACAATGCCGGTTCCGGAACACTGCCGGCAAACGCACCGATCGTCATGGACATTTTTCCACGTTCTCCGGAAACCGGATACTGGGGGGATTTGACCCGCACCGTTGTCCGGGGCAAAGCTTCCGGCATCGTAAAACAAGCCTATGAAGCAGTATTGGAAGCCAGAGAATACGCCAAAACTTTGATAAAAAAAGGCACTTACGGAGCAGCCATCCACTGCGCGGCAGAAGCTGTTTTGGAAAAACACCACTTTTTTACCGGTGAAAATGACCGGGGGCAATTCGGTTTCTTTCACGGCCTCGGACACGGCGTCGGTCTGGAAATCCACGAATCCCCGCGCCTTTCCCCACGCGCCAGAACCGCATTGCAGGGCGGTGAGATCGTCACCGTCGAACCGGGCCTCTATTATCCGGAATGGGGCGGGATCCGTCTGGAAGATCTCATCTATCTGCCCCAAGACGGTTCTGAAGCGGTATGTCTGACCCGGGCTCCGGATTTTCTGGAAATAGACTGACGGGACAGCATCACTGCAAAAACGGAAGACCGGGGAACTTAAAGTTTTCCCTGGCAGCTTCACTGTAAAAAACTTTCATCAGGAAAAGTCCGTTGGCCGGAGCTGTTTCCGGAGCAGCGGTACGGTCTTTGGCTTCCAGTATTCTGGTTACATCTTCCGGAGTAGCAACCCCTGCCCCGACCGCCTCGATCATTCCCATCAGGCAGCGGATCATCTTGTAAAGAAAACCATTGCCTACAAATGTCACACAACAGAATTGGCCGATTTCATCCACTTCGATCCGGTAGATCGTCCGTACCGCATCATCGATCTCTTTTCTTTCCACCACAAAACTGGAATAATCATGGGTTCCCTCCAGCCTTTCGGCGGCCTGCCGTATCCTTGAAACATCCATCTTGCGCCAGGGATGCCAGGCATACCGCCCGACAAACGGAGAATCTTCACCCAGATTGAGAACATAGGTATACGCCTTGCCGAAAGTATCATAACGCGAATGAAATGTCAGCGGCACTTCCCGGATCGTATGTATTTTTATGTCCGGCGGCAAACGGCGGTTCAAAGCTTTGAATAATCTTTCCTGTGTGATCGCCGGTTGTTCCGGCACCAGAAAACTTGCGGCAAAATTTTGAGCATGAACTCCAGCATCCGTCCGGCTGCTGCCGATCAGATGTATCGGCTGTTTGTCATACAATTTGGTCAATTGCTCCTGAATGACCTGCTGCACCGCCAGACAATGCGGCTGTATCTGCCAGCCGCTGTAATTACTGCCGTCAAATGCGATTTCCAGCAAATACCGTTTGACCGGGATATATGGTGTCGGTTCTATTGCCATAAATTTTCATGCCTTTTTCAACTTCAGAGAACAAATACTTTCCACTGTTTCCATAAAACTTACCGTCGGCACACCGGCAAATTCATCACACTCATTTTTCGTGCCATCGGTGCGGAAATACATATCTTCATCCCCTTCAAACATCTCCACCCGGCGGAATTCCCCGCCTCTGCCATCCGGCGATGTCACCAGCGCATACACCCCCTCATCCGGGAAGTTCTGGACCAGATCATCTTTGCTGATAACATCCATCACGGCTTCCCCGTCATCGGCGAAGTAGACCTGTATCCTTTCAACGACACTGCCGGCGATATCCGCGCCGGTGATGATCACTGCTCCCTGCTCCAAAAGTTCCCGGGCTTTTTCCGGCAATTGACTCTTTTTCATAATTTTAATCCTCACAATAATTCTGCTGCTATTTCATTCCAGAACAATAATCCGTCCGCAGATAATTTAATCCCGGATGCGGAAATTTGCAAGCTCCCGGGAAAATATGCAGCCGCTTTTGCCGCAATTTGCAGCCGTTTTTCCCACGCATCTGCTCCGGGAACCATTTTCCACAGCTCCGGAGTCCAACCGTCAACCGTCCGCAAATTCACCGCGAAAATCTCATTCAACCGCGCTTCATGCGTAATATGATCACAACTGCACTTTTCATAATTCAGCCACCCATCCACAGATTCCACCGCAATATGCCGGTCAAATCCGTCAAAATCCGCTGCCCCGGGACCATATCCCCGCAGCAATCCGCCGCGCCACACATTGACATTATGGCAACAGCGTGCCCCGGGGGCGGCATAATTGGATATTTCATAGCGGCTCATACCATATTCTGACAATATCTTTCCGGCCGAGTTATACATTGTCAACTCTCTTTCGTCATCGACCTCAAAGTTTTGTCCGAGCAGTGCCGTCCGTTCGGGGGTCAGGGAATAACAGGATATATGATCCGCACCGGTTTCTCCGGCACAATGCAGATCCCTCTCCCAATCTGCCGGAGTTTCATCCGGTAAAGAGTATATCAGATCACAATTCCAATGCCGGAACTTTGCTTCCCGGATCAACTTCACGGCCATTTGCAACGCTTCATCACTGCATTGCCGGCCGATACGTTCTCGCAAATCGCGGTTGAAACTCTGCACCCCCAAACTGATCCGGGTAAAAAATTCCCGCAGACAGGAAACTTTTTTTTCATCCAGAGATTCCGGGTTGGCTTCAATGGATAATTCTGCATCTTCCGTAAAAGTAAATTTTTCCCGCAAAATTTTTATCAAACGGCTTAATTGAGGGCCGGATAAAAAAGTAGGAGTGCCGCCGCCAATATAAAGCGTTGACAGCTTTTCGGGGATAATGACTTCTTCCAGGTGATCAAGATAGGCATCCATCAACTCTTCCGGCGGTGAAGCCAGAGAATAAAACGCACAATATCCGCATTTTTTTTGGCAAAAAGGAACGTGGATATAACAATTCACGCTTCACATCCCAGTGCAGTCAAAGCGACCGAAGTCATATATTTTATTCCCGGCTCAAGCACTTCCGGCGGCGGCAAAAACTTCACATTATGCAGCGGCGGCTGTTCTTCACCGACCCCGAGCCGGATAAAAACACCATCTTTACTGTTGAGCAGAAAACAGGAAAAATCTTCCGAACTCATTGCCGGTTCTTTCAATTCATGAACCGTCAAACCGGCTTTTTGTGCAGCTTTCAGAGCCACTTTCACTCCGCTTTCCGGATTGATCACCGCCGGATAATCCCCTTTGAAAAATATACGGCATTCCATCCGGTGCATCCGGGCCGCTGCCTGACAAATACTCTGCACCGCCCCGCGCAACTCTCCCGATGTTTCATTATCCAAACTGCGCAATGTACCGCCGAAACTGCAGCTTTCCGGAATCACATTATCCATGTGCCCGCCATTGATATTGCAAATGCTGATCACTGCCGGCTTCTGCACATCTATCCAATTGGTGACCACGTACTGCAATTCATTGATCGCACTGACGGCAGCCAACAGCGGATTGCGCGACAAATGCGGCAAACTGCCATGCCCGCCGCGCCCGGCAAATTCCACCTTGAAGTGCACACACGAACTGGCCATGCAGCCTTTTTTCAATGCCACACAGCCCACCGGAAGTCCCGGCTCAACATGCAAAGCTGCTGAAAAATCCGGCACCGGATCCTGCAAAGCTCCGGCAGCGATCAAATCCCGCGCCATAGCCTTACCCTCTTCGCCGGGTTGGAAAACCAATCTTACACTCCCGGAAAATTCGCCCCGCCGCGCAGCCAGTTCACGGGCAGCCCCCAACAAAATCGCCGTATGCACATCATGCCCGCAGGCATGCATCATTCCGGGAATTTCCGAAGCAAATGCGATGCCATTATCTTCACTTAAAGCAAGAGCATCGATATCTGCCCGCAAAGTCACATTTTTACCGGGAGATTTGCCGTCAATAAATGCTACTGTATCCGTCTGCAGAAATGGTTCCAGCACCCGGATGCCGGGAATTTCAGCCAGTTCACGCCGGATAACAGCGGCAGTTTTCACCTCTTTCCCAGCTATTTCCGGAATCTTATGCAACTCTTCCCGAATCAGAACGGCCTGCCGGAGAGAATCACGATCCATCATATTCAACACCCTTCTCTGAATACGATTTTCCCGTCAACAACAGTTAAATTGATCTTTCCGCGAACTTTCATTCCGTCAAACGGAGTATTTCTGGATTTGGAACGGAAAGTATTTTTATCTATCGTGTATTCCGCTTCCGGATCAAAAACAGTGATATCTGCCGCATTTCCCGGTGCCAGAGAATAATCTGCCATTCCAAGCACTTCCGCCGGGCCGGTGGTCATTTTGGCGACCAGTTGAGGAATCCCGATGATCCCCGGTACTACCAATTGGGTAAAACAGACCGGAAGTGCCGTTTCCAAACCGATGATACCGAAAGGTGCGTGATCGAATTCAACCAGCTTGGCAGTCTGGGTATGCGGAGCATGATCGGTGGCGATCACAGTGATCGTACCATCGGCAACACCCTCGATCAGAGCCAAGCGGTCATCTTCCGAACGCAGCGGCGGATTCATTTTGTAATTGGTGTCAAATTTTTTGATGCACTCATCATTGAGTGTCAAATGGTGCGGTGTGGCCTCTCCGGTGACCGGGATCCCTTTGGCCCGGGCGCGCCGCAACATATCCACGCTCTCTCTGGTGCTGACATGCTGCATATGGATCTTCCAGTTAATCTGACGGGCAAAAAGAATATTGCGGGCAATTATCAGCTCTTCCGAAGCTCCCGGGATACCATTCATGCCAAGCAGTACCGACCACTTGCCCTCATTCATCACACCTCCGGCGGCCAATGTCGTTTCCTCACAATGATCCATGATCGGCAGATTGAAACTCTTGGCGTACTCCACAACGTGGCGCATCAAACCGTGATCCTGAATGCATTTACCATCATCGCTCAAAGCCACGACCCCGGCATTTTTCAATGCGCCGATACCGGCCATCTCTTCGCCTTTGCCGCCTTTGGTCATATTTCCGCAAGGCAGAACTTTCACCACTGCCTGTTCTGCTGCGATACGGCGCAAATATTCAATCGCTCCGGCAGTATCCGCACTGGGATTGGTATTGGGCATCGCCACGATGGAAGTAAAACCTCCGGCGGCAGCTGCAGCCGAACCGCTGGCAATCGTTTCAGCGGTAGTATTTCCCGGCTGCCGCAAGTGGACATGCACATCAATAAATCCGGGTGAAAGCACTTTGCCGGCAAGTTCGATCACCTCCGGTGATTTCAACTCACTTTCCTCAACGATCACTCCGTTGGCGACCGCGACATTTCCGATTTGGTCAATATTCCGGGCCGGATCGATTATCCGGGCATTTTTCAAAAGCAATTCACTCATTTACGGCACCCCGCTACTAAAAACAACACCGCCATACGCACTGCAAGACCATTGGTCACCTGCTCAAGAATCACCGAATTTTCGCCATCGGCAACCTCTCCGGCCAACTCAACATCCCGGTTGATCGGCCCCGGATGCATTATCATGCATTCCGGTTTCATCCATTCCAGCGTGGAACTTTTCACCCCGAAGTGAGAAGCATACTCACCGATCCCCGGGAAAAAACCGTTATTCTGCCGTTCATGCTGAATACGCAGCAAATTTATCACATCGGCATTGGCTACAGCTTCTTTCAAATTATGACACACCCGGACTCCGATCTCCTCAAATTCCCGGGGAACCAGAGTGGATGGACCGGCAACTGTAACATTTGCACCCAGCTTCAGCAATCCCCAGATATTGCTCCGGGCCACCCGGCTGTGCAGGATATCACCGATGATCGACACATTCAGACCTTTGAATCCACCCATCTTTTCCCGGATGGTAAAAAGATCCAGCAGTCCTTGAGTGGGGTGTTCATGTGCGCCGTCACCGGCGTTGATCACTCCGCATTTCAACCGGTCGGCGATAAAATTCTGCGCTCCGGTGGCACTGTGACGCATAACCACCAGATCGACCTGCAATGCTTCAATGTTTTTCACGGTATCCAACAGGGTTTCACCTTTGAGCAAACTGCTGGCCTGCGCCTGCATATTGACGATATCCGCACTCAAACGCTGTTCGGCAAGTTCAAATGAGACCCGGGTACGGGTACTGGGCTCAACGAAGAAATTCACGACCGTCATCCCGCGCAAAGCCGGAACTTTTTTCACCCGCCGCTGGGAAACTTTCTTGAATTCGGCCGCAGTATCGAGGATAAATGTGATCTCCTCGGCACTCAAGTCATACAACCCGAGCAAATCTTTTCTTTTCCACTGCATTGTTTTTATCCCTGTTATTTATTTATGCCAATACACATCAAAAATACCTGCCGGAAGCTCCGGAGATGCTTCAAAATTGACCAGAACTTTTCTTTCCGCAGGCAAATCCACTTTGAATGCCACAAAATCCGCCCGTATCGGAAATTCCGGTTCTCCCCTGTCCACCAGTACAGCCAGCCGGATCACCCCCGGACGGCCATAATCAGTCAAAGCATCCAATGCTGCCCGGATCGTTCTGCCGGTGGATAAAACATCATCCACCAATACTATCTCCTTTTCATTCACATCAAAAGGTATCTCGGTTTCGTGAATACGCGGCAGCATGCTGCGGGTACCGATATCATCCCGGTACATAGTGATATCCAACATTCCGAAATCTGCATCATATCCCTGTTTCTTCAACTCGATATTGAGCAATTCCGCCAATTTGACTCCAACCTGATGGATACCTACCAATGCGATTTTCCGGTTCTTGCCGGAGAAACGGCCGACGATCTGTCCGGCCAGATTCCGGACAGCCGCCATCATCTCTTCTGCATCAAAAAGCTGTTGACAAGAATTCATATTTCTCTCCGTTTTATCTGTTCTTAATATACCGTCCGATTTATCATAGTGCAAGAGCCTGCAGGATTTTTCCTGCTATTTTATTTCCGGCACGACCAACACTTCAGCTCCGGCCGGAGAATCAAAATACCGCCGGATGCTCCGGTTGAATTTTTCTGCTGTCAGCGATTCCAACCGTTTTTTCTTCTCCGGCAACGCTTCCGGTTCCCGGCCGTAATAGCCATCCATAACCGCTGTTCTCAATAAAACTTCCGGAGTTTCAAAACATCTGTCCAAATCAAAAATCACACTCTTCCGGGCTGATTCAAATTCATTCGCGCTCAACCCATCTTTCCCCAATCTGGAAATTTCATCATTGAGCAAAGCCAACACCTTATTTTCCGCTCCGGAAGCAGTCATTGCATAAAAACCGATGATACCATCATGAAATCCGGCAGAAAAGCTCATCCCGACTGAATAACTCAAGGCATTTTCTTCCCGGACTTTTTTGAATAACTCCGCCGCCAGACCATTTTCAGCCTGATGCAGTATTTCCATAAAGTCCAGCACCTCATCATCCGCGCAGGAAATTCCAGGTATCATCCGCAAAACAACCGTCTGTTCCTTATCAAGTTCGATTTTGTCCCGCTGCAATTTTCCCGGAAAAATCACTTTTTCCGGCAGCAGCAGCTCTGTTCCGCCATTACCGATATCAAACAGTTCGCTCCACCTCTCCACATCGCTCCGGCGGCAATCCCCGCCGAAACCGATCAGACAGTTTTTCTGCTTCCGGCACTGATGATAAAAACCGGAAACCTCTTCCCCGGTCAGGCGGGCGATATCCTCTTTCTTTCCGTTGCGCGCCCACGCATAGGGGTGTTGCCCGTACATCAACTTTGCAGCCCGGTCATAGGCCGCTTTCACCGGAGAATCGGCTCTCTCTTTTAGAATTTCCAGATAACGCGATATCTCCCGGCGGACGGCGCCGGATTCAAAATGCGGTTCATTTATTATCGTGCTGATTATTTTCACAGCTTTGGACATTTTACCGGCCGGGGCGGAAAATTCCATTGTGATGGAATTCGCGCCGCCGGAAATTTCCCACTCCACACCGCAGGCATCAAGTTTTTCCAATAAAATCTTTTCGGAATATTTCCCGGCTCCGGCGGTCAATGCTGCCGCCACGATCTGCGATATCCCCCGACCGGAAGCCGGTTCAAACAAGGTTCCACCGGGCATAACGATAAAACAACTGCACAACGGCAACTGACGGTCAGGGGCAAATATCACCTGCACCCCGTGAGAATTGCGGAACTTTTCCAGCTTCGCATTTTTTGCAACCGGAAGCGTTTTTACAGCTGAAACTTTTTTCTGCTGTTTCACACATACCCAATGTGCTGTATCCAAATATCTTCCGGCGGCTTTTTTTACCTCATCTACAGCAACAGACTTCAGATTTTCCAAATAAGCATCTCCGGCATCGGGGGTGTTGTCATAAAGCATTCCACCGGCGATCTCTCCGGCAATATTGATCGGGTCACGCAATTCCCGCAAACTGTCGGCAAAGAGCTGCCCCTGCTCGCGCTTCAAGTGTTCCGGAGAAATTTTTCCGCCGGCCACACTCTCAAGCTCCCGGAACAATGCGCTCTGAAAACGCCCCAGTTTGCCGGGTGATGTTTTCCCGTAAATCCCAGCCACTGACACCTTGCCGAGAGAGTAACAGAAACTTCTGACTCCGACGCCCAACTGACGTTCAAAAATCAATTCCCGGTTCAAAATTGAACTCTCCCCCGTTCCCAAGATGCCGAAAAGCAGTTCCAGAGCCGGAAGTTCCGCCGAGCCGAATCCCGGTACCCGCGTACCACAGCAAATCCTTGCCAACGGATCAGAACAATTCAAATCACTGCAGCGCATGGAAGCCGGAAGCATCTCTTCCGGAAAAACATCAGGTGCCAGATTCCCCCGCTGCCAATCCCCGAAACGGAGTCCGGACTCTTCAAAAAAATCTTCAACCGGCAACTCGCCGACGGCCACCACCACACAACGGTGCGGCATATAACGCAATCGGTGATACTCTTCGGCCATATCCCGGGTGACACCGGAGATCATCTCCTTGAAACCGATGACCGGATATCTCAATGGATGCTCCAGGAACAGCGTCCGCATAAATTTTTCATGCAGTTGACGGTCGGGATTATCCATTCCTTTTTCACACTCCCGCAGGATAACCTCCCGTTCCGCAGCGAAACGACCGGCGGGCAGTTCCGGGAAACGCACCATTGCGGCCAGCATTTCCAAACCTTTGCGCCAATATTCCCGGGGCAGTTGCATCCGGTAACAGGTCCGGTCATATCCGGTATAAGCATTGACATCTCCGCCGAACTGATTGACCAGATCCGCTATCGAACGCTCCGGAAATCCGGCACATCCCTGAAACGCCATGTGCTCGAGGAAATGGGAAAGTCCGCAACCGAGAAATTTCCCCTCATGCATACTGCCGGCGGCTATATGCACTTGTATTTCGACCGGAATCCCCGGCCGGTAAAAATAACAGAGCCGGACACCATTATCCAACTCTGTACACTGTGTTCTGCTCAATATTCCCATTCCCGGCCTCAATCAATAAATGGCAGTTTATCGGATTTGCGGCGGACACACCGGATCACCGGCGTTGCCGGGATCAACTCCCGCCCGGTACGGAAATCATCCGGGGAATCACTTTCCGAAGCCCGGAGCAATCCGGCACCGATAAGCAAATAAACAACGCTTCCGACATCATCTTCCTTGACCATTCCCCAGTGTTTCATGACCTCCCCGGCAACGGCACCGTATTTGGAAACAGCAAACGCCCGGATGCCGTCAAGCAATTCTGCCGCTGAAACGTGGCGGCGGGATTTCAAACCGGCAACCGTAAAAGCAACTGCCTCTGAAATAAAGGTATACGCCTCCTCCGGAAAACGCGGGTCCCTGGCCGTCAGTAACGCGATTTTGCGATCAAATTCCGATTCCATAACTCACCGGTTCAAAACGGCCGCCCCTGCTGACGCTGATTTTTCATTTTCGGCTCTTCCAGAGCCAGTGCGTACCAGTTGTCGCCGAATCCGGAGTTGCTGTAATGCTTCACTTTACCATTGGTCAAACGGTCAATATTTTCCAACAGCACCTGATTATCACTGGTCTTTTTCGCCCGGAGCAAAGCATCAAGAGCCATATCAGCTGCATTCTGCCGGAGCTTGATCCAGGCATATACCGATGCCAGAAATGCACCGTTTTCGCCCTTGAATCTCCAACATCTCATTTTGTAGAATTTATCCAGTTTCGGATCATTGTTTTTATACATCCGGGCAAGTTTGATTCCCAGACTCTGGGGATCAAGCAGAAGTGACTTCGGCAGCAATTCGTCAACCTTACTGTACTCTCTCAACTGATAATGCAATTGCATCTTCATTGCATTGATCTGTTTATAAAGCATTGGATTCCACAGATAAAACTTTTTGAATCCTTCCATCTCAACCAATGCCTTGCGGATCGACTCAAACTGGATTTTTTCCAATATCTGCCTCGCCGCATTCACACTTGACGGCGGACGGCGGTTGAACATCTCCAACTGCCGGTTCACCTTGTTCTGTGCGACCTGCATAATATTCTGGATGATCATCTGCCGTTTGTTGACAAACAGGCGTAAAAGCAAACCCAAAACGGCCCACGATACAACCAGCGCGACAACAGCACAGGTGATCCCCCAGCCCATTCCCCACGCTTCATAAGAAAAATATCCGACCGCGAAAGCGACCACTGCTACAATCAAAGTTCCCAACATTTTCCACCTCTTATTAAGATCAAGTATTAAACTTTTTTCAATGTTTGCGCTTACGCTGTTTTGCGCGTTCTTTTTTGGCCAGTTTCGCCAATTTTTTCTTATGTTCCTGCGCCTTACGGCTGATTGCAGCCGGTGCGCTGACCAATCCCCCTCCGGGGGTAAATTCCGGCATGATACCGCTGGCAGCCATTTTTCCGAGCATTCCGCCCGGACGCATCATTTTGCGCATCATCTCAAACTGTTTGACAAATGAACTTACCGCTTCCACCGGCAAACCGCACCCCCGGGCGATACGTTTGCGCCGCGAAAAGTCGATCAAATCCGGATTTGCTCTTTCTGCTTTGGTCATGGAGTAAACCATCGCTTCCATTCTGGAGAACTGTCCTTTATCCACACTGGAAAGCGCACTGCTCAACTGCTTGCCGCCCGGCAAAAATTTCAGGATCCCTTCCATGCCTCCCAAACGGCTGATCTGCTTGAGCTGGGAAAGAAAATCATCGTAATCAAATTTATTCTTCTTCAACTTTTCCTGAAGTTTTTTCGCTTCAGCTTCATCGATTTCGGCCGCAGCTTTTTCCACCAGAGAAACCACATCGCCCATACCGAGGATCCTTCCGGCCATCCGGTCGGGATGAAAAACTTCCAATGCTTCAAGTTTTTCACCAAAACCGCCGAATTTCACCGGAACTCCGGTTACTTTGCGGATGGAAAGAGCCGCACCGCCCCGGGCATCACCGTCAAGTTTGGTCAGAATAAAACCGGTCAGCCCCAGTGCCCGGTGAAAATGTTCAGCCACCGACACCGCCTCCTGCCCCAAAGCGGCATCCGCCACCAGCAGTATCTCATCAGGATCGACCGACTGCCGGATGCGGATAAGCTCCTGCACCATATTTTCATCTATCTGCAGCCGCCCGGCAGTATCTATTATAACGCAATCAAAGTTTTCCCGTCTGGCCGCTGTGACCGCATCACATGCTATTGCAGCCACATTCACACTTGTCCGTTCCACATGTACCGGGACATTTATCTGCTCACCCAGCATCGCCAGCTGATCGATCGCCGCCGGACGGTAAACATCTCCGGCGACCAGCATCACCTTTTTCCCTTCCCGGCGCAAATGCAGAGCCAGTTTACCGGCAGTCGTCGTTTTACCGCTGCCGTGAAGACCGACCAGCATGATAACTGACGGACGGCCGGAAAACTTCAACGCTCCATCGCCGCCGCCGAGCAATTCAACCAGTTGATCGTGAACGATCCGGACGATCTGCTGCCCCGGGGTGACACTTTTCAAAACCTCCTGCCCGATGCAGGACTCTTTCACTGCGGCGATGAATTCATCGGCAACAGCAACATTTACATCAGCTTCCAGCAAAGCCAGCCGGATATCATGCATGGCTTCAGCTATATTGGATTCTGACAGTCGGCTTGCGCCACGGAGTTTTTTAAAAATTCCGTGAAGCTTGTCACTTAAAGAATCAAACATTTTTTGTTTCCTTATATATTTCTCCATACTAAAAACAACATCATCTCTTAATATACTTTCTCCACATCAATCCGTCAAGAGCATTTTGAATTAATTTGTCTGAATTCAAAAAAAGACTTGACAAAAAAACATTGAAACGTTATCTTTTAAAGAAGGACAGCAGGAGATAAAAAAACATGACTGATATCAGTACTTCTCAAATAATTTTCGCCTTGCTCCTCTCGCTGGGAGCAGGCATGGCCACCGCAGTCGGCAGTTGTGCCGCTTTTTTCTTCAAGCGTTCCGACCGCAAATTCCTCTCTTTCATTCTGGGTTTGTCTGCCGGAGTGATGATCTATATCTCTCTGGTGGAATTGCTGGCAGAATCCCGTAATTCACTGATCGGCATTTACGGTCACCGTCCGGGAGCATTTCTGGCGATTGCGGCGTTTTTCACCGGTATTGCTCTGGCAATGCTGATCGACAAATTGATTCCGTCCCATGAAAACCCGCATGAATTTCGCGGCGTGGAAGAGATGGATTGTCCGAAACACAATGACCGCCTGCTGCGCAGCGGTTTTCTCTTTGCTCTGGCAGTAGGCATCCATAACTTTCCGGAAGGAATGGCAGTATTCATCTCCTCTCTGGCCTCACCGGAAACCGGAATATCCATTGCGGTGGCTGTCGCCATTCACAATATCCCCGAAGGGATCACCGTATCCGTGCCCGTGTATCATGCCACCGGCAGCCGGAAAAAAGCATTTTTATGGTCACTGTTATCCGGAATCGCCGAACCTCTGGGAGCGTTGACGGCATGGTTGATCTTCGCCCCGTTCCTCTCTCAAACTTTGTTGATGCTGATATTTGCATCAGTTTCAGGAATCATGGTTTACATATCATTTGATGAATTACTGCCGCTGGCAGAAGAATATGGGGAACACCATCTGGCCATCGCCGGAATAATAACCGGAATGCTGATTATGGCGGTATCACTGGCAATATAATGACATTTTTATTCAGAAAGATTTCAAATAATGAAAAGTATTACGTTTTTTACCGCCGGATTAACACTCGCATTTTTTATCAGCGGCTGCAACTGGAACCGTTTGCCGGATTATGATGATTTTTCCACCCGGTTCAAAGGTGAACGAACCGAATTATATTATCAGGATGAAATGTGGGATTTTGCCCGTTTTCTGCAAATCGAGCTGGATAAAAATCCTGATATGCAGTGTGAAGATCTCTATAAATACTGCCGTCAGGCGGCATTCGGGATCGACAGCGACATTTCCGGAGAACGCCTGGAAGCATTCAATTCCGCATTTGCCGCAGTTGAACCGGACAGCAGCAGAGAACTGCTCAAGGTGACATCACCGGATACCGCGCGGGTGGATCTGGCTGCCTGGAAAGCTGCCGGAATGCCGCCGGAATGGCTGTTCAGGATGAGTGCCGCCGAAGGGCGTTTTTCCGATGGCAAAGAAAAGCTGCGGGAGTATCTGGATATTGCAGAAAAACTGGCTGATAAAAATTCTCTGACCTTTTCCGGCAGTGAATTCCGGAAATTTGCCGGACAGCAGGAAAACATGCCGGAAAAAAAACATCTTCCGCACTCAACTGCATATCGGAAAAACAATCCGCCCTACCGGACCATCAGCACCCGTTATTTCCATGCAATAGAAGTTCTCAAAGCTGCGGCAGAGTTGAACCGGCATAATCCGGATAAAATCCGGATCATCGCCATTGACGGCAGATCGGCTTCCGGTAAAACCACTTTGGCCCGGCAGTTGAAATTTATCCTCAATGCCCAGACCATCCACATGGATGACTTTTTTCTGCCGCCGGAAATGCGGAACAAAACACGCTATGAACGAGCCGGGGGCAACGTGCATTACGAAAGATTTTGCGAAGAAGTACTGCCGGGATTGAAAAAGACAACGGCCTTTTCATATCGGATATTTGACTGCAAAAAAAACCGTTTTCACGGCAACCGGATGATATGGGAAAGCCGGTGGCGCATCGTGGAAGGAGCATACAGTCTGCATCCGGAATTCGGCAAATATGCCGATTTGAAAATTTTTTACGATATCTCACCTGATGAACAAATGCGCCGGATATATGAACGCAACGGAGCGAAAAATGCCAGAATATTCCAAACCCGCTGGATACCGCTGGAGGAAAAATATATTGAAAACTTCAATATCCGTAAAAAAGCCGATCTGATTCTGAAATAGATACCTCCCGGATATTTTCCCGGAAAAAAACATTCCTGTGCTTGAAAATTTTTTTTGCTGTGCTATGTTAAAAACGATTTTTGATATCACGCTCTATTAAACTTCCCCGGACAACCGGATCACTCCGGGGGAAGGATGAATAAAACTTTTGCAAAAAAGAAGGAAGTCAAGATGATCAGTCCATTCAAAAACCTCGTATCTGATTTACAAACTCCGGCATTTACTCAAACTGAAAAGTTTCTATATCCCGGGGTGAAACAGGTTTTCATCAACAGCGTTCCCTATCGCGGGAAGCCGACCAAAGTTTTTGCCTGCTACGGTTTGCCGGAAAATGCGCATAAAGATTCTCCGGTTCCGGCCGTAGTCCTGGTTCACGGCGGCGGAGCTACAGCTTTGGCCAATTGGGTGGAATTGTGGAATAAACGGGGTTATGCTGCGATCTCGATGGATACTTGCGGCGGCGTTCCGTCATGGTCGCCCTCTTTTGCCCGGACAGTTCAGCAATGGATACCTCACGAACACTCCGGACCGGCCGGTTGGGGCAGATTTGAAACCGCTGACGAGAATCCGTTTGACCAGTGGGGATATCATGCAACGGCAGCAGTGATCGCGGCGCACTCTTTTTTGCGTTCTCTGCCGGAAGTCGACCCTTCGCGGATCGGAGTTACCGGGATATCCTGGGGAGGTGTTTTAAGCTGTCTGGCGGCAGCGGCAGATAAACGTTTTTCCTGGATGGCCCCGGTTTACGGCTGCGGTTTTTTGAATACGCCGGATTCCACTCTTGCTTATTTCCATCCGGATACCACCGATGAATTACGCTCCAAATGGTGTGAATTATGGGACCCTGCCCGTTATTTGGATAAGATCGATATTCCGGCATTTTTTCTGGCCGGAACCAATGATATGGCCTTCCCGCTGGATTCATTGCAGAAGACTTTGGCCGCCCTGCCCGATGTCCGGTCACTGCTCTATATTGAATATGCCCACAACCACGTTATTTCGTGGGAAGAGGAAACTGTTTTCCGCTTTGCTGATGCGATGAGTAAAGGTTCCTGCCTGCCCCGTATCGGAAATATTTTCCGTCAGGATGATCATCTGCTGGCCGATCTGACCGATGCTCCGGAACCGGTAAACGTAACCTTTAACTGGACCAGAGGAAGCGGTTGGTGGAACGGACGGAAGTGGGAAAGTTCAGCAGCAGAATATCGCAATGGCAGAATTTCGGCACCGGTTGCAAAGTATTGCAATGACAGAGTTGCTGCCCCGGTTCCCCGCTGCATATCTGCCGCATTCTTTACGGTATCTTTTGCCGATGGTTCATCATTCAGCACTCCGGTTTGGCAGGCGCAACCGGCTTCGGAAGAGAACAGAAACTTTTGATTCAGAGAGGATAATAAATGGATGAAATGTCATTGATTCCGGCGCAGGTGACAGTCCCGCAAAAAAAACACTTGACTGCAGCACGCACCTTTCAGGGTATCCCGTCATGCGTGCAAATGCCCGGCGGCAGGCTGCTGGCATGCTGGTATGCCGGCGGCGAAGATGAGGGGCCGGATAATTTTGTCATCGTCGTATACAGTGACGACCGGGGAGAATCCTGGTCGGATGCGGTTGCGGTGGTTGAATCGCAAACCGATGGGATACGTGCGTTTGATGCGAATATTTTTGTTGATGCTAACGGCAAAGTGCGTCTGTTCTGGGCGCAGAGTTATTCTCCGGCCAACCGCAAACCGATCGACCTGCGCTGCGGGGTGTTTTTCTCGGAATTGACCAATTACCGGGAATCTCCCGATAAATGGCAGTGGAGCAGAGCGCGCCGGATATCCGATGGACTGATGCTGAACAAACCGGTAACTTTGAAAAACGGTGATATCGCTCTGCCGATATATGTCTGCCGGAAAAATCTGGTCGGTGCCCCGGAAAATGTGGCCAACAGCGGATGCAAAATGTATCTGACACAAAGTGATTTCCAAAAAATCACCGAAACCGGCAAATGCCTGATGCCCCTTGAATCGGCCTCATGGGATGAAACCTCCATCATCGAAAAGCGTGACGGCACATTGTGGATGATCATCCGGGCGGCCTGGGGGAAAAATAATTTTGAGAGTCTTTCTGTTGACGGCGGCAAAACCTGGAGCGAACCGGCGGAATCAACTCTCTGCGGCGCGTGTTCGCGTTTATTCATCACCCGGCTGAAATCCGGAAGACTGCTTTTGATCAATCATCTGCCCGGTGCCGATGGTGTCGCGGTCCGGAACAATCTGGCGGCGATGCTTTCCGATGATGACGGCAAAACCTGGTACGGCAATTTGATGCTCGATGTCCGGGAGCAGGTTTCCTATCCGGACGGGATGGAAGGTGAAGATGGATTTATCTACATCACCTATGACCGGGAACGGTATATGGCCGGAGAGATACTTATGGCCCGCTTTACCGAAGATGATGTCGCGGCGGGAAAAATCGTTTCAAAGGGCAGTAAATTGCAAATGCTCATCAATGTTTCCGGCGGGACGGGAAAGGACATTACCAATGTAATGCCGGATCAATCCTGCTGATTTACAGAAAAAAGCAACAGATAAAAAAGACAGGAACAATAAAATAATATGCGGACATTTTTTCTCGGTGAAGTTCTGATGCGGCTTGAAGCACCGGACCATCTGCGTTTCATTCAAACGGATGTTTTTCACAGCCGTTATACCGGAGCGGAATTGAACAGTGCCGTTTTGATGCATTGTCTGGGGGCTGAAGAACTCTATCTGATTTCGGCATTTCCGGACAACGCATTAGGCGAAGCGGCTCTGAATACAGCAAGACATTGGCAGATCAATACCGCTCACTGCATACGCAAACCGGGCCGGTTGGGAGTGTTTTTTCTGGAACAGGGTTTCGGCATGCGTCCGTCGTCGGTGATCTATGACCGTGCCGGGTCGGTTTTTGCTCAAAGCCGCTTTGAAGATTATGATTTTGAAAGCATATTTGCTCCGGGCGACTGGTTGTATGTATCCGGTACGATGCCGGCATTGAGCGAAAAGATGCCGGAGTTTCTCAAAAAGGTATTTTCCTGCGCCCGCCGGAAAGGGTGTACGGTCTGTCTGGATCTGAATTACCGGGCAAATTTATGGTCATGGGAAAAAGCATCTGCGGTTTTCACCGGTCTGCTGGATGATGTCGATATCCTGCTGGGCAATGCGGGACTTGCCCGGGCGATGTTCAAAGTGAAAAATGCTGAACTTTGCGAAAAATTCCAGCTCAAAAATGCCGCGCTCACCTGCCGGAAAGAAGAGAGTGTGGATATCAATATCTGTTCAGCGAGTCTTTACGGTTCAGACGGAGAAGTTTACCACTCCCGGAGTTTTCAAGCAGCGATGCTTGACCGTATCGGCGGCGGCGATGCATTCGGCGGAGCGATAATTTATGCGCTGCAGCGCAATATGCCGGGACAAGCGGCAGTCGATTTTGCGGTGGCGGCCCAGATACTGAAGCAGACGGTGCGGGGAGATTTCGGATTGATAAACCATGATGACATACAAAATTTTTTATCAGGAAAAGATATTTCAGTAAGGAGGTAATTTGTGTTGAAAAAAAGAATTGAAAAAATAACTGATCCGGGCATCATCCCGGTCGTCCGGCTGGATTCCGGGGATGACCTTTATGATTTGTGCGAATCTTTTCTGCAAGGCGGCATCAAGTCGGTTGAATTTACCATGACCATGCCGGATGCATTGAAACATCTGAATGCGCTCAAAAAAGATTTTCAAGGCTCTCTTGCCATCGGCATGGGTACGATCCTTTCATCAGAAATGGCGCGCTCGGCACTGGATGCCGGAGCAGAATTTCTGGTTTCTCCGGTACCGGTCATCGATATGGCTGAAGTCGCCCATCAGTATGATGTACCGGTGATCATGGGAGCATTTACTCCGCACGAAGCATTTACGGCACATCAATACGGGGCGGATTTTGTCAAAATTTTTCCCATGAGTCTGACCACACCGAAATATTTGAAAACGATTTGTGAACCGATGCCGTATCTGAAACTTGTTCCATCCGGCAGTATCACCATCGGAATGATCCCGGAACTTTTTGCCAACGGAGCCAGTGCAGTCTGCGTGGGCGGGGAACTGGTCAGAAAAGATCTGATTGCCCGTAAAGCATGGGATGAACACCGGAAGAATGTAGTTTCTCTGCTGGAAGCTGTCCGCAAGGCCCGG
Source organism: Lentisphaerota bacterium (assembly GCA_015061815.1). GTDB lineage: Bacteria > Verrucomicrobiota > Lentisphaeria > Victivallales > Victivallaceae > UBA1784. The sequence continues at coordinate 68,223 of SUVW01000014.1, forward strand.
GCATGAACCGGCAACGGCACAGGACAAAATTTTTATGAAATTTTCTTTTCAGTACTTGACAAAAATTTTTTCCGGCGATATATTATTACTCATAATGATATCACGTGATATCCAAATTTAAGGAGATTTATAAAAAATGCATTGGATCGACTGGTTATTTATAATCATACCCACAATATTTGTTATCTGGACAGCGTTGCGTTCCCAGCGTTACATGACCAGTGTTGCAGACTTTCTGGCGGCCGGACGGGTTGCCGGACGTTATGTGATATCAGTTGCCGGCGGTGAAGCGGCGTGGGGATTGATCAGTGTGGTCGGTTTGATTGAAATGTATTACAAGGTGGGATTTGCGGTCAGCTTCTGGAGTCAGCTGACCATGCCGCTGACACTGCTTTTTGCGCTGACCGGCTACTGTGTTTACCGCTACCGGGAAACGCGGGCGTTGACGATGGGACAATTTCTGGAGATCCGTTACAGTCGCGGATTCCGGATTCTGGCATCCGTACTGCAAGCGATATCAGGAGTAGTAAATTATGCGGTTTTCCCGGCAGTAGGGGCGCGTTTTTTCATCTATTTCATGGATTTGCCGCTTACCATCAACATTTTCGGCTGGGAAGCATCCACTTTTGGAATATTGATGGCGTTATTCCTCGGCATTGCGGTTTTGATAGTTTCGCTGGGCGGACAGGTAACGATCATGGTGACCGATTGTGTGCAGGGGTTGTTGAGTTACCCGATGTACTGTGCACTGGTATTTTTCATACTGTACAAATTTTCCTGGTACGGAGACATGGCACCGGTGCTTTTTGATCAGGAGCCGGGAAAAAGTTTTCTCAATCCTTATGATACGGATCAGCTGCGTGACTTCAATCTTTTCTATGTGATCGTCGGTATCATATCGAGCATCATCAACCGTATGAGCTGGTCCGGTTCTCAAGGTTATCAGGCGGCGGC
>SUVW01000015.1 GCA_015061815.1 Lentisphaerota bacterium
AGACAGATCATCTTTACCACTGCTTTGACGGGCATAAATCAGAGCTTTCATAAATTTTCCTCCAAATTTAGTTTTTCATTTCACCATAATATAACACCAAAACCCTAATTTAACAAGTTTCATTCGTCGTTATCGCCATCATCGCTATTTTGGCGGCAATTCTGCTGCCCGCACTCAACTCTGCCCGTCAGCGTGGTATGGATGCTCAATGCAGAAGTAATTTGAAGCAGTTGGGAAGTATCGCATTTCAATACAGTGATAGTTCAGATGGTTATATCCCTCCGACTTCACGCAGTGTCAACGGAGTAACCTGGCAGTGGTCACTTTTTTACATTTCTGCCGGTTATATAGAAACTCCGACCGTCGGAAGTTCACCGATCTGGATGTGTCCTACCGGTGCTGAAGGTGGTATTTACCAGACCGACCGGTATGATCGCAGTTACGGTGCAGATCCTTTCTTTGAGGAAACAGAGATCAATGGCGCAAATAAGACCGGAGCTGTCCGGCTGGGAAGTATCAATGACAGTTCTGTGCATCCGGTATATGCTGACAGTGTAGTCAGTGCAGCCGGTAATAACGATCAGAAGTTTGTCGTTGGCGGTGATTTCGGCGGCAAAAGATCGGTACGTCATAATAAATCCGGAAATATTCTTTTCGCTGATGGACATGTGCAGGGATTGACCGAGGCTCAAGGCAATGAGATGTTCAAAGATGCGGCATATGGTACGGAAAAGTACAATTTCAAATCATGCAAAGCTGAATAATTTGAATTACATTTTTTGCAGGTAAAAATCAAGATGAAAAGTATTTTATTATTATTATGTTCCTTATTTATCGGGACAATATGTTTTGCTGCCTTCCCGGGGTGGAATGCTTCTGCTGAAAAATATTCGGAAGCCTTGAAAAGTGCCAAAAATCCCAATGAAAGAGCATTGTGCCGGATGATGCTGCGTTTCCGTCAGGAAAAGATGAATTACGATCAGCTGTGCAAAGCAATTGATGAGATCTGCGATGAAGAATTTTCTTCTCCTGCCGCTCGTGATAATGCCAAACATATACTTAAAAAACAGTTTGCTTACTGTCGAGGTCAGTTTCTTTCAGAAGCACTTGCTTTTGCAGAAAAGAATCCATCCTGGTATGACTATCATCTTTGCATGGCGATTCCGGGCGGTAATAAAGTGCGGGTTTATAAACTGCTTCTGGCAACATTGGAGCGTTCAAGTGTAAATCTTATTCCCGCTGCCAATCAGCTCAAAGCGGTGAAGCGTTTGGCTGAAATCGGCTATATTGAAGAAATTTCAAGTGTGAAAGAAGATTTTCTGCGGCTGAAAAAGAAATATGACCAACTGGCAGCAAATGGTGATGTTGCGTGGAAAAAAGTTGCTGATGAGGTTGATTCCACACTGAAACTGCTGGAAAAGTAATCGTTCAACAATTGGATTTTTTTGGAAATGATTAAGTACTATAGCGTTTTTTTGACAATTTTCACCATACTTCTTGCCGGAGCCGGTGAAATATTCGTCAATGAAAGTGCCGAACAGGGATTATTCAACCGCCGGAGCAAAACTTGGGAAATCCCGGCTTTAAGGGGAAATAACAGAGTGGTTTTCTCCTTTGAATGCCGCTTGAAATTCAACCGGCTCGGAGGATGGAATCCCTGCTGGCAGCTTACGGTAAACGGTAAAAAAGCCTCTCCGATGGCAACAAGAGCAGTCAGCCGGATCATCAATAAAAAACTGCAGCTTGAACACAGGGATTTCGGGACTCACAATCTGGTACGCGGTGGTAAGTATTTCGCCCTCTTTTCACCGGATTTTGAATCAGCCAAAAGCCGTTTCAAACCCCGTTGCGAAGAAGCGTACCGGTTTGAAATAGATATTACCGATTTGCTTTCCCGTAATGAAAAAAATTCAATCAGACTTCGTTTCGGTTCGGAACTGGATGATTTTTATATCGGTCAGAAGCAGGGATTCCCTCCGGAATTGCGTTTCCGCAATCTTCAGATCCGTCAGGATGATATTGCCAGTTCCATCCCGGTTGCAACAACGCAGGATGAGAGTGTATTCATCTACCGGGAAATCAAACCCGCTGATTATCAGATCAATAATAATTTGAATATCTCATGGAAAGGCCGCAAACATTCAATTATCAGTAAATTTTCCCTGCCGGGCGGCAAGTGGGCAAAAATGAATGGTGATTATCTGAAAACTCCGGAGTACGAAGTTTTCAGAAAAGTGGTAAAACGAAATGGCAGAATCGATATTTACGATACATTCAAAAGCAATTCAAAATCCTTAATCGGTATCCGGTTGCGGTATGATCTCGGAGAAAACGAATTTCCGCAGATCTATCTCGGCGGCGATCCTGATCCGTGGAAAACAGCAAGTCACGGAGGTGAAAATCCCAGTGTCTTTTTCAGTGCACCTGCTGAAGATTACGGCTTGGGATTTCTCGCACAGGATGATGTATTTCAGGTGCAGAATATCAAATATGTGAAGGAAAAACGTGCCGGTTTCGGCAGTGATCACTTCGCATTATCTCCCGGAGAAAGCCGCACGGTGGAGTGGTCAGTTTATCCGATGGGAACGGCAAATTATTTTGATTTTGTCAATGTTGTCCGGCGTGACTGGGAAAACAATTTCCGCATTGACGGCGGGTTTCATCTTTCGTTGGCGATCACATTGAATTCGTGGAATAAAGAGAGTTTCCGCAAATTTCATGCCGATGCCGGTTTGATGACCGGTTTTAATTCCTTCGGGCCTCCGGTATGGCGGAGTATGGGCGGCAAATGGAAGGGGTGGCAGAGTGTTCTGCAGGGGCCGGGCATGTTTGATGAAAAATTGCGTGCGATCGATGCTTCCGGCAGGAAAGTGATCACGGAGACGGCAGAATATCGTAATTTTGTCAAAAAAACGCTCCGGGCGGCTAAATTTTATTCTCCGGAGGTAAAGCGTCTTATGTATATCCACAATCAATGGTCTGTCGCCGTCGATGAGGAAGAGGCAAAATATGCTGACTGCAAACTGACTGATAAAAATGGCAAACAGCTTTCTCTTTCACTTTACCGCTTCTATGTGCCGACCGAAAATAACTATTTCGGCAAAAAGAATTTTGATTATCTTGTCCGGCTGTTTGATGAATTTGACCTTGACGGAGTTTATCACGATGAATTTTCCCATACAGCGTCCCGTATCACTTACAGTATGTGGGATGGTGTTTCTGTGGAATTGGATGAACGGAATCAAGTCAGGTGCAAAATCGGTTATGTGCCGTTACTGAAATTGGGACTTTCTCTCAAGGTAATGGATTATGTGATCAATAAAAAGGGGAAGGTTTTTGTGGCAAATGGTTCGCCGTCCTGCCGTTCTGCACGTAAATTCAAAGTTCCGCGCTTTGAGGAAACCTACAGTCAGGATGCGATTTACGGCAGTCATCTGTATACCCCCATCCAGCTTGGCGACCAATGTGTTTATGCCACAACTCCTGAAGATAATGCTGCCGACATCCGCAATGCTCTGCGTAATGGAGCTCTTTATTACCACTACAATAATCAGGCTGCATGCCCGACGATCACCGCAAAGATGTATCCATTCACACCGATCGCCATTTACAATGGAACTCTTATCGGGGAAGAACGTATTTTATCAATCCAAAGCGGTGAATTTTTCCGTCCGAATGATGACTCATTGGGTGTACTGCATTTATTTAATGAACGCGGCAAAGAAGTTCAGGAAAACTGCGGAAAATTTATCAGCAATGGTAAAAACACCGTATTTTCCATCAAACTTAAACCGGATTACTGTTTTTCTCTGGTGAAAATTCCTGTGCAGGCAAAACTCCCTGCCGGAGTTGAATTAAACGATATTTCGTGGAAAAATGGAGTATTCATGGCAAATGCTTCCGGCAAAGGTAAGATCGTTTTTATTTTTGCAAGCGGTATGAGTAAAGAAATTGTTGTCAATGGCAGCAATCAGAAAATTGAGATCGTTGATAAAAAATGAAAAACAATCCGAAATGGCTGGATGATGCCGTTTTTTATGAGATATACTTGCCAAGTTTTTGTGATTCCAACGGTGACGGGATCGGTGATATAAAAGGTGCAATTTCCAAGCTGGATTATATCAGGGACAGCGGCTTTTCTGCGATTTGGCGCAATCCCTGGTTCGCCTCCGGTTTCAGAGATGGCGGTTACGATATAACGGACTTTTATTCAGTTGATCCCCGTTACGGAACCAACGAAGATGCGAAACTTTTCTGCCGGGAGTGTCACCAACGGGGAATCAAGGTGATTTTGGATCTGGTGATCGGGCACACCTCAATCGATCATCTCTGGTTTGTTGAATCGTGCAAAAATGAAAAGAACCGATACAGTGATCTTTTCATCTGGAGTCCGCAGCTTTACTGGCGCGGAGATCCGGCTGATCCCGGGGATTACTATGTTTCCGGATGGTCATCCAAAGGAGCTTATAAAGCAAATTTCTTTGCCGTTCAACCGGCATTCAATTTCGGTTACAACGAAGTGCGTTTCCCTTGGGAAATGTCATGGGACAGTGAAATTCCCCGGAAAAACCGGGAGCTGATGAAAAATATCATGCGGTATTGGCTGGATTTCGGCTGCGACGGATTCCGGGTGGATACGGCATGCTGCGTGATCAAGCGGGATCCGGAGTATAAAAGGACCAGGGAGTTCTGGCGGGAAGTCCGGGAGATGTTGGAAAAAGAGTATCCGGAAGCAATTCTGGTATCAGAATGGTTTGAACCGCAGTATGCTTTGGATTGTGGTTTTCATATTGACTTTGCCAATTCCGGAAAACTTTTCCGCAACGATGACTGGCTTTCTCTTGAAAATTCCTCTGATCCGGTAATAATGGCAGATCAAGAGGCTTCCGGTCTGCCGGAGTGGTTATCTGTCTATCTGGATGATTTGCAAAAAACAAATCAAAAGGGGTATATGGCATTTTGTTCAGGTAATCATGACCGCTGGCGGATGCGTCATTATTTCGGAATGGACAATATGGTTGTGAATATGGCATTGATAATGACCATGCCCGGAATACCGTTTATTTATTACGGTGATGAGATCGGGATGCGTTATCTGCCGGGGCTTTCCACAGAAGGCAGCGGTTCACGCGGCGGTTCAAGGAGTCCGATGCAATGGGATAATTCTGTAAATCATGGATTTTCAAAGGCTGCACCAGAAAAATTATATTTGCCGACAGATACTGCAGATGATGCCCCGGTGGTATCTGACGCTCTGGCGGGGGAAAACCGTGTATACACGGAAGTGTGCAAGCTGACCGGATTGCGGAAAAACCATGCCCACTTCATCCGGCTGCCGGATTGGAGTTCCTGCATGGAACTGCAGGAAGTTTTCCACTGGTCTATCGACGGAAGAACGGGAAAGACAGTTGTATCATTTTTCTGAATCCGTGCAAAGATGAAAAAGTACTGTCTCTGCAGGTTGCTGATGAAAACGTGTTATGGAATTACAACGGTGTCGTTTGGGCAGACGGCAAGGTCATAATGCCGCCGGTTTCAGCAGCAATTGTGAGTGAAAATAAATAAAGGAAATCAAGTGATGAAGTTGCGTTTTCTGGGAACTGCCGCAGCCGAGGGGATCCCTGCGTTGTGGTGCAGTTGTGAATATTGCCGCAAAGCATTCGAACTTGGCGGGAAGAATTTTCGCCATCGGACCGGTTATCTGCTTGACAATGACACCATCATTGACTTCGGCCCGGATTTTTTCAGTCAATCATTGACTTATGGAATCGATCTTACACAAATAAAGCGGGTTTTGGTTACTCATCTGCATGAAGATCACTTGAGTCCGGTGGAATTTCTTTTCCGCAAAGGCAACGGTTTCAGTCAGACAGAAAATTTTATTGACATGATCTCTTCTCCAGAAACCTTCCGTCACATATTGAAAGTGACGGGCGAAGATTTGGAAACATTGAAAATAAATCCTCTGCGGACTTACGGCGGAGAGTGGATCGGTTCCGGGGATATGCAAATCATGGGGATTCCTGCCGATCATGCTCCCGGAGCATGGGCGATGATCTATTTGATCAAACGTGACAACAAGGTGCTGATGATAGCGCACGATACCGGGGACTTGCCGGAAAACTCATGGGCTATGCTCAAGGGAATAAAATTATCCGCAGCGGTGCTGGAGTGTACCTGCGGCCTGGCATCCCCTGATCTCCGGCGAGGGCATCTCGGATTCAATGAAACATTGCGTTTCCGTGACCGTCTGGCTGAGTTTGGGTGTATAACGGAAAATACCGGGGTTTTTGCCACCCACTTTTCCCACAATGCCCATGCTCTGCACAACGATCTGGTCAATGCATTTGCTCCGCATAAAATAGAAACAGCTTATGACGGTTTGGAAATAACGTTTTGATATCATGGATAAATTCAGTTGGATTTTACCCGGAATTGCCAAGTGTACTTTCGGCAATCCGGAAGCAGTGACCCCATGCCGTGTTTTCGCTCAAAGAGTGTTGACGGAAAATTTCTTATCCCTGCCGGAGTGTCAAAGATTACCCTTCAAGGCAGAAGAAATAAAATTTTCGACTTCAGTCAGGGGATGCCGGCTTGAATTGCCTTGTTCTGATGATGAAGAGTTTTACGGATTCGGTCTGCAGTTGAAGTCACTTGCATCCACCGGCAGAAAACGTACATTGAGAGTCAACAGTGATCCCCGGGAGGATCTGGGCGACAGTCATGCACCGGCTCCGCTGTTTTTTTCCACCCGCGGTTATGGCGTAATGATCGACACCGCCAGATATATGAATGCCTATATGGGAGGCAATCTCCCGCTTGCAGGCAAATCCGCAAAAACGGCAGAGGAAAAAACGTTGCCGTCAGATGAAGCAGAAAAATTATATGCCAGAGAAGCAATCCATGCACCGTTATTTATGGACATTCCGGCGGCCCGGGGGGTGGATATTTACATTTTCTGCGGCAATAATCTTAAAGAAGCTCTGCGGCGTTATGTTCTTTTTTGTGGCGGCGGCTGTAATATCCCATTATGGGGATTGGGGCTGCACTACAGGATTTATACCAAAGCTGATGAAAAAATCGCGTTGAAAACCGCTGAAACACTCCGGCAGAATCAGATCCCATGTGATGTGCTGGGGTTGGAACCCGGTTGGCAGACTCATGCCTACAGCTGCTCATTGAAGTGGAGCAATGAGAGATTTTCGCATTGGCAGGAAATGATTACAGAACTGCACAAACAAGGTTTTCATGTGAATCTCTGGGAACATCTTTTCCTGGATGAAGGTTGCCCAATATACGATTCAATGAAAGAATATGCAGGGGAATTTCAGGTTTTTGACGGTATCGTGCCGGATCTGTTCATTCCGGAGGCTCAGGAGATTTTTAAGAATTATCATGTGGACAACCTGATACGAAAGGGTGTTGATGCATTCAAACTGGATGAATGTGACAATTCTGACTATCAATTCACCTCGTGGTCATTTCCGGAATTCAGCAGATTTCCGTCGGGTATCGATGGAGAACAGATGCACTCCATGCTGGGAATAAAATATCAGCAGACAATTGTGCAAAGCATGAAAAAAGCCGGAGTTGTTACCTGTGGCAATGTCCGTAACTCTCATTTGTTTGCTCCACCGTTACCATTTGTTTTATACAGCGATCTTTACGATCATGTTGATTTTATCCGGGGGATATGCAGCTGCGGATTCGGAGGCATGCTGTGGACTCCGGAGTTGCGGCATGCCGCATCTGAAAATGATTACCGGAGAAGGCTGCAGACTTTGATCCTTTCGCCGCAATTTCTGATGAATATCTGGGCGATGCCCCATCCGCCATGGAAGCAATTGAATGAGGAACTCAACCGGCAGGGAGTATTTCATTTGCCGGAAAAGGAAGATGAATTGCTTGCTCTCACCCGTGAATGTGTAAATATGCGGATGAGTTTTGTCCCGTATTTATTTATGGCATTCGGCAGATATCAGCAGGAAGGTACTCCGCCCTTCCGGGCTCTGGTGACTGAAGATCCCGAAAATCCGGAACTCCGTAAATTTGATCGGGCATGGTTTGCCGGGGAAGATTTGATTGCAGCCCCTCTGGTTGATGGGGAAAAAGATCTGACGATCCCATTGCCTTCCGGTAAATGGTATGATTTTTACACCGGGCAGATTTATGAGAAAGAGGTAATATTCAGCGGCGATTACCAGGAACTGCCGATATTGGTCAGGGAAAACAGTATTATTCCGCTGGCACAGCCCAGGCAGTATCTTGATAATGGCAGAAATTTTGAATTTGTTATTAATGTATACGGGAGTAATCCGCGACCGTTTGAATTTTTTAACGGTCAGATTTTTTCTGAATCACTGCCGGAAAACAAGACAGCGGTCGGTCTTGAAACTTTGATCAACGGTAAGTGTTTAAGAGTTTCAGAAGTAAAATATTTTTAATAAACAGGGGGTAAATAAATGATGATAAACGGATGGTGGCTGCCGGTTGTGGTATCTGCATTGTGCATGGGTATCTATGACATTTGCAAAAAAGATGCAGTAAAAGATAATTCTGTAATGCCGGCATTGTTTTTTACGGTTCTTTCCGGAACACTGTTTTTTATGGCAGGAGCTGTGTGCAGTGGTAATTTGTTGAACACATTACGCTGTTCTTTTGTGGAATACTTTTTTGTGCTTATCAAATCAGTGATAATCTCCTCCAGTTGGATATGTGTATGCGGGAACTGCCGGTTACTATCGCATCTCCGATCCGTTCAACTTCTCCGGTATGGACTCTTATCGGCGGAATCTTGATTTTTTCCGAACGCCCGGGATTGATGCAGATTCTGGGAGTGATCATCTGTTTGATTGGATATTTCATGTTTTTTGGTCAGAAACGTGCTTTTATCTGGAAATGGACTATTCCGGCTACCGGAATATTGATTGCGATTTCCGACTTCTGCTATTTTACGGGGTAAGCCAGCCGGATACTCCGATTTCGGTGGTTTCGGTGGTCCGGCGATGCAGTTGTGCGGTGACATTTGTGCTTGGGGCATTGATTTTCCGGGATAAAAATATCCGAAAAAAAGCCTGGGCATTGGCGTTACTGCTTGCCGGGGTCATTCTCCTTGCTTTCTGATAAGGGCGATTTGGAAAAATCTTGAAGTAAATTTGTCGTGTCGGTCAATCTCTGATTTGACAAATCGTAATAATAACAGTATCTTTTATCATGAAAGACAGTTTTGAAGCCGGGCGGTTGAAATGGATAACTTAAGAAAAATCTCTTATCAAAATCAAAGCAATGCCAGTTACACACTGCTTCATCTGGAAGATATTGTGCATGAAAAATATGGTTGGTTTCCGGATAAACTTTTACCGCTGTGGTGTTTTCAATTCCATGAAGTGTCCAGAGTCGGAAAAAGCTGGTTTCAACATATAAGATTTCCTTATCTGGCAATAGAGATGGTGCTTGAAGGGGAAATGAAGTTCAAAGAGGGTAGACGTTCTGTTTCTGTGTTGCCGGGAGAATTGTATATAATCCCGCCGGAGAGCATCACCAGCGGTGTCGTTGTCGATAATTGTGCTGCTGCCAGAACGCTGACTTTGCTGTTTGACGGTGGTATCCTCCGGGGATTGGCAGGAAATCTGGGATTGACCAGCAGTACCGTTATACATCCGGATGATCCGGAAAAAACAGCGAAAAAAATCCGCAGTATCGGTAATTTATTCAAACAGCAGGATGATGAATCTTTGTTGAATAATCAATTGCAAAGCTTTGATCTTTTGCTTAATATCGCCGGAGCAATAAAAGATACAGACCGGGGAAGCAGCATCCGGGATGTCATGGATGATTTTGTCCGTGATCCGGGACAAAAATACAACGTGGCTGACTTGGCGAAGCAGGCAAATTGTTCAGTGGTGACATTGCATAAATATTTTTTACAAAATCTTGGACAGTCTCCCGGAACCTGGATGCGTGAACACCGGTTGAATTATGCGGCAAAATTACTGTCTCAGAAGAATATGATGATAAAAGAGTGTGCGTCACTTTGCGGTTTTGACAATGTTCAAAGTTTTTCTCATGCCTTCAAGCGGTATTTTGATTTGACCCCGAATGAATTTATCCGGCAATTGAAATGATCCGGCGGCAGCAGGATGTTTGCTTTTCAGCAGCTTCGGGTGTATTTTATAGAAAAGCAGTTTCAGAAAATATACTTTACATGGAAACGACATCATGAGCGTTATCACAATAATCGGTTCGGGCATGATGGGATCGGCTCTGCGGTAATTATTGCCGCTGACCGCCTCAATTACCAGCTTTTCAAGCTCATTGCTTTTTGGTTTGATAGCGTTCCAAACCGATAAACTTCGCCAATGGAGCAAAAGTTTTTCCGCACTTTGAACAACGGACACGCCAGAAATCCATCTTGAACTCACCTGAACTGGTTCTGATGCGGCGTTCAAAACTGCCGTTCAGAGTCAAATGACCATCCGGACAACACTTCTGACTGCTCGAATTGTTAAAAATCCGGTGCATTAAAACCTCTTGTGTCAGTTGCAAATTCATTTTCAAGATTTCAGCGAAAGCCTTGTTTTCAAAGGCATCTGCAAACTTTTTCACCAATTCGTCCAAAGAAAATCCATTTTCCGCTTGACAAATCGACATTTCCATAGTAATCTTATTACGCATCTGATTTTTCCTTTATTTTTTTGTTTGGTTACTAAAAAATAAAGGTCAGATGCACTTTTGTCAAACAACGCGTCCCATCACAAAATTTGGGACATTAACAATTGGTAAACGAATGAAAAAAGATTGGCTGAAGAAACTTGGAAAAAGCCTGTTGAGAATAGTTGCTGCATTGGCAGCTGTTCTTGGTATCCCGGCTGTTGCTTATTTACTTTGGCAGCCGGGGAGTAGTGAGTCGTTGCCCCAATATCGCAATAACGCCATTTGGCTTGGTCATGGCTGGTTGGGCGATGACGGTTGGTTTGAACGCAACAACCGCAATAAAGATGATTTCCGCAGAGTTGAAAAGATTTCTGCATTGTTCAAAAAATTGTCCGACAATAAAATCTTCACGGTTTATCCGCACTTGTGTCCGGCACAGCTTAATGGAAAAATTGCTCCTTATGACAGCGTACAAGTTGAGCTTTTTCTTGATATTGCCGCACAATACAACATCAAAGTCATTCCGTGGATCGGCGGGGTTTTTGAAGAATCTGCACGACCTGCCGATGAAAAATGGCGGAAAAAATTCGTTGCTTCGGTCGATGAACTGTTGAAAAAACATCCCCGCCTTGCCGGAGTACAAGTCAACATAGAGCCTATGCCCAGCAGCGAAGTCGGCTTTTTGAAGCTCCTGGATGAACTCCGCCCGGTTACCGAAGGGAAAATATTATCGGTAGCGGCTTATCCGCCGCCAACAAGATGGCATCAATTCCCCGATGTTCATTGGCCATTGTTTTATATCATAAGGCTTACCAATCACTGCGATCAACTGGCAGTAATGATGTATGACACAGCTATTCCGCTGGAAAAATTTTACATCAAACTTATGACCGATTGGACAAATCAGTTGACAGCCGCAACCCATTCACGCAGTTGCGAATTGCTGTTGGGAATACCGGCTTACGATGATGCGGGAGTGGGTTATCATCATCCGCAGGTGGAAAATATAAGTTCTGCGTTACAGGGAATTTCAGCATCTCCCCGCAAAAATGAAGCGAACGGCATTGCTATTTACTGTGAATGGGAAATGAATGAAAACAAATGGTCTGTCTGGCGTAAATTCATCCGGTAATTGGCAGATGATACAGTAAGGACATTTTGGACAACTCCGGTTGGAGTTCCAAACTGTCCTTTTTATTTTTCCGCTGCAAATTTTTCTTCTGCTTCTGTCGGTGTAAACATCCCCAACTTCTGATGCGGACGCATATCGTTGAAAAATCAATATTGTTATGCGGGCGGTATTGAATGCTCTTTACAACAACTTTTTATCGTTTTTGGTTTTTTCTTTTCGGCGGAAATTTCCCGGAGTCAGCCGGAAATGCCGCCGGAAGCATTTGGAAAAATAGTTTGAATCGGCAAATCCGCAGATATTGGCTATTTCATGAATAGGCATGTCGCCGGAACTCAAATATTTGCATGCCATATTCAAGCGCAGGGAGATCAGGTATTGCAGAGGAGATTGTTTCAGAACCTGTTGGAATGTTCTCAACAGAGTATTTTTTGACATGCAGCAGAAGTGGGCCATTTTTTGCAGATCCCAGCCGGCGGCACATGAATTTTCCAATTCTCCGAGCAAACCTGCCAGACGGCTGACCGGTGCCTGCGGCTGATTGAATTGCCGCGAGAGAAATACTGACAGATCCAGCAGGCCGGAAATGATTTCAGTTTCAAATCCCGGATTTTTCTGCTCCTGTTCACTTTCCATCCTTCTGATTGCCTGTTTCACGTGTGCCAGGTCGGGCTGATTGAGATGCAGTGAATTGCCGAATTCTCTCCCGGTGCGCAGTTCCGGTTCAAAGCAGAAGATCATGTGAAATCCGGGCATCCGCTTGAGATACTCCCGGAAGGGGTCTAAAATTTTTTCACTGAACATGATATTGACAATTTCCAGAGATGAGTATTTTTCGAAAAAATGGATCGTTTCTCCGGCAATCACAAAGACATCTCCGGCGGATACATTATAACTTATCCCGTTGATATTCTGCACCCCGTTCCCGGCAGTGATAATGACCAGTTCCATAAAGGAGTGCCAGTGGGGCAGTGCGGTGTAATCATGGGGGTGTGTGACGGAGTTCCCCTGCACCTTTTTTACAGCTATTGATACTGTTTCAGGAGAAAAATAGTAATCGCCCGGGATTTGTACTGCTCTTTTTTTCATAATGGTGATAATTTACCCTTTTATGGTGATTTTGTCAAGGCGTTTTTTGAAATTTCACATTATATTATCTGCAAAACAATCTGCAAAACAACCGGCAACTTAAAAAAAAGGAGGAGTTATGCCGACTTTCAACCATCCCGTTGTCACTGCCCGTTCCATGCCGTTCTGGTGTGTGGGTAACCCGCTTGCTGATCCATTCGGCGGAGCTGTTTTGAGTGAAGTGGATTCTTTGACCACCGCCCGGCTGATCGCTGATGCTGCCCGCGAAGGTTTGATCGAAGCAACTTCATACCATGATGATGATTTGGTCCCCTGGGATCCGGAAAATTGTGAAGATGATCTTGATCCGTCCAGTTTCACCTGGCAGCGGCTGCGGGAGATCAAAGCGATCCTTGATGCTGCCGGAGTCCGGGTGCATACATCGATTTGCAATCTGCATGGCAACCGGCTTTTCCGTAACGGCGGTCTGTGCAATCCGGATCCGGAGATCCGCCGTCTGGCTTTGCTGAAAGTTCAGCGGACCTTGCGTTTCGGACAATTTTTCGGTGCTGAATATTACACCTACTGGGTCGCCCGGGATGGTTTTGAAGTGCCGGTAGTCACCCGCTGGGATCAGGTTTACGAATTGCTCGCTGACGGCTTGAACAGTGTGACCGATTATATCCGGCAGCATAATATGACCAATTACATCGGGGCGACGATCGAACCCAAACCCAATGAGCCGCGCGGGCAGATGTTTCTGCCGACATCGGGGCATGCGGTCGGCTTTATCTGCAGCAAATTGAAAGATGCCGGTTTCTGGGGAGTGAATCCGGAATTGCTTCAGCATGAAAGTATGGCGTTGATGAATTCTGTTATGACAGTATCATATCTGATTTCCACCGGCAAGTTGAAATTCATCCACTTCGGCAGTCAGATCAAGGCCCAGTTTGACAATGACTTCCCGCCGTTGGTCGGGCCGGAGGGGTTGAAAGAAACGGTCATGCTTTTTTACGCGCTCAAGCAATTGAATTGGAAAGGTGTGGTGGAATTTGACTGCCACATGCTGCGTGCGGAAGCTGATACTGCTGATCAGATAAATTGCCGCCGTCAGTTTATAAAAAATTGTTCAGAAGCATTGGATATCGCTTTGGAACTGGCAGAGCGCATCCAGCCGCCGGTTACGGGAATTTCGCAGAGTGCCGCCGATTTGATGAGTATACGTCAAATGTGCAATCTGTAAATATATCGCATCCGTTGACATCTGTCAACATTAAGAAAGGGTGATTTATGGCTTGTTATCTGGGAATCGATGCCGGGACACAGAGTATGAAGGGCGTATTGATCGATCCGGAACGCAATCTGGTCAGTGCGCCGGTCGCGGTCCACTTCGGTAAAGATTTGCCGCAATACCGTTCTCCGGATGGTTTTCTGCCCGGTGATGATCCGGTGGTCAGACATGCTGATCCGGTGATGTGGGCAGCTGCGCTGGATATGCTTCTGGCCGGAATGCAGGCGGCCGGTCTGCCGTTGGATGAGGTGGAGGGGATATCCGGCTCCGGACAGCAGCACGGAACGGTTTATCTGAATGAAGATTTTTCCGGTGTTTTGCCGGAATTGTCACCGCATAAAACGCTTGCCGGACAGCTTGAAAAGGTTTTCAGCCGCAAAACTTCTCCGATTTGGATGGATGTTTCCACCGGCCGGGAATGCCGGATATTGCGGGAAAAATTCGGAAGCGATTTTCTCCGGCATATGACCGGCAGTGATGCGACGGAACGCTTCAGCATGCCGCAGATCATGAAATTCGCTGCGGAAGAACCGGAAAAATACCGCCGGACGGCAGTTATTCATCTGGTAAGTTCTTTTCTCTGTTCACTGCTTACCGGCGCAAGTGCGCCGATCGATACCGGCGATGGAGCCGGAATGAATCTGCTTGATCTGCACACCTTGTCATGGAGCGCGGAAATCGTTGACACTGTGCCGGGATTGGCAGAAAAGTTACCGGCATGTGTACCTTCTGATACTGTTGCCGGAAGATTGTCGGGATATTTCGGTAAATACGGTTTGCGCCCCGGTATCCCGGTAACGGTGTGGTCGGGGGATAACCCGTGCAGTCTGATCGGTTGCGGCGGTTATGCTCCGGGCAGTGCGGTGATAAGTCTGGGAACCAGTGATACATTTTTCGGGAGTATGAGAGATATCTCATCGGAAAAATTTGCTTATGGTCATATTTTCGGCAATCCTGCCGGCGGTTTTATGAAACTGCTCTGTTTTGCCAACGGTTCTCTCACCCGGGAAGCGATACGTGCGAAGTACGGTTTCAGCCGGGAAGATTTTGAAAATGCCATAAAAAATTCAGTTCCGTGCCGTTATCAGATGCTGCCGTTTCTTTTTCCGGAATCGACTCCGCCGGTTTCAGGCGGTATTACCGGAAATTTTGAAGAAAGCAAAATCTCTCCGGCAGAATTTATCCGGGCATTGACCGAATCGCAGATGCTGACCATGCGTTACCATGCCGGATATTCCATTTCCCCGGAACGTATAAGAATGACCGGCGGCGCATCGGCAAGCAGACAGTTGCGGCAGCTGGCGGCTGATACTTTTCAGGTTCCGGTGGAAACAGGGAACTTTTCCGAAGCTCCGGCACTGGGAGCGGCAATGCGGGCGGCAAACAGCTGCGGGAACTGCTCATTTGCCGGATTGACGGAGAAATTCTGTGCGGTCACCCAACGGATCGAACCGGAAACATCTGCAGCTGCAGCTTATGAACGGGCATTGGAAAATTTCGGTATTCTGATGAAAAATAATTTGCGGTGACGGACCGGTGAAAATGATTCCGGCGGCAGCTCAACCTTGCTGAAGGCTGCGCTGCCGCCGTTAATAAACAATTATAATTATAATGAAGCCGCGATAACAGCCTGTCCATGCCGTTTGAATGTTTCATCCGGGATATGGATCGTGACATTGAGTTCCGGGAACACCTCTTTCAGCACTCTGGATGCTTCATTGATGATCTCGTTACCGCCTTCACCGCTGGATACGCGACCGAGGAGCAAGAGATTTTCCAGCGCGTAGAAATCGGCGTAGTGCGCGATGGCATAGCCCAGATAAACTCCCACAGACCGGTAGATTGCCGAAGCGCGCGGATCATTTTCACTGCGGGCTTTCTGCACAAGTTTGAGGATCTCCGGCAACGGAGTTCCGGCGGGGAAATCAAAACCGGCCGGTTTGACCAGACGGCCGACCGCCCCTTGCTGTGGCGCTTAGCGAGATTAGCGATACTCGCACTCCGCTGCGCTTCGCTTTTGCGCTGGTGCATCTGACCACAGGTCGAGCACGGCTTACCGTGTTACAAATCCACCGCCCGGTGCAAAGCCCCCTTAAACATTAGAATTAGGTAATTATTAAATATTTTTTATCTTGGTGCAGTCGGTATTCCGGTAAGTCTTAATCTCATATCCGGTTACCGGACACTCTTCATAACAGTTGATCACGCATTCCAAATTTTCCGGATGGCGTATTTGCAGACGGATACCGTCACCGGTATTCTGCCATGATACAAAGATCATACCGGATGGGGTGGGGATACTGCCCCGGGCGTGACTCAAACCGGCACAGAAGGGCTTGACTTCAAATTTCTTAAATCCGGCGGCAAGCGGAGATACTCCGAGAATGCAGCTGCCGCAAAAATACGGCATCACGCTGCTCCAGCCGTGACACAAACTTCCGGCATAATTGAAGTCGCTTGCGCCATGTCTGGTTTCCCACAGGGAGGTAGCTCCGGAAAGTACCACCGGTTCCAGTATCTGTCTTAATTTACTGAGCAGATACCGGCGGCTTTCCCGGCTGCCTTTCATCATGCCGGTCACCAGATAATACAGCGCACTTAAATCAATACTGCATAATTCACCGGAACCAAGTTTTTCCCACAGGGTTTGGCAGCGGTTTTCCGGCACGAGATCATTGGCGAGCATTATTGCCTGTATATGCTCATATCCCTCATCTTCTTTCCCGGCGGCAGCAGTATAATAGTGCAAATTTCGGTTGAAAAACATCTTTTCCAGAGTTTTTCCGAGGGTTGCCGCCTGTTCTTCCAGGAAAATTTTTCTTTTCCGACTTCCAAGCATATCATGAAGTTTGGCTGCCGCAATCATCGCTTCATAAAGATAGATGTTGTAAGGAGCCTGCGGATGTTCTTTCAGCGCAGATAACTGGCCGTTCCACTCAGAAAAATTCCAGATTTTACTGTCGTTTCCCGGATGATACAGTCCGGATATACCGGCAATACCATTGGCCAGTGCGGTATCAATGATCCGGTCAATTTGTCCAAGATATTTACGGCTTAATTCATCCGAACCGCTGAAAAGATGATATTCATACAGTTCACATATCCAGACCATCGTGAATACCGGAATGGTTAAGGTCGAATATCCCGGAGAAGTCAATTCCAGATACCTTTCGCCATCAAAATTTCTGCCGAGTAAATCCAGAGATGCCCGGGCAAAATCATAATTGCCCCACACATAATAACCGTAAAGTATCTGATTGCGGGAATCGTACGGATACAGAGCCTGTTCCCGCCAGGGGGAATCTTCATAATGCTCATGCATACATAATTTGAGCGTATCAACTGAAATTTCATTGATCCGGTCAAGCAGCCGGTCTTCGCTGGAAAAACCGGCTCTTGCCGGTAACGGCAGTTCCAGAGGTGTGAGTCCGGCGTAGTACAATACGACTTCACCATGCCGGCAGTTGGTCACATGAAGTTCGATATAGCGCGCCCCGATCCGGCGATGCGGATAAATCATCCTGAATCTCTTGCCGTTGCCGATCAAACGGTCGGTGAAGTTACGGGGTCCGGTCAAGGCTCTCACTCTGCCGTCTTCCAGGTGTTCTCCGTGAGATATATCGATCACAGCTCCATCGGGGACACATATATCCAGATCGATCAGGCCGACATGTTCCCGGCCGGTATCAAAGATCATATAGTATCCGTCTGCATTATCCGGCAGCGGCTTCAAATGGAACTCAAAATTCCCGCTTCCCCGGCACCAGATACCCTGACGGATAAAATCATCCGGAGAATTTCCCGTATTCAGGAGCGTAAAAAAATCCTGCGGACGGCGGGGAGAAAGAAAATCATAAAATGATGCGGCGGCAAATGTCGGATATTCATGATCCCTTTTGAGATATCCCATTTGCCTGATACACACATCCGGTCTGGGCAGTTCTTCGAGTTGCGGCACACTGCGCCGGGAGAACTGCCAATTTTCACATCCGGGACACTTTACCGCACCGGGCCAGGATGAATCATCAAAATCTATATCTGAAAATGCAGTGATTTTACGCATATCACGGCAGAATACAAATCCGAGCTGTCCGGTGACTTTGCAGTTTAACCCGGATAACATATCCGGAGAATCAATGCATTTCCATGTTTCACCGGTTGCTGCGTAAACTGAATCATCTCCGTATATTTCGGCACAAAAGAATGCAGTTCCCGGCCGGTAAGTGAGAAATCTCTCCCCGATATAATGAACTTCAGCGGCAATAATATTTTCTCCGGTTTTCAAGAATGGGGTTATCTCCAGTTGGGAAACGGTCATTTCCCCCGGAAAACCTGCCAACTGCTGAATTTTCAAACGTTTGCCGTTTATGAAAACAGCGTAAGTCGAATCGGCAGCAGCATCCAGAAAAATTCTGCCGCGACCTGCCGGCAGGGAAAATTTTTTCCGGAAAAGCCGGTATTGATCAGATGCTTCAATTCCGGCATGGCTCCAAACCGGGACTGCCTGCGAAAATAATTGCATGATTTTACCTTATCTGTCAGTATTCATATCAGGGAAAAAATGAGTATCCGGTGTAAATGCTTCCGAATTTTTCAGTTTCGGAGAACTTCATATCGTGGCCGATCTGCCGCAAAAGATGATTGACGACATTGTATTCATCCGCAAATCCCGGCTCCGGTTTCCATGATCTGTTCCACATTTTATTGGCAGTGACAAAAAAGATTTTCCGCAGCAGAGCAGTACCGGATACGGCAACCCAGGTGGTTTCCAGTAATCCCGGTAAATTATGATCTGCCGCCTGTTCGGCCATTGTCAGGATGCCCTCCTCGTTGACACACGGACAGAGTAATACCTTGAAGCCTTTGGCGGCAAAGTGATCTGCTGTCGGCCAGAAGACCCCGCTTTTATCTGCTTGAGGTTTGCCATAGTGCCAGTCTGCAAGTATGATATCCCGGGGCAGTTTTTCCAGTATTTCATAAGGATTGGGGGTATTCCGGTCAAGCGTGATGTTGTGCTGCCATTTTTCAGCATCCAATTCCAGAAACATATCGTGCCATAAGATCGCTTTGCAGTTATGGGCGGCTAAAATATCGTGCAGAAAAAGGATATGTTTCAACAGCAGCTGCGGATAATCACTCTGCCGGCACAGCGTACAGGTCCCGGCATTGAATGCTTCATCGAATCCCAGATGAAAGTAGGGAACATCACCGAAAAGCTCAAAAATCTCTTCCAGCAATTCACGCTGTACATTTCCGGTTTCCGGGTTGGATAGACACCAGGTCCAGCCATCCGGTTCAAACAGCGGCGCAAAGTGCGGGAAACGGTCAAGCACCACATGCCAGCCGTTGGAGACCGATGAACCGGCAGCATGACCGAAACAATTGAATTGCGGGATCAGGGTGATATCCAACTCGTGACTTAACTCGATCAGGTGACGGATAAATTCCCGGTTTCCGTGTTTCTCCTGCCATTGAAATTCCGGGTGCTTCCGGAATGGAAAAGTTCCCCAGAATTCAATTACGGCATAATTGAATTTACAGTATGCTGCCAGCCGGATGAGTTTTTCCAGTTCCCACTCTTCAGTTTCCCGGAAGTAACACAGATGGATCCCCCGGAATTCCAGCCCGGGGGAATCGCTGAATGAACCGCATTCAAGTATGCTGCGCGGTGAACTGATCAGATTGCGTTCCGGTTCGGCCCATTGCCGCAGGGTTTTCAATGCCCCGGACAACTCGTTCTGACTTTTGACATACAGCGTGACCTTGTCGGAAGATATTTCCACTTTATAACTTCCATCGCCGGTGTTTTCCCCGGAACTGATGGCGGTGAAGTGTGGAGTTATTCCCCAATACCGCTGAACTGTATCAAGCAGATTTTTCCGGAATTCTTCCGGCGCGGCAAAGACGGAATCATCACTCAACAGGTGATAGCCATTTCCGGAATTAATCTGTTTTGGACGGGGAACCAGAAATCGCGGATGCATTCAGATTGCCTTTCTCTGTAATATCAAATCTATATTTCCGGCAGCAAACCGCACTCAGGGAATGACCGGAATTCTGCCCCAGACGCCTTTGCTTACTTCATAAGCCACTGTCGCCGGCTGCCAATTGCGGTCATCGAAATCCGGTGTGTACCAGTTGGCCGCAGCTTCGGCAGAACTTTTCCAGGTCTGGTCGGAAATAAAATATTCGCTGCTTTCTCCGGCAGTGATTTTTCCTTCAAACAACAATCCGGTCGGACCGCCGTCGCCGAATCCTTCAATAGCGATAATATTATTCCCCGGATGAAGAAATTTTGCGATATCGTAAGTTTGAGCTACCCAGCAGCATGCACCGCTGCCAACTTCCCGGCCATTGACCAGCAGCCGGTATTTCGCATCGGCAGAAATGGCGATGAAAGCGGATTTCAAATCACCCTTTACATTGAATTTTTTCCGGAGATAAGCTTTGGGGGCAAACGGACGTGAAGTTGACCAGAGCCATGCTCCGCGCCAGTTGTAGCCCATGATTCCGGAACCGATATTTTCAAAAGGTATTTCCCGGCAATCACTGGTGATAGAATTTTTTTCAAAGGTATAGTTCTTGGCCGGAGAAAAATTGGTTTTCAGCGGTTTGCCGGAAAAGACTTTTACTTCGTACGGAGCCAGGGAAACTTCAAACTTGCCCTGCTGCAGGGACACTGGAGCTGCCCGGTACAACTCAAAACAGCGTTCACCGAATTCCGGGAATGTCACTGTCGCCCGTTGGGGAGTCTTGGCGGTATTGGCCATGAATATTACCGGATTGCCGTCGAAATCACGGGTCGCTGCTGCAACCAGAGGATTGCTGATACCGCATTTGCGCCCGGCCGGAGAAGTTATGATGGCGGCAAGAGATTGGACTTCATGATTCACTTTGGCCATATCCAGCCACAATCGGTGATCCGGGGCCATGCGGTTGGTCGCATAATAAAATATGCCGTTGGCACCGTGAATGATCGAATCCCAAACCATAAAGCGGGTTTCCGTATAATCCGGATAACGGGCCCCGGGAGCGTTTGCGTTGCGTAAATGGGCCCAGGCAAATCCCTGCAGAACCATGAATACCGGTTTGCGGTCATCTACGGTTTTACGCATTTTGAGCGTATATTTGCCGACACAGCTGATGGTGCGGTCCGCAAGATCCGAGTGGTCGCTGCCATTGGGGGATGAGGTTACCGGATAGATATCAACACCGGAAATATCACATCCCTCGTTGTACAATTTCAGCGTTTCGATATCATTTCTGGGGGCATGGTTGGTCCAGACCGGATGATACGGATCTATGTCACGCATCCGGCGGTATTTTTTCACCAACGTATCCCGGTCACTGCCCATCCAGGCCGGTTCATCTGCGTTGTGATAACCGAGGAAAGCGGGGTGCTGAGTGATTTCGTTGCCGGTGGTAATGTAATGGCTGATTACTTTCAAATTATATTGCATGGCCTTATCTGCCACCAGTTTCACGCTTGCGGCATTGGAAGACATGTACAGCAGGGTATTGAAGCCGAAACGGTTGTACTGTCTGAAATCGTTTTCGGTAAAATCCGGTTCATAAAGTCCGATCGGGAAAAAAGACTGACCGTTGATACGCAGGAAGTTGCCTGCATCCGGGATCACTTCAAAATCAGCTTTGGCGACTTTATTGATCTCCAGCTGCTGCTGTATGATTTCCGGTGTATTCTGCCGGATGGCGGCTTTGAGAAAATATTTGCCGTCAGGCAGTGCAGCGGTATCCAGCGGCAGTCTGAAAAAAACGTTGTTCCCGGAAATTGAGATGGTTTTGGACAGGATTTTTTTACCGGAAGCATCAGTCAAATCAAAATCGGCATTTACCGGAAATTTCACTTCCCGGTTGAATTTGAGATTACCGGAAATTTCCGGTTCCGGTTGTGAAGAATATATCGTATTGCGATAAGCCGGAGAGGTCAGCGTGATGATCAGCGGATCACTTGCGGGGTCTCCGATCTTTTCCAATCTGATATTATCGAACCAGACTTTGCCGGGGGCAAGGTTTTCCAGCGTGATGTACATGCCGGAAAATGGTTTGACCGGGGTGACAAATTCTATACTTTTATTCTGCCATGCGGTGAACCCGTCCTGGCGTTCCAGGCCGAATTTCTGGGTGATGCCTCCGGCACTGCCGGATTTCTCAGCTTTCCAACCGACAAAAAAGCGGTATGGATGGTTGAATTCAGCGCACATGACATTGGCTGTCAGACGGTAACGGGTATTCCGGGAGACGGGGATACCCTCCTGAGTAAGAGTTCCCCGGTCGGTGAATAACAAACTGTATTTTCCCTCTTTTGCATTGGAGGAATCGGTTTTAACGTTCTGCGGCTTATCGGTTTCCCAGCCGGAAAGATTTTGTTCAAAGCCGGGATTGAGGACCGTGTCAGCCGGCCGTCCGGTATCTTCGGTCAACTCAGCCGAGAGGATGCTTACCTCTCCGGAACCATTTAAGAATACGACAAATACGTTGATCTGTTTTTCATTGGCTTCGGTGGTGAAACGCAAACTTTTTCTGCTGGTAACAGCAGAGGGGATAAGTCTGGTCAGTCTTTCTCTTTTGCCGTTTGCCATCAGGTAGATAGTGCCTTTGGCATCCGGAGAATTCCGGTAATCGACCGACAGGATATAGTCCGTTTGCGGTTTTACTTTGACTTTCTGAAAAAGCCGTCCGTTATCCTTGGGACCGGTAAGAGCGATGGCAGCTGCTTCCGGGGTGATGGTGATTTTGGGCGTGCCGTGATATGATTGCGGCTGCCATGTTTTCTGCAGGTCGACCTTGCCCGGGACAGCGGGGGCCGGGGGAGGAACCGGTGCGGTGCTTTCACTCATTTTGAAATCATCGAACCAGATAACGCCGCTGTCTTTTACCTGCCGGAGAACCAGCGTTGAATAACGCACATCATCCGGGAGGGAGAAGGTCATACTCTTTTTCTCCCACGAAGTACCGGCGGTTCCCGATCCCCATCTGGTGCCGGCGAAGCGTTTGGTATGCGTGGAATATTCGATGTAGAGCATGAATTTCTGTCCGGGCTGTGCGGCTTTTACCTGCCATGAAAGCGTGTAGGTTTTTCCGGGAGAGAGTTTCAAGGACTGGATAAGAATACCGCCGCCGCCGGGATTGTCGAGTTTGAAACAATTTTGTCCATCTGCGGCATTGCCGTCGATTTTTCCGGCAAAAGCTTTGGTCAGAGTCCAGGCGGACGGCAGACTTTTTCCGGGCGGGACAGTTTCAAAACTGCCGTTGCGGACAAGTTCCTGAGCCGTCAGCAGTGCTGTCAATCCCAGAGTGAACAGCAATAAAAATCTTTTTACAGTAAACATAGGAAAAATCAGTTCTGATAATGTTTTAAAGGTTGTAGCCCCAGTAATCTTCGGTATCATTAATTGTTTTTTCCTTATCCCAGGCCGCATGACCATCTATCATCACCATATTAGAACCGTCACTGTGACGCCATGCAACAGGATAAATAATATTTGTTCTACTTTCCCAGGAACGCATTTTTTGTGCGAGATGCGAAGTTTTTGTAGAATCACCATTCTGTCCGAGAGTATCCACAAATATAATATTGAATGAAGGATTGGTAATTTGGGTTAATTTTTTTGTCGGTTTGGAATCTGGCGAAAGCAAATAGTAATTGTATCCATACCATGTTTTTGGAGCACTGGTTGTCGGATAGGTGTTATCAGAATTCAAAATGCTTACGGCAAAAGGACCACTCGGACAATTTACCAAATCGGTGTTTCCATACTTGACAATACAGGCATACCAGATATTTGAATATAAAGGTGCCGCAGTATCCTGATACTTGGGAAACCAATCATCATTATCCTGCAAATACATCATTACACACTGACCGATATTTTTCAAGTTGTTAATACAACCTGCACTTCGGCCGCGTTCACGGGCGGAGTTGAGTGCCGGCAACAAAATCGCAGCGAGGATGGCAATGATGGCAATAACAACCAGTAATTCGATCAGAGTAAAGGCAGGTGCCTTTACTCTCCGGCCGGAGAGTAAGTGTTTCTTAACTGTCATGATACGATCCCTTTCTTTTGTTTGCAGGTTGAATCGGTTTTTTTACCGTTTTTCCCCGTTTTTATTTTTCCGGAAAATTATTTCCGGGTACTCCCTGCTAGGTATAATTTTTGTCAAAGAAATTTACAATAATTGAAATGATGATATTTTTAATCAAAACGATTAAAAATGTCGATTGTCCAGATCAACAAAGATGTTTATTTGTTTTATTCTGTTGTTTTACTCCTGGCTTGATTTTTTGATTTTGCAATCGTTTTTTTTGATCTGCTGTCGCAGAAACAACCCAACTTCAGAAAAACTTTGATTTTATCAGAATCTCCTTTTTATTTTTTGAAACAGGTTCAAATTATCATGAAATCCAGCATGCGGTGAAAGGATTGCCCTCTGTCACAGCAGATGACAGGCGTACATCTATTTCATCAATAGCATCTGTCTTGCCGTCAAGATATTCATTGATCCGCATCCGGGTTTCATCCAGACGGCAAATCATGCCTGCTGACCGCCGCTGCATAACTTCCAGCCCGAAAGGTTTGGCATTTTTCAACCAGTTATCCCGGAAAAGGCGGCAGTATTGATGGCAATGCGAAATAATTTCCGGAAGCTGCTCATCCGAAATTTGTTTTAATGCAGCTCTGTTTTCAGTTGAGTAAGCATGATTCAAATTTAGGAAAAGATCGATTTTGGCTTTTATGCAGCGGTACATCGCGCATAATGTGAGCAGGGCATCATCCCCGGTTCCGGATTGTTCCAGACGGAGAATATTTTTATTTATCTTGTCATAGAACACGGTAAACTCTTGTGGCAGACGGTTGCGGCAGGCCGTAATATACTGCCCTTGCAGGGGGTCATCCCAGTATATCCATTCGGGGAGAATAAAATCATCTTTGCCATCGTATATATCGGAAACATCAAGGTAAAGTTGATAATCAAAGCCGCAAATTTTTTTACAGCGTGCTGCATAAAGGTCATGCTGTTCCGGATCGGAACCGTAAGCTTTTCCGGCACACATTTCCAAACCGGCCAGTGCTGATTCATATAAGCAGTATCCGCCATTATCTCCCCACATTGTGAAAAAGATTTCTTTCAGACCGGTTTTGATTCCGGCGGCAATTCCCGGCAGGGCCGTGAGAACAGTCTTTTTATGGTCGTACCAGATTCTGCTCCAGGTCCAAACCCCGGAACCCAACAGCGGTTCATAGCCTAAATTCCGATGCTTGGAGATGTAATTCCCGTAAAAATCCGCATCATCGTGGTAATAATCCCAATAACAAAGCTGAATATTCTCCGGAATGGCTGTTTTGACCTCTTCCGGTATGACTGTTTCCAAATCATAGTATAGCCAGCCGGGATTGCCCAAACGGAAAAACATGTCGGACCAGATGATCGGCCGCAAGCCATGTTTTTGACAAAGTTCATTCATTTTGTTCAAATGCGAACTGAATAATGTGTAACCATCAACATATTTCCGGTTTATATCCAGATATCTGCCCCGGCCCAGATCTCTGGTTTCATCCATGCCGATGTGAATACGTCCGGAACGCAGATTTTTTTCCCAGAAGCAGAGCATCTTGTCGATCAGAGCAAAAGTATCCGGGGATTCCGGCATCATGACATGGGCGGTATCCCGGCACTTTAAGTACTCTTTGTACTGCAGGATTTGCGCCAGATGACCGAGGGTTTGGATACAGGCGGTCAATTCAATTCCGAGGGCGAAGGCAAAGTCATCCAGTTCCCGGATCTCCTGCGCCGTAAAAGCTCCCCGCATGTAACCGAATAACGGTTCATCTTCCAGAACGTATACATCTTCGGTATACAGCATGGCAAAATTGTATCCCATCAGAGCGATTTTGCAGAAAAACTTTTTTATGAAATCGATCTTGTGTACTTTATTGCGGGAACAATCCAGCATGATGCCGAGTTTTTCAAAAGAAGCATTTTCTTCAACTTCTGAATCCGCCAGAGCATGACCGAACCCACGCAGAAAAGCTGCCTGACTTCCAGCTTTTATCTCCCAGCGGGAATCTGTTTTTCTGACACTCAAACATCCGCATCCGGAATCTTGTAAACAAAGATCAAGTGAATCCAATTCCGGATAATAACTTTTAAGAAGTTCTGCACTGCGCTTGATTTCTGTCTGAAATTTTCCACTGTATAAAATCATAATTTCCTCTTCGATATTTCAGGGCACCCGGCAAAAATTTCACCTTTTGAACCAGACTGTCAAAGTATTCTTTTCATTCATCTGTTTGCCGCAGGCGGCATATTCGCAAAGATCTTTGCCCTGCCATAATTCATGCACTTTGGCTTCGGGGATGACTCCGGCTGAGTCTTCAGCCAGAACCAGCGGGCCGCGTTTGACTGCCACAAAGGAATCGTCCCCCGGGGCGATGATCTCTTTGAGTGTGAAGTCAAAGCTCAATACAATTTCATCGCCGCAACTCCACATACGATCGATTTCCAGATATTTTCCCGCCGTAAACGGGATCACTTCGCCATTGAGTCTGACCTCTTTGAGAAAATCCGGGGTACGCAGAGCAAGAACATACTTTTCCGGATAGGTAAAGCCTATTTTTGCTTCCGGTTCGACCGGATAATTACCGGAAACGATCAGATTGCCGGATTCCAGCGGTTCGTACAGATTGAGCAGCACTTTTCCCGGTTTGTCCATGACGGCGATGGCGGCAGCCGTACTCAATCCTTCCGGTCCTTGCGCCCGGCAGCAGTCATTACCGCCGAAAGGAGTGCCGAAGCCGCGACCGATCTGATCAACGGCACACTCCCGGCAGCCATTCCCGGTCAGTGGAGTCGGATTGACATGCGCCCAGTGCGAATGATCCGGGGCAATTGCGCCGAGAATGCCATTATAAAGGGATTTTTCCAATTCATCACCGATAGTGCAATCATCGTTGAGTTCGAGCATCCGCATACAATATCTTATCCAGGTGGCTGTGACACAGGTTTCTCCCAGACCGCCGCAATCACCTCTGGTCTGACGTAAAGCTCCTTCATACCAGAATTCTCCGGAAATATCTTTCAATCCCCCGCAGCCGGTAACAAAAATTTCCCGGTCACGCACAGCGGTATAATAACTGTCAACAACAGCTTTGAAGTGCGGATCATTTTCGATTTGGAGCAGTTCGGCAGCGCCCTGAAAACAACTGGTCATCTCATAGGCTTTACCGTTACCCAGAGCTGCGGGGACAACTCCGGCAATGGCTCCGGCAAAAATATTGCCGCTGCTGGAACAACCGGTATCGATGATGTACTGGGCAAAATCCCGGTATTTCCGGCTCCCGCTTAAACGCCATACCGCTACGATTGCACCGAGAATACTTGCTGAAGCCAAGCCGTTGTGCAAGCCGCATTCGCGGATATCGGTTTTCTTACTGTCGATTTGAGTCATCAGATGATCGACCATTCGGCAGCAGCACTGCAGAACCGCCGGATCAGGATTGAGCATTTCATAATAACGGAGCAGGGCCAGAAGAACATATTTACGCCCCCAGATATCCCAGGAGGTCAATTGCTTATCTTCCGGATAAGAACTTATACATCCATCCGGGGTTTGAGTCGCCATCAGATCTTTAACAGTTTTGTCAATAATCGCCCGCAACTCCGTGTCACCGGTATGAAAGGCCGCCGTGATCGCTGAACGGACGATTTTGCCCCAAAATTCGCACCGCCACGCACCGTCATTTTCATAACGTTTGGCAAACGGTTCGACCAGCAAATCGTAATCAACTGTTTTCAAACGTTTGGCGACGGTGAGATCCAGGGCTTCCCCCAGAAGACCCTTCAGGACGGTTTTTCTCATAAAAAAATATCTCCAAAAAATTAATCTTTCTTGTGCTTGTGGTATAATTATAGTCAAAAAATATTTTTTTCATTGTACTTTTATAAGAAAAAATGGTATTTTCCGGACTTTTTTTAAAGATTTTCCATTTTCCATTTTGCAAATCCCCGTTATGGTATTATAATATGGAAAGGATTTGGGCGGCTCTCCACGAAAAGCAAAATCGGTGTTTTCAGTCACACTGTTTAATGTAGTTCCCGAAAAAGATTGTGCAATAAGCAAAGTGATGAAATTTTTAATCAATACGACTGAAATTTTGATTTCAGTTTGATTGGATATGGTGGTGTCATATGGATATTTTAGAATTCAAAATTGAAGAATTATTCAAAACCTCTCTGCCGCTGGTGGTACAAAAACTGCAAACTCCGTACTACCAGAAAATTCATTTGCATAACGCCGTTGAATTGGTTTATATCCGTCATGGTGCCGGTTGGTGTGCGGTCAATGGTACCATATACCCCATGTTTGCCGGAGACCTTTATGTAATACCGGTCGGTGCAACTCATGAATATTACAGTGATACCAGTTTGAATTACGTAAACTGCCTTTTTGATGCAACCGTTTTTCACGCCGATGAGATGGATATTTTTAATTTTTTCAACGGCCGCAATGGTCAGGACTTGCCGGATAAATATACTTTCGGCCCGGATTTGCAGCAAAAAATCGCAGCCGGTTTCGATGAACTTGACCGGGAAATGAATTCTATCCATCCGTTTCATTTACAGTACAGCCGGAGTATCTTTATTGAGTTGCTGATATTTATCATACGTCATGCCACTGCCGCCCCCGGAGTCAAGGCTTCCCATGCCCAGAAGCGATTAGGCAGAGTATTGAGTTTCATTAATGATAATCTGGATAAAAAACTGTCATTGAAATCTCTGGCGGAATTGTCCGGATATGCTCCGTATTATTTCGGAAAACTTTTCCGCCGGGAAATCGGTTATTCCGTAACCGGATATATTTGCAAATGCCGTTTGGAACGGGCCGCTTACGAATTGGAAAACACCGCCATGACTGTCGATGAAATCGCTGTGAGAACCGGTTTTTTTGATGCATCGTATTTCATAAAAGTATTCAAAAAGTATTTCGACATGACTCCGTCTGATTTTCGTAACCGGATAAGGAATAAGCAGTAAACCGTCTGAATATATCACATGAGTTGTGATTAACAGTCGGTGCCAACGTTGAAGTACCGCAATGGAAATGCAGAAACAGCGGCAAATAAAAAACTCTCCGGCAGTATGGAAATGCCGGAGAGTGAATAAAAATGCTGATTACAGAGAGGCCGCGATAACAGCCTGTCCATGCCGTTTGAATGTTTCATCCGGGATATGGATCGTGACATTGAGTTCCGGGAATACCTCTTTCAGCACTCTGGATGCTTCATTGATGATCTCGTTACCGCCTTCACCGCTGGATACGCGACCGAGGAGGAGGAGATTTTCCAGCGCGTAGAAATCGGCGTAGTGCGCGATGGCATAGCCCAGATAAACTCCCACTGACCGGTAGACTGCCGAAGCGCGCGGATCATTTTCACTGCGGGCTTTCTGCACGAGTTTGAGGATCTCCGGCAACGGAGTCCCGGCGGGGAAATCAAAACCGGCCGGTTTGACCAGACGGCCGACCGCCTGCTGGGAGAGGTAAAGCGCGCCGACACCGGCATCTTTGCTCCACTCATCACAGGGCGGATCATCTTCCCGGTAATCGACCGGGGCAAAGGCCAATTCGTTGAGGTAGTCGGTCAGATTTCCTTCCGGAGTGACGTAACCGACAGCTTCACTGGTTCCCATTGCCAGGCCGATCAGAGCGTTTTTCTCCAGACTGACAGCTCCGGCCAGGGCGGTAACTTCACCGTCATTGAGTACCACGAACGGTACGCCGGGGAACTCTTTGGCTATTTCCAGAAATATCGGCTGGACCTTGCTTTTGAAGTCAGCTTCCGGAATGCCCCGGAAAAGCGAGGCTATGCGCGGCTGATTATCCACATAAACTCCGGCGGCACTTCCGCCGATAGCATCGATTTTCGGCAGTTTTGCCGCCGCCCGGCGCAGGGAATCAAGGATACCCTCCCGGTGATAGTTGACATCTTTCTGGAAGTAGGGGTCCCAGACGACCTCTTCACTGTGGACAGCTTTGCCATCGATCACAGCGGCACATTTGCGGTCGGAACCGCCCAAATCGAAGCCGATCCGGCAGCCTTCAAAATTTCCGCCGAGTTTGACGGAGATCTTCTTTTCTGCCGGAGCATCGGCATAAGCGCAGGATCTCACCTCAAATTTGCCGCCGTAGATGCGTTCGCCCATTACCTGATAGTCAAAAGCTCTTTCGCCGTTTTCGCTGTAAACTTCGGCCAGTTCAGCGGCCACCAGCGGTGCTCCGGCGATGGTGACGGTTTTGCCGCCGAATGCCCAGAGCATAAATTTGACGATACGCTCCACGTAACGGAAGTTCAGAGGCAGATTTTCGGCGGTGTCGGCAAAAATTTTGCTGTCAAACCGGGAAACTGCGCCGTTGGCCCGTTCCAGAGTGATGGCGATATCGATACTGTCCGCTTCGGCAGCGGCCAGTTTACGGAACTCCCGGTTCCAGAGGGCAGCGGGAACAAATTCCGGATCAAGTTCCGGAGAGATCGGAGAATTTACCACTATTTTTTTCATGATTCATAAATCCCTTTCGTTAAATACAAAAAAGCTCCCGGACGGAGTTCAGAGTGTCCGGGAGTCGGTTTTTTTAACGGTAGGCGGCCCATTTCGGATCGTTTTCAAAGACCTCTTTGTAGAAATCTTTGAGCTTCAGATCGGCTGCAGCAGCTTCATCCAGAATAATCACAGTATCCGGATGCAGCTGCAGCGCAGTGGAACTGATCATTGCGGTCATGGGTCCTTCGATAGCAGCGGCAGCGATGGCAGCTTTGCGTTCACCGGTGATCAGCTGCAGAACTTTTTTCGCATCCAGCACGGTTCCGACACCGGCGGTGTAGGCACGGCGCGGCATGGATTCGGGGGGATTGAAGTAGATCTTATTCTGCTCATAAGTGGTGTTGTTCAAATAGGCCACATGGGTGCGGCTGGAGAAGCTGGTTCCCGGATCATTGAAGCCGACATGACCGGATTTGCCGATACCGACCAGCCAGAGGTCGATGCCGCCGGCTTCGTCGATGGAGTCATCGTAACGGGCCGCTTCAGCTTCCTCGTCGATGGCCAGACCATCGGGCAGGTGCGTATTGCGGATATCGATATTGACATTGTTGAAAAGGTGTTTATTCATGTAGTAACGATAGCTCTGATCGTGTTCAGGAGCCAAACCGGCATATTCGTCGAGGTTCCAGGAACGCACCTGGGAGAAGTCGACTTCTCCGGCTTTGTTGAGCCGGGACAATTCCGCGTAGACATTTTCCATAGTAGCTCCGGTGGCCAGACCGAGTTTGAATTCCGGTTTGGCGTTGATCGCATCAGCGATCATCCGGGCGGCGAGTTTTTCCGCATCGGCGGAAGTTTTGCAGATGATGACATCCATATTATTCACCTCATTTTTTTGTTTATTAGTGGCACACCTTGCGTGGAGTGATCGCCGGAATTTTTACACTTCCGTAATCATCCTGTATAAGTAAAAATATATCATAGATATCATTTTTTACAATGAATTTTTCATCATAAAATATATCTTTTCTGATTAAAGATCATATTTCACGGTTGCCCCGGGGGCGGTAACTGCGCCCGGGGAGAGTTTTCTGCCGGGGTATATGGAGGTGTTGATACCGGTGTGTACTCCGTCGCCGATGACGGCTCCGAATTTTCTCCGCCCGGTATCCAGCAGGACTCCACCGGCCATCGACCGGTGATTGCAGTTGTCATGGCGCAAATTGGCGATGATCGTGCCGGCACCGAAATTCACCCGGGAACCGATCACACTGTCGCCGGCATAGCTCAAGTGTCCGATGGCCGTGTTATTGCCGATAACAGAATTTTTTATTTCCACCGCCTGCCCGATATGGCAGTTGTCACCGATGATGGTGTCGCCGCGCAGGTAACAATTCGGCCCGATTTTGCAATTCCGGCCGATCATACAGTTGCCTTCAATATAAACTCCGGGGAGGATGCGGGAATTTTCCCCGAGGTGCAAATGTCCGTCGATCACCGCCTGCGGAGAGAGGTTCCCGGCGATCGAATCGCTGTCGATTTTTTCCATGATCATCCGGGAAACATCCAGTATATGCCAGGGGAAACGCAATTCGATCCCGGAAAACCGGATCAGTTTTCTGCCGCTTCCGGCGCATCCGGCAATGCGTCCATTGCGGTCGGCGATGGTGAAATCGGTCAAATCGCGGCATCTTTGCAGCAACTCATCATCCGGGAAAAAACAGCAATCCCACTTGAAGTCATCCGGCATACCGGCAAACATGGTATCGATCACTTCGGCCAGCTGCAGCCGGCCGATCATTATTTTGCCCGGATCGACTGATAACGGATGCAATGAGGGTACTTCAACAGAGATCAGATGCATTGTTTATCCTCCAGACTGCACCGGGCCGCCGCCGCCAGACGCGAACTCCATTTTTCCAGACGGGAAACATCTTCTGTTTCCACCAGAATACGCAGTTTGTTTTCCGTGCCGCTGTACCGGACAACTGCCCTTCCGGATGAACCGTTCTCCTTTTGGAACATCTCCAATTCCCTGTTGAGTGCAGTCAATCCGGTAAGCGGCGGTTTGGCGGAAACTTGCAGATTGACCGTCTTCTGCGGGAAAGGAGTCATAAAATCAGCCAGTGCCGACAGAGATTTCTGCTTTTCCTGCATCAGTTTCATTATGTGCAAAGCGGTGATTATCCCGTCGCCGGTGGTCACGTGATCCATAAATATGATATGTCCGGATTGTTCACCGCCGATCGAACAGCGGTGTTCACGCATAGCTTCAATGACCAGATGATCTCCGACATCGGTGGTTATGACTCCGATCCCGGCTTTTTCCATTGCCTGATGAAGTGCCAGATTGCTCATGCTGGTGACTACGATCCGGTTACCGGGCAAAGCATTTTTCCGCGACTGTTCCAGCGCGAGCATACCGATTATCCGGTCGCCATCGACCACATGCCCTCCGGCATCGGAAAAGATCACCCGGTCGGCATCTCCATCCAGGGCAATGCCCAGATCAGCCTGATTGTTCCGAACCAGTTCACACATTTTTTCCGGCATGGTCGCTCCGCACGATTCATTGATATTGGTTCCATCCGGTTGAGCTGCATGGACGATCACTTCTGCTCCCAACTCACGGAAGATCGCCGGGGCGATCGCATAAGCTGCCCCGTTGGCACAATCCAGAACCACTTTCAACCCGGCCAGCGAATGGTTGCCGATGGAAGCTTTGGCAAATTCGATATAACGCCCCCGGGCATCTTCGATCCGGTATGCTTTGCCGATACGGGCATCGGCGATATGCGAACTGGATAATTTCTCATCAAAAATCATGGCTTCCAGTTCCTCACATATGTCGTCACTCAATTTGAAACCGTCACGGTCAAAAATTTTTATCCCGTTGTCCCCGGCCGGATTGTGACTGGCGGTGATCATGATGCCGCAATCAGCGGCAAATGAACTCACCAGATGTGCCACAGCCGGAGTCGGCATGGGGCCGACGGCCAGCACATCCATACCCATGCTCAACAATCCGGCACTTACTGCACTTTCCAGCATGTAACCGGATAAGCGGGTGTCCTTGCCGATGATCGCACACGGTTTGCGATGCTTCGCTTTGGGGTGGCGGGAAAAATAACCGGCAACAGCTTTGCCGACCAGCAGGGCATTTTCCGGAGTTATCGGATAGGTGTTCGCCCGGCCCCGGATACCGTCGGTTCCGAATAAAATACTCATTTGTGTTCCCTTTCTTGCAGGTTTGATAAAAGAATGGTTTTCAATATAGCACCGGAAGAGAGAGAATGCCAGTAAAATATGGATTATTTTTTAAAAAATATGTGTTTTTTTGCATTTGTGTAAAAAAAATTTCCGGAAAAAGTTGTAATCGCTTGAAAAAAAGAAATGGTGGTTTATCTTTGGAAGATGTACATTGATGCAGAAAATGCGTGAAGAGGAGAAACACACGCATAACAACCATAGAAAGGAACTGGTATTATGATGAAAAAATTGTTGCTTGGCGGAGTGCTTTCCGCCGCGATGCTTGCTCCGTCATTCGGAGCAGAAGGTCAGGCTCCGGCGCAGCTGACCGCTGAACAGCAGGCCCAGCTGATGCAGATGATGCAGAATGCTCCGTCGATCACAGTGGATGAAGCTGTCAAAGCTCTGCCGGAAAATCTGGCTTCTTTCAACGGGCAAATGTTTACCAGAAAAGATTTTGCCGATATGCTCAAAACGCAGTTCAAGGATGGCAAGCTTCCGGCCGGGGTCAATGCCCAGATGATGTCTTCGCTTGCTCCCCGGATCATTTCCGATATGATCCAGCAGAAACTGCTGATGGAAGCCATGAAAAAAGCCGGTATCGTGCCGTCGGCCACGCTGGTGCGTACCGAGATGGAAAAACAGCTTAAAGAGGCTAAAAAAGAGGAACTTGATTTCCTTGCCCAGATGCTGGCACAGCAGAATAAAACAATGGATCAGCTGATCAAAGAACAGAGCGAAAATCCGATGGTCCAGCAGCAGATCGCCATGCAGATGTTTTTGGATAAATACGTTTTGAAAAACATCAAAGTAACTGAAGCGGACGCTCTTAAATATTATGATTCACACAAAAGTGAATTTGTCCAGCCGGGTGATCCGGCCGATTCCATCCGGGCTTCACATATTCTGGTGATGGTCAAAGATGATGCTCCGGAAAATGTGAAAAAAGAAGCTCTGGCCAAAATCAACCGCATTCTGGCAGAGGTCAAACAGAATCCGAAAAACTTTGAAGCTCTGGCCAAGACCAACAGCGAATGCGGCAGTGCTGCCAATGGCGGTTCTCTCGGAGCATTCCGTAAAGGTATGATGGTTCCGGAATTTGAAAAAGCGGCATTTGCCCTCAAGGACAATGAGATCTCCGGAGTGGTGAAGACCCAGTTCGGTTATCACATCATCCGCCGGGACCCGGCCGCCAAAGAACAGCCGCTCTCCTTTGCCCAGGTGAAAGATCAGCTGATCGAATATCTGACCGGTATGGAAAAGCAGAAAGCGGTGCAGGAGTATGGTAAAAATCTGTTGGAATCATCCAACTTCAAACTGCTTATCCCGCAGCCGCAGGCGGCAGCTCCCCAGAGCAAATAAATCTGCATAAATGCGACAAAATTGATTGTTGCAAAATTAAAAACACCTCAAAAGCCGTATCCGGCTTCCGGGGTGTTTTTTAATTGTTTTCCGGTTAAAACTCTCTGTCGGGTAAGTCAGGATATCTTTTCCAGCACCAGCTCATTGGCCGGGACGGGGATATCGTACTTACGGGCGATGCGGCATATCGTACCGGCAAACGCATCCACTTCGGTGCGCCGCCCGGCCAGCACATCCTGCAGCATGGAAGTTTTGACATTTCCCGGCATGGAGAGAATTACCTGCATGGCATCATCGATCATTTTTTCCGTATCTGTGATCATTTGCGCCCGGGCGCAGGCGGCGGCTTCCAGCATCAATTCGCGGCAGAACTCCAGTATTTCCGGACTGTTCTGTACCGCAGCATAGTCTGCTTTGAAGAACGCTTGAGCCTGATTGATCCCGACGTTGAGAATAAATTTTTTCCAGACCGCCTGATCCATATTTTCCGGTATACTGATATTTACTCCGGCCCGGAGAAACAACTCCTGCACCGGTGCGAGAACTTCCGGTTCCCCGCCGCAGTAGAAAGTTCCGACACCGTCATGGCGGATCTGATTACCCTCCCGGACGCTGGCGTGACCGAGAAAAAAACCGCGTAAAACCGGATTGCCGGGAAATTTTCCGGCAATGATCTCATGGGCGTTGATGCCGTTAAGCAGCGGAAGAAAGATGGTTTTGCGGTCGGCAACGCCCCGGATATTATCCAGAGCATCGCTTAAATCCGGCACTTTTGTCGCGGCGATGACCAGATCGGCTTTCGGCAGTTTGTCTGCTTCATCCGGAGAAAAGAATTCCAGATCCAGCAGTTCCCCGTTGAAATATATCCCATCCCGGCGATAACGTTTCACCCGGACGGCATCGGCTGCACACCGCAGAGATACATCCGGAACCCCCAGCAGTTTTGCCGCCGGCAGTATTCCGACGGCACCAGCTCCAAGCAGAACGATTTCAGTCAATTTCTCACCTGCCGGCTGCATCAAGTTTATGAGCGATCTTCAACAGCACTTCCCGGTTGCGGTAATACTCCGAAGGTTTGAAACGGTTGTGCCACAATGGCGAATAACGCTGTTCAAGTTTCCGCAAAGCATCGGCTGTTTCCCATGCCGCCTGACGCTCGTTTTCCATAAAAGACAAACCGGTTTTATGCATCAATATGGCCATTTCAAAACCGAAGACCGACTCCTTGACCGCAAGCGGATCAGCGGGGACAGCCCCGGCAAATTTTTTCATCACCAGAGCAAAAATATCTTCCAGCTTGCTTATGGCATCTTTCACCTGTCCGATGGTCAGAGCATCGAAGTTTTCCTGCTGATAAGAGTTGAATTCAGGGTCGACGAAGTTCTGGATCATCTTCCAGCGGATGACCTTTGCTTCATCAAATTGCCGCCACAACTCCGAAAGACCGGAACAGCCGAATTCCATGCGGTCAAAATCTTCATCGAACTGCGCGACATTTTCCGCTGCATCACAGTTCCACGAGGCTTGCGCACCGTAAGCCAGACCGTAAAGAGAGTTGGCAAACAAATTGACATTTCCCATATCCCCCCAGTTGGTATTGAGCAAACCTTTTGCTCCGTAAAGTTTCCCTTTTCTGGCATAATTGAGGATATTGGGCTGGCAGACATTGATGTCGGCATTCCAGCAATTCCAGACAGTGGTGCCGGGACAGATGTAGAAGTTTTCCGTTGTTTTGGCCAATGTCGCCGTATCCCGGTAATTCGCTTCGGCTCCGTAATCCCATTCCAGAGCGATGGTTCCCGGAGGCAGAGTTTTGATCAATTCCGGCTGCGTGGCGATGATATCCCCCCAGAACATGGCGGTGCGTCCGGCTTTTTCCACGATGGCAATGATTTTTTTCAGGAAATCGACATAGAGTTTTTCCGTGCCGTATTTTTCTGCCGTTCCGGCATTTTTTCCTTTGCCGAGGTCAAAGGTCTCATCACAGCAGATATTGAAATATTTGCTGGTGAAAAGCGGCATGAACTCCTGAAGCATCTCTTCCACCAGTGCCAGAGAGCGCGGATCGGAACAATTCAAAGTGTAATGCGCCATCCGGCCGTAGAATGAAAAGGGCAATTCTGAAGCTTTTATATCCAGTTCGTTGAGCTCCTCTTTGCGTTTGCTCCGCAGAGCCATGTAAAAGTGGCCGAAAGTGGAGAGCGACGGAACCAGATCGATGTGACGTTCACGGCAGTAGTGATCCAGACGGATGATCTCTTCAGCGGTGATCGGATCGCCGCCTTCCCAGATATCACAATGGCGGGCAAAAGCAAAGGTGTGTTCGATGTAAAGTTGCAGTTGATTTAGTTTGTAATAAGCCATTTTATCGGCCAATCGAAACAGAGATTCCAGTGTCGGCACCGCGCCGCGTGTGATATCATGGTAAAATCCCCGGACGGGGAAATCCGGTTCGTCATTTATGGTCAATTCCGGACAGAAGTTGTCACAGGAAATGAATATCTGCCGCAATGTCTGGATGCCATAGAATAATCCTGCTTCAGAATCCCCCAGAATTTCGATTTCTCCGTCAGCAGATTTCAGGGTGTAGCCATCGGTTTTGCCGTCGGCTTTGAAAGAGAGCCGGATCGATTTGCCGGGCAATCCGGAGTATCCGAAGCGCAGTCGCCGGGTGGTGACTTTTTCAAAATCATCGGCCAGATTTACCGCAGATTGCAGTATGGAAACCGGAGTGCCGGCGGGCAGCAGCAGATTTTCCAATTCATACAGGGGAAAAGATTTTCCGGTATCAGAGAGTTTTTTGGGTGTCGGGATCAGGTGCAGCATTTTTTTCTCCTTTTTTTTGGATTTTATTTTTGAACAGCATTTTTTCATCAAGTTTGACTGAATTCGGGTTTTTCCGGCACTCTGACGGAGAAACTCCGGTGATTTTGCGGAAAGACCGGTTGAAGTTGCAAACATTTTTGAAGCCGACAGCAAAAGCGGTTTCAGCAATGCTCAATTTGGAATTTTTCAGGATATCCACCGCCTGCAGTATCCGGTACAGTGTCAGATACTGCATCGGCGAAATCCCATTCTGACGGGTGAATTGATGAATGAGATAACTCGGACTCATGCCGATTATCCGGGCCAGCTTGGTGATGGAAAGTTCCCGGGTGTAGTGCCGTTTGATATATGCTTCGGCATTTTCCACCTGCGATGAATTGGCAATGGAGGCAAGAAATTTACTCCTGCCGTAAGTAGCACAGATGAAATCTGCGATCAGCTGGAGCAGTTCTTTGAGGCCTTCAAGTTCTTCGCGGGTGAATACACGGGTGTTTTTGTGATATTCTTTCAGTTCTTCCGGAGATATATCCATGAAATTCAGCTGGCGGGCGATATTTTTTATCTCACCGTCAGAAACTTTGGAGAGGCGGAATTGTCCCACACAAAGCGCACCGAGATAATCTTCATGATCGTAGATCGGCAGAACCAGATCGTAAAATCCGGCATGACAACTCCCGAGAACCGCCTGCCGGGTATTTCTGGCTTCAGCCATGCGGGCATTGGTCTGGCGGTTGCACATCTTGTTCCCTTCAATGCATCCCATTATCTTTATACACAAAGAATTGCAGTGTTCCTGACCGCATACGGTAAAGGTCTTGTTATCCGGCAATATCCAGTCAAGTGGGATATGAAAAAGTTTAAAAAACGCCGAATGATAGTGATGCAGCAGTTTTTTTTGTGAAAGATCATTCATCGAATACATACTTTTTCCCCTGTTATGGAGCTAATATAGCACCTTTGTGACAGAAAAGCAATATCTGCAAATAAAAAAACATTATTTATGTTGTTAAATCGGCCTTTTCCGGATATATTTATTTCAGAACGAACCGCAATATTCAAAAAAGTGGATGTGAAAATGAAAAAAGTATTGATTTTGGGAGCGCATCTGGATGATTCAGTTATTGCTATGGGCGGAACCATCCGCAAGCTGACCAAAGCCGGGTGCGAAGTGAATGTTTTCTGTTTCGGCAACGGCGATGAAGCGTATACAGTTCCCGGAGGACAGCAGGCGGCGGCCGAACGTTTCAAAACCGGCGGCCGGAAAGCACACGAAAAACTTGGCTGCAAAACCCTTGAATGTTTCGATGTCGGAGATTTTGAAGTGGATGCCACCGCTGAATTTTACCGCCAATGCATCGGCGCGATCCGGAAATATCAGCCGGAGGTGATCTTCGGGCATGATTTTGCAGAATATTTCCAGCATCACGGCATGGCCCGGATGTCGCTGGATGCCTGGAACCAGGCCCGGTGGAACTGCACGGCCGATTACGGGACACAGAGTTGGACGGCGGCAAGATATTTTCAGTTTGAGGTCGAGGATGTGATGCAGAATCCCAGCCACTATGTGGATATATCCGGTGAGTTTGAAGACAAACTGGCGGCAATGGCGGAATTTGATCCGGAGGGCGGTCATTTGAACGGCTGGGAAGATACCATACGGGCAAGAGCACGCTTTTACGGTTCGCGTATCGGGGTGAAATATGCAGAGGTCTTCCGGCAGAATTTTTATATACCGGAAAAAGTTGACGATGTGGGAAAATTTTTCAAATAGGAGGAGAATGAAAAATGTCAAAGGTAAAAGTCGTTTCATTTGATTCAGATGAATCCGGACAGTATGGTGATGTATTCACCAGTCCGCTGCCTGAACGCAAATTGAGTGTCGGTCTGCTGGCTCTGGGATATTTTGAGTATTGGCGCATGTATCCGGCTCTGGAAGAGCAGGTGCGTGCTGATCTGGCCGGAGCTGCCCGGAGATTGACGGAGACGCTGTCCGGATGCGACGTGATTTATCCGGGGATGGTGGATACTCTTGACCGGGCGGAGGAGGCCGGAAGAGTTTTCTGTCAGGCGCAAGTGGATGTACTGGTGGTGATCGCCGGAACTTATCTGCCGGATTTTATCACCATGCATGCCATAAACAGCTGCGCTTCCCGTCCGCTGGTGATCCTTTTCAACACACAGACCGGCAATGATGTCGATCCGCAGGATAATTATATTGCCACGATGCGCAATTCAGCTTTGATCGCCATTACCCAGCTGTCCGGCAGTTTTCATAAGATGAAGCTGGATTACAAGGTGGTGGTCGGTGAAATATCCGATGCGGCTGCCTACCGGCAAATCGCCGGAGAAGTTGCGGCTTTGTCGGCGTATAAACGTTTGGGCAGAGCCACTTACGGCATTGTCGGGCACGTTTTCCGGGGGATGTACGATCTGGAATTCGACCGGGCGAAAGTCAAAGGTTTCCTGGGGCCGGAGATAATGACTATCCAGGCGGAACATCTGATTTCACTCTGGGAAAAAATTTCTCCGGATGCAGTTGATGCGGAAACAGACAAACTGCTCAAACGCTTTGCCTGCAGCAACGTTTCAAAGGAAGATGCCGCCAAGTCGGTGCGTCTGGGATTGGCGATGCGGGAACTTTACCGTAAATTCAATCTGGACGGCATGTGCTTTCTGGGGCAGCACTATCTGGAAAAGATGACCGGGGCACCGGCCAGAATGGGTGCTTCGCTGATCATGGAGGAAGACAACTTCCCGGTTGCCTGTGAGGGCGATGTCGGCGGTCTGGTGATGATGGATCTGATGAAACAGTTTACCGGGAACACTCCGTTTCAGGCGGAATGGGGACAATTTGACGTGAGCAATAACGCGCTGTTCCTGCTCGGTCACGGGATCGGGACGCCGTCGCTGGCCTCTTCGGATTCGGCGATCAGGCTCACCGGTTCTCCTGAAGAGTGGGGCTTTACCGGCGGCGGATTGAATTACGAATTGATCATGAAACCGGGCGAAGTTACCTTCGGCCATGTTCTCAATTGCGGAGAAACTTACCGGATGCTTATATCCCGGGGCGAAGCTATAGATTATCCCCGGCTGCCGTGCAATGAACTGCATGCCATGATAAAGGTCGGCAAGCCGGTCAGAGAATATTTGAAAGAGCTGATCTCCTGCGGAGTGGCGCATCATGCTATTGCAGTACATGGAAATTGCGCGGAACAACTGGCAAAAACTGCTGAACTCATGCGTATAGAGGTGGTGGAAATATGAGTAAATTACGGGATAAATTGCGGATTTTTGACCGGATCGATGCCGGAGAACATGTCCATGTGCTGGCTCTGGGATCGAGCAATACGGAACACTTCATGGTCGGAGCGCACTGGTTCGATTATGTGAATATGGGATTGATGCATACTTACCGCAAGTGGACCAGTGACCGTTCTTCGGTGGATAACCCGGCTTTGTGCCTCAATGCCGGGACGAGCAACAACACCACCGGTGAACTTCTGGCGCGTTTTGACCGGGACGTGGCACCTTTCAAACCGGATCTGCTGATTTTGACGGCGGGAATAAATGATGCCAATCCCAACCGCAATGTCACCACCGGAATGACGGCTGCCAACCTCATTGAAATGCGCCGCCGGGTCAATTCCTGGGGTGGCGACGTGCTGTTTCAGACCTATTACTGCTGTGACTATGAGAAGTTCCGGGCAGAAGCTCCGCAGTGGGCTGATAACTACGAACCTTATCTGGAAGTCATCCGGGAGGTCGCCGGAGAGTACATCAATGACAACTACGTCCGGTGGAAAAGATTGCATGATTATGATATCAAAGCATTCCGGCTGCTGATGCGCGATTATCTGCATCTCAACCCGATCGGCAATGCGGTCATCGGATTGGATCTGGTGCGGCTGCTGGAATTGAAATTGCCGGATGAAAATCTGCCCTGGATCAATGGGGGAGTTTTTGCCCGCGATTGCATGGATTTGCTGGAAAAACTGGATACCGGCATTGATAAAAACCGATGATTGAATAAAAATGCGCAATAGTTGACAAAAGATGCGGAGAATTGTGCATAAAAAAGTGTATATTTATATAGCATAACAACTGATTTCAAGTTTTAACTGAATTAACTGAAGGATGAAAAAATGATCTGCATACCCAAGAGTGAGTTTGCTGAACGCATTATCCGCATTCAGGCGGAAATGGAAAAGGAAAAGCTTGATGCCGTTGCGGTTTACGGTGATGAGTACCGTAAAGAGAATTTGCGCTATGTGTGCAATTTCTGGCCGATTTTTGAGCGCGGCATCTGTGTGATCCCCAAAACCGGTGAACCGACTCTGGCCGGCGCACCGGAGGGTGAAAATTATGCCCGGGAGATGTCGGTTTGGAGCGATTACCGCAATGTCCGTGAGTTCGCCTGTGTGTCAGTTCCCGAAGAGATCGACTATCCGCTGGCCACTTTTTCCAGTTTGAAAGATATCATGCAGAGCGCGCTTAAAGGCGGCAGGCGTCTGGGATTGGTCGGCGTGTGGGATATTCCGGCGCCGATCATGGACCGGCTCAAGGCGGCGATACCCGGAGTGGAGATCGTGGATGCCATGCCGATCCTTGCCCGTTTGCGTATTATCAAGAGTGCCAATGAGATAGCCTGTTTGAAAGAAGCCGGACGTCAGGCTTGCGAAGGCTATAAAAAGCTGTTGGAATACGCAGTGGACGGCAATCCGGAAACTCTGGCGGCCGGAGCGGCCGAGGGTGCGGCGCGGATGGCGGGAGCTGAAGATATCAACTTCATGGTCTTCGGTTCCGGAAAGCGTACAGAAACGGTTATCGGCCGTACTGCCAACAAGATCATGCGCGAGGGTGAAATGGTCATGGCGGCGATGGCGGTGCAGTATGAGGGATATGTTTCCACTGTTGAATACCCCTTTGTTATCGGCAAAGCCAGTGATGAGCAGAAAAAGTTTCTCAATGTGCTTTTTGAAGCGGCCAATGTCCAGCAGGATTATCTGAAAGCCGGAGTGGTTGCCGGAGAGATGGTCAAAATGGTCAAAGAGGTTTTTGCCAGACACGGCATGACACAGTATGATCTTTATCCGCCGATGCACGGTATCGGTCTGGCTGAAGCGGAATCCCCCTATCCGGATGAAAACACCAATTATCTCTTTGAAGCCGGCATGTGTGTCAACAGCGACATCAGTATCTGGGGACATCCGGCGGGCAGCAACCGGATCGAGGAAGGTTTTGTGCTGACGGCCGATGGACCGGAATCCATCACGCCGTTTATCCGTGAACTTGTAGCGAAAGGAATTTGAAAATGAGTGGAGGTAAAAACGTCTGGTATTTTGCTGACGGTTATCTGCCGGAAAAGGTGGATAACGGTCCGGCGGAAGCACATGAAGCG
This sequence comes from Lentisphaerota bacterium, assembly GCA_015061815.1. Lineage (GTDB taxonomy): Bacteria > Verrucomicrobiota > Lentisphaeria > Victivallales > Victivallaceae > UBA1784. Next base: position 43,534 of record SUVW01000015.1, read on the forward strand.
TTGATGTTCTTCAACACCCATGAGAGTGACTCACCGGTGGTGATCGACATCTACTTCAGCGACCGTGAACCGGTCATGGGGATCAAAGTCAATGCGCCCGCCCGGAGAGTCATTGCGCTGCGGCTTGACCATCCGGAAGATTTGGCCGGAACCGTGATCCCGCCGTTGACCCAGTATGCGCTGCGGATAACTTCCCAACTGCCGATCGTCTGCCAATTCGGCAGAGTCGATACCACGCAGAATGCGATGAGTTACTATGTGGGAGTCGGTCATGCCGAGTGATAAATTTTTCTTTGCTATGACGGTCGATGATGTGGCCTTGCGCGGTTGGTATTGTGAAGAGAACTTCCGCAAATTGATCGCATTTTTCGATGAGGAAAAGGTCAGGGGCACCTTTTTCGTTGTTCCGGTGGATGAGGAAACGGATAAGCCTTTCAATGAGATATTCCCGGAGATCCCGGGAATAATCAAAGAGGCGGCGGCCAACGGTCATGCATTCGGTCAGCACGGGATCCGTCACAACCGTTTTGAACTGGGTATACCTCCGGCGATGGTGCTGGATCTGCCGCATGAAACGGAAAACAAGCGTTACGCGGCGGAAAACAAAGCGGCACTGGATGCCGATCATTCACTGGAAAATTGCCGGGAGAGATTGAGATTCGGCCGGGATATTCTGGAAAAGGTGTTGGGTTTTCCCATACGCGGATTCCGTTCTCCTGCGGTGCAGAACAGTTGCGGGATGTTTCAGGCTCTTGCTGAAGCGTATGATTTTGACAGTTCACTGGTCTGGCAGCAGACCGGCTGGGATTATCCCAACAGTCACCCGGATGTTCCGCCCCGGGAACTGGATGCGGCGCGTTATGCGGAAATAGTTTCGGCATGTCCGGCAATAGAGTATCCGCTGGCCTGTGATTACACCTGGTTCCTGCCGCCGGAGCGTTATGAATTGACGCTGGCACTGGCGAAACATGATATTGATGCATGCATCAAACTTGGAGTACCGTTTGTGCCGGTCTGTCATGTCGATCCGGTGTATGCCGGTGAGGGTATCCGGATGCTCCGGGATATCTTTGCTTACGCCCGTCAGGCGGCGGCTGCTGCCGGGAAAGAGTTGGAGTTTACCACATTGGAAAAATTATCGGAAAGATAATTGAAAGTACAGTCATCACGGTGGTGCTGTGCGCAATAATCAAAAAAAGAAAGGGTGTGTTTATGAAAAAAAGTACTTATTCTGTCCGACCTGCTCATGAGCAGGTAAAACACGCGTGTTTTACCTGCTCATGAGCAGGTAAAACACGCGTGTTTTACCTTAATAGAGCTTCTCGTAGTCATTGCGATCATCGCGATATTGGCGGCGATTTTGCTTCCGGCACTCAACTCTGCACGTGAACGCGGTCATGCCGCCAGCTGTATCAACAATTTGAAGCAGCTTACTACAATTTTCATTCAGTATGCCGATCAAAATGATGATTATTACATTCCTTCTTCTTCAGTTCCGACTGCATGGGGAGCGATTAACTGGAATGAAACAGTTCACAAATATTCTCAACCCGGGGCAGAAAATTATCAGTATGTTGAAATTTTGTTTTGCCCTAAAACCGGCCGTGTAGCTCCCAAACACACCGGTGGGGCATACAATGGTTCTCATCCCGGTTATGGTGCAATGACTTACGGTCCGCTTTCCAATGGTGTCAACGGAAAACAATGGGCAGCAGGAGTAGCTCAATCAATGGATCCTTTCAAAACAACCAGAATCAGAAAACCGAGTATATCTGTTTTGGTGGGTGATTCAAAGAGAGGGGCTATTCCAGAATGCGGCTATGCCTGGATTAACAACTACACCAGTTCAAGAGGTGATGGTGTGGTTGGAGAAAGACATAACAAACAGGACAATTACGCATTTTGTGATGGTCATGTGAGTACTGTTGCCGCAACGGCTGTTAATGAATGGTTGGATAATGGCGGTTATGATGATGAACATATGTATGCTGAATTGACATACTGACCGGCAATCATAAAATATTCTGCCCGTTTCGGCGGATGATTTTCCGCCGGAACGAAAAACAGTAAATAATATCCATCTTTGTAAAATCCGTATGTCGGATAGAGATCGACTGTAAGTATGATCTTATCCATGCAATAACGGTCAGATCCACTCGGTGGATGCAGTGCGAGGTAAGGTCGCAGGTAAATCAAGGCGGATGAGCAGGATCCTCCTTCGCCGGAGGCTCCGGAGGACAAGGTGCAGTAAACCTGCTCGACTGAACCGGCATCCGACGTTTTGACAAGAGATTATCCACGCTGCGCCACCGACGGTGGCATCACAACAGACAAACAATAACAATTATTAAAATAGAGAAAAATTGAATAATGAAAATAAGAATTCTGGCACTGCTGGCTGCCGGGACCGGGGCGTTGTGTGCCCAAATCCCGGAAGTAAAGGTCCCTTTTGTGGAAAAAAGGTGGATCAAAAATGATGTGCTGACCAAACAGTTTTCCACCCCCTGGAGCTTCGGTGCGGTGTTCCGGGGATTTGTCAAACTCGGTAAAAATGATCAGGACGCGGAAAAAGATACGCAGGTGCGGCTTTTCCATGATAAGCAAAAGCTCTACTTCGCCTTTTTCCGGACGGTGGCAACATCAGCATCCTGTGTCATTTCAGCACGTGACGGTTCGGTCTGGGGGGATGACAGCGTATCTTTATTCATCTCTCCGGATTCTGCCGAACCGGCACATTTCTACCAGATCATCATCAATGCCAATGGAGTGGTTTATGATGAAGAACGCTTCCCCGACGGTCGTTTTGATACCAAAAAAGATTTCCGGACATTGCAGGTAAATGTCTTCAAAGGTGAACGCGCCTGGATGCTCTACGGTTCAATAGATCTGGCGGAAGCCGGGATTCAGGCCAACCGGAAATTTGCGGTCAATATGACCAGTCACCGCAAAGAAGCCGACGGCACCGAAGAGTATTCCACCTTTGCGCCGCTTGCCCGCCCGCAATTTCTGGTTCCGGAAAGTTTCATCCCCGCTTCACTTGCCGGTACTCAATACAACAAGCCGGCGGCATACAGTTTCGGCACTTACCCGGAACTCTGTCTGGATGGTGAGGGTGAATTCGGCACTTCCGAAAGATGGGTGCGCCGCAACGGAGCATCGGTTTCCCCCTGGTACAAAGGTTCCGGCAGTCACAGCATCAGTGTGATAAGCAAAGAGCGCAATGCCGTGCGCAACTGGTTCCATGCTTTGGATCTGGAACCGGGGACCCGTTACATGTTGAGCTTCCTCTGCCGTTATCATACGCTGGAAACCGGCAATCTGGTTCCCATCCGCATCCACTGTTACGACCGTAACGGCAAAACTCTGGCCATTTTCGACGGACCGGGGCTGGGCAATCTCGGCGGCGGGGTACCGAACTACCGTTTCGCTCCTTACAAAAAGGACTTCACCACTCCCGCAGGCACTGCCCGGGCGGAACTGGAAGTGAGGGTCACGGATATCGGCAGTATCAATCTGGATTCCATCAGTGTAAAGAAATTTGTGTCGGTCGTACATATTCCGGCATTGGTATATCCTGCGGAAAATGAGACCATCCGCACCAATATCATCAACTTCAAATGGAAACTTTTTGCCCGTGACGATCTGCGCCCGGGAACATTGACTCTGCAGTTTTCGCAGGATGTCTCTTTCCCGGCTGATAAGACCATCACCTTTGACGGCTGCGCTTACGATCCGGCCGACAGCCGGGGATGGCAGGAAGAACTTCCCGGACAGGGCAAGTGGTTCTGGCGGGCGAAGTTCGATGGCGAAGATGGCGGAGTATGGAGCAAACCCGCTTCATTTACCATTGATTACAATGCCGGTAATGAAAAAATCGCTCCGGTGATCGGTGCTTTGCATCCCCGGGGCAGAATGGCGAAACGTGCCGGAAAGTACCGGATAAACTTCAATGACGGTGAAATATCTTCCGGATTGAAAAAGGTGCAGCTGCTCATCAACCGTGAAGATGTGAGCAAACAGGCGGCCGTTGACAGCAAAGGCATCACCTTTTCTCTGCCGGAAGACGGCAAAACATTCTATGAGATCCAGCTCTTTCTCACCGATAATAACGGCAACCGGGCCGAAGAGAACGATTTTATCGCCATTTTGCCCGGAAAAGGTAAAACCGTTGTTGACTCTAAAGGATTCATGACGGTTGACGGGAAAAGGATTTTCCCGATTTCCGGTTATGCTTACAGCGATGAAAAAGAGTTTCCGGCGATGAAAAAGTACGGTTACAACTCCAATATGACCCCCTGGGTCACTCCGGTAAATCCCGGTTGCTGGCGTATTATTGCCGATTGCACCCGTGCCGGATTGTATATGATCCCCATCACTCTGCCGGAATTTCTCTGGGGCAAAGGATATATCAAAAGTAATACCCGCGCCGCCAGAAGATTTCTCGAAAAAGAGGCGGAATATGTCGCCAAACTGCAGGGACATCCCGGTGTGATCGGTTTCTACCTCGGCGATGAATCCATCGACGGCGGGTACAAAATGGATCGTTTCCAGGAGTATTACCGGGTACTGAAAAATGCCTGTCCCGACCTGCCGATGACCTGGCTGCCGACTTACGGACAGAGTAATAAATTCGCCTGGGAAGGCTCGGCGAAAGCCTGCGATATCCTCTGGCACGATGATTATGTCAGCCAGAGAAATCAGCACTTGCTGCTGATGCCCGATATCGACCGGATAATGACATGGACAAAGAATAAACCATTCATGGAAATTATCGGAGCCCATTCGCCGACCAGCGACTGGAAAAAGGCGGTACAGCGTTTCCCGACGTATACTGACCTGCGCTACTGCACATGGGCATCTCTCGTTTCCGGAGCAAAAGGTCTGGCTGTCTACATCGAAGGCAAGCGTAAGCCATTGACTTACAATCCATTTGAGGGTACTAACGCTCCCGATTTCCCGGAACGCCTGCGGCGGGTGATCAATGAAGCCGGTGCGGCTGTTCCCTGGCTGCTTTCCGATGAACTTCCGGCGGTGAAAAGTCAGGTCGTTTCCGGAAAAGTGCGGATATTGGAAAGAGTCGCCAACGGCAAAACCATGACCGCCATTGTCAATGCCGGAGAAACTCCTGCCGAAGTGAAACTTGGCAACGGCAGGATCGTGAAACTTCCCCGGCTCGGAGTGGTTGTGGAATATTATTAAAATCTCCGGGGCAATGAGCCCTTGATATTTGTATTCAACTTCCGGCGGCAGTATATTATTTCCGGGTGATATCCTGACATGTATGACTGCGAAAATGTCTGCAGACAGGAGATTATCCGTGATGCACTGCCGCCGGATGAATGCATTACAACAAATGGAGATAACAATTATGAATGATAATTTTGAACATTGGGTGTGGACGGAATTGCTGGCGTTTGACCGGAATAAACCGGATCAGGGTGCCAAAGAGTATATTGATACTCTCGGTTTTGTGCCGCAGGGGGTCTGCCTGCTTCTGACTACACTGGATTTTGCAATGGCCCACAGGGGGATGGACAGTGAATTTGTTCTGCCGCCGGATCACTGTTCGCGCAACGGCCACCCGGCTAATGAACAGCGCACCCGTCAGGAATGGACAAATTACGATTTGCGGAATTTGATCTCTGAATTGAAAAAATACGGCTGCGAAGTTTATTACTCCAGTTTCAGCACCACCATGCTGGATAAATTTCATAAAGAGTGGGTTTCCGACCATCCGGAAGTGCGGGGAGTTTACTCCTGGTTCGACGGTGATCCGGAGGGGCGGGGCAATGATATCTGCCTGATAAAAAATCTGGCTGACGGTACTCCGGTGGCAGATGTTTTTTCCTCCCGTCTTGTCCGCTGCTGCCTGGATTACGGGTTTGACGGTTTTCACGGTGCCGACGGCTGCGGTCCGGCATGGGCCAGCGCAACGGAAACGGATATGAGTGATTCGGTTCTGGCTGAATTCATTCAGGAGCAATGGGATGTGCCGGGATTTGTTTCCGGTCCCTATGATGGAAATTTACAAACCTACATCCGCCGGTCAGAGTGGATTTGGGCCAACCGCCGGACCGAATGGATAGATTTTCTCTGCCGTCAGTGGGCAAAAGCATGGCAGAAGATCACTTCCGCACTGCACGGAGCCGGGTTGAAAGCAGTTATCAACAGTGCCAATACCCGGGGGGCATTCGATGCCATATATGAAACCGGGATAAATTACCGGATGATGGCTGAAACCGGGATCGATGCAATGGTCGTGGAAACTGTCGCTCTCGGTTTGGAACTCGGCGGCGGCGATGTCCATCCCCATGATGATTACCCGGCAGTATTGCGGGAGATCCGCACTTTCGCACCGCAATTCAAGCTGATTTTCCTGCACGGGATCAAAGATGTCGTGGAAAATTGGGATAATCTGCGCCATGCGCCATGCGCCTATGAAAGAGAGTTGTGCCGCCTTGCCAACAGCTATTTTTTCAACGGCAGAACTCTCGAACGTGCCGCTTCCGGATTGCTCGGCTGTCTGGCCGACGGGATAAAGGATTCCGAATGGGAATTCATCCGTTCGCTGTGGCGCACTCACATATCCGCTGTTCCGCTGGCCGCCGGTGAGGTGACAACTCTGCACTGGCCCGGACAGATACTTGACGGTATCGCCGATTACAGCAGTGATGGTATGCTTTCGGCTCATGACCAGATCCGTAAACTTATGGAACATGGTGTCGGGATCGAAGCTGCTTCACCTCTGGAATTTGCCGGCCGGATACCCGGAGTGAAACTGCTGGCTTCGGCTCATCTGCTTGCTCCGGAAGTTTTGCAGCAGCTGGCCGACAGCGGCGAAACGGTGATCTTTATGGGACGCGCCGGGAAATTGAAAAAATATTTTTCCCGGGGTGAGGTCATCTCCGATTCCCGGATCGCTCTGGTCGCGCTCAACACCGGAATCGCCGGAGTGCTTATCCCGGTCAGACGCGGCGGCAAGTGGCAGCCCGGCGGCGTGAAGGTGCGCTTCTGCGATTACCGTCCCCGAATGCCGGTAACTGAAGAATTCTGGGACAAAGCCGCAGCAATGATCCACCGTATCGCCGCTGCCGATGCCGACCGGCGGAATATTCCGTATGCCGCTTTGGGCAGAGAAAGTTCCTGTACGGTCCAGCAGCAGCTGATTTCTCCGGATACTTTGCGGATAACGGTTGAAAACCGGGCCGTGTGGCAGCGGTGTAAAGCGGAAGTTTTCTGTTCCATGCCGATAAAATCGGTGCGGATATTGACCTCTTTCCCGCTGCGGCCGGCCGGGAATGATGAAGCCGGATATCAGGTCAGACACGGCGACGGAAAGAACAGCATACTGCTGCCGGTGCCGCCGCGCGGCGTAACGGTGGCCGAGATACAGGTGTAGATTTTTCTTCAGCAGCCGCAGATATTTCCGGCACATCGCAACACGCGGGGACACTGTTTTCAGAGTACTGTCCCCGCTGATTTTTCGATCGTTTTTTGAAGAGTGTTGCTTGAAAACAGTATTTCTTGGTGCTATATTATTTACCACAATTGAGTCCCCGAAAACTCCGGGGAATTTTATTTGCAGTGCCGGGGGCGGCCAAATATTTATAAATAAGGAGAACGGGAAAAAATGAAGTTGGTGCGGATCGTGATGCTGGTTTGGGTATTGGGGATACTTTTGCCATCGTATGCGGCAAACAAACGCGCATTGCTGCCATGCTTGAGTAACATCAAAGTCAAATTGGATGGTATTCCGGATGAAGATTTCTGGAAAAAAAGCTGCAAAATAGATGATTTTCAGCTCTTCAAACGCAAACATCTCGATGCTCCGCAGGTAACAGTTGTCCGGATCTGCCTTGATGATAAAAATTGTTACATCGCTGTTGAATGCGACGAACCTCTCGGCGTGGTCAAGGGTAATCCCGATGGCAGTGCATGGAGTGGCGATCAGGTGGAAATTTTCCTCGGTTCCCCGGAGGGAAAGGATTGGTACCGGCAAATCGTTTTCGGCTTGAATGGAAAAACTTACAATGAATTTATCGAAGATGCCGATATGTCCCGGGCAGTTTATGCCGGGGAAAAACGCTGGAGTGCGGAGTTGATCATACCGCGCAGCGCACTCGGAGAATTTCAGGATAAATTGTACTTCAATATGCTGCGCGGCAGAAAAAATGCCAAACATACTCTGACCTGGAGCGATATCGTTTGGGCAGTAGATATGCACCGTTTCGGTATTTTGCAGATCTATACCCCGGAAAATGAGATCATTCGCGGCCCCTGGTGTGCGGAAAACGGTGATACTTCAGCAGTGATCGCTTTTGAAACAGCCGACAACTGTGCCGCATCGGTCTTTTACCGCAAAAAAGGCGAAAATACGTTCCAGGAGGTGTACACTGATATCGAGGGAAGCATTCAGGATTCCGCTGATTCACTGCATCATGTTCTGTTGAAAAATCTTCAGCCGGGAACCGTTTATGAATATCATACCGGGAATAATGATATCCGCACTTTCACCACATTGACTGCCGAACCGGCGGACTTCACCTTTGCTGTTACCACTGATACGCACGGCCGGGATAAAGCTTTGCGCGAGGTATTGAAGCGCAGCGATGTGCAGAAATCTGACATCTTTATCCACCTCGGCGATATGATCACCGGAGTGGTCGGACGCAACTCCTTTTATGAAGGATATCTTTCGGCTATGAGCGATTTGTGGCAGAAACCGTTTTTCAGTTTGCGCGGCAATCACGAATACCGGGGCAATGCGCCGGGAGTGTTTTTCGATATGCTCTATCCGGTTTCCCGCAAAGCGTATTACAGCTTTGTTTATAAAGGCGTATATTTTATGGTTCTGGATTTTGACGGCGATTTGTGTCATGATACTGATTACATTGATGAGCAGTGCAAGTGGCTTGCTGAAGAAGTGAAAAGTCCGGAATTTTCTGCTGCCGAATTCCGGGTCATGCTGGTGCATCAGCCGCTGTTTGCCGGTCGCGGCGGCGGCAAAACCTTGTGCAAAGTCTTTTCCGGATTGCCGGAAAAAGCGCAGAATTCTTTTGATTTGGCGTTTTCCGGGCATGTCCATATTTATGAAAAATCCATGCCCGGCGATAAATATATTTTCTCGCTGCATCCGGGCCGCAACGGCAAAGTTGAAGCCATGCCGTTGAAATTCCCCGTACTGACCGGTGAAAAGGAAAGTGCGATCATTGTGGAGAAGAATTCAAAACAACTTCTGATAAAAGTTTTCAGCAAAGCACAGAATAAACAGGTCGATGAGATCGTGATCAAACGCAAGTAAAGCTTCTGCATCAAGGGCTGCTGCAATCCCTCAAAAAAGGTGAGCAGCAGCTCTTTTTATTTCCGCCACAACATCCCGGAAATATCCGCATTCATCGGCCAGTCGGTGCGGGCCGAAAGGGAGATGATCCCCGCCTGTACTCCATCCGGGGCGGCGGTGCGTTTGAATTGCTGGGTGAAAAACCGTTTGATAAAGAGTTCTTTCACCCTTTGAAGTTCGCAGTCCGGATATTTTCCGGCAAAAGCATTTTGCGCCAGCGCGAAAAGTTTATCCGGAGCAGAAACCCCGTTGACAAAGTGATACAAATAAAAGTCGTGCAGTTCATAAGCGCCGAGGATATCTTCGGTTTTCTGGGTCAATTCGCCGTTTTCATCCAAAGGCAGCAACTCCGGGCTGACCGGAGTATCAATAACATCCTGCAATATTTTTCCGCTGCCATCCAGCAAAGTGGCGGCATATCGCAAAACCGGAGCGATACAGCTTTTAGGTATACTGGAATTCACCGCGTACATCGCCATCTGGTCACCGTTGAATGTTGACCAGCCCAGCGCGATTTCAGAGAGATCCCCCGTCCCGATAACGATCCCGTTTTCCTGATTGGCAATATCCATCAGTATCTGGGTGCGTTCCCGGGCCTGACTGTTTTCATAAACGCTGTTTACTTTTGCCGGGTCATGCCCGATATCGGAAAAGTGCTGCATACAGGCATCGGTAATGGAAATTTCCCGCACTTCGACACCGAAGAGTTCTGCAAGTTTTACGGCATTGCTTTTGGTCCGTCCGGTAGTTCCGAATCCGGGCATGGTTACCGCCAGAACCGTTGCCGGTTCCAGGGCATACCGGCGGCAGAGCAGAGCCAGTACCACCAGAGCCAAAGTTGAATCCAAACCGCCGGAAATTCCCAGAACCATCTTTTTTGCTCCGCATCGGAGTAATCTTTCACCCAGACCGGTGATCTGCAGTTCCAGAGTTTCCTGACAGAATTTTGCAGTTTCTTCCGGTGTTTCCGGTAAAAACGGATTCTGCGGGTTGTAAAGATACCTGAAGTCCGGAGCTTGCGGTATTGCGGACAGCTGTACCCGGTCAACGGCAGGTGACAGCGGCAAACGCATCTGGGCATGATTTATTTTGTCCAGGTCGATATCGGCATATATCACTCCGGCTCCGGCCGCCGGAGCCGGACGGACAGCGGCAGTTTTGCCCCGGTCACAGATGATAATTCCGCCGCCGTAAACCATGTCGCCGGTGGATTCACCGCTTCCGGCAAATGCTGCAGCGGTCACTCCGGAAATCTGATCGCTTATCGCGCGGAAAAAACGTTCATTTTTTTTCCATTTTCCGGGGACAGATGCTTCTGCGCCGCAGAAAAGCTGCAATTGAGCCGCCGGGAATTCCGGCATGTCACCGGCGAAATTCACCGAAAAGGCTAAATTCCCGTCATCGAAAACCTTTCCGGCAGGATAAAATCCGGAATTTTCCGGCACGATACCGGTAAAAAACGGCAGTTCCGGAGTTTTCCTGACGACCAATCCGGCGATCCGGCCGTTTTGGGCAACAGCGGCACACTCCAGAAGTTTTCCGCCGGTCAGGAGAGGTAAACCGAATACCGCCGGTACGTTCCCGGTGGCGGCGGCAAATTTTTCCGCTTCTGCTTTGGCTGAATCCAGCAGGAATGGCTGTTGAAAGAGGATGCCGCAACTTTTACCGGTCACCGCCAAAGCAGGAAAAAGCACCAGTGAAGCATGGTTTTTTACTGCTTGAGCATAAGCATCGGTCATAACTGACACATTGAAACAAGTGTCTGCCGGATGCAAATCCGGTGACACAGCGGCTATCCGGTAGATATTGAACATGTTTTACCTCGTAAAATAGACCAGAGTTTCCGGTGAAATTTTCTGTATTTTTTCGGCGGCTTCTTCACCGCCAAGCGCACAGGCAGTGGAAAAAATATCGGCATCCATAGCATTGGCGGATATGACACTTACCGCACAAACTGTTGCCGGACGCCCGGTTTTAGGCGAGATGATGTGTCCGTAACGCTGACCGTTGATAGTGACAAATCTTTCGTAATCTCCGGAACTGGACACCGCATGACCGGGAGGAACACTCAACGGTTTATCCAGTACATTTTTCCGGTCATGAGGATCGCGGATCGCCACCCGGTAAAATTTTCTTCCCGGCGGCGGAGCTGCAAGCATCCGCAAATTGCCGCCGATATCGATTACTCCGGAGGATATCCCCGCTGCTTTGATCGCTTCGGCCGCCCGGTCGGCAGCGTAACCTTTGGCGATGCCGCCCATATCCAGAGCCATGCCGGGAACAGTAAGCAGCACTGTCCGTTGCTGCTCATTGAGAATGACTTTGTCGAACCCGACCATTTTCAGGGTTTTCTTTATTTCAGCATCAGACGGCGGCATATCCCGGTGATTCTGATAGAATCCCCAGAGATCCATCAACGGTTTGACTGTGATATCGAAATATCCGCCGGTCTCTTCCCAGGCCTTTTTTGACCGGGTCAGCAACTCCCACATTTCGGGGGAACAGGCAAACGGCGCACTTGCCGCAGTTTCGTTGAGGCGGGATAATTCACTGGCCGGATTGTAGAGCGAGCAAAGTTCATTGACCGCCTGAAACTCCTGATAGGCCAGTTTATAGGCCAGATCAAGATCTTTTTCCGAAGAATATACCGACACTTTGGCAATAGTACCGAGAGCCGGAAATTCCGCTTTGAGGCTGCGGGGTTTGGCAGCGGTAAAATACCGGATCACCGGCAATATCAGCACCGCCACCGCGATCGCGGTGGCGACTGCTGCAAATTTCCAGTAGATACCCGGAGCGTTTTTTTTACGCGCGCTTGACATCGACTTTTATCTCAACACCGTTTACATCCAGAACCGTTTCACCGGCTCCCGGCTGGAAGCGCAATGCCAGAATTTCACTGATGATATATTCCCGGTGAGTTTCAAGCATGGCACAGATTTTTTCATCAGCCTGATAGGTCACTTCGATACGGTCAGTTACTTCAAAACCGCTTTCTTTGCGGAGGTTTTGCAGCTTGCTGACCAGCTCGCGGGCCATCCCTTCAGCTTCCAATTCCGGAGAGAGGGCGGTTTCCAGAGCGATGGTGACACCGCTTTCGCTGGCGGCGACCAATCCGGGACGCTCTTCGCGCTGAATGATAAGATCATCGGCACTGATTGCCGCTGTTGAACCGTCGGAAAGGGTGATATTCAGTGAGTTTCCGCCCAGAATAGCCGAAATTTCAGCGGCGTTGAGACTGGCGATCTTGGCGGCGGCAAGTTTCATCTCCTTGCCCAGACGTGCGCCGAGAGCTTTGAAGTTGGCTTTGCAGGAACGTTTGACCAGTTGTTCCTCATCATCACAGAAGTCGACAGATTTTACATTCAGTTCCTCTGCGATGATTTTGGCTGTGCCGCAAAGCATCTCTCTTTCACCGGCACTTCCGAGTGCCAATATCGCCCGGGCCAGCGGCTGACGGACCTTGAGATTGTTGGCGGTGCGCAGGAAACGCCCTTGAGAAACCGCAAGCATGGTCAGAGCCATCTGTTTTTCCAGATATTCATCGCGGCAGTCATCCGGTTCCGGATAGTCGCAGAGATGGACGGAATCGGGCATCCCCGGAGTCTTTATAGCCTGATAGATCGCTTCGGTCGTGAACGGAATAAACGGAGCTGCAGTCTTGGCAAATACCAGCAAAACGTAATGCAGAGTCTGATAAGCTTCCAACTTATCCGCATCGGAATCGCTCTTCCAGAAGCGGCGGCGGCTGCGGCGGATGTACCAGTTGGTCAGGTCATCAATGAATTTGGCAAACCGGTTTGCTGCTTTCTGCAGGTTGTAGTTGTCCATTTCGGCACGGATCTCACTGACCATCTGGGAGAGCGAACTCAAAATCCAGCGGTCAAGCACGTTGGCCGGAGCGGCCGGCGGTTTTACTTCGCCTTCGCCGGGGTCATAACCGTCAACATTTGCGTAGGTGGTGAAAAACGACAGAGCGTTCCACATCGGGATCATCACGCCGCGCAGGATCTCTTTGACTCCGTTTTCTGAAAATTTGAGGTCTTCCGCACGGACCACCTGACTGCCCAGCATGAAAAGGCGCAATGCATCGGCACCGCACCGGTCGATCACATCGTTGGGGTCGGGGTAATTTTTCTTGCGTTTGGACATCTTCTGGCCGTCTTCAGCAAGGATCAAGCCATTGACCACCACGTTGCGGTAGGGCGATTTGCCGAAAAGACAGACGCCCAGCACCATAAGCGTGTAGAACCAGCCCCGGGTCTGATCGAGCCCTTCGGCGATGAAGTCAGCGGGGAAATTCTTTTCAAAATGTTCTTTGTTTTCAAACGGATAATGCACTTGAGCATAGGGCATCGCTCCGGATTCAAACCAGCAGTCCAGCACCTCCGGCGTGCGGTGGTAAGTTTTTCCGTCTTTACGGATAACTATCTTATCAATGAAGTGCTTGTGCAGATCGGAAACCTTTTCTCCGGAAAGTTCTTCCAATTCGGCAACACTGCCAACGCAGATCCGGTCTTCCGGGTCATCGTCATTGATCCAGACCGGGATGCACGAACCCCAGAAACGGTTGCGGCTGATATTCCAGTCGCGGGCATTGAGCAGCCAGTTGCCGAAGCGTTTGCCGCCGACATAATCCGGCTGCCAGCGTACCGGTTCATTGGCAGCGGCCAGTTTTTCATGGAGATCTTCGACTTTTACATACCAGGCTTCAATGGCACGGTAGATCAGCGGAGTATCCGTGCGGTCGCAGAAGGGATAACTGTGAGTGATCGTGGCCTGATGGACCAGTTTGCCCTCTTCTTTCAGGCGGCGGATGATCTCTCTGTCGCAATCTTTGCAGAATTTCCCGGCGTACTCCGGAACCTTGTCCGTAAAGTTGCAGGAACTGTCCAGCGGATCGGCAATGACCATGATCCCCGCTTCCCGGCAGACCCGGAAGTCATCTTCTCCGTATGCCGGGGCGATATGCACCAGACCGACACCGTCATCAATGGATACATAATCATCGTTGAGCACCCGGAAGGCACCTTCAGCGGCAAACTCTTTGAAGTAGGGGAAAAGCGGTTCGTAAGTCCAGTTTTTGAGGTCACTGCCTTTTAATTCAGCAACGATTTCAAAATCTTCCTCTTTGCGGAAAAGGGTGGATATCCGGGCTTTGGCCATGACGTAACACGCTTTGGCCGGATCGGTAAGATCCCGGACAACGCAATAATCGACCTGCGCTCCGGCGCAGATGGCGAGGTTTTCCGGAAGTGTCCAGGGCGTGGTGGTCCAGATGAGCAGGAAGGTTTCCCCCCATGCGCTGTCAGCTCCGGAAGTTACTTTCGCTCTGACGGTAACCGCCGGATCCTGCACATCTTTGTAGTTGCTCCCGGCTTCAAAGTTGGACAATGGAGTTGAGAGTTTCCAGGAGTACGGCATGATCCGGTAACTCTTATACACCCGACCCTGATCCCACAACTGTTTGAATACCCACCAGATAGACTCCATGAATTGCGGATTCATCGTTTTGTAGTCATTGTCGAAGTCCACCCAGCGGCCCATACGGGTGACGGTTCTGCGCCATTCGCCGACGTAACGGAGCACCATTGAACGGCACTGCTCGTTGAATTTATCAACTCCGAACTCCCGGATCTCATGGGCTCCGTTGATATTCAGAGCATCCTGCGCCAGAGCTTCGATCGGCAGACCGTGAGTATCCCAGCCGAAACGTCTTTCCACATGTTTGCCCAGCATGGTCTGATAACGGGGCACGACATCTTTGATCGTGCCGGCCAGCAGATGGCCGTAGTGGGGCAGCCCGGTGGCAAACGGAGGTCCGTCATAAAATACGAATTCATCCTTGCCCTGCCGCTGGTCAAGAGATTTTTTAAAAGTGCCGTTTTCTTCCCAAAATTTCAGGATTTCCTGCTCCATCTCCGGGAAGTCCACCTGATTGGAGATGTTTTTGAATTTCATTTACCTGTTTCTCCTGCAAATTAAAACATCAATAAGGCTGATTTCAAGAGTTTTCCGGACTTTTGAAATCCTGCCTTGTCACAGAATATATTATCCAAAATATAATATTACTTAATATAACTCCGAACCCCGCCGTTGTCAATCGTTTACCGGCGAAAAAAACTCCTTATGGAGATGAAAATGAAAAAGAATCATTAAAATTTACCAAAGGCACTTGAAAAAATCCGTCTGCACGCTAAATTAAATGGGTGTGTGATCGGGGCGAATCCGGAAGTCTGCAAAGATCGTCGGATCTGTCTCAATGGAAAAAGCGATTTTTATCTACAAAAACAACTGCAGGAGAGAGTGTGATAAAATGAAAAAACTGTTAGTGATTCTGATGTTCTGTCTGGCGTTTTCCGGAGTGGCAAGAGCCGATATGGTTCCCGGGCGTGATACCAATTGGGGGGAGAAGCTCGCTCTCTACATTCCGAACCGGCTGCTGGATGCTCTGGATCTTTTCAGCGTGACTCTCGGTGTCGGGCCGGTGGTGGAAGCCCGTTTGATGGGAACCCGGCTGGCAGATATCGGTGCCGGATTCAGTGCCACGACCTACAAGCTCTATAAAGATCACAACCGTCAGTACGGTATCGGCGTGGAAGAGGGGTGGTACTGGTCATTCATCTTCGTCGGCGAAGAAGAGTACGCGCTGCGCGAGGGATCGCTGCTGGTGGATAAGTATGTTGAGTGCCGCGCCGGAGTGCCCAATCTGGAAATGCGGGTCTATAATTATTTTGAAGGTCCGCGTGACTTCTGGGCGATCGGCGGTTCTCTGGGATTTATTGTTGATGCGGGAGTTTATCTCCATCCGGTCGAATGGGTGGACTTCGCTCTCGGATTTTTCCTGGTCGATATCCGCGAAGATGATCTGAATTTTGATTCATTCGACCGTTGAACGGTGATGAAAAAATTTGTCTGTGCCCGTTGCGGGGCATGCTGCCGCTGGCCGGGCGCAGTCAAAGTGACCGATGCCGAGGTGGATGCTATCGCAGATCATCTGGGAATGCCGGTGGAGGAGTTTATTGAACATCACACGGTCATAACTCCTGACCGTCAGCATCTTTCGCTCTGTGAAAAAGCAAATGGCGAATGCGAATATCTGGCAGCAGATGATAACGGAGCAGCTCGGTGTCTGATCGATGATGTCAAACCGCAGCAGTGCCGCAACTTCCCGGATAAGTGGAATTTTCCCGGTTGGCAGAAGTTGTGCGCCGGAGGATATAAATGAAAAAAAATGGTGATCTGATCGTGATTTCCGGCCCCAGTGGAGTCGGGAAGTCCACTTTGGTCAAAGCGGCAATGGCTCAATTGCCGGATTTGCGTTTTTCAGTTTCCTGTACCACCCGCGCTCCCCGCGCCGGAGAGGTCAATGGTCAGGCATATTATTTTTTGAGCGAAGAGGAGTTCTCGCGCCGTTTGGAAAACGGGGAATTTCTGGAACATGCCGGGGTTTTCAAACACCGTTACGGAACGCTTAAAAGCGAAGTGCTGGAGCGCATTGTCCGCAATGAAGAAGTTTTGCTGGATATTGACGTGCAGGGCGCACGCCAGATCCGGCAGGCCGCTGAAAGTGATCCGGTGATCCGCAATGCAGCAGTGTTTATTCTCATCGCTCCCCCATCTCTGGAAACGTTGCGGGAAAGATTGACCGCACGCAACAGCGAAACTGCCGAGCAGTTGGAAATCAGGCTGGCCGGAGCAAAAAATGAGTTGAGCAGTTTCCGGATATATGATTATCTGGTCATAAATGATGATTTGGAAAAAGCCGCCGGAGAGTTGACCGGTATTTTGAAGTCGATCCGGCTGCGGACCGCCAATATCCGGGAGGAGCTGTTCCAGTGAAAGAGAAAAAGTTGATCGTTCTCGGAGTGACCGGCAGCATCGCGGCTTATAAAGCTGCGGATTTGTGCAGTAAATTGGCCAAAAGCTATGATGTTCAGGTGATAATGACGGAAAATGCCTGCCGCTTCGTTTCTCCGGTGACTTTCCGGACCCTCTCCCGCCGGCCGGTGATAACGACCCTTTGGGAAGATGAGTCGCAGTGGCGGCCGCGTCATGTTGAATTGGCCGATGAAGCGGAACTTTTTGCAGTAGTTCCGGCAACGGCGAATTTCATCGCCAAGGCCGCCGGCGGGATCGCTGATGATGCCTTATCGACATTCGCGGCAACTTTTTCCGGGAAAACCGTTATCGCTCCGGCTATGAACCCGAAAATGTGGGCTCACCCCGCCTGTGTGGATAATTGCCGAATCCTCCGGGAGCGAGGAGTCATTTTTGCCGGACCGGTTTCAGGGAATGTCGCCTGCGGTGCCGCCGGAACCGGAAGAATGATCGAAGTTCCGGAAATAATGGATGTAGTTGCCGGAAATCTCTGAAAGAGTGCGGAAAAGTACGGGAAAAAGAGAAAAAACGGTTTATTTTTTAATAAAAATTTGCAAAATGGCATAAGTTGTGCTATTTTAATAGAATTCCAGTATGCGGGAACGTTTTACCGGGGCGCACCCGATCATCGCGCCGCCGCAAAATGCCGCATGGGAATGTTGACGCGTACCGGGAGTCGGGCAGAGTGCTTGCAGAGTACAGAGATGTGTTTCTGCAGAGATATCGGTCGCTGGAGGCAGTGGCGGATATTCTTGCCGGAGTGCGAAAAACGGCAGAATTCTGTTGGATACTTTCAGGTGTACGCATAAGTTCTGACTGAAAATTTTTATCAGGTAGATTGAAAAATGAAAACTTATTTGGCTAAAGTCGGGGAAATCAAGCCGGAGTGCTTGCTTTTCGACGCTTCTGAATTGCCCGTAGGCCGTTTGGCGGTCCGCATCGCCAATGCTCTGCGCGGCAAAGATAAACCGACCTATACTCCGCATATCGATACCGGAGCATTCGTCATTGTCATCAACGCTTCCAAAGCGGTCTTCACCGGCCACAAAAATGAACGCAAAGTTTATGTGGACTATTCCGGTTACCGCAGCGGCAGAACCGAAACCACCGCTGACAAAGTGCGTGAATCCAATCCTGAACGTCTGATCAAAGATGCTGTTTGGGGCATGATGCCGCACGGTCGTCTCGGTCGCGCTCAATTTGCGAAATTGAAAGTTTATGCCGGTGCTGAACATCCGCATGCCGCGCAGAAGCCTGTAAAAGTCAATCTGGAGAAGTAAATCATGAAGAAAAGTGATGTTGTTCTGGCTACCGGCCGCCGCAAATGTGCGGTCGCCCGCGTCCGTTTGACTCCCGGCAGCGGTAATATTGTGGTCAATGGCAAAGCGATGGCGGAATATTTTGCCAGCGAATCGCTCTGCGGTTTTGTGAATCAGGTTTTTGCGGTCAGTGAAACTGCCGGTAAATTTGACATTGCAGCCAATCTTGATGGCGGCGGTATGGCCGGTCAGGCCGGAGCTTTGCGTCATGGTATCACGCGTGCTTTGATCAACTATGATGAAGAGTTGCGTGCGGTGTTGAAAAAGGCTGGAATGGTTACCCGTGATGCCCGGGTCAAGGAACGTAAAAAATCCGGTCAGCCGGGAGCCCGTCGTCGGTTCCAGTTCTCCAAACGATAAAAATCTTTTGGAATTTATGGGGATGGCGGCTTGACAAAACGCGCTTCCCCATGTATATTATAGCATCGTTTATAAAGAACGCATGCACCCATAGCTCAATTGGATAGAGCGTCTGGCTACGGACCAGAAGGTTAGGGGTTCAAATCCCTTTGGGTGTACCAAATATTAAAGAGCAGAAACGCAAGTTTCTGCTCTTTCCTTTTGTCCACCCATGCGGGATTTTATATTTTGAGCATTTGCTCAAAATATGCAAAACGCTTTTGACGTTTTGCGAACCCATTGGGGTTGCCCTGCGCTTCTCGGCTTCGCCTGCGATGCTCACGCACATCACTATCGTGATGTCAAACCCCTTCATGTCCTCCATAGCTTCAGCGACGGAGGATGGGTGTACCAAATATTAGCCCTCTTGAGAGCAATCTCAAGAGGGTTTTTCTATGTTCTCTTTCGGGGAAAAACTGTGTTTATTGCCATTCTCCGTACCCATCCGTAATACTCTGTACCAATCCGTAAAAGTACCACCGAGTACCACTTGAAAGATTTCCAATATATCCCGACAGCTCTCTTTGGCTACAGAAGACACTTTGCTATATTTACCGGAAACGTTTTCAATTTATTTTATGTCATGGAAACAATCAACCAAGGTGTTATCTATGGCAAGCAAAACTATTCGACTGAGTACCGGATCAATTTTTCCCAAAGATCCGGGCAAAATATACTTTTACCGTTATCAAGTTGACGGACACCGCAAAACCGTCAGTCTGCAAACCGCCAACCGTGCAGAAGCATTACGCAAGGCAGAAGAATTCATCCCGATCATCAAAGCAACTTCCGCTGAAGTTGTAGCCGCCCACGTTCAGCAAGCCAAAGGTTTTGCTACCGCCAAACGGGAATTGCCCTTAAGCGGCGTCTGGGATTATTATTCGATGCACCCGGATAGAGCAAATCCGGCAACAATCCATGAGCAGCTGCAATATAAAACTTCTCTGATGGAGTTTATCCATTTTCTCAATAATCCAGCTGTGCCGGTTCGTAATATTACTTTTCAGGACACGGAGAACTTTGCCAAACATCTCCGCAAAACCGACATTGCCGTTTCCACTCATAACCGGAAAATCAAACGCCTCCGCAAAATCTTTTCCACCTTGTCCGACTTCCGGGATGATGAAAACCCTTTCCGGACAATTCTCTTTCGCCGTGAACGTGAAGAGCAGGATATCGGTGTCCGCCGTTTGGCGTTCAGCCGTGAACAGGAGCAGCAGTTGCGTGAGGTTCTGGCAGATGATATACATCAGGTGATCAATAAGCCTGAAATCCGGGTTGTTTATTATCTTGGCATGTATACCGGGCAGCGGCTGAAAGATTGTGTGCTGCTGCAATGGCACAGTATCGATATGGAACGGCGGCGGATTTGGGTCAAGCAGTTCAAAACCGGTAAAGAGGTGACGATCCCCATCGCCGATGAGCTGTTTGAGGTGCTTCTGCTTGCAAAAGCGTGGCAATGTAATAATTATGTCTGCCCCAAAACTGCAGAACGTTACAACCGGCTTGATGCTGACGGTAAAAATATCGGTAACAATCTGGTCAATTTGGATGTACTGCGGGTGATCCGGTGGATCGGCGTTGAACCATCTCTGCCGGTTCCCGGCCGCAAACGCCGGGTCACTCAATATGGTTTCCACTCTCTGCGGCATACCTTTGCCAGTCATTGTGCCGAAGCGGGAGTGCCTAAAGCGGTATTGCTTTCCATTCTTGGTACAGATTCAGAAATAGCCGACAAATATTATACTCACATCGGTGAAGAAGCCCAACTCCGGGCAATCGAAGCTGTTTGCGGCAATATGGTCTTTTCTGCCAATCAGAGAATCCGGGAAGCGCTGAAATATCTTGCCACCCTGCCAGACTCTGAAATCCGTCAAACGTTGGAAAATATTCTGAAAACGGCATAAATCCCCACTTTCTTCAAAAAATCGCAATTTTTTTGAAAAGTGCCCGTTGACCGTGCCATGTTTCTCTGTATATATAATATAGGACAAATTATATATTGATTTCAGAAGGATCTTCAGAGAGTATGAATTTTATTATATCGGCGTTGCGGTATCGGACAGAAGTGCCGACCATCCGGCGTTTGAAAGGGAATGCGTTGGATTTTTCCAGTTTCTTAAAATTGGAAAATCCGATGCCGAGCATTTCAGCAGCTTCTTTCTGGTCGATGAGTTTCGGCATAATTACCGGCAGTTCTTCTCCTTTTTGGGCAAGATATGTTAAATGGGCGATAATTTCCCTTTCTTCCGGAATGGTCAATACTCCATTTTCTGCCAGTGGATGCAGCAGTTTTGCGATCAATTTTACGGTATTGGGGCGGATTTGGGTTGCCATATTGAAATTCCTCCAATTTGTTGTACTTCTGTCGAAAAATTTTTACGCTCAATTCTCCCTGAAAATGCCGGGGGTTTTTAGATTTTGCTATTATATAAAATAAAATTATAAGAGATTTCAATATAAAAATGGAGAAAAATCATGGGAAGAGCAATTATTACTAAAGACAAGATGTATGAGGAATTTATCATCCAACAGGGAGTGTCCGGAACAAGAAAAGAGATATTGGAGGTGATCTGCCAAATCTATCGGGATATGTGGATTAAATGCTCAAAAAGACTCTATGTCTGCCACTTCACTGTACATCTGGAATCGCGTTACCAAAATCAGGCAAACGACTTTATCAGCGGAACAATGCAAAGTTGGAGACGGACTCTCCTGAACCGTAAAATCAAAGCTGAATATATCTGGGCAAGTGAGATAGGGGAATTATCCTGCGATCAACACAGTCATTTCCATATATTCACCATTGTACACGGCAAATATCTGCAATCAGCCATGAAAATAGCTGAACATCTTAATAAACTTGTTTCCAGACGGTTGGGAGAAGATAGCCACGTTTTTCATATCAATATTCCGCAAAAGGGAAACTGTTTCCGCATGGGCAAAAAAGTTACCGGCAAACTCTATAATCTGGATGATGCCGTCTATTGGACAAGCTATATTGCCAAAGTTTCGACCAAATTTGCCCCATTTATGCAAAAGAGTTTCAGCAGTTCCAAAGGTTTTCAGGATGGTGTCACTCCGGAAATAAAATACATGCTGCAATTGACCAAAAGCAATGCTGAATGGTTCGCCTGGGGTGGCAATTACCTGAATTGGGAAAAGATTCTTAACTTCAATCCTGCTACCGGCAAGCCTTTCACGGCAGAGAACGGCACAGAAAACTATCTCTCTTGCACAGAAGCCCTTTACCCGCATGGCAGGGTGGATTAAATTCGACAGCCCCTTTTTGTGCAGAAAAAATACCTTCGTGACCGCATAAAGCCTCTATAATTGACCGGAATAATTTTATCGTGTATGATAAAACGGTACTGGCAAGTTCCGCTTCGGGCAGTAAAATCATGCGGTACACAGAGAATGTTACTTGAAAAATCACGTTTGCGGTGTAAATTAAATTCATTACACCAAACGAAAGGATTTTGATGGTAAAAAACTGAAATTTGATAATTTGAACTTCTGAAAATCAAATAATATCAAGGCCACGCAAGAAAACTGACAATTTTTAAGACGACGGCCGTACCGCATGATATGTGTCAATAAGGATTGACGCATTTTTGTGTTTTGTCGTCGTCGGGCTTGTCAGTGCCTCTTGTGTGACAGAATATCGGAATGCGTCTTTTTTATTGCTGTGATTCAAAAACACGAAAGGACATATCATGGAACCAAACACAAAAAACTGCCCCTTCTGCGGGGAAGAAATTAAGGCGGTGGCGATAAAGTGCCGCTACTGCGGAGAATTTTTGAAAGAAAAAGAGACTCCAGAGCCACCGGAAAACGCTGAAAAAGTTACAGAAATTCCGATTCCCGCTCCTGTTGCGGATATTCCAGTAAATGAGGCAGAAAAATTACCGGAGTCTATCGACATTTCTGGAGAAGTTGATAAAAAAACAAACATTCAGATTGCCAAGGCAAATATATCTGAACCACCGACAGTTGCTGAACCGCACAATAATGCTGCAGATTCTTCCAGAGATGATATTTTTGCATGGATATTGGCATTTTTTCCGATTTGGGGCATTTTGTTCCAACACATTGCGGTAAAAGCATATCCTGATTTATATGCTGTGGACAGATATTTTTGGGTAGGAATAAATTCTTTGTTGGCATATTTAGACTTGCATTTTCTGCGTACACGCACTGATTTCGGAGAGCGGGAATATGATGCCGGATGGTGTAATTTTACTCTGTTATCAATCTTTCTTGTTCCATTTTATCTTCTGGCACGGGCAAAAATCACCCGGCGTTGGGCAATATTTTTCATTTGGCTTCTGGGTTTTATCTGCAATTTGCTGTTCGGATGGCATCTTATTTAATGGGGGGAATCATAATGAATCGTCAAATGTTGTTTCGATACATTATCATCTTTATCGGGATCGTATTGCTTGCCAAACTCACTTCATGTTTTGAGACCAGTACGATAAAAATAGTAAATCGTGAAGAGATTGAAGATCAACGCAGAGAGGCAGAACGTAAAGCAGAACTCGAAGCAAAATTCAGACGTCCATCATTCGTAAGACCGAAACTTAATTTGGGGAAATAAAATGAAAGATAATGCTGAAATCAAAAATATCGCCGCAGAAGAAAATGTTTTATATTCCTTGTGGCTGACTGGATTGGGATCATCAAATGCGGCGACCGGAATAGATGCTATCCGGAAAATTACCGGAGTAACTTATTCCCCGGCAAATGATTTATATATGGCGACATTGCCGGAATGTGTAAAAACGCAAATGTCAAAAGATGATGCCGAAAAAGCATTGAAAATCTTACAGACGACCGGAGCAAAAGCTGAAATCAAAATTGCCGGTGAAAATGATGATAAAAAAATAGCAGCATTGATCACCAAATATGCGAAACCGAACTGCCAGTCGAGCAAAAGCAACTTCAAAGAAACATTTGTGGCTTTTTTGGTCGCTTTTGCAGTTGTTTTGCTGTTTTTCTTCGGATGTGATCAACAGAAAATCGACTCTATTGATTTAGACTATACGGTCAAAGCGATGATTGAGGAACAGGTGAAAGGGGCGAAAGTTTCGGAGTGTAAATTGAAAAAACTCCCCAAAGATCGTTTTGAAGGAACTGTTGTTATCAAACGGGATGGGATGCCCGCCGAAACAGTCAATATTTCAGGATATTTGGATGATACCAGACAATTGATCGTACAGATAGATGATTTGAAATATCTGGTATATAACGATGTTAAAGCGATTATTGAAGAACAATTGATAAAAAATTCAACGGTGTCTGATATTAAATTGGAAAAACTTCCCAATAATCGTTTTGTAGGAACTGTTGTTATCAAACGGGGTGGTATGTCACCCCAAACAGTTAAGGTTTCAGGTTATTTGGATGATAAAAATCAGGTGTTTGTGCAGATAGATGATTTGAAATTTTTGGTATGCAACCATGTTTTGGATGTTGCCAAAGAAAATAATATTTCCTGCCAAATAACCAACTGCATATTGAATGAAAGTCCGGATAAAACCTTTACCGGTACTGTTACCGCAAGATTCACAGACGGAACATTTGAATATATCAAAGTAAAGGGCAATTGCAACAATAATGGAGTTTATGTCGAAATCGTGCAATAAATCCAACTGCATTCATAACATAAAAATGAAAGATATATCATGAACAAGTGCAAATTTTGCGGAGAAAAAATATTTTCTCCTGAAGAGGCGTGTCCGCATTGTGGGAAATATGAAAAAGGTCGTCAGATCATTACCCAATCCGGTTGGTCACAGAAATTCGAACCCAAAGAACCGGTCATTGGAGATGGTTGGTATCTTTATGATCACGCCAAAGAAGATAAGAAGCAGTTCCAAAAAAATATGGAATGCATTTGCGAATTATTGCGTCAGGGAGAA
>SUVW01000034.1 GCA_015061815.1 Lentisphaerota bacterium
TTGCTTTATTGGTTTGGATTTCAGTAAAATTACAAGATAGAAAGGTGAAAATTTAATGGCAAAAACTCAGTTGTTTTCAACAGTTGTATTTGATAAACTGCCAGAACATGATACCTGTTGGGCGTTTATCGAAGGCACTGACGGCAAACTTTATACCGGGGTATGCGGTGAGATCACCGGTGGATTGTCCGCTTATGTCGCCGGTTACGATCCGCAGAGCAAAAAAATGGACTATCTGGTAGAAATGGCCGACGCCGTCGGACATCCGGCGGATAACGGTGAAGCCACCCACTCCAAGGTCCATAAATGTCTGCTGCAGGATGATGACGGTACGATCTATGCTGCTACGCATTGTACTGGAGCACCGGATGGCGACTGGCTTTGGCGTCCGTGGGGATGCTGGAATCATCCGCGCAAATTTTTCAGCGGAGCTGGATTGGTTGCCCTCAAGCCGGATGGCGAGATACTTTACAGCAAAATAATCCTCAACAAAGAGGGAGCCAGATGTATGGCTCTTGCTCCGAAACGGCGCAAGATCTACGGGATGAGCTATCCGAAGAACCACTTCTTCATCTACGATCTGGAAACCCGCGAAACCCGTGATCTGGGGCGTATCGGCAACATCAATCCGCAGGCAGTATTCACTGATGCCGATGAAAATGCCTATACTACCGATGATTTCGGCAAGATCATCAAATACGATGCGGAAAAAGACAAACTCTATGATACAGGATTGCAGATACCTTACGTTTCATGGAGAAACGGTTATCACAATACGGTTTATGATGTAACCTGCGATCCAGATGAAAACAAGGTTTGGGGTGTCACCTGGACTTGGGGACAACGGCTTTTCTCGCTGGATTTTGACGAGATGAAGATCACCGACTACGGTACAGCTCTGGAAGAAGCTGATCAGTGGAGCCATATCATCCACACCCACGTGGGCGGTATGGTTTTCGGACCGGATAAAAAATTATACTTCACCGCCAATCGGCAGCGTGAAAACGGCAGTCACCCGGATCTGATCCGTTTCGATACCATTTCGGCGGAGAGAGAAAATCTCGGTGCCCTGGTTGTTGACGGTGCACCTGCCGACCACATTGCCAGAGGAGCAATGGGCAGCGACGGCGCACTTTACTTTTCTGAAGCGGGAAATACTCCGACCAAACTGTTTTGCTGTGATTTGGGATTCGGGAGCAAACCGCAATTTAAAAATCATCGTTACTGGGGGTGAACCATGGTAAATCTGGATAATAAAATATGGCCGTCTTCTCCATTAAAGGAGAAAGATCTGGATGAGGAACAGCTCAAGCAATTCCTTGCTATCCGTGCCGATTATGAAAAATGTGCCTTTGTCACTGCCGGACATCTGGAAGTAAGAGCTTTAGGTGCAAAAGAATTCACTAAAGCGATCGAACCGGATGAAAGCGGAATCACGGCACTGGTGAAGCATCCTTCCGGACATATTTACGGAGGCACAGGCGGCAAAGCTGCACATTTGTTTTTCTACAATCCAGCCCCTGATGCCGATGCGGCCGCGGATATCGGAGTGATCCCAGGTGCAGAAAAAGTCGTGGCAATGACGGTACTGCCCGATGGTTCGATTATCGGTGCCGCCAATACTTTTGATAAAAAATCCTTACTCTTTATCTACAAATCCTGTGAGGTGTTGCTGCGGGAAAAAAGTTTTGCAGGAATGGGGGTTCGGGAAATATTTGACCTGCCTGCCGAAGATCAGCTGTTTTTCAGCACGATCGACCCTTGTCACTCATCTGGTACAATCGAAGTTCTGGCATCTCCGATTGATGGTGAAATTTGCGATCTGGTATCTGCTCCCGACGGTACAAGTGTCTATATCCTTTCTGCCTGTAAAGGAGAGATTATCAATTATACCGTCTCAGATGCAGCGGTAAAAAAAATCGGTTCACTCGACCCCAATGGCAACTTCAGTTCAAAATTGGCTATAGACAGCTGCGGCAGGCTCTATGGGGCTGGACTTTACGGTAGAATTTTCCGTTATGATCCTGAAACCGGAGATTTCATGGCGATGAATATTTCCGCATCCGCTATCAAAGGCTGGGAGTTGTATAATCAGGTGACGGCATGGTGCAGTGACAGCAGCGGAGAAATCCTCTATGGAGGAACTAATGCCGGACAGATTTTCAGATTTGATACTGTCAATGAAAAGATCATTACGCTGGGCAAACCGTGCATCCAGACCAGGATCACTGGAATGAGCCGTTCCGGCAAAAAAATCTATGCTGTTATTGGTGAATCCGATGATTGCGCCCATCTTGCAAGTTATAATGATGATAGTCGGGAGTTGCTCGATCTGGGCTGCCTGCTGGCCCGTTCGGAACGTCCGTGGAATGGTTACCGTTTTGAAGCGATGACCACTGGCAGAAACGGGGAAATTTTTCTTGGTGAATATGACCGTATCAGTCAGTTGTTTATCTTTTATCCATCAATAGAGGAGTAAATAATTATGAAAGTTTTAGTTATCGGCGGAACCGGCTGGGTCGGACACAATATAGCACTGGCGTGCAGCCGCGCGGGATTTGATACAACGGTAATGAGCCGTAATCCAGATACCCGTTTTGCAGATCAGGTGTCATTTCTGCCCCGTGTCACCGGCAGTAAAACTAATCGGGAATTTATGTATGACGTTCTGAAATCAGGCAATTATGACTGCATTATCGATTCGGTTCCCTCACCGGAAGCGATCGATATTCTGACGGAATTCAACCAACTTTATGACCGCTATATCCAATGCGGTTCGGTTGGGGTATATACACCTCTGCAATATATTCCTGCTGACGAAGAACACCTCTGGGGACATGCCAAATACGATGGTTTTCAGGGCAAAGTTGCCGCTGATATGGCGATGTTTGCGGCAGTTGACGCAGGAAACCTGCGGGGAACGGTTCTGCGACCAAGCTGTATTGCCGGACCGGGCAAACTGCCGCTGGATAATATTGGCGGCAGACGCGAAGATTTCATTTCCGATATTATGACCGGCAAAACTCTGGATCTGCTTGACGGCGGCAATGCTTTGCTGCAGATCGTCCATGTCCGGGATCTGGGGCGGGCTTTCGCTCTGGCAGCAGGTAATCCGGCAAGTGTCGGTCAGGCGTACAATATCTGCGGCAGAAATGCAGTTACGGTACGCAAATATTGTGAACTCAACGCTGCAGCACTGGATAAAGAAGTGACCTTTGAGAATCACTCCTTTGATGAACTTATTGCCAAACACGGTGAAGATATCCGGGGCGGTCTGACTTTCCTTGCCGAACATATGTGTTTTGAAATCGGTAAAGCAGAGTATGAACTGGGCTGGGAACCGGAATATTCCGTGCCGGCGGCAGTCGCGGAAACGGCCCGGGAAGCCGCCGGAAAGGGGCGGTTATGAAAAACTTGCTGATGACAGTATCCGTCCTGACGACAGGATTGTGCCTGACACTTCAGGCACTGCCGGAAAAATTGCCCGCTATTGCCTTTACCGGCAAACCGCAGAGCGGTCAGGATAATAATGTTTACGGGACATTGCTTCAGGAGTACAATGTTTCCCGCATCCGGAAACTGAATAAAGAACGTTCCGCGCGGATCGATGCTCTGAAAAACCGTGCTGATGCTGAAGCGTACATCCAGGAGGTCAGAAAAAAGATCTCCGGATCATTCGATCTGCCTGTCCGCAAAACTCTGCCGCCGGCTCAAATCACCGGGGTATTGAATGTTTCCGGCTGCCGGATCGAAAAGATCATCTTGGACAGCCGGGAAAATTTCCCGGTGACAGCTCTGCTTTACCTGCCGGAAAAAGTTTCCAAACCGCTGCCGGCGGTGCTTTATCTTTGCGGACACAGTTCCGGTGGGGTGCATCTCAATAATCCGGCAATTTCCGGATTGGCTCTGACGATGGCGAAAAACGGCTTTGTTGTTCTGGCGGTCGATCCCATCGGCCAGGGGGAACGCCACCAGTTCCGCAATGTTCCCGGTGCGGGGATCACGGATGGCTTTACTACGCTGGAACACAATATGCTGGGTAAGCAGTTATGGCTCACAGATGAATTTTTCGGCTCATGGCGGGTGCATGATGCATTGTCGGCACTGGATTATCTGCTGTCGCGCCCGGAGGTCGATCCGGCCCATGTGGGAGTGACCGGTAATTCCGGCGGCGGTACATTGAGTGCCTTTGTCAATGCACTTGATCCCCGGATAACGATGGCAGCACCCAGTTGCTACGTCACCAGCTGGCAAAGAAATATCGAAAACGAATTGCCGGTCGATGCCGAACAGATGCCGCCCGGACTGGCGGCAGCCGGGTGTGAAATGGGCGATCTGATCCTCAGCTTTGCGCCGCGACCGGTACTGCTGTTGGGCCAAAAGGATGATTTTTTCGATGCCGAAGGGATCAAAGAGACTTTTGAGGAGTGCCGCAAAGTTTACCGGCTGCTGGGCAAAGAGGAGAATATTCAACTGTTCATCGGTCCGACTTTTCACACTTACTCGCCTGAAAACCGCTTTGCCATGTATAAATTTTTTCACCGTCTTGCCGGGATCAAAGCGTTTGACGGCAAAGAATTTGCCTTGCCGCAAACAGTGACGGCGCAAAACCTTTTCTGTACTCCGGATGGTGAAGTTGGCAATCTGCCGGGAAAAAAACTGGTGCATGATCTGATTGTGGAAGAACTGGATCACTTCGCCGCCGGCCGGAAAAAAACAGATCTCGCCGGTATCCGGAAACTGCTGATCGAAAAGTATGGTTTCCCCGCAGCAGTTCCTGAACCGTACTGCCGGACACTGCGGGCATCGGTGAAAAATTTTGGAACTGATAAAGAGTTCGTTTATTCCAAATTCGCCCTGGAAACCGAACCGGGGATCCTGACGGCACTGCTGCTGAAAACTCCGGAAAAGAAGAGGGATTTTTATCACTTTCCGGCTTTTGAATCGTTGACTCTCTATGTCCCGCACCTCTCCTCTGCTGATGAGTTACAGCATGTGGAAGTTTCTTCTCCGGTGGCCGGAGTGGATGTCCGGGGAAGTGGGATGGCGTTTCCGCTTAATTGCGGCGACAGTCTCAATACGATGTATTATCTGGGATATGTGATGGATTATCATTACTGCAGTACGGAGATCCTTTTTGCCTCCTCATCGCTTAATGGTCGGGTACGCGATCTGCTCGGAGCAGTAGCCTTTGCCAAAGCGCGCGGAGTGAAAAATATCCGGATCGCCGGGCGCGGGCATGGTGCAGTGGTGGCTCTCTTTGCCGCAATTTTGAGTGATGATATCGACTTTGTCACTCTTTATGATGCCCCGGAATCTTTTGATTCGATGGCGCGTTCCCGGATAACTTTGTGGCCGCATTCTCTGATGCTGCGGGGGATTTTGCGCTATACGGATCTGCCGGAGATGTACGGAATTTTGCAGGAAATGGGAAAATTGAAAGTTGTCAATTATGTGGACAACTTTTTCAACAGGAAAAAGTTAAACAATAACAGCAAATGGGGGATACAGTAAATAAAAATTTAACGGTTCCGTGTCGAAAACGAAATTAAACCAAGTAAAAGGAGATTACCAATGAAAAAACAAACACTTTCCACGTGGAAAGTGAAGGCGGAAGCCTTCACTCTGATTGAATTACTAGTTGTCATCGCGATCATCGCCATTCTTGCAGCTATTTTGCTTCCAGCTCTCAACTCGGCCCGGGAACGCGGCCGTTCCGCTTCGTGTTTGAATAATCTAAAGCAGAATGGTATGTCACTGGTGCAGTATTCCAATGAAAATGATGACTGTTTTTTGTTGGCGCAGAATCTGCAGTCCAATGGCAATACAAGAAATTGGTTGGAGCATTCTCTTTTTAAGGATAACTCAGGCGGTTTATCTCACGTCCGCAGTACCCCTGTTTTCGGAAATTTTGTACAAATGACTCCCGACGCAGCACAATTGACTAACGATTCCCATATCGGGGATACAATGGTTTCTTCAGAAATGCTTCTTTGTCCGTCTGCCAGCAGGCATATCGCTCCGAAATGGCACACCTACGGCGTTGCTTACACGGATTATGCCTACAATGCATATCTCTGTGGGAAAATGGATTGGCCGAATAGAAATAATGACAGGAAAATCACTAAAACTTCCCAGATGATAAATGCCTCTGTCGCAGTATGGATGGGCGATGCTGTGGCCCGTAATATTGCAGTAAGTGATCATAATATATTCCTTTATGGAACTGGTCTGAATGGCGGCAATGTAGCAAGCTATGGAACCAACGGACAGCACGGCAAAAATATGAATCAGCTTTTTATCGACGGACATTGTGAATCTCTGCCGGGAATTTACACCGACAAAAACGGTTATGTTTCGCCCTGGTGGAAAGATGCACAGGTGAAGTTGGATACTACAGAATATTGATAAGGGAAAATAGAAATGAACAAACAATTCACTATGGTTGAACTGGTGATGATCTTTGCCGGGATCGCAGTTTTTGCCGCATTGCTCACTCCGGTACTCAATGCCTCTCAGTCCTACGGACTGGTGGCAAGCTGTATGAACAACCTTAAAAACAACGGTGCCGCTCTTGCCAATTACCGTGCGGAAAATGACGATTGTTTTCTTCCGGCGATCAATACGCAGGATCGCCGGAAAGACGGCACTTACAATACCCGGGACTGGCTGGAACAGGCGATGTGCAATGATGCTTCGGGGATCATCCGCAAAATGCCGCTTTTCGGCACACGAGTGATCATGAAAAGTTCGGAAAACAATGTCACTCACCCCCAAACTGTCGGCAGAACCATGTATTCCTCGGTGAATCTGCTCTGTCCTTCGGCAAAAAAACATATTTCTCCGCGCTGGCAGTCCCGGCAGTTCGTCTTTACCGACTACGCCTACAATGCTCACATTATTGAGAAAAAATACCGCAGCAAAAACGGTAACCGCAATGTCATTACCAAAGGCAGTGAAGCAATCAATCCGGAAAAATCCGTACTTATGGGTGATGCGGTTCCCCGTAATATTGTCTTGAAAAGTGCCAATATTTTTCTCTCCGGTACCGGCAAAAGCAATGTCGCCAGTTACGGTTCTGCCGGAGCGCACGGTAAAAATATGAATCAGCTTTTTATGGATGGCCACTGCGAAGCTCTGGCGGGGATCTATGTTGATCAGAATGGTTATGTTGCGCCGTGGTGGGATGGCGCGCAAGTGAAATTTACCTCTGCGGAATTTTGACAGGGAAATGTGAAGGATGAAAAAACTTTTTTTTGCAATATTTTTTTCTGCCGTCTGCAGCGGGATGCTTTCTGCCGGAGAGAGTCCGGCGGTTGTCAAAACGGTCACGGCATTCGGCGAGGGGTGGAAACTTACCGCCACCGACAGCAGCCGGGTGGAAATCGTTGAAAAACTTGATGCCGCTTCTTTTGCCGGTCAGTCGGTGGTTATGGATGCCAAATTCTGCTATAAACCGTCAAGCGGAAACGGATTGGTTTCGATTCAGGCACAATACCGGGATGCCGCCGGTAAAAATCAAAGTGTGGTACTGTACCGGGAGCGTACTGCCGGCAGCCGGACACTGCCGTTTGTCCGTTATGCCAAAAATTTCACTTTGCCGGAAAAGATCAGTAATTTGCAACTGACGGCGTGGATCTCCGGAACTCCCGGGGAATTGACCATTGCCGGGCTGCGGCTGATCCCCGCTTCGGATGCGGTGGTCAGAGAGGTGAAAACTCCCGGGTGGACAACCAAGTTCACTTCTTTGAGCTTCACCGATGGACTGCACGCTTATACCCGCAACGGAAAAATGATATTTCGCTTTGATCTTCTTGATGACCACAAATTCATCCCGGCAGCCGCTGAAAAAGCACGGGGATTTGTTCCATTCCGACCGGCAGAAGTTCGCGAAACTGCTCCGGGCAGAAAGATCCGCCGCAATGAAGTAATTGAACAACTCTCAATCCGTTCCACTCCCGGACAGGGTGAAGAACTCTTTTTCGCCATCGGTGCCCTGCGCCCGTTGGAAAAAGTCTCCGTCTCCATCGGTGAATTGAAAAGTGCCGATGGCAAAGTTCTGCCCGCTTCTGTTTTCGAACCGAGGGTCGCAGAACTGATGAATATTTACTGGGGCGAATATTACCGGGTGATCCCCAAAGTTCAGGTTCCGCTGAAAAGCGTTTCCATCACGCCGGAGTGTCCGCGACTTTACAACCTGATCTCCAAACTTCCGGAAAATACCATTCCCGGCATATACAAAGGCTGTGTCACCATTGAAGCCGACGGGGAAAAACTGGATATTCCGCTGACCTTTGAAGTGCTGCCATTCAAGCTGACTGCCGGTAAGCCGTATATGTTCTGTTACTATCACAAGGCTGATCTTGAAGCATTCAAATGGATGCGGTCCTACGGTGCCAATACCGTTTACCTCGGTGATGCCTATGTCCGTGCTTCTCTCAAGGACGGCGAACCGGTCGTTGACTTTTCCATGAGCGACAAACTTATCGATTGCTACCGTCAATCCGGCATGACCCATAAAATGGTCTACAATCCATTCCATGACGGATTGGCGAGCAGAGCACTGGAACTGGCGGGGGAAACCAAAGGTTTCCGTTCCGTCTACCCTTACGGTGAACGGCACTATATCGTTCCGCAGGGACAATATCCGGCCAAATCCAAAGCGATGTATCAGAAAATTCTGAAACAGGTCATCGATCATGCCAAAGAAGCCAACTATCCGGATTACTATCTGCATCTGATGGATGAACCCGGATTTCAGGTCGATCAGACCGCTGAAACCCGGAAAAAATGGGATTACCGGTCATGGTACGCAAAAATGGAGTTCCAATTTTCCAAAGAGATCTCTCCGGAAACGGAAATTTTCTGTACCGCCTACAAATTGCCCATCATCGATATGCTCCGCCCGGAAATCAATGTCGGCTGTGTCGAATCCAGCCGCATTTCCCGCAATGAGGCGATCAATTTCCGGGAAACTGTCCACGCGTGGGGACAGCCTTACTGGGGAATGGAGTGGCCAACCTGGTGGGATGATTTCAACCGGACCCGCCGCAGTTGCGGATTTCTGCCGGCAGATCTGAAAATGGATGGCTTTATGATATGGGTTTTTTACCTGCCGCATACCTTTGATCCGGATTTGGAAGTTGATGACTTTGCCAACGGTTATCACCGTACCAAATACTGCTACAAAGACAAAGAGGGCAACTATCTGCCGACGGTGGCTTTTGAAGGTGTCCGCGCCGGTGCCAACGACTGGCGGTATGTGGAAACCTTGCGGGAACTCATCGCCGAACTGCCGGAAAATGTCAGGAATGAAGAAAACGGAAAATTGGAAAATATTCTGAAATCGGAAAACATTCCGCTTGATAAAAAGAGAAATTATGTCATCGACCGTATTCTGGCATTGAAAAAGGATCGAAAACTGTGAAATTCATTGATTTCCATGTCCATTTTGACGGTAATGATCCGGAAAAGATCCGTGAACTTGCTGAGCTGGGCAGACGTAACCGCTGTATGATGGCAATGATCGGCGGTATCAATTACGGCGGGTACGACTTCATTCCTAACGATGAAGTCCTCGCCTGGTGCCGCCTGTGCCGTGCAGGATATGTTCTTTTTTGAAACTCAAGGAGTTTTTAAATGTTTTTACGGCATCCCTGCTTCATGGAAAAATGCTGTTTTTACCAATATTTCTGCTCCCGGAAACATCAAGATTTCAGGAAGAATGGAATCCGGCATAACCAGGGAACTGTGTTTCACGTCTCCTAAAGACTGCCGCATCAGGATTTCAGTTCCAGACGGCAATACTTTTTTTGCCGGAGGGGAAACGGTCAAGACGCTTGAATTATCCGCTGGAATCACTTATTGTCTCACCCCTGGAGCATAAAAATCTTTATAATTAACTTTGATATTAAGATTTGGGATCATATTCAAACAGATGACATCAAAATATAAAATCGATAATCAAGTATATTGTTTTTTATCAAGCTGTGATGCAGGTGTAATATAGGAGACAAGGAGGGCTGAATATTATGCTTTTCAAAACGGAAATCAATCTGTCGCGTTTGGATACCGCCATCAATTTTAGATACGGCTATGCCGAAGAAGATGCTTTGACAGCATCAGGTTGCCTAAACAGGCAAATATCAGGAAAATTTTTCAACAGAGGATGATTATGGCAAAAAAAATTTACGAGTGCGGTACACTGCGTTATTCGCTGGGAGGATTACTGCTGTCCGTAGGATTAATCCTGTTTGCGTTTTTCAGCTTTACCCTGACCACCAACATTATCAATAATCTTATTCCGCTGCATTTAAAAGATGCTCTGGGTGCCGACAATAAGACAATAACACTCATCATCGGTACTATCGGAGGTATATTCAATATTACGATTTGTCCGATTGTAAGTTTTAAAAGTGACCGCTACCGCAGTCGCTGGGGCAGAAGGATTCCATTTATTTTGTGGACGCTTATACCGTATGTTCTGAGTATCACCGGATTTGCTTTTTCCTCTGAAATCGCCGTATTTTTTCAAAAACTTGCCGGATTGAGTAAATTTGCTCCGACGACCATTACAATTGTTACTATCGGCATTATTATGGCATTTTATCAATTTTTCTATATGTTTGTCGGTTCGGTGATCTATTACATTTATAATGATGTAATTCCTGTGGCATTTCAAGCCAGGGTGGTTGGAGCGGTACAGGTAGCGTGTACTGTAGCAACAACTGTTTTCAATTTGTTTTTGCTTAAATATTCTTTGAGCCATTTCAAACTGCTGATGCTGTTTGCCGCCATAATTTATACCGCTGGAGTGGGGGTGATGTGCTTTTTGCTCAAAGAACCAGATTATCCGCCAGTTCCTGAGAAAGATGCAGAAAAGAGTTCAGGCTCAAGAGGGGTACTAACCTTTGTTAAAGAAAGCTTTTCCCATCCGTTTTACTGGTATGCGTTTATATCCACCGGGTTGATGTCGGTCAGCACTATTGGCACATTTCTGATTTTTTTCAACCAGAATATGGGGTTGTCCCTGGATAGCATCGGCAAACTTTTCGGTATCCAGGGAGTTATTAATACTGCATTATCAATCGCTGGAGCAGCGGCAGGAACATTGTTGATTGACCGCTGGCATCCGGTACGGGTATATCTTTTCGGGCTTTTGTTGTCATTGCTTGAACCGCTGTTTTTCCTCAAATTTCTGTTCGCGACTCCTCCGGCGATGGTCTTCTGGTGGAGCAGTTTGATAATGATGATTTTTCTGCGTATAAGCGGAACTTTTTATAATTTAAGCAGTATGCCGATGCTGATGCGTACCTATCCCCAATCCCGTTTCGGTCAGTTTTGTTCTGCTTGTGCTATGTTGCGTTCAATATTGGTATTGGTTTTCGGATTGGTTCTGGGAGCTTGTATCGACCTGCTAAAGTACCAGGGAGGTTTGGGGGATTTTGCCTTCCGTTACATCTGGCTCTGGCGTTTACTGTGGATGCTACCGTCTGCGCTCTTTTTCATATTGCTTTACAGGCAGTGGTTGAGACTTGGCGGCGATAAATTCCGAGCACCGGCACCGTGGTCCGAAACTGGATATGAAGAAATGCCCGTCAGCAAGATCAGCCATCCTACAGAAAAATTGGTAAAAAGAGGCATTGTGGCAGTCGGCGGAGCAATAGTATTTCACATTGTGCTGCTGCTGATTCTGACTGTCACAGCATTGAGGAACGGTAACAGCAAATATTTTTTGTCAGCGGCATTTCCCCTTGCTATCGTGACGGCGGCGATTTTTGTGATGATCAGGCACAATGTGTTGCTTGATTTGCGGAGGATCAGAGAAAATCAGCAACCTTGCAATGGTATCCCACACCACGGATTTCTCTTTTTATGTGCAGTCACATCAATTGGACTGAGCGGTATTGGATTTTACCAGTCGTTTTCTGTTATCAGCAACGTATCAGCAGTGTGGTTCTGGTGTGCAGAATCGTTGATTTTGCTTGTAATATTGCTGATGATAATACTGCTGATTCGTATTGAGCGTGGATACAGTGAGATCGATAAGGCATAACTGGGATAGGAGATTCTATTATGAATGAAAGCAAGCTCCTCAGCTGAAGTTCTTACTTTTTTTTAAGCCAATTTGGGAGAAGATGCTTATTGGAAATTGCACGGAGAATGGAAAGCTGAATGTGCTTATTTGGAAGTGTACCTTGAACAATATCCTGAATTGATTTCACAACTGCCGATTTCTGAATTGTGGGCTCTTGATCCCTGGGAACGTTTGATGCTGCTCATCCGTT
>SUVW01000016.1 GCA_015061815.1 Lentisphaerota bacterium
AAGGCGAAGCCGACGGAATGCCGCAGAGGGAGGCCTCCGGAAAATCGACTGTAACCGCCGGGGCGGAAGCCCGGGCGGCGAGGCGGCTCTCCCGCCGCCGCAGGGAGATTTTTTGGAGAAGTCCACGCTGCGACACCGGCGGGAAAGATTTTGATTATTTTGTCAGTTTTGTTTATTATGTAATGGGAAAAATAAAAATTATGAAAACACTTATAGTAAAAGGCGGCACTCTCACCGGCGGCCGGATAACCGTTTCCGGCAATAAAAATG
This sequence comes from Lentisphaerota bacterium, assembly GCA_015061815.1. Classification (GTDB taxonomy): domain Bacteria; phylum Verrucomicrobiota; class Lentisphaeria; order Victivallales; family Victivallaceae; genus UBA1784. The sequence goes on from SUVW01000016.1 coordinate 271, forward strand.
CCGTTCTTCCGATGATCGCCGCTTTGATGCTTACCGATGGCGAATCGATCCTGCACAACGTCCCTGATATACTTGACGTCCATACCATGCTTGACATTGCCGCTTCTCTGGGGGCGCAGTATACATTGGAAAACGGCACTTTGCGCTTCCGGTGCAGTGATGTAAAAACTCACGTAATCACGCAGGAACTCTGTTCGCGCAACCGTACCAGCATACTTTTTGCCGCGCCGCTGCTGGCACGATGCGGTAAAGCGGTACTCTACCCGCCCGGCGGAGATGTTATCGGCCGCCGCCGTCTGGACGGACACTTTTACGGATTGACCAAACTCGGAGCGGAAATGGATGATGACTGCCGCACTTACAGTTTTTCCGTTCCCGGCAAGCTCCGGGGGCGCGAACTTTTTCTGGATGAAGCCAGCGTAACCGCCACCGAGCAGATAATGATCGCCGCCGCCACCGCCCGGGGAACCACCACTTTATACAATGCCGCCTGCGAACCGCATGTCAGCGACCTGGCCGGTATGCTCAATGCGATGGGGGCAAAAATTTCCGGAGCCGGGAGCAATACATTGACCATCGAAGGAGCCGGAGAACTTTCCGGATGCGAATATACTGTCTGTGAAGATCATATCGAAGCGGGCAGTTTTCTGGCCCTGGGAGCCGCCGCCGGGGTGCCGGTGACGATCGAAGGAACACTCCCCCGCCACTACTGGATGCTCCGGCGGGTGTTTGAAAGATTGGGGTGGCAGATGACGCTCCGCAAAGATCATATCATTCTGCCGGGGGATCAGGATCCGCAGATTGAAAGTGACTTCGGCGGTTACATTCCGCAAATATCTGACGGCACCTGGCCGCAGTATCCCTCGGATATGATGAGCTGTACGATCGTTGCCGCCACCCGGAGCCGGGGGACGGTGATGTTCTTTGAAAAGATGTTTGAAAGCCGCATTTATTTCGTTGACCGGCTGATAAGCATGGGGGCGAATGCGATCGTTTGCGACCCGCACCGGGTGGTGATCACCGGACGCACCCAACTGCACGGAGTTTCCATGTCCAGTCCGGATATCCGGGCAGGGATGGCGATGGTCATAGCCGCGCTCTGCGCACGCGGCGAGAGCCGTATCGACCGGGCGGATGTGATCTACCGGGGATATGAACATCTGGTGGATAAACTGCGCGCACTGGGAGCAGAGGTGAGTGAAGCATGAAAAATACTGCCGGACCGGAAAATAAAATCTGCACTTCGCGCCGGAAAGCAATCAGAGATCTGCTGTTGATATTTATCTGTCTTGTTTCCGGAATGCTTTATGCTTCAGCTCTGCCGCCGCTGAATTGGAATTGGGCCATACTCTTTGTGCTGCCGGTACTCTTTTACTGCGGACTGTACGGCAGATGGTATTTCCGGCTTCTGTGCGGCTGGGTCTGGGGTTTGGGCTGGTCGCTGTTTGCCTACCGTTTTTTGCGGGAAATACATCCGGCTGTCCCCTGGTTGCTGGCTCCGGTAATATCGCTGTGGCCGGCACTTTTCACCCTTCTGGCCGGCTTCTGGGCCCGCCGGTGCTGCGGCGGTCAGCTTTCCGCAGAAAAAATTTCCGCACTTCCACCGGGAACCATGCTGCGTTATTTATCCGGAGCGGCGGTACTTTTCACCCTGACTGAATGGAGCAGATATTATCTCTTTGTCTGGAATGATTTAAGTGTTACACTCTGGCAAGTACCGGTTCTCATGCAGATCGCCCGGCTCACCGGCCGGTACGGTGTATCACTGCTTATAACGCTGGCCAATGCGGCACTGTTTGCCCTGATTTTCTGCCGGAAACGGCGGTGGATGGTGTCGGGGATATTGCTGCTCTATCCGCTGGCGGCGGTGATTTACGGAACGGCAGTGATGAATATTCCGGAAAAATCCGGCGATAATGTCATCTGGCGATGCGCTCTGATACAGGGAAATTTACCGGAACAGCGCATCGCTTCAGCGCAGGAGGTGGTGAATTCCATCCGGGTATACACGCAGTTGTCCCACCGGATGAAGCAGTTTTCCCCGCAGACGATCATCTGGCCGGAGTGTGCAGTTCCCATACCGCTGCGCGAACAATATCAGCTGGGGGAAATTTACCGTTATGCGGTGAAAAGTTTGAAAACCCAGATGCTTATCGGTTCGCTGGATATCACTGCTGATGACGGGATAACCAACAGCGCGCTGCTGTTATCTCCGGATGGAGAGATAACCGGGCGTTATGATAAATTCCACCGGGTCCCGTACGGTGAATATGTGCCGTTCCGGGAACTTCTGCCGGAATCATGGATCGAAAAATTTGACATGGGCAGAGATCTGACCGCCGGAAAGGAGATCAGACCGCTGGATATCACCGGAGATATCCGCAGCGGTACCGCCGTCTGTTACGAAGGGGTGTTCTCCTATTTGAGTGCCGCTTTCGCCCGGAAAGGAGCAAACGTGCTGACCGTGTTATCCAATGATGTCTGGTATCCGCAGAGCAGTGAACCTGAACAGCATCTGGCTAATGCGGTGATGCGTTGTGTGGAAACCGGACTGCCGATGGTGCGCTGCGGGAACAACGGCGGTTCCGGAGTGGTGAATAAATATGGGGTATTCACCTCTTACATCGGTTCAGCGGCCCGGCGGCCGGAACTGCTGCGGGAACAGGCGGCCGGGATCGTCGAAGTGAAATTGGAACGCCACCCGGAAGTGACTCCAGCCGTATTTATGGAGAACTGGATCATTTATCTGTTGATGATACTGCTGGGTACCGGAATACTTTTCCCTGCAGTGCCGGTGAAAAAATAATTCCCGGAAAACAAAAGATATCCTGATCGGATCACAGCAGCTGCCGTGATCCGTTTTTTTCTGCCGGTGGCCGGGTAGTAATTTGCTATTATCCATATACCACCCGGATGGCAAGAGCGTATCCCCAAAGTTATATACCTTTGCAGTTAAGTATGAAGCACGACCATATCTCCTGCTGGCATCTTGAGTATCGTTTTGTACTATAATATCCCATTTTACTATCATTTAGTCATTTTCAGCTATTGTATCAGTTACCGGTTTGTGGTATAATAAAAGGCAAGGGTGTATTGCCGCCCCGGGGGGACGGCACAGTGAAAACATAATCAATATGGGAGAACGCAAATGAAACATCAACTCTCCGTCCGGAGAGTAAAGCTGTGCGGCTTTACTCTGATCGAATTACTCGTGGTCATTGCCATCATCGCGATTTTGGCGGCAATTCTTTTACCTGCCCTCAATTCTGCCCGTGAACGCGGCCGGGCGGCGGCATGTATCAACAACCTCAAACAGACCGCTACCGTCAGCCGGATGTATCTGGATGCTCATGAAGAGTTCTTCCCGGCAACTGTTATGGGATTGAAAAAGCCCAACACCTGGATAGATCAGTTTTATGAAGCCGGTTTTGTTGAAGAACCCAAGAACGGGACCGATGTCTTTTACCGTTGTCCTTCCGGACCGCAGGGAGTCGGATTTACCAGTACCAGATCATCAGCTTACGCTGCGCCCTATGTTGATCCGGTCGGGATCCATCTGAAAAACAGTGCATATCAGAAATCAGGTACCGGAGCCAATGCCAAAACCATCTCTTTCAGTGTGCTGGTCAACTTCATAGACAATCATACCCGGTATGATGATGCTGTGAAAACCCCGTATCAGTGTCCGATCATTCCTGCCGGTAATAATGCAGCCCAATGGGTGGATACCAACCGGGGAGTGCCGACGGCTTATCACAACGGTCAGATCAATCTGGCAACATTTGCCGGTAATGTCGCGACGGTCGCCCCGGAAGAGCTGAAGGACAAATATTTCAAGCCCAACTCCGACAGTACCGCTGCTGATGCTACTGAAAATTTCCTCGGCTACAAAGACCGCAATTTTCAAATCCAGATGTTTTAAAAGACAAGAATCATGAAAATCTATGTTTCCCGGGAAGAGGAAAATCTGCAGTTCGATGCAGATTTCGAGGGTGGTAATCTGGGGCGGGCAGTTCGTCTTGGCGAAAACTACTACTTTATTGAACTGCGTCCGGATACCACGTATCAATTCCGTTTCCGCATCCGCAACTGCAAGGGCAAAAAGGTGGTGATCAGTTTCCGGTGCCGGGATTACAAACCGGCATTGTCCCACTGGAACGGTGGAAACTATCACTACCGTATGGATGGAAAACTCTATTCCCCGGTAGTGACTTACAACGGGATAGATTATCAGGATGTCGATCATTTTGAAAATGACCGTTCAACCTTTGATGATCTTTATACCATCGTTCACACCTTTACCGGTGATTGTGCGTATGTCAGTTCTGCTCCGGTTTATCTGTACAGCGACATGCTGAAATTTCTGGATAGTATCAGCAGTAATCCGGCGGTGAAGATCTCTTCGATCGGATTCAGCCGCAATGAGGTGGTTCAGCCGCTGCTGGAGATATCCGGTGATCCTGCTACAAAAAAGGCAGTATACATCATCTCCCGGGAAGATGCCGATGAGATGACCGGCAGTTTTGCGCTGGAGGGGGCTGTAAATGAACTTTTGAGCGACACTCCGGAAGCAGCGGTCATGCGGAAAAAATTCCGCTTTTTCATCGTGCCGATGGTCGGAGTCGATGGGGTCATTGCCGGGTCCTATCACAGTGCCGGATATGGTTACGGCGGATTGAGATTTCACCGGGAGGATTATTGTCCGGAAGAGTTGCAGAATGTCAAAGATTTTTCCCGTCAACTCTTTTCCGGGGAATTACAGGTGGTACTGGCCGGAAAAATTCACGGTAATTGGGGATTTGTCAGCGATCTGTCAGACTTTATGGCTTCGGAACAGGAACTTTGCGATAAAGTTGCTCAAAAACGCACCGCCGTCTGGAACCCGGCAGATGAAGCCATTATTCTGACCACCCGTCCGGAGGGCTATTTTGAAAGGTTCATCAATGACAATTTCGGTTTGCAGGCGGTATTCGGCTGCCATGTAAATGGTACTTCTGCAGAAACTTCGCGTGTCAAGGGACGCGATTTGATGCGGGCATTATTCAACTACTTGCAGGATAAATGAAATACTATGAAAGCAAAAGAATTATTATTCACAATATTGACCGCTGTTATCATGTTGCCGGGATATGCTGCTTCCGGAGACAACCTTTTTCCGGATTCCACTTTCCGCAGCTGGGCCGCAAGTGCCGAGCGTGAATTTGGAGTCAACGCCGGAGAAAATGGTTCTCCCGGATTGATCGTTCAGCGGAAAAATAAGGATGTTTTTGATTACAAGTACGAGACGGTTAAAGTTCCATTGAAACCTAATACCCGCTATGAGATCATCTACCGGGTAAGAGGAGAGAAAATTTCCCATCTGAAAATGGGGGCAGGCGTCCGTCTGGAATTCCGGTACAAAGGCAAATGGACCGGAGCATTCATGCGCCGCAACAAAGAGACCGGCACTTTTCCCTGGCGCACTGTCCGGTATGAATTCACCACCCCGAAACAATTGGACACCACTTATATCGGTTTTTTCCTCGGCATGCCTTTCAAACAACCGGCCAATGAACTGGGATATGCAGTTTTCTGCAGTCCGATCCTGCGCGAACTCAAACCGGTTTGGCAGATCGATCTGCTCAATCCGGTTCTGCGTCACGGATTGAAAACCGGTAAACACGCCCTGGTTTTTGCCAGTGCTTTTATCGGAGATGTCGCTGCAAAAGATCCGGCAGTGCAGGTCAAATGTACCGGCGCAACCGAATTTGAAATGAGTGTGCCGGTGGAAAATGACCGGTTCGTCATCGAAGCGGATTGGCAGCCGGGTGAAAGCACTCTGCACTTCACCTACAGCGGAATAAGTAAAAAATTCAACATTTCCGCCGGTAATCCCATGCCGGAAAACGGCGTATGGATCGATGAAAAAGGCCGGATGATCCGTAACGGCAAACCATATCTGCCGGTGGCTATTTACGATAATCATTATACTCCGCCGTTGGAAAAATACGGTTGGGTCATCACCAATGAGGATCTTAAACTTTTCTGCGAAAGTCCTTTTAATGTTTACAGCCTCGGTTCGATCTGGTGGACCAGATTTGAAGGTGAGGAAAGCAATGAAAAGTGGGGGGAAATAACGCAGAAACATGTGGACAATGCTTTGAAACTCATGGATATTCTCCACGCTTCAGGCAAAACCGTCATGTTTTGTGCCAAACCGCTGCATAAAAAAAGTAAAATGCTCGACGCTCTGGGAGAGACAGAAGTTATCAAATTCATGGTCAAAACCTATGCCGCACATCCGGCGATGCTGATGTGGTATCTCAACGATGAAACCGACCTGTCTGAATATGAACTTTATAAACGCGAACTTTTCGCCAAACTTGATCCTTTCCATCCGACCATTCAGGCACAGTACAAGATCGATGCGTATAATGAGTGTATCGGCGGAGCAGATATCATGGCAATGGATAACTATCCTATCTATAATGCCGAATCCGATCTGGAAATCATCGCCAAATCAATGGATGCTCTGCACCGGCGTTTCGGGGTCAATGGACACATTTCCTGCTGGAGCTTGCCGCAGATATTCAACTGGAACAATTACAGCAAGACTGTTCCCTGGTATTTCCCGAAAGAGGAACAGATCAGAGGCAATTTGATTTTGATGGCTCTTTCCGGCATCAAAGGCTTTTATTTCTACTCCCGTCAATGGCTGCGCGAGGGGGTCGATCATGCCGGATATCTCAAGCGGTGGGAAATGGTCTGCCGCCAGGCTCAGATGTTGCGGGATCTGGAAGCGTATCTTTTGAGTGATCAGGAACATCCGGAATTTGAGATGAAAGTGATCAAGGGCCATGTCCGGGCGCAGACATTCAAGACCAATGACGGGAAAACCGCCCTGCTCATTGCCAATGTCGGCAAGGGTGAAGGCGTGGCAGAGATCACTTTCCCCGAAGGAAAAAATCTTAAATCCTGTTATGGTCTGACCGGATTTGAAAACGGCAAATGGGTGTTTCGCGGCAAAAACGCGACAGGAGATATCGTAAAATGAATCTGAAAGTCCAGCCATCGCAGTTGATCTGTTCCGATGTTTGTGCATGGCCGAATCTGAAAAAATTTGATAATGGCGAATTGATGCTGCTCTTTCACAATGAAGCAAGCCATGTAGTCAATGAGGGCGAATTGGATTTGCTTTTCAGTACGGATAACGGTCACAGCTGGGGACAGCGGCAGACGGTGTTTCACCACCAGCCGGGAACCTGCCGCACCAATCATGCTGCCGGAATATCCGGTGACCGGGTGGTGATGCTCTGTTCCGGATGGAAACTTTTCCGGGAAAGATTGCTGATACCGGCATCCATGATCTCCAGCGACCGGGGGAAAACCTGGGAAAGTTACGCCGAAACACCCGGTTTGTCGCCCTTGACATGGGTGGCATTCGGCAATATCGTTCAAGCAGATAACGGGGATCTGTGCGTGGCGGCATATCTGAATCTCAACGGGCTGGTCGAAAGCTGCTTTATCCGCAGTTGTGATCAGGGCGTCAGTTGGAAAACCATTGCCCGGATCGCTGACCGCTGTAATGAAACTGATATCGCCCACCTCGGCGGCGGTCATTGGATCGCAGTGGTCCGGACAGAGGATCGGGGAATATTGCAATATGATTCGGTCGATGACGGCAGATCCTGGCACTTTATCCGGCAGTTGACCCGTCCCCGGCAAGTAACCGGCAATCTCTGCCGTTTTTCTGACAGCCGTCTGATTTTCAGTTTCGGAGACCGTACCGAAGGCAACTTCGGAGTCCGGGCCATGATCAGCGAAAATAACGGTAAAAGCTGGAGCGACGCATTTGAATTGGTCAAAACTCAGTCCGGTGACTGCGGTTATCCATCCAGCGTGCAGTTGAATAACGGAGAGATCCTGACCGCATATTATACTAAAACGGATGAAAGTTATGAATTGCGGTCAGTAAGATGGCAGATCTGACAAACAATGGAGGAGATTATGAAAAAAAGTTTTATTTCAATGGCGATGGTACTGGCAATTGCGGCTGGGGCCGGGGAGGGGAAGACGGTTTTTGCCGGCAGCAAAGCATCTCAATGGCGCAAATATGTTTCAGCTGCTCCGGAAAGCGGGGTGCTGCAGGCTGCACTTCCATTGCCGATACGTTACGGATATCCGGTTTTTGAAGTTGCTCCGGATAAAAAGTATGCAATATGCGGAGAATTCCGGCTCACTGAAGCCGGAACGCAGGCACAGCTGGAAGCCGGTTTGCTCTGTATCGCGGCCAATGGGAAAGGTATTTTCCCGTATAATTGTCTGCCATTGAAAAATATTCCGCTTGGTAAATTGGCCGCAGAAGCTCCGGCCGGCAGCCGGAGTGTGACGGTTTCCGGTATTCCGGAATTGAATGCAGTCAAGAAAAACTATCTTTGTCTGGCCTTTAATGCCAAAGAGGATGAATCCGATTTGCCCAACTTTGAAATATCACCTTTCATCACCGTCAACGGGGTAAAAAAACAGAACGGAAATCTGCTGATTACTCTGGAAAAACCGTTGGATAAATCCTTTGCCGCTGATACCCCGGTGCGGATCCATACACACGGCGGAGTATTTGTTTATGCCGTGCGCAATCAGAAGCTGACTTCACAATGGACTGTTGTCCGGAAGGTCATTTCCGGCAGACAGCTGCGTCCGGGGACGGTCAGGGCGCAGATGATTTTCGGGGTCAACGGTAAAGGGCCGGGTAAAGTGGAATTCCGCAATCTGCAGGTCATCGAGTTATGAGCATTGCTCCGGAAGTATTGAAAAAGGTCGCATGGTTCAACGACCTTTTTCTGGAAACAGATATCCGGGGTGTGGTGATCTGGTTTCACGGTCTCAATGGTCTGTGCCGTACCGCTGCCAATCAGATATCTTCCTGGGAAGTGGAAATTTCCGCGCGCGGCGGTTTGATCGTGTACCCTTACATCAATCCCTGGAGTTTTCTATGCCGCAATGATCTGCAATTTATGGACCGGCTGATCCCGGCAGTTTACAGCCATTACCGTCTGTCAGAAAAAGTGCCGCTGGTGATCTCCGGGCAGAGCATGGGGGGCAATGCGGCATTGCAGTATTGCTGTTACGGCAAATTTCCGGCGGCACGATGCATGGTGGTTTCTCCATTGTGTGATCCGGCGGACTTTTATGCGGCAAGTACTCCTTCGCGGCCGTCCGGTGCAGCGGCGATGCACAACATGTTTGACAGTGAACCCGGTGGTTTTGATTCTGCCATGACCGAACATGCGCCGCTGCTTCAGGCCGGACGGATGCCGGATATACCGTATATGTTCATTCACAGCACGCATGATGAGGTGATTCCGGTGAAACATTCAGATGAGATGGTTGCTGCGTTGCGGGGAAATGGCCGGCAGGTGGTTTACCGCAAACAGAAATTTTTGGGCCATACGGCTGTATCACTGGCCGATGAAATTGCTATGACGGATTTTATCTCCGGGGCGTGGCAGTAAATAAACAGGAACAGAGGAGAGAGATCATTATGAGAACCCGGTTGATGGGAGAGATGACCGTTAAAGAGGTCAGGGAATATCTGAAAATCAATCAGACAATTGTTTTTCCTTACGGCGTGGTAGAACAGCACGGTTACCATCTGCCGTTGAATACCGATAATATCAATGCGGAAAATTTTGCATTGGCTCTGGCGGAAAAACTCGACTGCATTGTTGCACCGTGTTTGAATTACTGTTTTTCCGGCGGGCAGCTGGCAGGTACGATCAATGTCAAACCGACCAATTTCTGCAATATGGTGTGCGATATCATGGAAGCTCTGGTCAATCAGGGATTCAGAAATATATTCATCACTCCGGGCCATGCCGGCAGTGAAAGTCTGGTGCAGTTGAAAGAGGCACTGCGGATTTTGAAGTGGCTCAATCCGGGGATGAAAGATGCGATGATAATGATTATCTGCCGGGGAGAATTTTTCCGGATACCTGCCCCGGCGGACCGGAAAGGCGGCGATTTTCATGCCGGTGATCTGGAAACATCATTGATGCTCAATTACCGTCCGGATCTGGTGCAGCTGCCGGCACTTGCTGTTGACCGCCCGGAAATAGCGGAAAAATTGCGGATCGATCCGGATGCTTACCAGCAGCGGACTACATTCAGCGGGCTGCCGCAGGAGATACCCAATACCCGGCAGGATCCGGCCATTGAAGTCGGTGTGATGGGATATCCCGGTGATGCTGATCCGGCCAAAGGGATATTGTATACGGAAAAAGCTCTGGAAAAGATGATGCCGCTGCTGAAAAAAGCGGTTGAAGATGCGGAAAAAGCAAGAAATCAATAAGCAGGAAGGTTATTATGAAAGATAACAAGGTTTTCAACGGAGTGATGACCGCGCTGGTGACTCCGCTGGATAAGAATGGTAAATTGAATGTCTCCTGCGCAGCAGATCTGGTGGAATATCAGCTGGATGCCGGGATCGATGGTTTCTATCTTTGCGGCGGAACCGGCGAAGGAGTGGTTCTGACTCCGGAGATCCGGATGCAGATGGTGGAAACCGTTGTCCGGGTCAATCGCGGACGGGGCAAAATAATCGTACAGACTGGAGCGATCCGGGCCGCTGAAGCATTTTTATTGACTGAACACGCGCAGAAGTGCCGGGTCGACGGCATATCTTCCATTCCGCCGTCACTTTACTATCAGTATCCGGAGAGCGATACGATAGAGTATTACCGTGAACTTGCCGGCCGGACTGATCTGCCGGTATTGATCTACCGGACTCCGGCGTATTCGACCGGCGGCATGGTGACGCTGATGGAAAAATTGATCAAAACCGAAAATATCATCGGCCTGAAGTATACCGGGGCAAGTTACTATGAAATGTGGAAACTTTTGCAGCTCAACGACGGCAATATCAATGTGATCAATGGAGCCGATGAAACTCTGCTTTGCGGTCTGGTTACCGGGGCGCAAGGCGGGATAGGGGCATTATACAATATCATTCCGGAAGAGTTCGTGGCATTGTACAAAGCTTTTGCAGCCGGAGATATTGTCAAGGCTAAAGCTCACCAGCACCGGATAGCTTCAACGGTGGCGACCTTGGGTAAATTCATTCGCGGGGCGGGGATCATTCTGCCTTTGAAAGCGATATTACAGGATATGGGTTTTGCAGTGGGTTCACCGGTCAGTCCGGCGCAGGATTACCCGGCGGAAGTGCGTGAAGAATTGATTTCGGCATTCAGACAGCTGCGCAGTCAGTGGTAAAAACAGAAAAAGTTCTGTGCACTGAAGATTGACAAAAGTTCTTTGCGATGATATATTTATCGGCATGACAGACTACGAATGTATATCAGAGGCACTTGGCAGAGCTTTGAAAATGCGCTACACCCGGATGGTGACGGCGGAAATTTTCATGCCTCCGGAAAATTGTTCACAGCGTTTGACATTTTACGCGGCCCCGGCAGTTTCCATTCCGCTGACGGGTGAACAGCCCCAATATTTTTACCGCAATGGTCTCTGGCAGCGTTTTGTCTGTGAACCGGGGACGGTGATGCATTATCCCCGGATGTGTTATGTGGGAAGTACAGCAGAGATGTATCGGACGGAGAATTTCGGGATGATCCTGCATCCGGAATTTCTCCGTTTGATTTACGGCCGGAAAGCTGAACCGGAACATGCCGGAGGCCTGATGGCACATGTGCATGTCAGTTCTCTGCGGCAGTCGACCCGGACATTGATGGAAGCGTTATCGCAGTTGGGGATTTCTGGAGATTCGGATGCGATGGCGGTACATATTCTGCCGCTGCTGCTGCGGGCAGTGGCAACTGATTTGGAAACATACCGGCGCAGCCGTTTGGAAGTTTCCGAAGAGTTATATTGGAAAATATGTTCCTATGTGCGGGACAATTTTGCTTTTATCGGCACCCGGACGGAGGTGGCGGATCACTTTCATATTTCAGAAGTTTATCTATCCAAACTTTTCCGTCGTTACGGTGGTGGAGAGAGTTTCAATGAGTATTTGAATCATATCCGGCTGGAGACGGCAGTGCAGCTGCTGCAGCACAGTGACATATCCTGCCGGGAACTGGCATTGCGTTGCGGTTATACATCCGGGTCATATTTTATCCGCTGTTTCCGCAACCGTTTTAATTGCACTCCTTTGTACTACCGCAAGTTTCACGAAAAGTAATATTTCCCGGCATTTGCGATACCGGATATATGTGGAGTGATTTTGTTTTACAAAAAAAAGCGGCTGCTGGAGCCGCCGGAAAGGACTTCCCGCAGGAAGCAGCCTTCAGCCCTGCTTTATCAGGACTTGTAGAGTTATCGGTTAATGTACCGCATATTTCTTTATTTTCAAGTTGACAACAGTAAATAATACTCGAGCCAGTAGTTGTTGGGCACAGCGGTCATAACCAATAGTTACCCATTCAGGTAAAATGTTCCAGTATCTTCTGTTATACGATCAATTTTCACAAAAAAAAGGGTGGCTGCTGGAGCCACCACGGAAGGACTTCCCGCAGGAAGTTGCCCTCAGTCCCTTTATCAGGACTTGTAGAGTTACCATTAATGTAACTCATATTTTCATATTTTCAAGTTGAAAAATGGAAAAAATATGGATATATTTTATTTGTATACTTCATTTAAATGCAGAAAGGATACTGTTATGTCGCAACTTACACTCGGATTAGATTTAGGTATTGCTTCTATTGGCTGGGCTCTGGTGTCAGAAAATGGTAATAAACGGAATTTGCTCAATTGGGGGAGTCGTATTTTTCAACCGGGGATGGATGATGACATCGCGTCCGGGAAAGGAGTATCGCGTTGTGCGGAAAGACGCTTAAAAAGAGCTTTGAGGGAACAATACCATCGTCGGAAAGAACGCAAAACGCAATTAATAGAATCTCTTATTGCCGGTGGGCTACTCAAGAATACTCCTAATGCTGAATTTTTTGCTGAAATTGACAAAAGACTGCTGGAATCATTGCCTCAAAATATGCGATGGCAAACTGCTCATTTGATTCCATATTTCTTTCGTAAGCAGGCTCTGGATCGTCAATTGAAGCCGGAAGAAATCGCCAGAGCAATATTTCACTTGGCTCAACGGCGTGGCTATTTAAGCAATCGCAAACAGGAAGTCAAAGATGAAGATTCCGGTGTCGTAAAAAACGGCATCAACGAATTGGCACAGGCATTGAAAGATTCCGGAGCAAGAACATTGGGAGAATATTTTTGTTCTGTTGATCCGGAAGTTGAACGTATCCGTTGCCGTTATACATCGCGCGAGATGTATGTAGATGAATTCCGTAAAATCTGTCAGGCTCAGCGGGCAACAATATCCGAAGAACTGGAGAAGCAGTTATATCGTGCAATTTTTTATCAACGCCCGCTTAAATCGTGTAAAAACCTGATTGGCAGGTGTCGCATTTATCCGGAACTGCCACGTTGTTCCTTTGTCAAAGAAGAAGCACAGCTTTTTCGTATCTACACCACAGTTCGCAATTTGCGTGTTGAATCAGCTGGTACGATTCGTTCCTTGACTGATGCTGAATTCCAAAAATGTGTTGATTTTTTGGACAGTTATTCTCCATTATTCAAGAAAAATGGCAAAATACAATTGTCGAAACTTCAAAAAGCCATAGGATTGAGCAAAGAAGAAAAATTCACGCTGGCAGATGAAGAAAAAGAAATTTACGGAAATGAATTGAAAAACATTCTTTTTCGGGCATTTGGAGAAAACGCCGGAAAATTGAGTATTTCAGAGAAAGAAAAATTTTTCAATGATCTGTCTTCTATAATCAAGGAAGATGTTTTGCGTAAAAGACTGCATAATTATTGGCATCTTTCAGAAGAAAAAATTGACGATGTTTGCGGAATCGCGCTGCCCGATCAGTACTGTGCATTTTCTCAAAAGGCATTACAGGAAATATTACCTGAACTTGCCGCCGGAATTGATTTGGGGACAATTTTGAAACTTGAAAGTCCGGATTTCCGCAAAGAGGAATTGGACATTTTGCCTTTGGTCGATAAAAGCGGTATTGAATTACGCAATCCGGTAGTACACCGGGTGCTGACAGAATTACGTCGTCTGATCAATGCTGTTATAAAACGTTATGGGAAACCGGATATTATCAGAATTGAACTTGCCAGAGATCTCAAAGCTACCAATAAAGAGCGGGAAAAAATCACGCGCCAAAACCGGGAAAGAGAAAAAATCCGTGCTGAAATCGTTGAAGAAATCATCAAAGAATGCGGTATCAAAAATCCCAAACGTAATGATATTCTCAAAGTGATGCTGGCAAGGGAATGCAACTTTGTATGTCCATATTCCGGAAAACATTTTTCCATGAGCGATCTTTTTAATGGACAATTGGAAGTGGAGCATATCATTCCTTATTCCCGCTCGTTTGATGATTCTTTTGCCAATAAAACATTGTGTTTACGGGAATACAATGCCAGAAAAAGCAACCGAACTCCCTACGAAGCATTTTCCGGCAGTAATGAGTATAGCGCAATGCTTGCCCGGGTCGCTGATTTCAAGGGGATATATGCGGAGCGAAAATTGGAGCTTTTTGAACAGCCGGAAGTCGTCGCAGAAGATTTTCTCTCCCGCAATCTCAATGATACCCGTTACGCAAGCAAATTGGCGATGCAGTATTTGAGTTTGCTTTACGGCGGAATTGTTGATAAAACAGGCAAACAACGGATTTTCGCTACTTCCGGCAGCTGTACGGCATTGATCAGGCGGGCCTGGGGAGGTAATTTTTTGCTTGGCGAGGGCGAAAAGGTTCGGGATGACCACCGACATCATGCCATTGATGCTCTGACTATTGCGCTTACAACACCGGAGTTGGTACGCTGGGCGGCTGGGATGAATGTTGAACAGCGTAAGCAGATGTATGAGTCAAAAGATTTTGTTGACAATGGACTTTTTCATCAGGCACAGGAACAATTGGATGCAGTAGTCGTTTCGCACCATGTAGTGAATAAAATGCGGGGTGAATTGCACAATGCAACACTTTACAGCAAGGATTTCGGAGCCGGAGAACGCCACTCGAGAGTGGCGTTGGATAAATTATCTGTAAAAGATTTATCAAATATTGTTGATGAAGCAGTCCAGAAAATCATTCTTGACAAACTTGGAGTATCAAATATCGCTGAAGTTTCCGACAGTATGCTTAAAATATTCAAGGAACCGGCGAATTTCCCTGTAATGAAAGATAAGAAGGGAAATGTTGTCAATATAATCAAAAAAGTTCGGGTTAAAGAAAACAAGCGAACCATAAGCATCGGTAAAGGTGATGGGAAACGGGAAGTCGCCAACGGTGAAAATTATATTCTGGCAATTTTTGCACGCTTGGATGAAAATGGAAATGAAATCGCCTGGGAGGGGGAGATCGTTTCTCTGCTGGATGCGGTTTTGCGTCATCAAAAAGGCTTGCCGCCGTTTGAAAAGAACCGTCCGGGGATGAAATTTAAATTCTCATTGCAAAAAGGAGACATCGTTACCTGGGAGAAAGATGGAAAACTCATCCCCTGTATAATAAGAGGAATTTCTCTGCCGCAATTCTATTGTGTTCCTATCAATGATGCAAGAATGCAAAAAGAACTTAAAGCAGCGAAAGCCTGGTATACCCCGACGTTATCAGCAGCACGCTGTGGAAAAATGCAAAAATACACTATGGATATATTTGGTAACTTACGGCGTGCTAATGAC
The DNA here is from genome assembly GCA_015061815.1 of Lentisphaerota bacterium. Lineage (GTDB taxonomy): Bacteria > Verrucomicrobiota > Lentisphaeria > Victivallales > Victivallaceae > UBA1784. Next base: position 15,971 of record SUVW01000016.1, read on the forward strand.
TGACCGGATAATTGAAATTGCAGATACAACCGCTTTTCTGTCATTGGAAAATGGCTTGTTGAAAATCCGTTTGCCGGATTCCAGAAACGTCACTGTTCCTCTTGCGGAAATACAGTGTTTGATCCTTGCCAATCCGGCGGTGACCATAACCGGGGCGCTGTTGTCTGCTCTTGCCGAAAATGGAGTAATTGCAGTTATATCCGGTAATAATCGTTTGCCGGCGGCAATGCAATTGCCGCTGGATGGCAATTATATTCAAAATGAAAGGTTCAGAGCGCAGCTTTCTGCCCCCATCCCACTTAATAAAAGGTTGTGGCAATTGGTTGTCAAAGAAAAAATAAGGAATCAGGGGTTGTTGTTGAAAAGCCTTTATGGAGATGATTTCAACCTGTTAAAATTGAGCAATTTGGTAAATTCCGGAGATACGGAGAATATTGAAGGGAGAGCTGCTGTAATTTATTGGAAGAATTTATTCGGATTTCCATTTTTAAGAGATCGTGAAAATAATGACAATAATCTGCTTTTAAATTACGGATATGCTGTTTTAAGAGCGATGGCAGCAAGAGCGTGCTGCGGAGCTGGATTACATCCGACATTGGGTATAAATCATCACAACCGTTACAATCCATATTGTTTGGCAGATGACATTATGGAACCCTATCGCTGGATAGTAGATAGAGAAGTTATAACAATAAATCCACAGAATTCAGCAATAAATGAACTATCCAAAGAGATAAGACAGAAACTGCTTTCCGCCTTATTGAAAAAAATTCAAACAGCCAATGGGCTATGCTCTCTGTCAGATATATTGAAACACAATGCGGTTCAAATTGCAGAATCTTTTCAACATAATGAAGTGAAATTGAAATATTGAGTTATGCTGTCGGAGATTAAATCTATGTGGCTGATGACGATGTTTGATTTGCCAACAATCAGCAAAGAGGAGAAAAAGGAATATACCCGTTTTCGTAAATATCTTTTGAGAGAAGGATTTATTCAACTGCAATACTCGGTATATGCAAAATTTCTGGCTTCCAGAGAAAATTCCCGCAAGTACTATCGCTATATTCAGGAAATCGTTCCTCCGGGCGGTTATGTCCGGTTACTGATGGTGACAGACAAACAATTTGGAGACATGGTGTCCTTGTATGGAACAAAAATTGAAGAAGTTGAACACAAACCGGAACAGTTGCTACTATTCTGATAAAATATAAAATCGCGGAATAAATTCTGTTGCCATTGATGCTTTTTTTGAAATGACATCAATATTGACATTACTTACTGTCAAACTGTTACAGCGAATGCAATATAGCACACTTCTTAAACTCTACAAGCCCCAACGTGATGTCATGGCTTTACCTTTTCTTGCATAATATAGCACACTTCTTAAACTCTACAAGCCCCAACTTTCCGGCACATCGTATGACTGGCAGAAAAAATATAGCACACTTCTTAAACTCTACAAGCCCCAACGCTGGTTTGATGATTATCCGGATATCGGAACAATATAGCACACTTCTTAAACTCTACAAGCCCCAACTTTACTGCCCGCAGATCACGATCCTTGCCCAATATAGCACACTTCTTAAACTCTACAAGCCCCAACTTGTCAAGTTTTCAAATGGAAATGTTTTGCAATATAGCACACTTCTTAAACTCTACAAGCCCCAACTCATTCGGATATCTATCCAAAAGATTATATAATATAGCACACTTCTTAAACTCTACAAGCCCCAACTTAAATTATTGTCATGTCCTGATTCTGAATAATATAGCACACTTCTTAAACTCTACAAGCCCCAACTCCAGACTGTCAATGCGGATAGTCAATTCAGAATATAGCACACTTCTGAAACTCTACAAGTCCCAACCAACGCATGTTATGTTACAGTTGGAACTATAATTTAGCCAATAAAGAAATATTCGCCTTGCCGTCAGCGGTTGAATAAATGATGATTTCTTCTGAACTATTGTCCATACTATTTGTCTTTCTGAAAATCATCAATACCGGTTTTCCGGGATGACTTCGAGCCAGTAGTTGTTGGGCACAGCGGTCATAACGGATAGTTACCCATTATCCATCTTTGCGTTTTTGAATACGCATATTGTGCATACGTTCAGAAAAGCCGCCGTTATCCAAAAATATGGCGGCTTTCTTTTCAATCTGCCGTTTCAAGAAATAACTTGCCGTATCAATAAGTAACAGCACTGCGTTGGCAACCAGTACGGATTTGTACGGAATGGTACGGATAGATACGGAGAAATGATTTTCAGCCCATACAATAAATTCTCTGAACTCTTTTTTACTGTTTATGCGGCGTTTGATAAACTCGAGATAGAGTAAATCATCTTTGAGCCACTGTTGTTCGCAGTGCTGTCGCAGATAATCCTGATAATCCAGTTTGAGTTCTCCCAGAGAAGCCCGGGCAACATTGTAAAGATTAAGTTCCAGTTTGGCGGAAGTCGCTGCATCAACAGAACCTTCGGCAATATTCTGCACTCCGGAACGTGCCGCCTGCACCATTTGATCGCAGGTGCGGCTTTCCGCTGGAATATACAATTCAACAAAACGCACGGTAATATCATAAATCAACTGTGCCAGTTGAAAAGATTTCAATCTGCGGTACCCGCCTGATGGAAGTAATAAATCTCCGTTCTTATCCGTACCCATCCGTACTTCTCCGTATAAAATCACCGCTTTTCAGGCACGACTTCTAACCAATAGTTATTGGGCACACTTCTCATAACAGATAGTTCCCCATTATTCATCTTTTGGACGGTTGCGGAGCGATTCTTCAAGCAGTTTCAACTCCTGCAAATCTTCCCAGTCAGCCTGTTTGGCGGCTTCGGTTTTACGCCGCTGATTGAATACTTCATACCGTTCGCTTACGATTGTTTTCATATCGTTATTACTGATTGAACCCGCGTTGTTCAATATTTCAAAACCGTTGAACTCCAATAACTGATTGACATTATTACGCCAGAAGTCCATCGTGAGTGTACGTCGGTTTTTGATCCGTAATTCAGCCGATTCCAGAAAGATCATAACCAAACGGTTGAGCGAATCGATTTCATCGTTGTTCAAAAAGTTTTTGGCAATGAATATATCCCCCTTGCGGACGACTGACCCCGCCCAACTGGTAGCTCCGAAATTTGGCAGTTCGGCTTGGGCACGTTGAATAATGATCTCTGCGGCTGTAAGATGAGTTACCGCATAAAGCAGTTTATTCTGCGTTTCAGCAAAGAACATTTGGGTTGCCTTATCAGTGGCATCATAATCACTGCTCAAACTGAATAATTCCCGAACCTTCTGATAAAAGCGTTTTTCCGAAGCCCGGATCTCCCGGATGCGTTCCAGCAATTCATCAAAATAATCAGGGCGACCGTCAGGATTTTTTAGCCGTTCATCGTCAATAACAAAACCTTTCCGCATAAACTCAACGAGATTGCGGTTCGCCCATTGCCGGAATTGCACGCCCCGCTTGCTCCGCACCCGAAAACCGATGGCAAGGATCATATCAAGCGAGTAATAGGCAACATTGTAATCTTTGCCGTCGGCGGCAGTTGTTAAATAAAACTTAACAACTGAATTTTCTTGCAACTCATTGTCTTCAAATATATTGGATATGTGAGTTGATATATTTGCTTTAGAGGTGGCAAAAAGTTCGGCAAGCTGATTTTGGTTCAGCCAAACACTGCCGTCCTTTGCCAGCAAAGAGATATTCGCCTTGCCGTCGGCGGTTGAATAAATGATGATTTCTTCTGAATTATTACCCATATTACTCTCTTTCAAAAAATCCTCAATACCGGTTTTCGGGGATGACTTCGAGCCAGTAGTTATTGGGCACACTTCTCATAACAGATAGTTCCCCATTATCCATCTTTGCGCTTTTGAATACGCATATTGTGCATACGTTCAGAAAAGCCGCCGTTATCCAAAAATATGGCGGCTTTCTTTTCAATCTGCCGTTTCAAGAAATAACTTGCCGTATCAATAAGTAACAGCACTGCGTTGGCAACCAGTACGGATTTGTACGGAATGGTACGGATAGATACGGAGAAATGATTTTCAGCCCATACAATAAATTCTCTGAACTCTTTTTTACTGTTTATGCGGCGTTTGATAAACTCGAGATAGAGTAAATCATCTTTGAGCCACTGTTGTTCGCAGTGCTGTCGCAGATAATCCTGATAATCCAGTTTGAGTTCTCCCAGAGAAGCCCGGGCAACATTGTAAAGATTAAGTTCCAGTTTGGCGGAAGTCGCTGCATCAACAGAACCTTCGGCAATATTCTGCACTCCGGAACGTGCCGCCTGCACCATTTGATCGCAGGTACGGCTTTCCGCTGGAATATACAATTCAACAAAACGCACTGTAATATCATAAATCAACTGTGCCAGTTGAAAAGATTTCAATCTGCGGTACCCGCCTGATGGGAGTAATAAATCTCCGTTCTTATCCGTACCCATCCGTACTTCTCCGTATAAAGTCACCGGTTTTCGGGGATGACTTCTAACCAGTAGTTATTTGGGTCGGTGACAAAATAGATTCCCATTTCGGGGTTTTCGTAGCAGATAACGCCCATTTCGGAGTGGCGTTTATGGGCTCCTTCGTAATCATCTACTTTGAAAGCAAGGTGAAATTCATTGTCGCCGAGGTCGTAGGGGCGATCCATTTCCCGCAGCCACGTCAATTCCAGCTGGTGGCTGCTGTTGCCGTCTTCCAGATAAACGATGATGAAGCTGCCGTCTTTAGCGTTGATTCGGCGGACTTCGTGCATATCAAAAGCATCCTGATAAAATTTAATGCTCTTGTCAAGGTCAAAAACGTTCAGATTATTATGAACCATCCGGAATTTCATAGTATCGTTCTCCTGGTTAAATATGTTCTCAATAAAACATAATACCGCAACGGCGCAAATGCAAATCCTGAAAGTTTTTTCTTGCTGATATTTGACTTCTTTTTTCTCCGGTGCTTTTTTTGAAAAAATCAAATGCCGGGAGAGGTTAAGCCATTACTGATTGATAAATCGGAACTGCCTATTGTACTGCTCCACTATAATCGTTGAAAATCTCTTCTGCCGCAGTTGAAAAAACTTCTGTAAATGCTTTTTTTACAACTCAAAGTATCACATTAGATTTGAAGGAATAAGCAAATATAATCATTTTGATTAAAAAAGCAATCAGTTTGATTATGGAAAAATCACTTCCTTGTGCTATATTATGATCAGACCTGGAACATACTGAATAAATACAAGGAGCAAACCACATGTCTGTCAACATTCAGGTAACCAATTCCGTCGGTAAAATCCTCCCCGTTTCAGCGAACCGGATCACTCAGGAAATTCTGGCGGCAAGTGAAGGAAAACTCTCTGTCACTGCTCAAATCCCGATCACCGATGTCACTGCCGTCTGGCACGCCGGAGATCTGACCATCCCCAATATGCGGCTCCCGTGGTTCCTTGACAGTCAATGCGGTGCAAATCATTCCATGCCGCTGATCATCTTTCTGGATCAGAATTTTTCTGCAAGTTATGCCATCGGCTTGACCAACGGTATCGACGATTCGCAATTTTCCTGCAAACTCAATCAGGAAGCATGCTGCTATGAAGTAACCATCCGAATCGTCATCGATCCGGAAACCACTCCTTTTGAGATATTCTTTGATGAATCAAAACGTCCCATGACCGGCGTACTTGATGATTACCGCCGCAAAATCATGCCGGAACTCCCGGCTTTTCCCGCCGCAGCATGGGATCCTGTCTACTGCACCTGGTACGCTGTCCATGCCGCGCTTACGGAAACTTATCTCAAACGCAACGCCGAAGAGGCCGCCGGACTCGGATTCGGTACCTTTATCGTTGATGACGGCTGGTGCTTCGATGAAGCCAAACGGGTCACTCCGAAAACCTTGCCGGAATGGTACCGGGATATCGGCGACTGGGACTATTCCCGAAACAAATTACCGGAATTGAAAAAAGTTGTCGAACATGCCCAGCATCTCGGACTTAACTATATGTTCTGGGTTTCTCCCTTCTTCGTGGGCAAACGCAGTGCTCTCAATGACAAAGTTTCCCTTTTCCGTACCGGATATGACGGCGGACAGCGCACCTATGACCCGGCGGATGCAGCTGCCAATGAAATCACCATGAATGCCATTTTTGATATTTTCAAATCCATGGAACTGGACGGCTTGAAGATCGATTTCATCGACATCATTCATCCCGATGTCGACCAGCCTCTCTGCCGCAATATCAAACGTTATCTGGAAACTCTGATCGGAAAAATGCGGGAATTCAAACCGGATGCTCTGATCGAATTCCGGCAGAAATATGCCACACCGGTCAACGCCGGACTGGCAACGGCTTTCCGTGCCGGAGATGTTCCTTTTGACTATATGGAAAACTTCAGCCGCTGTGTCCAGCTGCGTCTGATCCTCGGTGACAATATCCCGGTGCATGCCGATCCGGTCTACTTCAACAGTCAGGAATCCTGTGAAGCCGTCGGCAGACATCTGATCGCTTCCCTGGCAGGAGTCCCGATGCTCTCCATGGAACTTTCCACGATTTCTGTTGAACACAAGCAGGTCATCCGCAACTATATCGACTTTTACAACCGGCACCGGGAACTGCTTAATCACGGTCATTGGGAATTTGATATGCGCAACGGCTTCCCTGCCGCCGCCATCTGCCGCAATGCCGATGAATGTATCATCATCCTGACCGATGATGCCATGCTCGAAAGAAACCTGAAAAATTGCCCCGCTCACGGAACCGTCCTGAATATGAGCGCCAATCCGATCCGGTTTGCCGGAAAAACTTTTGATGCACAGGGTAATGACTGCGGCAACAATTCCATTCCATCCGGCGGCAGAGGCGAATTCTGACAACACGCCGAACTGTTTCAAATACAAAAAGAGCCGTTTTTCCAAATTGGAAAAACGGCTCTTTTACTGTACGGGTCAAAAATTATTTGCCGAAATACTTCAGCAGCACTTTTTCAGCAGGTTTACCCTGAATCGTGAATCCTTTATCTCCGCGCGGATCGGTGTGATAGTGCGGACGGATCTGGGTTTCGTCCCACTTCCACCAGTAAAGCCCCATCCACTGCGGAATACCGGTAAAGGTTTTGAAAACCGCTTCCATATAATTGGCCTGCTCTTCACCGTCGTAATAGGTTTCCTGCATGAAGTCACAGGGATTGGCAGTACAGCCGTGCGCGGAACGCACGCCGATTTCGGTAAATGCAATGGGCATACCGTCAAAACGTTCCACAATAGATTCGATCTTTGCCCGGCGGGAGGAGAGGAAATTCACCATATCATCCAGTGTCAGCACCGGAGCTTCACTGTAAGGCGTGCCGAATGGCAGATCCTGGGCGGGCGGATAGTAGCTGTAACTGATGAAATCCAGATCGTTGATCCAGTCCATACGACGGGTTTTCAGCGATTGAAAGGTAAATTCATAAGTCAGCGGGCCGGAGTAGATGGAACGGACCTTTTCGATCAGTTTTCTCCAGTGGTCATCCCACTGTTCCACACCGTAATCTTCCGCACCGACCATCAATGCGGCAATGTTGTTCTTTTCCGCAAATTCCGCATAATGGCAGATCGCATCGGTATAACTGGCGAACCATTCACCGGTATAGTCGTGGGAAACTCCGGCGATCTGGCAGGTTTCCGGCATGGAAACATACCCCATCCATGCCCCATCCAGCGGAGTTAAGCACGGTTTGAGCATCGGACGGATACCGTTGTCATTCAGTGATTTTGCCATATCGGCAAGCTCCTGATCGCCGGAGGAAAAAATATAGTCCTGAAACACTCTTCTGGAATGGTAATTCTCCTGACAGACATTGACGTTATACGTACAGAAATTCACACCCGCTTTTGCCATTGCTTTGGGTTGTTCCAACACATCCTGCCGGGTGTAATATCCCCGTTTTGCCATAAATCCGAAATTCACTCCCCGGTGAAATTCCGTAAACACCGGATGGTTTTTGAATCTTTCCCGGATTTTTGCCTTGCTCATGTCCATACTCTTTTTCTCCTATCAGTATTCTACAAATGCCGCATCCCCTGCGGCGATTTTCAACTCTTTCACCTTGCCGTCCGGCAGAGTCACCTTGCATACTGCAGCACTGCTGCCGGTGTTGCAGAAAACTCCGAGCTGGCGGCTGCCGCTGCCGAAAAAGAATGACGGTATCCGGCTGCCGCTGATTTTCCACGGAACAACTTTGTCGCGGTCAAGGAAATATTTCTCATATTTGGCAAGAAGCGTACTTGCCCGGGATATTTCAGTAAATGTCCTGCCGTCCAGCGAATGGAACATCCAGATCATCGTACCGTTACCGGTTCCTTCACAAACCGTTTCCACCAGTTTGGCAGTCGTGATCACTTTTGGCAATTCCCGGGAAGAAAGCTGATAAGGTGTCACGATCAGACAGTTGATCCATGGAGTCTTATCCACCGCCTGACGGGTGGGATCCAATGCGCTGCCGACCGCACCGTATCCGGTCATCGCCAGATCGATCTTGCCGTTGAGCATCGACCAGTCCACCGAATAATTGGTTCGGGCAAATGCGGAATGATAACCGGAATAAACCGAAAACATCGCGCCCTTTTCCCGGCTCAAATTGCTCAACATCTCTGCCGCATACGCGAAGTTGCGACAGGTGAATGTGACCCATTGTTCAGCGTAGTTGTCCATCAATTCCTGACGGGATGCCGGAACTTTGTCCAACTTGAATTGCTCCGCAAAAACTTTCATACAACGCTGACAGTAACAGGTATAACGGCTCGTCCAGACACTCTCTTCATGATCCCACTGGATGTGTTTGGCATGCTGTTTGCGTTCATACCACCGGTCAAATTTTTTGCGGACTTCCAGTTTGCCCTCTTCGCTCTTGAGAAATTCCGGGCAGAAGAAGTAATCATCCGCTTTGCCGCTGCTGCTGACCGCTTTCCACTGGGGATTGGCTTTAAGGTAATCGTCAAACATCAACCCCCAACCGCCCATGGAAATCACCGAAAAGGAACGCCAGGGGGCATTACGTTTCACCCACATTCCGGCAAATTCCTTATCGCCGACCATCGTTTCGATCTCATTGATCCCGGCAGAGTAGAGTGCTTCATACAATTTTTCCTGAAGTGCCTTGTCATCCAGCACATTTTCTCCGGAAAGCCACAACTGGAAAAAGATCTTTTCCGGTCTGCCGGTCTGCAATGCCGGCAGATATGCCACTTTGATCTCCCGGGGCAATTCCACGATCCGTGAATCCGGAGTTTCAGCATAAAATGTGATCCTGCCACTGCCTGCGGCATGGTCTTTGGCACGGAAAAAGAGTTTGATCTGACGGAATGCTCCGTTAACTTCGCTTTTCGGAGCTTTGACCAGCGGCAGAGTCACGGCATAACTGCTGCCGGAAATTTTTTCAAATCTGACCTTGTTGAAATTATAACAGCCGCTGGCACCGATCATTTCCAACTGGTCATCCACTTTGAAAATCACCCGGTAACCATCCGGAGTATTCACTCCCGCTATCCCCGAAGGAGTCATGGAGATCATCTGGATCATTCCTGCGGGTATCGACACCTGATGAGCTTCATACGCCGGCCACAAATAAGTGCTGTTGATCACCAGCTTTTTACGGTAATAACCCGGTTTGAGTTCCGTTGCTCTGCTCCATTGGCTGTCATCAAAATCCGGAGCATACCACTTGCCGGACGCTTCCGGAGCATAGAGCCACGACGTATCCGGAGCAAAAACAGTTTTACCGGCAGTAAATTTTGCACTGTTTCCGGAAATTTTCACTGCCAGCGTATGGGTGCCGTCCGGCAGAGCGACTGCTCCGGCAGAGGCGGCTTCGCCATTGAGATAAAGGGGCATATCCGCCGGAGAAAATGTCAGTTTGCGCACATTTTTCACCGGGATGAATTCCGCAGTACGCACCAATACTTCACTGGTACCGGTATCGGTCAGGGTATAAAAGTAAGGTTTTTCCGCTGAACCGGGCACAAAAGGCATTGCCGTACCGCTGCTGACCACCGATTCCGAACGGTTGTTTTGAGAATATTGTGCCGCACTCAACCGGGCATCCTTGCCGGCAATGACCGTTAAACCGGCGGTGGATTTCACAAAATCCGGCAGCTTGATTTCCCGGATCTCCGGTACACGCTCCGTCAGAACAAGTGTGGCTAAATTATCTTTACTGTGATAACCGGCTTTTCCCGGATTCCACGTGGATGTCTGCCGCTTTTTACCATCATACCGTCCGGCACAAAAGCCGAACTGCATTCCGGCAGCCGGTTTGATCTGCATCGCCTCCCAGGGGATCGCCAGTTCCGCGCACCATCTGCCCTCAAGCATGGTGATCCGGATCTTGGCATCGGAATTCCACTTGACCTTGCGGCTGCCCCAGAGATCAGCTTCATCCATCCGGGTATCCAGCAATTTGCCATTGGCATTGCAGACGAAATCGTATGCCCGTTTATTCACGCGGTCATGCAATAAAAAAACGAAGCAATCATCATAGTAGGTTGCTTCGTTGTCGTTGTTTTCAACTCTTCTGGCAAACGACGTTATATCGTTGCTCAACCTCCGCAAGCTGTAAGATGTTCCGGAGAAAAACAAATACAGGTTTTTATCGTCCCACTGCATCCGCAAAGCGGTATCTTCCGCAGGCTTGTCCCCGGTATCCGACAGGCGGAAGTCCTGCAGCGGCACCGCATTGAGATATCCGGTACCATCGCGGTCAAGCGACGGCACCGTTGTTGTTTTGCCCACTGAAACAAATCCGTTGACAGAAATCGCCGCTTTTGCCGGGATCTTTGCCGCCGGATCCGTAGAAAAGATCCCGTTGCTGACTTTCAGCTGTTTATCTCTGGGCAGCAGAACCGGCAAAACCACCTGGATCGTACCGTTGGTTTTAGTATAATCAATGGGACCGAAGAAAATTTTGCCGTCTTTCACTTCGGCTTTGCCGAGAGTTGTACCGCAGGAATCAATACGCACGGCACAGCTGCCGGAAGCATTCATGGTCAGATAGATGGGCTTGGTGGTTCTGGGCAGCGGCAATTCTGCAATAACGGCATGCGCATAGCGCACGGTCACCGAACCATCTTTATTCACCACCCGGTTTCTGCCCGGATAATCGGCAATATTCCAGCTGACCGGCTGAACATCAACGGCACTTAATGCCGGCAGATCAAGTTTCACCAGTTCGGCACTCTCCAGAATGACCTCCCCGGCACTGTACACGCCGAGGATCGCCAGCATGCCGCTGCTTTTCTTGAAATAGAACCGCTGCCGGAACTCCTTGATCTCATCTCCGCTGTTCAGCCAGGGAGAATATTTCCAGCCGTCCGCACAATAAGCCAGCTGCAATCTCCGGTCGCTTTTGGCTTTGACGATCAATTCATAATCTCCTGGCTCCACATTGATATTGGAAATACCTCCGAAAAGTTTACCCGGTTCGGTGGTTGTGAAACGGACTTTGCCATCTTCCAGACGTTCGATTTTACTGTTTTTGGAATAAGCATGAAACTTCACCGGCACAGCATAACAGCCGAGCCATGCTCCCAACACAACGGCGTACAAACAAAACCTTTTCATTTTTTGCCCTCCATTAATTTGACTTAGAATGATTTACCGTCTGACTATAATATAGCACCGGAAAAACGATCTTTCCATAATCAATCTGATTAGCTTTTTAATCAATCCGATTATAATCACTTGTTTTTTTCCAAACCAATGGTATTTTATTTAATGACATAGCAAAAAATCATGGAGAGAAAAAACAATGAACCGCATCAAAAAACTGCAGAACCGTTACGAAAACGAACTTTTGAAAGACAACATCCCTTTCTGGGAAAAGTACAGCATCGACCATCAGTACGGCGGCTTTTTAAGCTGTCTGGAACAGGACGGCACTTGCTATGATACCCGCAAATTCATGTGGATGCAGTGGCGTGAGGTCTACATGTTTGCCGCTTTGTACAACAGCATATTCCGGGAGGAACGTTTCCTTAAATATGCAGTTGACGGTTTTGACTTCCTTATGGAACACGCGCGCAAGCCGGATGGCTCTTATCATTATATACTCAACCGGCAGGGGCTTGCCGATGCTGACGGCGAAGCCGGTGCGGAAATATTCAGTGCCAGTTTCGCCGCGATCGCCGGTGCGGAACTTTTCCGTGCCGCCGGAGAGCAGCGTTTCGCCGATGAAGCCATTTCGGCATGTCAGATTTTCCGGAACCATACCGGCAGTGCCGATGCTCCGCCGCCGCCGGAATTCCCCGGCAGAAAACACTTCAATCAGCTGGCCTACCCGATGATCCTGCTCAATGTCCTGCAAATCATGCAGAATTCTCCGGGAACCAATGCCGTCAGCGATCAGGATGTCCGAAACTGCATTGACCGCATCCGTTCTTTTTACAATCCGGAGTACGGTCTGATCTTTGAACGGCGTCTGGCAGACGGCACATTTGACCTCGACACACAGGACGGCAGATTCAACAATCCCGGACACGCGCTGGAGGGTTTGAGTTTCATCTTTGAATACTGCCGGACACATGATGATGCGGAATTGCTCAACTGGGCACTGAAAACGGCAGAAAATGAATTTGATTTCGGCTGGGATGAGATCGGCGGCGGCATCCGGTATTTCCGGGATATCATGGATAAGCCGGTATCAAAAAATGAGTTCATGCTCAAAGCCTGGTGGCCGCAATGCGAATCTGCCGCCGCTATGATGCGGGCTTTTGAATTGTCCGGCAATGGAGCTTTTCTGGATAAACTTGAACAGATCGAAGCATTCGCTCTCGCCCATCTCAAAGATCCCGTTTTTCCGGAGTGGTTCGCTTATGCCGCCACCGACGGCAGACAGCACCACACTTACAAAGGCAGCCGCTGGAAAACCTTTTTCCACGTGCCGCGCTATCTGCTCAACAATGCGCTGTCCTGCCGTCAAATCCTCTCCTGATGCCGCCGCAAGGATCATCCGGACATCTCACCCGGCACCGGTGACTTGCGGTTGCCGTTGCGGTAACGCAGCGGCGGCAGTGCTGTCTTTTTCCGGAAAAATGCGGAAAATGCATAGATGGAGCGGAAGCCGCATTTTTCGGCGATTTCCGCGATCGTCAGCGAAGAGTTTACCAGCAGGTGTCTTGCCATATTCAACCGCTGCAGCGTAATGTAGCTGCTGATATTCATCCCGACCTCTTTGCGGAAAACCATCCGCAAATGGCTTTCGGAAATATTCAGTTTCCGGGCGATCCGGACATTATTCATCGGCTCATCCAGATAGCGGTTGATCAATGACATCGCTTTGGCAGCCACCGGAGAAATTTTTGCCCTGTCCACCGGCAAAGAGGTGTTCTCCAGCGAACGGATGAATCTGACCAGTTCAAATGAACAGGATTCGATCCGGTCTGCTTCGTAATTTTGCATAATATTCATCAGGATATTCTGTGAACTGCTGCTGAATTTACCCAGATAGTTATTCGGTATGTAACTTGGTCTGCCGGAAAGTTCAAAGGTAATGAAAAGCCGGGCAAAACTTTTGGAATCAGGCAGCAGAAAACGGATCTGCCCGGGCGGTATGATCAACACATCTCCGGACTGGATCTTTACCGGATACTCATCCAGCAGATAGGTCATCGGTCCAAGCGGGATCACCAGCGTCCACCGCAAATGGGTATTGGGGGATGTCGCCGGGAAATCATGGAAAAACAACAGGATATTATCAGGTAATTCAAAATCTTTGGGCAGACGTTTGCCATTGAATAAATCCACCGGCTCATGCAGACGGACGATCTTTTCAAAAAATTCTTTCATTTTTCGCTTCTCCGTTAAATAAAATATCACTATTTACGAAAAAAACAAGTGTTTTTAATCGATTTGATTAAAAATATCATCATTTTGATTATTGCGAAATAATTTTTCATGTACTACATTAATAGTGTAGAAAAACAACAATATTGCAGATTAAGCACAAGGAGATAAAAATAATGGCAATTACGCAGACAGCAATCAGTTACTATGGATTAAATTACGTGGAACATGCCGAAGCCGACTTCAAAGAGATGATCGCGCACGGATGTACCACTGTGATACTGGCAGTCACCGAATTTGATTTCGATTTCTGGCGTCCGAATATCCCCAAAATCGTGGATAAAGCCCACGAACTGGGTTTGAAAGTTCTGATCGACCCCTGGGGAAACGGTAAATATTTCGGCGGCGAACAGGTCAGTAAATTTCTGCAGGACAACACCGAAAACCGTCAGGTTTCCGCTCTTACCGGCGAAAAACTTCCCTACGCCTGTTTCAATACCAACAGCTACCGCGATTACTTCAAAAACTTCTGTGTCACATTGGCAAAAGAGTGTGCCGCAGACGGTTTTTTCTGGGATGAGCCGCACTACGCATTCCCCAAAGGCATCGCTTCGATCACCGGCGGTGTTGCGGATGATTGGACCTGCTACTGCCCGGTCTGCCGTAAACGTTTCGAAGATTATTACGGCTATCCCATGCCGAAATACATGACCAATGATGTGAAACTTTTCCGCTGGCGCGAAGCTCTGGTGGTGCTTTCCGATACTTCCAAAGCTCTTAAAGAACTCAATCCGGCTCTGGAGATCACCTGCTGTGTCCACGCCACACAGAACGGCTACTATGTTTCCGAATACCGGGGTTACGACAACTGGGATATGGTGGCAAGCTGCCCGTACTTTGACGTCTTTTCCACCACGATCGTCAACTGGGCACTGCCGGAAGACTTCTTCCGGGATATCACCGAACGCACCGTTGCCATTGCCCGCAAATACGGCAAAAAAGCCGAACGCTGGTTCATGGGCTATTACAAGCAGCCCAAAGATTGGGAGCAGGTCGCCAAATGGGTGGATATCGCTGAAGCTGCCGGGGTCGACCGCATCGCCGCCTGGACTTACCGGGGCGGTCACGGAACGGTCGTAGGAGCCCCGGATGCGCTCAAACTCTGGGATACCATCGGTGAAAACTATCGCCGGATTTTAAAAAAGGAGAGTGACAAATGAACAAGTTGAATGATTTCGGTTATGTCGATAAAGCCATTGCCAACATCCGGCAGGTCGTGGACAAACAGGGCGAAAATATCTGTAAAGCCGCAGAACTCATGGCCGATGCCATCGCCAATGACAAACTTATCAATGTTTATGCTGGCGGCGGTCACACCACTTTGGCAATGGGCGAGATGTTCTTCCGCGCCGGTGGACTTGCCAACATCAACCCGCTGATGGAAACGGCTCTTTCGGTATTCAATCAGGCACTCAAATATCTGGAATTGGAGCGTACCGTCAACTTCGGGGCATCCATCATCAAATATTATGATATCAAAGAGGGCGATCTGGTGCTGTTCTTTCACAATATCGGCATCAACCCCGCCACGATCGATGCCGCTGAAGAGGTCAAAAAACGCGGCGGTAAAATCATCGCCGTCGCCAGCAGTTACTGGCAGAACGAAATGCCTGCCGACCACTTCATCCGGCATCCCAACGGCAAAAATCTCTTTGACTACGCTGATGTCTGCATCGACGATTACAATCCGGTCGGTGATGCGGTCGTGGAGATCCCCGGGATGTCCACTCCGATCGCGCCGGTTTCCAATGTGGTGGACTTCACCATCGCCCATCTGCTGGAAATCGAATGCTGCCGCATCTGTGTGGAACGGGGCATCACTCCTCCGGTATGGAACAGCGCCAACGCTCCCGGCGGGGATGAGAAAAATGCCGTTTACCTCAAAAAATATAAACCTTTGGTAAAGAGTTTGTGATCATGTGTAAAAAAATGAATGAAGCATTGGAATTTCTCCGGGACAAGTATGGTTTCCCGGCAGGAGAAATCGTGGCAAACGGCAAACAGTATATGCTGCGTTTCGCTGACGGCAGCTGCTGCCCGCTTCTGCCCTGGCGCGTGGAACGCCGTTTCGTGGAACTGAAAAAAATCATTGACGGTCAAACTCTGGAAAATGTCTCCACGTTCCGTTTCGCCCACTTTTCCGCAGAAAAAACGCTGCCGGAATTGCTTGCCGCCGAACTTGACCTGATGAGTTTTCTGGGGGACAGTCCCATAACATCGGTATTTTCCGTCTGTTCCGGAGAGGTCAGCAGTAATTCACTGGTGCGCCTTGCCAACGGCATGAGCGGTTCAGTGGAGTGCGGATGCAAACTGCCGGCGGGCAAAAGCGATATCGACCGCCATGAGATCATCGCCGCCAGAGGAGTGGCTTCCGACCGGGTGGCTGACACCCAGGTGCCGCAGGAGTCCATATACATGTGGAACGAAGCGGGAGAAACCTGTTTCACCGATGTGGATACCGAATTATTCGGTCTGCCCAATAACGAAATCTGGGTGGTGCGCGCCGCTTATGCAGTGTTGTCAGACAATTCTCTGGTCGAAAAATGGATCGCTGCTGAAAAAGCCATGTACGCTGCGGTAAATGCCGCCCTGGATTCCAATAAAACCAGCCAGCCGGTGATCCTGGGATAAGGAGGAGGAACAATGAAACCGCTGAAAATCGCTATGATGGGTATGACTCACGGACATACCAGAAAATATTACCAGACCTTGCGGGAGAATCAAAAACTGGATTGGGTGGCTTCCTGCGCCGAAGATCAGGCGGCAAAAGATGTCTACGAACTTTATAAAAATGGAGTTCCCTGCTATCTCGACCCGCAGGAAATGCTCGCCAAACATCCGGATATCGAAGCGATCGTTATCGCATCCGCCAATGACCGCCACTATGAACAGATGAAGTTCTGTGCGGAACGCGGCATCCATATCCTCTCTATGAAAATCCCGACCTTTGATATGGATGAGTATGACCGGATGATCGAAATGGTCGATAAAGCCGGGATCGTCTGCCAGATCGAATTGGAAATGCACTACAACCCGGTCGTCAAACGCCTGCAGCAGATCATCAAATCCGGAGAACTCGGCAAATTGCTCTCTATTCAGGCGACCAATATCACCCTTTCTCCGGTATGGGCATTCCCCTGGCAGGGAGTTCCGGAAGCAAGTTACGGCAAAAGAGTTCCGCTGGCAAACGGAGATCACCGTTTCCGGGGCGGGGCATTGTGCGACCACCCGCACATCTTTGATATGGTCAGATGGCTCACCGGGGCGGATTTCGATTACGTTTTTGCCCAGGCAGCTCCCAATCTCCGCAAGGAACTGGAGGTCGAAGATATGCTGATGGCGGCCGGTAAACTTACCGACGGAACGGCGTTCCTCTTTGACCCCTCCTGGTCAAGATTGGAAGAACGCCTCAAAGTCCCCGGCCCCGGATGGGAGATTTTCCCGAAACGCATGGAAGTCAACTTTACCATCACCGGTGAAAAAGGCATGATCCAGTGTGACTGCTTCGGTCCGAATGTCTATCACAACGGTGCTCCCAATGACCGTCTGACCGTACAGTACACCTATTTCGATGAGTGGATCGGACTGATCGACGAATTCGTTGATTGTGTCCGCAACGGCAAACAGCCGAAAATCAATCTCAAATGGCACAGGCATACCATCGAGTGTATGAATGCATGTTATGAAAGCATCAGTTGCGGCAAAACCGCTATCGTAAAAAAGTAATAAACAACTTTGGAGAAATGCTATGAAAAACACAGTTTCCTCTTCTGCCTCCGATGTCAAAGTTTCTCCTGTCTGCAGACAGGAGAAACGGATCCGTTTCACCCTTATTGAATTGCTGGTAGTAATTGCCATCATTGCCATTCTTGCAGCGATCCTGCTTCCGGCGCTCAACTCCGCCCGTGAACGCGGACGAGCCGCCAGTTGCATTTCCAATGTCAAGCAAAGCATGCAGTATGTTGCATTTTATATGGATGCCAGTGAAGGACATGTCACTTTGTACAGTCCATATGGAAGAGTATTTTTTCAGGCCCTCAAAATCGTTGTGCCGGATATAAATATGGAAGCCATCGGCTGTCCTTCCGGACCTCGTGCTGATCGCCTGCGCATTACAACCAACAGATGCGCTTATCACGATATGTATGGATACCGAACCGATGCGCCGGCTAAATATAACTCCAACACCTCCGCCACTTGGGGACCGATGCTTGCAACCAGCCGCATCAAAAATCCGTCCGCATACCTGTTTGCGGGAGATTCATACCGCAACAAATCCTGTGATGATAGTCATGCGTACTGCAAACAAGCCGGTACTCCGGCACAATTTTACAACCTCGGAAAAGGTACCAGCAGTGATTACGGCTTCCACTTGCGGCACGCCAACAAAGGTTCTGCCGGATTTCTGGACGGTCACGCTGATGCAATCGACCAGCATTCGTTTAAAAAGTATATATGTGATGAATATAAAGATGCCGGTGACACAGCAATTACAGAAGCGTCACAATTTTATTATTTCGATACTCACGGCAATCCGCAGGAAACAGAATAAGCAGCTGTCATAATAATAACCGAACTGGGCTGCGGCAGGGTGTTTTCGCAGCAGATAACACCCATTTCGGCGTGGCGTTTGCGGGCGGCTTCGTAATCATCAACTTTGCATGCAAGGTGAAATTCGTTGCCGCCCGAGTCGCAGGGGCGATCCATTTCCCGCAGCCATGTCAATTCCAGATAAACGATAGTGAAGCTGCCGTCTTTGGCGTTGATACGGAGCACTTCGTGCATATCAAAGGCATCGGAATAAAATCAGATGCTCTTGTCAAGGTCAAAAACGTTCAGATTATTGTGACCCATCCCGGAATTTCATAAATTCCTATTCCTGCAAACAAAACTGTTACAGCAATTCCAGCTGAATGATATCATCATCGGCAGCAGTTTCATCGGTATCGCGGCGGCGGTTGCGCACCGCCCGGCGGGGAATGGCTGAAATCGCTTCTCTGGGCGGTTCGGAATTTTTTTCCAGCAATTCCAGAATAGTACCGGCTCTTTCCAGAACCGCTTCCGGCACTCCCGCCAGCCGCGCCACATGTATACCGTAACTGCGGTCGGCCGGTCCGGGGACGATCATCCGCAAAAAGATAACGTCATTACCGTATTCCCGCACCGCCACATTAAAGTTATTCACCCCCCGGCGGGTTTGCGCCAATGCTGTA
The DNA here is from genome assembly GCA_015061815.1 of Lentisphaerota bacterium. Taxonomy (GTDB): domain Bacteria; phylum Verrucomicrobiota; class Lentisphaeria; order Victivallales; family Victivallaceae; genus UBA1784. The sequence goes on from SUVW01000016.1 coordinate 35,076, forward strand.
AGTTCGTGGTAATGTGTGGCAAACAGTGTCCGGCACCGGCACTGGTCATGGAGAAATTCAGCGATCGACCACGCCAGAGAAAGTCCGTCAAAGGTGCTGGTCCCCCGGCCGACTTCATCCAGAATGACCAGACTTTTTCCGGTGGCGTGGCGCAGAATATTGGCTGTTTCCACCATTTCGACCATAAAAGTACTCTGCCCCCGGGAAAGATCATCCGCCGCCCCGATCCGGGTGAAAATACGGTCGACCAACCCCAGTTCCATGCTGCCGGCCGGAACAAACGAACCGGCCTGCGCCATGATCACCAGCAACGCAGTCTGCCGGATATAGGTGGATTTGCCCGCCATATTCGGCCCGGTTATCAGCATCATCCGCCGCCGGTCACAATCCATTATGGTATCATTGGGAACAAAGGCGTTGCTGCCCAGCATATCATCCAGCACCGGGTGGCGGCCCTCACGGATATCCAGACGGTCATCATCAAAAATCGCCGGACGGCAGTAGTTGTGGATGCGGGCCGTTTCCGCGAATCCGGCGATGGCATCCAATTCGGCCAGAGCTTCGGCACTGCGCTGTATTTCGGTGGTACAGGCGGTAGCCTGCTGGCGCAGACGGTCAAAAATTTTCTGTTCCAATGCCCTGGATTTTTCCTCTGCGCCGAGGATGCGGCTTTCCAACTCCTTGAGTTCCGGAGTGATGAAGCGTTCGGCATTGACCAGAGTCTGTTTTCGCATGTAATCTTCCGGGACCAGAGCGAGATTGGATTTGCTCACTTCGATGTAATACCCGAAGACATTGTTGAATTTGACTTTCAGCGATTTGATGCCGGTGCGTTCGATCTCCCGCTGCTGGATGGAACTCAACCATGATTTACCGTCTGAAGCCGCTGAACGCAACTCATCCAGTTCCGGGGAATATCCCGGCCGGATAACTCCGCCGTCATTTATGGAAGCGGGCAATTCATCGGCCAGAGCGGCGGTCAATTCCGCCGTCAAAGCAGTAAAATCACCGATTTGGGCGCACCTTTCGCAAAAAAGCGGAGCATAAAGGCTCTCCAGCAGAACTTTTATTGCCGGGAGAGATTCCAGAGAACTGCCCAGATTCTGCAGATCGCGCGGGGTGGCGATACCGACATTCAATCTGCCGACGATCCGTTCAAGATCCTTGACCACCCGGAGCGATTCGCGGAATTCCGCCAGAGCCAGCGGATCGACGACGAAATTTTCCACCGCATCCAGCCGCCGGATGATGGCATCATGATCCCGCAGCGGCCGGAGCAGAAAACTTCTCAACTTTCTGCCGCCCATCGGTGTCACTGATTTATCCAGCACCCCCAGCAGCGAACCGAGCCGGGAATTCTCAAACAGCGAACCGGTTATTTCCAGATTGCGCAGAGTTATCGGATCAAGTTCAAGATGGCCGGAAAGATCACGGAATTGCAGCAGTGTCACATGACCGGCCTCGTGGCGGAGATTTTCTGAAGCATAACGCAAAACTGCCGCTGCTGCCGCTGCTGCCGCTTCCCGGTTGCGCAGACCGAAACCGTCGAGCGTGGTGCATTTGAAGTGATTGCACAGAAAATCATGCCCGTCACGGCTGTCAAAGAAATATTCATGCTGACAACTCCATAACGGCATCTTTTCACCGGCGGGGAACTCTCCGGAACTTTGCAGAAGTTCATAGATCCGGTCGCTCAAAAGTATCTCCCGGATACCCATACGGCGGATCTCCGAAGCCAGCAATTCCACCGTGCCGGCTTCGCATACCGAGAATTCCCCGGTACTGACATCCAGTGCCGCAAGGAAAAATTTTTCGCTCTTATCCATCGTCACTGCGCCGAGGAAGTTGTTGCCGTCATCATGCAGCAGCGCATTGTCGATCATGGTTCCCGGAGTGATGATCCGGGTGATCTGCCGTTTGACGATGCCTTTGGTGACCAGTTTGGGGTCTTCGACCTGTTCGGCGATGGCCACTTTCAATCCGGCAGCGATCAGCCGGGGCAGGTAACTGTCAAGCGCATGATAGGGAAATCCGCACATTGGAGTTCCCTGCCGCTTGGTCAAAGTCAGATCCAACGCCTGACTGACAGTTTCGGCATCTTCAAAAAATTCTTCATAAAAGTCACCCAGGCGGAAGAGCAGCACCGCATCCGGCGGGATTTGAGCCTTCGCCTCGCGGTACTGGATCATCATCGGTGTAAGTTTGCCGGATTCTGCCATCGTCTTATGCCTCTTTGCGGAAAAATTCATCGGTGAAACTGATCATTGCTCCATAAGCTGAAGCGGCCGGTTTGGTGAGAGTCACCCGCACCCGGACGACCTGCGGGAAGGTCAATACTTCCCGGCCGACAGCATAAGCCAGAGCTTCCAGAAGGGCAAAAGAGGAGTTCTCCATCAGAAAAACCACCTGCTTTTCCACTGCCGAATAATCCACTGACAAATTCAAATCATCATCCGAAGCGGCAGCTTGCGCATCGTATTCAAATTCCAGATCGGCGATCAGCTGCTGACGGTGCAGCCTCTCTTCCGGCAGAGTACCGATAATGGTATTGACCCGGAGCGAAGATATTTTAACTTTTCCCATAAAATCATAATCCTGAATTGTTGACCGCATTTATTGCAGCACGTTCAGAATATATCACAAACATTGCGATTTGTCAACCGCACAACAGCAAATCATAGCATTTGAAGGAATCACCCGATTTAATGCTGTATTCAAAGTGCGCGGCAAAGAATAATAAAGAGTTTTCGGAGAGTTTTGCAATTATTTCTTGAAAAGGAAAATTTCTGTGCTACTTTATAGGTATATCAACACGTTCCGGTGAAAACAAGTTCACCGGTTTTTATTTGGAGGCACAGCATGAATAAACAAACATTTCCCTCTGCTCCGCTGGTTGGAGCATCCATCGGCATTGGTCTTGAACCTCTGCAGAATTTTATCGAACTGAATCTGGGCAATGTGGTATTGACCAGTCTGCCGGATGATAAGGCGGAAGCAGCGGCCGTTCTCCGTTTGTGCCGGGAAAAAAAGATTTATATCATGTTGAGTGAATTGGTCCACCGCCACAATCATGAGAGGTGGCACTCACCGTCACTGGATAAAAAGATCCTGGAAACAGAACTTCTGCCGCTGGCCGGGGAGTATTTTCTCGGCCGTTATGCCATCGGTGAATCCGGCGGCATTCTTTATTGGCCGAAATTTTACACCATCGACGAGGGGGTGCATGCCTACCGCAACATGCCTCCGGCCGAAAACGATGCCCGGGCGCATGAAAATTATATCAGATATCTGAAAAAGGAACTGGCATTTGAACGCGGGGAAGTGTGTGACTGCAAACTTTACAATGTTGAATCAAGTATTGTTTTTGCTTCCCATACTGAAGCAGGCATTGACGGACAATGTCTGGAAATGATGCCGGGTGATCCTCTGATAACTCTTTCGGCCATCCGGGGAGCGGCGCGGGCGGCGCAGCAGAATTGGGGAGTCCACATCGCCCAGATGTATTACGGCGGTATCCACTGTGACCCGATGTACCTGCACCGGTGGCGGGCTTCGCTCTATTTAAGTTACATGGCCGGTGCGGAATTTATTTATCCGGAGTGCGGACACTACAAATACTCCATTTCGATGGAAAAGAATTACGGTTTTAACGATGAACCGGTGCGTCAGGTGCGTGATGAATTGCGCAAACTTTATCAGTTGTCGCTCATCCACCGCCGTCCGGCAGGCTTTCCGGAAAGTCCGGCGGCGATCGTCCGGGGGGTGGATGACGGCCATCCCGGCATCTGGAATCCGTATGCCTGGGGGGTTTACGAATGCGGTGAAGAGTGGGAAAGTTCCGATGCGGAACGGGCATGGGAGCTGTACGACACTTTCCACCGCCGTGATGCGCTGTTTGCGGCGGCCAACACCGGGGAACATGACTTCAGCGGCAATCCTCCGGCCGGTCAGCTGGATATCGTGCCGGCAGACGGGGATTTTTCACCCTACAAAATGCTGATATTCCTCGGAACCAACCGGATGGATGAAGAACTCTACGGCAAATTGCAGAAATTTGTCAGCGATGGCGGCCATTTGATCATCGCCTTGTCCCATTTTGACAACGGTGACCGGCGGGGGAGCAGAGAACTGCAGCTTTTCCGTGACGGCCGGATCAATGAATTGTGCGGTTTTGATGTTGAGGGCAAAGCGGCCGGGGATGTTTACGGCATTTCCGTTATCCGTCAATGTTCGGATGAGAGATATGATCTGCCGATGAAACATTGCGGGCGCGATCCCAACTTCAACGGCCGGATCACTCCGGTGACGATCACCAATATCCAACCGGAAACCAGAGTTCTGGCCGGATTGCGCAACAGTGCGCGGGAAAAGAGTTCAATGGAAGAGATTTCCAGCCTGCCGCTGCTGGTCGAACACCGTTCCGGCAAGGGTCTGGTGCTGACCGTCACTGCGGCAGAAGCTCCGGGAAGTGCCGGGCTGCGGGAATTTATGAATTGTCTGATCTACGCCTCACTGCGGCCGCACCGGACAGAACTGGATATGATTTGCGGTGACCGGATACGTTATGCCGTTTATCCGGATGGGGAAAACACCCGTTTCTACTGTTACAACAGCGATCCGGATGTCACCGGCGGTGCCGTGATACGCTATCAGGGCAAAAATTACGGTGAAATTCTGCTGGGGCCGGGAAGTTTCATTTCGGGCATGGTCAATGACGGTTTGATCTTCCTGCCGGAAAATCCGCTTTGGGAGGGCGGTAAAACAGCGGATGATACTTATTTGTTTGCCACCGCCGCCCAAAACTTCACCATTATCAATACCACCGGCAGTACGAGGGAATTTGAATTAAACGGAGCCGGAATCACCATTGCCCCTTACCGGCGGATGACGGTGGATTGTCCGGAGTATATCCCGGAAGACAAAGCGGATATTTTCTCTCCGGATTTTCTGGTGGAAAAAGAGGTGGAGATCAACGATCTGACCACACCGTACTGACCGGATGCGGAACAGTTTGCGGGGGGAAAAAGAGAGATGCTTACCGGAATGATTTTGAAAATTGCCGGAATAAATACCGGCAGCGCGCTGTCGCCATCATGCCGTCTGCGTTGCGGGACGGCTGCCGGGATAACCGGGATAGTCTGCAATCTGCTGCTGATGGTCATAAAAGTCGTACTGGCGGTGATTTCCGGCAGTATATCAGTGGCCGCCGATGCGGTGAACAACCTTTCTGACGCCGGTTCCGGGATCATTGCCGTGACCGGATTCCGGTTATCCGCCGCGCCGCCGGATGCGGAACACCCTTTCGGTCACGGGCGCAGTGAATATGTGGCGGCACTGGTGACGGCTCTGCTGATTTCCGGATTGGGGATAACTTTTTTCAAAGATTCGGCCGTTGCCATTTTCCGTCCGGGCAGGATCACTGCCGATACGGTGACTGTCGTTATCCTTGCCGGCACTGTCGGGGTCAAATGCTGGTTGTTTTTCTTCCACCGGAAAGTGGGGAAACTGATCAATTCCGATGTGCTGAAAGCGGCGGCATTTGACAGTTTGAGCGATTGTCTGGGCACTTCGGTGGCGGTGGCGGCGATGATATGTTCGCGTTATACCGATTTTCCGGTGGATGGCTGTGCCGGATTGGCGGTGGCGGCGATGATCCTGTACGCCGGATTCAGCGTGCTGAAAGAAACGGTGAGCAAACTTCTGGGTGAACCGCCGGAAAAAAATATGGTGGAAAAACTTAAAAATACCATTCTTTCCTGCCCCGGGATAGACGGGGTTCACGACATAATGATCCACAATTACGGCGAGAACTCCTACTATGTGACTGCCCATGCGGAAATATCCTGCGACGGCGACCGGTTTTCCGCCCATGATATTCTGGAAAATGCGGAAGTAGCCGTCGGCAGAACCATGCCGGTGCATCTGCTGCTTCACGGCGACCCCTACAGTAAAGATGATCCGGAAGTGATCTTCTGGCGCAGCCGGATGGAGAATGAAACGGCCGGATTCGACAGTGAATTGAAACTTTATGACTTCAAGCTGGTCAAAGAACCGGATGGCAAGGTGACAGCTCTGGCGTTTCATCTGCTTGTCCCGCACCGGTACGCAATGAGTGAAGCGGAAATACTTGCCGCTCTCACCGGCAGAATGAAAAAGTATTGCAGTGATATCACTCTTGATATCCGCTTTTTGAAAAGCTTTATCTGACGGGAAAATAAAACATCTTCAACTTAAACTGCAGCTTGGAAAATCGCTTTTTTGAATTATATTGTCGATCAGAGGCAATTTTCCGGGAATCGGATAAAAAACTGTCCGCTGAACCGGTATCTGCAGTTTTGACAAGAGATTATCCGCGCGGCAACACCGGCAGGAAGAATGCAAACGGTCAAAATCTATCGGTGGATGCAGCGTGAGATAAGGTCGAAGTCAAAACAAGGCGGATGAGCAGGATCCTCCTTCGCCGGAGGCTTCGGAGGACAAGGTGCAGTAAACCTGCCCGACTGAACCGGTATCTGCAGTTTTGACAAGAGATTATCCACGCGGCGACACCGGCAGGAAGAATGCAAACGGTCAAAATCTATCGGTGGATGCATTGCGAGGTAATGTCGCCGTCAAATCAAGGCGGATGAGCAGGAGTGTACAAAACGTACTCGACTGCGAATACGTCCGATGATTTGACAAGAGATTACCCGCAATGCGCCACCGATAAAAGGAACAACAGCCAAATATGCGTGCAAACAGTCTGCTGAAAATATTTTTCCCCATGCTTATTCTCTGCGGCTGCCGGATGGATGCCCCCATACCGGCAGTGGAAAATTTTGAATTAGCCAGATATATGGGCAAGTGGTTTGAATATGCCCGGATGCCGAACTGGTTTGAAAAAGATATGACCGATGTTTCGGTTGAATATTCCATTATGCCTGACGGCAGAGTGAAAGTGGTCAACAGCGGATACCGTAACGGCAAGCTGAAATCAATAACCGGCGTGGCCGAATATACCGGGAAAGACGGTTCAGGTGAATTGAAAGTATCGTTTTTCCGCCCCTTTTACTCACCGTACCGGATAATAAAACTGTCCGCTGATTACCGTTACAGCGTGGTCGTTTCAGGCAAAAATTACCTGTGGATACTTTCCAGAGAAAAAACTCTCACCCCGGAAGACCGGCAGGAAATAACCGGTTTTCTGCAGAAAAACGGTTTCGACACCGGCAAATTGATAATAAGGGAGTCAACTGTAACGGGCAGATAAAACAGCAGATGCAGTGCGGGGTAATGTCGCAGTCAAATCAAGGCGGATGAGCAGGATCCTCCTTCGCCGGGGCTATGGAGGACAAGGTGTACTGAAACTACCGGCTTGTCACGCCGCAGTGAACGTTTTGCTCCAACCGGTGGATGCAGTGCGAGGTAAGGTCGCAGTCAAATCAAGGCGAATGAGCAGGATCCTCCTTCGCCGGAGGCTACGGAGGACAAGGTGCAGTAAACCTGCTCGACTGAACCGGTATCCGATGTTTTGACAAGAATATTTTATAATATTAAAACTACCTTATCTCAAGGCATGAGTAAGGCGAAGCCGACGGAATGCCGCAGAGGGAGGCCTCCGGAAAATCGACTGTAACCGCCGGGGCGGAAGCCCGGGCGGCGAGGCGGCTCTCCCGCCGCCGCAGGGAGATTTTTTGGAGAAATCCGCAATGCGCCACCGCCGGTAAAGAAAACGGTCTCACAAAAAGATAAAACCGTAGTTTTTAATCTTCTTTCCAGTACTTTGTCAGCCACGAGGTAGCTTTCACATAGCGGAAACCGTATTTTCCGCAATATCCTTTGAGGGCCATTTGCGGAGTCGGTTTGCCGTGAAAAACGATTATTTTCGCATCGACCGGGTCATTGGGCAGCTTGAAAAAATTCAGCGGGAACGGCTGCAGGCAGTGGCGTTTGAAACTGACGCACCACGATTTATCCCAATATTTCAGAATGCCTTTTTCATGCATCTGGTAAGAGAGGAACGCCTGTTCGTTGCGGTAATCTTTGCGGATGGTGTTGCCGAGTTTGTAGAAGTTTTCCAGAATTTCCGGATATTTGCCCACCTCAAAACGGAAAACCGAGGAATTGCCGATGATATCGCGGGGGAAATCCCAATCTTTGCAAATGAGAAAATCGCCGGGAACATCAAACAACTCATCAATATTCTGCCGGATGACGATATCCAGATCCAGAAACAGTGCCAAACCTTTGAGATCAGCCAGCGGCGCATTGAAAAGCGACAGCTTTCTCCATCCTTTGTCACCGATATTCGGATTGTCATGGTATGGCGGCAATTCCCTTACTTCGATCCCGGCATCCAAACCGGACGGATCATCGGTAAAGCATACGAAACGGTGGGGGACCGTAAGGTTTTTTTCCACCATTTTGTAGAGCCGGTTGGCATATTCGGCACCGAATTTGGTGCCCCACTTCATGCAGATCACATTCTTTTCCATAATCAACCTGTAAATAATTTGACGGATCACAGCGGATCCATTTTCAGTTCACATCGGATAAGATAGCATGAAAACTGATTTATTCAAGTGGTTGTCATGAAAAAATCCTCTGCGAAAGAAAACGGAAACGGTCAGAATCCAACCGGTCGGTGGATGCAGTGCGAGATAAGGTCGAAGTCAAGGCGGATGAGTAGGATCCTCCTTCGCCGGGGCTACGGAGGACAAGGTGCAGTATAAACCTGCTCGACTGAACCGGTAACCGATGTTTTGACAAGAGATTATCCGCGATACCCCCGCCGGGTTGAAAAAACAGGTAATCAATGCTATATTATTATTTATAAGTATGCTGTCTGCGATGCAGACAATCAACAATTCCCAAAAGAAGGAGTTTTACATTATGTCCCAGTCTCACATCGTCCGTCCGTCCGGAGGCGAATATATTACCAACAGTGCAAACGGATTGCAGGTGCCGGATAATCCGATCATCAGCTTTATTGAGGGTGACGGTATCGGTCCGGATATCATGCGTGCATCCATGCATATGTGGAACAGTGCCGTGAAAAAAGCTTACAACGGCAAACGCGAAATCGCATGGCAGGAAATTTATGCCGGTGAAAAGGCCAATGCGGTTTATCAGGATACTATCTGGCTGCCGCAGGAAACTATTGATGAGGTCCGCCGCTGCCTGATTGCGATCAAAGGCCCGCTGACCACTCCGGTCGGCGGCGGTTTCCGTTCGCTCAATGTCGCGCTGCGTCAGGAACTTGATCTCTATGCCTGTGTCCGGCCGGTGCGGTATTTTACCGGAGTGCCTTCCCCGGTCAAAGCACCGGAAAAGACCGATATGATCGTTTTCCGTGAAAATACTGAAGATATTTACGCCGGTATCGAATGGATGTCCGGCACCCCGGAAGCGGCGAAAGTCATCGACTTCCTCCGCAATGAAATGGGGGTGAAAAAGATCCGGTTCCCGGAAACTTCCAGCATCGGTATCAAACCGGTTTCCGTTGACGGCAGTGAAAGACTTATCCGGGCGGCACTGGATTACGCCATCGCCAACAAACGGCGCAGTGTAACCCTGGTCCACAAAGGAAATATTATGAAGTTCACCGAGGGCGGATTCAAAAACTGGGGTTATGAACTGGTGAAAAGAGAGTACGCCGGCAAAGCTGTCGCCTACGCCGATTGCAACGGAGTTGCTCCGGAAGGTATGGTGCTGGTCAAAGATTGCATCTGTGACGCATTTTTGCAGCAGATCCTCACCCGGCCGGATGAATATGATGTTATCGCCACTTTGAACCTGAATGGCGACTATGTTTCCGATGCGCTGGCAGCCTGTGTCGGCGGTATCGGCATCGCTCCGGGCGCAAATATCAATTACACCACCGGCCACGCCATTTTTGAAGCAACTCACGGCACCGCCCCGAAATATGCAGGCATGGACAAGGTCAACCCCTGCAGTCTGGCCCTTTCCGGAGAGATGATGCTGCGCCACCTCAATTGGCATGAAGCGGCAGATTTGCTTATCGCCGGTATCAGCAAGGCGATCAGCGACCGGATGATGACCTATGACTTGGCCCGTTTGACCGATGGCGCAACTGAATTGAGCTGTTCAGGCTTCGCCAACGCGGTCGTCGACCGGATGTGACCAGAGCATGAACGGGCAGGACGCATTCCGTCTGTTATTTGCCGGAACCGGCAGTACCGGGGAGACCATACTGCCGGATGATCCGGTTTTGCGCCGGCTGGGAATGCTTCTGCAGCCGGGGGAAAGGGTGCATCTGCTCAATGATCTTACCCGTTATACCGATGCGGAAAAACTGCCGGGGAAAATTGCCGGAGAACTTTTCAATGCTCTGGTATCCTACGGCGTGCTGCCGGATGAATTGCGAAGCGGATGCCTGTCGGATGATGCCGCATTTCTGCTGAAAAACGCCCTGCTCCTGATCGAAAACTTGCGCCGGATACCGGAAAATCTGCCGGTAAATCTGCAGTGCCAGCTGCTTCCCAGTGCCGGAAAACTTTTCCGCAAGCTGCCGGATCACCGGGGAGATATCCGGCTGCTTGCCGGAGAACTGCTGGCAGCAGACCCCTTTATTTCACACCGGGTGTTCTCTTACCACCGGGGGAAATTTCTGCCGGTAAATCCATCTTCAGCGAAAGATACCGGCAGTTTTTACGGCTTCCCCGGGGTACGGCTGGCCCTGCAGGAACACTTTAAAAACTTCAGTACCGGCAAAACCAGTCTGCCGCTGCTGATCAACAGTCTGCCGGGATACGGTAAAACCAGCATGGTGATCTCATTCGCCCTTGCAGAACCCGGCACAGTGGTCATACTGCCTGATCCGGAGGCCCTTGAAGAGTCGTGGCAGCAATTGGTGGATGTTTTGAGCCGCCGGTGCGACCGCCGGTTCGTCCTCTTTTTCGATGATATCGACCCGCGCAGTATAAACTGGTACAATTTCCGCACCAATGTAGGCGGCGCATTCACTCCGCCGGGAAATATCATGCCGGTGCTGACCGCCAATTATGAATTCCCCCCCAGCATTCTTTCCCGGGGCAGAAGGATATCTTATCCGGTCTTTGATGAGGAAAGATGTCTGGAGATGATCGAAGATTTCCTCGGTACATTCGGGATGAAAAAACCGCCGCGCAACATCGTTTCACTGATGGGCGCAGAATATACCGAAGAATTCGGACAGAAAAAATTTACCGAATTATCACCCCGGACACTGATGCGGCACCTCGAGGCCTACAATAAAGATCCGCGCAAACGCAAACAGATCGTCGAACTTGCCGGCGGCGGCATGATCACCAAACCGGATGCTGAACTTTTTTATGAATTCAATATCGAATTGATGCGTTCACTGTACGGGGAGGAGTATATCCAGCGTCTGCTCAAAGAGAGGCTGCGTTCACTATGAAAAAGATGCCGATACCGGGGAAAAACCGCCGGACACCGGGAGTGCTGCTGATAAGTTCTCTGGTGATTTTCGCGATCATGCTGATATTGACCGCCGGATTCCGGGTGGTCAGGCACGCGCTTTTCCGTTTTGCCGGAGGATTTTTTTATCCATATCTGACCGCAGCCGCTCCGGCAGAACAGCTGTCGGATACTTCACTGCTGCTGCTGGATAAAAGCGAACTTGCCGCCAGAGTGGAAAAACTGACCGGAGTCAACCGGGAACTGGCGTTGCAGAGTCAGGCCGCTGAAAGTCTGATGGAAGAAAACCGTTCCCTGCGCAATATGCTGCATTTGCGTTTCCGCAGCGAACAGCGTTACATCATCGCCGAAATCATGCTGCGTGACCCGCTGAATTTCGGCAACGGATTTACCATCAGCCGGGGAACGCGGGATGCAGTGGTACCGGGGGCAGCTGTGGTCAGTGTGGATGCCGCCGGACAGACGGTGCTGGTCGGAGTGGTCAGCGAAGCCGGAGCGCGAACCAGCTGGGTGATGACCGTGCAGAATCCGGCTCTGCGGATCTCCGGACGGGTGGATTCCAACCGGGAAATAGGCTTCACCCACACCCAGGAACACAGTGCCGCCCGGGGCAGGATAACTTTCGGCATGCTGCCGATGCGCAATGACTACATTCACGGCAATATCGTCAGCACCACCGGCTTTGAACGCGGCATCCCCGGCGGAATAAAACTCGGAGAATTACACACCCTCAATCTTCTGCGTTCTTATGAACAGGAGGATTTCAACTGCGAATTGATCCCGGCCGCCGATCCGGCTGCACTCCGCTTTGTGGCAGTCGCAATAATACCGCCGGTCCAGGAGGAACGGCGGTAATGAAACTATTTCTGACAATTTTTATCTCGGCATTCAGCGTGCTGTTGGAACTGCTGTGCGGAAATCTTGGGATATCAGCCGGTTTTCCGGTTTATCCGGCAGTATATTTCTACATCGCTTTCGGCCCGGTATACGGCATCGGAACTGCCGGAGTTTCCGCTTTGCTGACCGATGTGATATACTGCAGAGATCTGCTTGTGACCGCCCCGGTGTGGATAGTGATAACCATGTCGGGAATATTGACTGTCCGCCGCTGGCAGCGGCAGAAGCCGCAAGCTCCGCTTTTTTCCGGTATGGTGTGCGGTACAGAACTCGTTATTTACCAACTGCTTTTTTCCCGGCTGACCGGCGGCGGAATGCCCGGTCCGGATATTTTATCGCTTCTGGTATTCCACAGCACCGCCGGGGGGATATATATGCTGTTTATGACCTGGCTTTTCGATGCGGTCAACTACCGCTGCAATCTGCCGAAATTCAGCAGCTCTTCATTCAACCGCCGCCTGCCGGGAGGTGAAATATGAGAAAATACCGCGACGGTATCGACGGCGGCATACTGGATGACGGCCGGATAAGGATCATCTTTCTGGGAGCAGCGTTCCTGCTGGCATTCAGCGTGCTGCTCGGCCGGCTCTATTTCCTGCAGCTGCATCACGGCGAAGAACACCGCAAACTCATCGCCCGCCAATCCGAAAGACGCGTGCGGATACCCGGTCTGCGCGGCGGGATATATTCTGCCGACGGCGTGCTGCTCGCCGGAAACCGGCAAAGTTACGATCTGCTCTTTTTCCCCTCGGAAATGCATCAGGGAGGACGGAAAAAAACTGCTCTCCACATGGCAGAATGCGCCGGAAAACTGGCAAAAATACTCAAGCGCAATGACAACCCGCAGCAGGAGGATTTCGCCCGGCATCTGGTCATATCCCCGGGAGTTCCGATGACCGTCTTCCGGGATTTATCCAAAGCTGATCTGGCCCGGGTATTTGAATTTTCCCGGGCAATCAAAGGCATCGATATCCAATTATCTCCGGTACGTTACTACCCGTGCGGCACTCTGGCATCGCACATTATCGGTTACGCCAGAAAAGCTGATGCAGCCACCGCCGGCGACCGGGAGGATTTTTTCTACTACAACCCGGATATGGAGGGCAAAAGCGGACTGGAAAAGGCCTTCGATGATATGCCGGATGAAACCCCCGGCCTGCGGGCGTTCCCCGGACGTTCAGTCATTCAGGTCAACAACATCGGTTATGCCAAAAAAGAACTGCTGGGCCGCAGTGCCCCGGTTCACGGTAATAATCTGATACTGACCATTGATTCACGGGCACAGAAAATTGCGGAAAATCTGCTCGCCGGATACACCGGAGCAATGGTGGTCGTCGATGCCAGCAACGGCGAAATCATCTGCGCCGCAAGTTCACCGCGCATGGATTTGAGCCGGTTCTCCCCCCGGCTGGAACCGGAATATTACCGCCAACTGCTCAATGATCCGGAAAAACCATTGATACATCGCGCATTTCAGGCGATATATCCGCCCGGATCAACCATGAAACCGATCATGTGTCTGGCCTTTCTGCAAGCCGGAACCGACCCCGAAGAGAGCATTTACTGCCCCGGGGAAAGTACCGTCGGCAATGCCGTTATCGGCTGTTCGGCACACCGTTACTATGGAGATGATATGAATATGATCACCGCGCTGAAAAAATCATGCAACAGCTATATGATCCACCACGCAACAGCTCTCGGACTGGATAAATTGACCCCCGTACTCAAAAGTTTCGGCCTCGGGAAAAAAACCGGGGTGCCGATACCGGAAAGCAGCGGCGATTTCCCTTCCGGAGAGTTGAAAATGCGCCGGTACAAAACCCGGTGGAACCAGTATGATACCGCTTTGTTGAGCATCGGTCAGGGGATCATTTCCGTCACCCCGCTGCAAATGGCTCTCTGCACCGCCGCCATCGCCAACGGCGGAACTTTATGGAAACCGGTCCTGGTCAGAAAAATGGTCGATCCCAGAGGACGGACGATCTTTGAAAAAACCCCGCAAGCCGCCGGTAAATTGAATGTTTCTGCGGAAAATCTGGAAATCGTCCGGCAGGGCATGTTTCAGGTGGTAAACTCATCCGGCGGTTCCGGACGGCAGGGACGCGTGGAAGGATTGCAGGTGTACGGCAAAACCGGAACCGCCGAGACCGGCAGCAAACGGAATATCCGCAATATCACCCATTTCGTTGCCTTCGTTACCCATAACAACAAAACTTATGCTCTGGCTGTAACCGTCGAAGACGGCTCTTCCGGGGGCAAAACCTGCGCCCCGCTGGCCGCAGAATTTTTCAACCGTTTCCTGCAGCCGTGATCTGACGGTATTTCCAACGCAGCAGCAACGCTACACCCGCACAGTTGACCACCCAGGTGAACGGCCATGATGCCATCAGCACTTCGATCGTCGGATACCAGCGGAATATGGTGTATATCCAGATTATCCGCAAAATACAGGCGCAGAAGATCGTCACCAGTGTCGGCGGCAGCGAACAGCCCGTCCCGCGCAGACCGGCAGTGAATATTTCCATAAAAGCGCAGACAAACAGCAGCGGCGACGTTACGTAAAAACGCCGCATCCCGTATCCGATAACTTCACTGTCAGCATTGAATATATGCAGCAGCTGCCGCCCATAAAGCAGCAGTATCACCGAAATAATAAAGGTGCTTATATAACTCATCAGCAAACCGGTATTCACGCACCTTTTCATCCGGTCAAACTTTTTGCCGCCGTAATTCTGACCGACAAAACTCACCACCGTCTGACCGACGGCATTCATGGTGATGTAACCGATGCTTTCCAGCGTGCCGCTGGCAGTCAGCCCCGCAATGGCCAGACTGCCGAAAGTGTTGATCGAAGATTGTATGAGAATATTGGCCAGAGAAAAACAGGCCGCCTGAAATCCGGCCGGAATACCGATAGACATCATCTCGCGCAGATTTTTCCACTCAATATGCAATCCCTGCAATTTGATTCGGCACGGACCGCGCATCGCCATCAATACCCGCATTATCAGCAGCGCAGAAACTCCCTGCGAGATCACCGTCGCCAATGCCACCCCCGCAACATGCCAGTGACAGACCAGAACGAAAAAAAGATTCAAAAGAACATTTATCACTCCGCCAAGCAGCAGAAAATAAAACGGCCTGGTGGTATCACCCTGCGCCCGCAGGATCGCACTGCCGAAGTTGTAAAGCATCACCACCGGCATCCCGCCGAAGTATATCCACATATACAGAACCGCCATATCCAGAATATCATCCGGCGTTTCCATCAGCTTCAATGCCGGACGGGCAATAACGATACCGGTCACCGCCAGGATCGCTCCGGCGGTCAGACTGATCATTATCGCCGTATGCACCGTGCGGGAGATATCTTTGCGGTTCTTTTCCCCCAGATACCGGGCCACCAGCACATTCGTACCGACTGACAGACCGAAAAATATATTCACCAGCAGAAAGGTCACCGCCGTCGTCGCTCCAACTGCCGCCAATGCTTCATGGGAAGCAAAACGGCCGATAACGATCAAGTCCGCCGCATGAAATAAAAGCTGCAATACTCCGGAAATAATCAGCGGGATCGAAAAACGGATCATCTGCCCGGTCAACGGCCCGTGACACATATCCACTTCATAGGCTCTGCCGGATTTGAAAGATGTTATTTTACCCATCGGTCAAACTCTCCTCTGCCGGTTCTGAAATCTGCGGAATTATCTTCTTCAAGGTCCTTTTCAGCAGCCATGTCACTCCGATGGCATTGAATATCCACGTCACCGGATAACCGATAAGCAGTATCAGCATCGTCGGATACCAGCGGAATATGGTAAAGAGCCACACTATCCGCAATACGCAAATGCAGAATATCGATATCAGTGACGGTTCCAGAGAGTGTCCCAGCCCGCGCATGGCTCCGGTATTGATCTGCATCACTGCCGCCACAAAAAAGAACGGCACAATGCAGTAACCGCGCAAAGTTCCCCAGCGGATGACTTCGGCATTGGTATTGAATATGCTCAATATCTGTTCACAAAAGACCAGCAGAAATATGCTCCAGCAGACAATTACCGCACAACTGCCGATCAGCCCGAAGCGGATGCACTTTTTTATCCGTCCGTACTGCCGGCCGCCATAGTTGCTGCTGACAAAATTGATCACCGTCTGGGCAACCGCGTCGATCGCAGAGTGGCCGAAGTTTTCCACCGAATTGTAAGCAATATTGC
This sequence comes from Lentisphaerota bacterium, assembly GCA_015061815.1. Taxonomy (GTDB): domain Bacteria; phylum Verrucomicrobiota; class Lentisphaeria; order Victivallales; family Victivallaceae; genus UBA1784. Next base: position 51,605 of record SUVW01000016.1, read on the forward strand.
CGGCCATCGCCGCGCTGCCGAAGGTGTTGAGCGAAGATTGGATCAGAACATTGGAAATGGAAAAACAGGAGGATTGAAAACCCGCCGGTATCCCGATCCACATCATCTCACGCAAATTATCCCACTTTATATGCAGAGCCTGCCACTTGACCCGGCACGGCCCGCGAATGGTCATCAGCGTACGCAGCACCAGCATGGCCGATACCGCCTGCGATATGACCGTCGCCGTCGCCACTCCCGCCACATCCCAGTGGAATACGATCACGAAAAAGAGATTCAAAAGAACATTTATCACTCCGCCCAGCAGCAGAAAATAAAACGGCCTGGTGGTATCACCCTGCGCCCGCAGGACCGCACTGCCGAAGTTGTAAAGCATTATCACCGGCATACCGCTGAAATAAATCGACATGTACAATACCGCCTTATCCAATACTTCCGGCGGCGTGGACATCCGGCTCAAAACCGGACGGGCCGCCAGTATCCCGCAGAATGCCAGCAATACTCCGCCGATGATACTGACCATCACCGCCGTATGTACGGTACGTGAAACCTCTTTACGGTTCTTTGCCCCCAGATAACGGGCCACCAGCACATTGGTGCCGATGGATAATCCGATGAAAATATTGACCAGCAGATGCGTTATTGAACCGGTGGCTCCAACTGCCGCCAAAGCTTCATGGGTGGAAAACCTGCCGATAACTATCAAATCCGCCGCATGAAATAAAAGCTGCAGAAAACCGGAGATCATCAGCGGAATGGCAAAAACCACCATCTGACGGGCCAACGGACCGTGACACATATCCACTTCGTAGGATCTACGGGATTTGAAAGCTGTTATTTTTGCCATTTTATTTTCCCACCGTTACAGCAAACAGGGCAACCGGTATCCCGGCTGCCATGCATCATAAAATAGTGCGGGAAACGGATAAAGTCAAGCGCGTTTCCTGAATTTACCGGCAATCTTGCGGAAAAAACCGGGTTTGCCCTCTTCCGGGACAAAGATGAAATACAACCCCGGGATCACATAGAGCGTCAAAAGTGAAGAGAGTATCAAACCGCCGACCACACCGACACCGCAGGATGAACGCAGTTCCGAACCCAATCCGGTACCGAAAGCCATCGGCAGCATACCGGCAACCGCCGCCACACTGGTCATGACTATCGGCCGGAACTTCTCCTGCACCGCGATCATCATCGCCCGGTGCGGTTCCACGCCGCCGGAAATCTGCGCACTGCACTCATCCATGATCAAAATCGCATTATTCACCACAATACCGATCATCATCACACCGCCGAGCAGACCCATCATTGACATCGGCATATCAAAACAGAAAAGCGTCAGATACATCCCCAGAAAACCCAGCGGCACGGTGAACATGATAAGAAACGGTTTCACCCACGATTCCATTATCCCGGCAATCAGCAAATAGGTGAGCAGTGCCGCCAGAGTTATCACCCGGACAAACTCTTTACCGGTCTCATTCATCATCTCCACACTGCCGCTCATCCGGACATTGTATCCGGGCGGCAGAACGCTCAAAACGGTATTTTCGATCTTTTTGGAAACTGTTCCCAGCGCATGCCCCGGAGCAGTATTGGCATAGAGCCACATGGTGCGGTTCTTATCATAACGGTTGATGACCACCGGTCTTGCCTCTTCCCGGATATCCGCCAGCACTTCCGTACCCAGCGGATTGTTCTCTTTCAATACCGGCGCGGTCTGCCGGAGCTGATCTTCACCGTACTCCTTATTGTTTTTCACCCGGATATCAAATGTCCGCGCGCCGGAACGGTAATCACCGACTTCGATACCGTCCAAAGCTCCGAGCATGTAACGGTACAACTGTTCCGGAGAGAGGGAAAGATTCTGCAGGATCGTCCGGTCGGGGATGATGTTGATATTGGTTTTGCGCTCCCGGCGGGAGGAGTCAAGGTCACGCACCATCCCCGAAGCGGGGAGTGTTTCCATAACTTTGCGTTCAGCTTCTTCCAGAACTTCCAGATCCTGACCGTTGATGACACAGCGTATTTCCGCACCGGAACCGCCGAATGTCGCCGGGATCGAGAGTGTTATCAGACAGTTGTCCAGATACTCCAATTCCTTGCGGATCATGGCCTGAAGATCATAGATGGTCTCTTTGCGTTCATTCTTTCCGGTGGTCTTCAAATTTATCTGTCCCAGATAGACCGCTGTCCCGACCTGACCGCGCGAAGCATTGGAAGTGCCGACATAAACAGACATTCCGGTGATGAAATCAAACTTTTTCAACCGGCTTTCGGCCTCACGGATCAATTTTTCAGTGGTCGCAAGATTGTATGAGGTGGGAAATTCAAACTTGATGCGGATCTCACCCTGATCGCAGAAGGGAAGAAAGGACAATCCCACCTGCGGCACGATAAATTTCCATACCGCCAGCGATATCAGCACGATCACCAGTATCACTTTGCCCGGATGACGTGAAGTAAACACAATCGAAGAATTGAATATCCGGCAGAGCCGGTCATAACCTTTATCCCAGGGAATAAAAATTTTGTCCAGCAGCGTCTGCTTCTTTTCAGTTTCACCGGCACCTTTGAGCATGATACAGGCCAGAATCGGCGTGAGAGTGAAACTGACAAAGAGCGAAACCAGTGTCGCTGCCACCATCACTCCGGCAAAAGGTATCATCATACTGCCGATACGGGTGGTCATCATCATCACCGGCACAAATACCACCACGTTGGTCAGGGCACTGGCAGAAACAGCGGCAATAACTTCACCGGTTCCCTTTTCGGCAGCGGTTTTGATATCCTCTTTGCGTTTGAGGTGCTTGAAAATATTTTCAATGACCACGATCGAGTTGGTCACCAGCACCCCGACTGAACAACCCAGCGACAGCAGGGTCATGATGTTGAATGAATAATCCAGATAAGCCATTGCCGCAAAGGTCACAATGACCGAAATCGGCATGGAGATCATAACGATGAAAGTCGATCGCGGTTCATGGAGAAAGAGAAAGAGCAGTACCGCCGTCAGAATGATACCGGTAATGATGCTGCTCCAGGCATCATCCACCGAGGATTGGATGAATTCTCCGGAATCTTTGAACCAGACCAGTTCCATGCCGGTGGGCAATTCGCCTTTACGGATCATCTCATCAAATTTTTTCCGGACACCTTTGATCACTTCGATAGCATTGGCATCACCCTTTTTGACAATATTGAATGTCGCTGCCGGTTTGCCGTTGACAAAGGTTTTGCTTCTGACTTCCCGGCTCATAAGTTTAACTTCGGCAATGTCCCGCAGATATACCCGTTTGTTCTTGAATGAACCTATTTCCAGATTTCGGATGTCATCCAGATCTTTGTAATCCCCGGCAAAGGTCACATTTTTTTCGGTATCATCGATCTGGATACGTCCGAGAGGTTTGCGTACATTGTTGGTTTCCAGCTTGTTGACTATGGAAGTGATATCGATGTTCATCGCAGTTAGTTTTGCCCGGTCAAGCAGCACATGTATCTGCATTTCGTTGGCTCCGTAAACGCGCACCTCGCCCACGCCCGGAACAGAAGATATCCGGTCGGCGATCACATCGTCAGCATAATCGTAAAGATCATCCTGTGTCCGGTCGCCAACCAGAAACGCCTGAATAACAGTGGTGGCATTGGTATCGATTTTGCGGATAGTCGGCTCTTTGGCTCCGTCAGGCAGGTCTTCGCGGATGCGGTTGAGAGCTTCGCGGATATCGGTTGCGGCGACATCCACATTTGTTCCCATATTGAATTCCAGAGAGATTTGCGCCTGATCTTCGATCGCCACACTGGTTATGTGACGGATGCCGTCCAGACTGGAAACTGCATCCTCGATCCGTCGGATGACCTCCACTTCGATCTCCGACGGACTTGCCCCCTGATATTCACAGCGGACCAGAACGGTCGGTATCTCCATATTCGGCAGCAGGTCGATGCTTATTCTCTCGTAAAGTGATGCTCCGATCATGACCAGCACGATGATAAACGCGCTCATCGCGATGGGACGGCGGACAGATAATTTGCTTAAAGACATGGATCACTTCTCCGTTTTTGCTTCGACAAGAAGCGAACCGTTGTTGATGAAAGTCTGACCGGTAATAACAAATTTACGATCGGTAAATCCGCTGCCGTTAACTATTTCCGCAAAACCTCCGTCGACAATTCCGCGTTGGATATCCACACTCTGCGCCCGGTTGTTCTCATCGACAGTGTAGGCGATCATCCGGTTTCCCGCCCGCAGCAGAACCGCCGATTCGGGCAGACCGAAGCCTTTTCTTTCGGTGAGGATGATATTCAATTCGCAGAGCATACCGCTGACCAATCCGGCTTCAGCAGGCACGGAAATTTTGATTTTGAATGTCCGGCTTTCCGGGTCGATACCGGGAGCTTTATAGGTTATATGACTGCGGCACAACACTTTACCAGATTTATCCGTGAAGTCAACCGCCGTTTTACCGGGATGGATCTGATGATAATAGACCGAACTGATGAAGCAGACAACTTCCAGAGCATTGTGGTTTTCAAGTTTCAAAATCTCCGTACCTGTTGAGACGAATTCGTTTTCTTCAACGAATTTATCGAACACCACACAATCAAAGGGGGCGGTAATGGTGGAATCATTGAGATTTTTCTGCGCGATGGCCAAATTGCTCTGCGCCTGTTTGAGCTGGGCCTCGGCATTGGAAATATCTGCTCTGGCATTGTTGACAGCCATTTCGGCTTTCTTGAAATCAGTTTCAGCCGCTTCGACACTGGATTCGCTTATTGCCTTGCTGCGGGAAAGGTTTTTAGCGCGTTCATAATCTCTTTGAGCTTGAGTGAAAGATATTTGCGCGATTTTAAGTGCGATTTTTGCTCCATCAAGTGCCGCCTGCCGGACTTTGATCTCATCCTCTTTGACTACGACCTGATTTTTCAAAACCTGCCGGTCAATACCGAAAAGGATATCGCCTTTTTTGATTTTGTCACCTTCGTCAACTTTGAGCAGTTCCAAAGTGCCGCTTATTTTGGCGGAAATGGTGGCAAATTCCACCGGCTGAACAGTCCCCTGCAGCGGTATCCTCTGCCGGAAAATCCTCTCTTCAAGACCGGAAGTGGTCACCCTGGTGGTCTTTTCAGCATATTCGACCCGTTTCTTTTCACAACCGGCAAGCAGAAATGCTGCCGTACACAACAACATAAAACCACGCATAAGCTCCTCCACTGAAAAATATTTTACCGCAAAAAACCCCGAACACCTTTTTAAGAAAAACGGTAAAAAAGTAATACTTATTTTAAATAAAATATGGGTAACTTCTCAAATTTTTCGTGATTTGCATTCAAGAACCGTTGGTCGCGGTTTATACACCCGGCGGTAAAAATGATCAGATACTGCCGGCTTGTCATGGTGCAGTGAAACGAAGACGGAAGGGAGATTTTTGGAGAAGTCCCACGCGGCGTCACCGGCGGGAAAGAAAACGGAAACGGTCAAAATCTACCGGCTTGTCCCGGCATAGTGAAACAAAGACGGATGGATGCAGCGTGAGATAAGGTCGAAGTCAAGGCGGATGAGCAGGATCCTCCTTCGCCGGGGCTATGGAGGACAAGGTGCAGTAAACCTGCCCGACTGAACCGGTATCCGACGTTTTGGCGAGAGATTATCCGCAATGCGACACCTTGATGGGAGCAAAAGCATACAAAACAGATGTCATAAATATGGCAACATAAGCTGCCAACTCCACACCCTCTTCCAGAATCAGATTGTCACATACCTTATCAAGCACGTCGGCCCCTATCCAGCAAATCAGGATAAGAACAATGTTCCACACCGGAATTTTGGTAGTTTCCAGCAAATCAAATATCTGACGGTAGATTTTGGCGGTAAAAAAGTACACTGCACAAATCAGGGCAAATATGATTCCGGCAGGCAGACGGTAGGGAGCATACCAGACGTGATCCCAGCCGTAAAATTCATTCGGTTTGCCGGGAACAGCGTAAAACAGTGCCCGTCCGGTATTTACTTCACGCAGAGCCATCGCAAAAAATATCAGTGCCGCAAAAATAAAAAGATGACGGTATTTCGGAACCAGCGTCCAGAGAAAACAGCCGAAAAACAGGATCATCAACTGGTAATTTTCGATCAATTCATTTTCATAACCGCACTTTTCCGGAAGCAGAAGAACTGCAGGATAAAGCAGCAGAAGTACAACAAGCACAGGAATATTACTCAAATTAAAGTGAAAATCTAAAGTAATAAAACTACGTACTTTTTTGATAATATCCGTCATAATTTTCCCCCAACTTTTTTTATTTGTTGTTATTGTTGTTGGTTGCGATTAGAACCTGACTGTTCACAATAGTTACCATATGCCAGTTAATATAATGCCACTTCCGGTAATTTGCAACCGGATTTTTCCGGCAAAAATATGAGAAAAGGCTGCTGCTCACCTTTTTTCAGGTTTTGCAACAGCCTTGACAGCTTGTTATGTCCCATTTGTTGTGATGCCATCATACCGTCGGTGGCGCATTGCGGTTAATCTCTTGTCAAATCATCGGACGTATTCGCAGTCGAGTACCTTTCAGTACACTCCTGCTCATCCGCCTTGATTTGACGGCGACATTACCTCACACTGCATCCACCGGTAGGATCAAACCGTTATTGCGTGGTTGACAAATCATAATGTAGGTGATATATCATTATGTTTGCCATTATTGCAATCAACGGTTGTTGAATGCAAATTTCACAAAATTTGGGACATTGCCGATAGTTTTACTGATTATTGAATCAATTCAAAGCAGCCACGCCCGGCAGTTCTTTGCCTTCCAGAAATTCCAGAGAAGCACCGCCGCCGGTGGAAATATGGCTCATTTTATCAGCCAGACCGGATTTTTTCACCGCTGAAACACTGTCACCGCCGCCGATAATGGAAACACCGCCATTGGCTTTGACTTCAGCGACCGCATCACAGACACCGAAAGTACCTTTGTTGAATTTTTCCATTTCAAAACAGCCCATCGGACCATTCCAAACCACTGTTTTGGCACTTTTGATCGCTTCGGCATAGAGTTTTACCGTTTCCGGACCGATATCCAGACCCATCCAGTTGTCATCAATATCCAGACCGACAACTTTGGTGTTGGCTTCAGGATCAAATTTGTCCGCTTCGACACTGTCGATCGGCAGCAGCAGTTTGACACCGCGTTTTTCCGCTTCAGCAATCATCTCTCTGGCGTAATCCATCTGATCAGCTTCGCAAAGAGAATTACCGATCTTGTGACCCTGCGCCGCAAGGAACGTATAAGCCATACCACCGCCAATGATCAGAGTATCGACCTTGTTCAGCAGATTGCGGACAACAGCCAATTTGTCGGAAACCTTTGCACCACCGAGAATAGCAACAAAAGGACGCACCGGATTTTCCACCGCACTGCCCAGGTAGGCGATCTCTTTTTCCATCAGGAATCCGGCCACACACGGACCATTCATATATTTGGTGATGACCGCAGTTGAAGCATGGGCGCGATGAGCTGTGCCAAAAGCATCATTGCAGTAAACATCTCCGTAAGAAGCAAGTTTTTCCGCAAGTTTTTTCTGCTCTTCTTTAAGCGCAGCTTTGGCAGCTTTGAATTCTTCATCGCTCTGGCCGTCTTTCTGCTTCAATTTAGCCTGTTCCTCTTTGTGGTAACGGGTATTTTCCAACATAAGGATCTCACCGGGTTTGAGCGCAGCAGCTTCAGCATCGGCCGCACCGCAATCTTCAGCAAATTTGACCTCTTTGCCCAGAAGTTTGCTCAAATATTCCGCCACGATCTTCATGGTGGTGTCACCGGTAATGCCCTTTTCATCCGGACGGCCCATGTGGCTCATCAAAACCAGACTTCCGCCATTATCCAGAACATAATTGATCGAGGGCAATGCGCCTTTGATACGGGTGTCATCTTTGATAACTCCCTCTTTTACCGGCACATTGAAGTCAACACGCATAACTACTCTCTTACCTTTGAGATCAATATCTTTGAGCGTTTTTTTATCCATTTTTTCACCTGATTATTGAGGAAATTCCAAAGGTTTTCAAAAAAATCTGTCCGGCGGCCGGTTTTTCAATTTTTTGAATAACTTTGACAATCACCTCTGTTGTATTATTCCATATCTGCCGGGAAATGTAAACCCGGACGGACAAAAAAGGGCGGGAAAACCCCGCCCATTTACAGTCTGATTCAGACAACCAAAATTACTTGGCAATGACGCGGGCCATTTCCAGAACTTTGTTGCTGTAACCCCATTCGTTGTCATACCATGAGCAGACTTTGACAAAGGTTTTGTCAAGCTGGATACCGGCTTTGGCATCGAAAATGGAGGTACGGGCATCATCGCGGAAGTCGGTGGAAACCACTGCTTCATCGGTGTAGCCGAGAATACCTTTGAGTTCGCCTTCGCTGGCCTCTTTCATGGCCGCGCAGATCTCTTCATAGGTGCATTCGGTATTCAGTTCGCAGGTCAGGTCAACGAAAGAAACGTCGCTGGTCGGAACGCGGACGGACATACCGGTAAGTTTGCCGTTGAGTTCGGGGAGAACTTTGCCGACAGCTTTGGCAGCACCGGTGCTGGAGGGAATCATATTCTCAAGGATTCCGCGACCGCCGCGCCAATCTTTCTTGGATGGACCGTCAACAGTTTTCTGGGTGGCGGTGGCAGCGTGGATAGTGGTCATCAAACCGCGTTTGATACCGAATTTGTCATTCAGAACTTTGCTGATCGGAGCCAGACAGTTGGTGGTGCAGGAAGCATTGGAGATAATGTCCTGACCGGCATAGGTTTTGTCATTGACGCCGTAGACGAACATCGGGGTGCTGTCTTTGGAAGGAGCAGACATGATGACTTTTTTGGCACCGGCTTCGATGTGTTTGCGGGCCTTGGCATCTTCCAGGAAAAGACCGGTGGATTCAACCACGATATCGGCACCGACTTCATCCCATTTCAGATTGGCCGGATCCATTTCAGCGGTCAGACGGATCTTTTTGCCATCAACGATCAGGCTGCTGCCCTCAACTTTGATGTCATGGTTGAAAATACCATGAACAGAGTCATATTTCAGCATGTAAGCCAGATAATCCGGCTCAAGCAGGTCGTTGATACCAACGATCTCGATGTCATTGCTGAAGTTTTCAACTGCCGCGCGGAAGACCATACGACCGATTCTTCCAAAACCATTGATGCCAACCTTGATCATTTGCACCAACTCCTTTTATTTTATTGTTTTTACACTTTAAAGCTGCCGGAAGTTCATTCCCGGACAACCTCACTTCTACGTTTTATAAATATACACCCGGATATGGTAAAAGTCAAGTTCATTTTTAATAATTTGTGTTCTCTGAACCGATGTAAAAAACTTTACCGCCGGAGCATAAGCCCGGGAGGTAAAGTGAAACGGAAGGGAGATTTTTTGAGAAGTCCAGCGATGCAACACCGCCGGGAAAATTGGAAACTGTCTATATCTACCGGCTTGTCCCGGCATAGTGAAACAAAGACGGATGGATGCAGCGTGAGATAAGGTCGAAGTCAAAACAAGGCGGATGAGCAGGATCCTCCTTCGCCGGAGGCTATGGAGGACAAGGTGCAGTAAACCTGCCCGACTGAACCGGTATCTGCAGTTTTGACAAGAATATTTTATAATATTAAAACTACCTTATCTCAAGGCATGAGTAAGGCGAAGCCGACGGAATGCCGCAGAGGGAGGCCTCCGGAAAATCGACTGTAACCGCCGGGGCGGAAGCCCGGGCGGCGAGGCGGCTCTCCCGCCGCCGCAGGGAGATTTTTTGGAGAAGTCCGCGCGGCGACACCGATGGTAAAGAAAACGGTTTGATCCTACCGGTGGATGCAGCGTGAGATAAGGTCGAAGTCAAAACAAGGTAACGGTGAAGAAGTGCAGTCAAACCTGCTCGACTGAACCGGTATCCGACGTTTTGACAAGAGATTATCCACGATGCAACACCGCTGGGAAAAATGGAAACTCTTCGCTTCTTTAAAAAAAGCTCTACTACTATTTATTATTCTATATAGTTTAAATATAATAGTAACAGTATTTCAAAAAAATGTAAACAGAATCCACAACTCTATGATAAACAATATTGATACAACTTAACAAAGTGGTCAATATCTATGAAAATTGCCGGATAAAAGAGTATAAACAACTTTTTGTATACATTTTTCTGACATAGTTTTTACAGTTTATTTACACGGTTATTTACACACCTTTTCAGCTTAAATCAAAACGGCAGACAACCATTTTATGATTTCTGCCGTTTTCAAGGTTTACGATCACCTTATTTTCACTCCCATTCGATGGTGCCGGGAGGTTTTTGAGTGATATCATATACCACGCGGTTGACACCGTCAACTTCATTGATGATCCTTTCGGACATTTTGAAGAGCAGTTCCCAGGGCAATTGCACCACTTCAGCGGTCACCGCATCGACGGTATTTATTGAGCGTATGGCGATCACATAATCATAGGTGCGCTTGTGATTTTTCATACCAACACTGCGTACCGGAACGAAAACTGCAAAAGTCTGCCAGGTTTTGTGATACCATCCTGATTTGATCAATTCATCGGTGACTATTGCATCAGCTTCACGGAGAATTTTCAGGGTATCCCGGGAAATCGGCCCGACATTACGCACACCAAGTGACGGTCCGGGGAATGGATGACGGTCGAGCAATTCTGAAGGCAGACCGAGAATTTTTCCCACTTCGCGCACTTCATCTTTGAAGAGTCTTTCCAGAGGTTCGACCAGTTTGAATTTAAGATTTTCCGGCAATCCTCCGACATTGTGGTGACTTTTTATGACACTTTTCGGATCACCGTCAAAGGGTATGCTTTCGATAATATCCGGATAAATCGTTCCCTGACCGAGGAAAGGAGCTTTGGTTTTTTCCGCTGCTTCGGCAAAGACATCGATAAATTCCTTGCCGATGATCTTCCGTTTCTGTTCCGGATCGGTAACTCCGGCAAGTTTGTCAAGAAAACGGTCGGAAGCATCGACATAGACCAGATTCATGTTGAAGTTTCTGGCAAAGATTTTCTGCACCATTTCCGGTTCATTTTTCCGCAGCAGCCCGTGATTGACAAATACACAGGTCAGTTTATCACCGATAGCACGGTGGATAAGTGCCGCCGCCACGCTGGAATCAACACCGCCGGAAAGACCGAGCACCACTGTTTCATTACCAACCTGGGCACGGATATCAGCAACTGCTTCATCAATGAAGTCGGCCATGTTCCAGTTGCCGCCGCATTTGCACTCGTTGAAGCAGAATTCCGCCACACTCTCTGAATCACTCAAATCAGCAGCGGTGAATTTCGGAAGCTGTACTCCGGCAAATTTTGCTTCAGTTTCACTCAATCTGTTGCTGTTTCCACCGGAAACAAAGACCAGACCGACCGGATTTTCCGCCATAACACGCTCCACCGGAGCTGTACAGGGGATCACCATAGTATAAATCTGCTTATCCCGGACGGCGCGGGCAAGTTTTTGAATGCCGTCATATCCGCAATCAATAAGGATCACGGTTTCGGGGGTTTGTTTCATAACAAGTCCATCCCATAAAAATAGTTAATAATATCTGGTACATAAAATATCATAAAAAACTCATTTTTTCAAGTAAAAATTATTTAAAATTTGTAAAATGATGGGTGGGTAGTCTGGCATTTTTCCCGTCGGTGGCGCCGCGTGGATAATCTCTTGTCAAAACGTCGGATACCGGTTCAGTCGAGCAGGTTTGACTGCACTCCTTCACCGTTACCTTGTTTTGACTTCGACCTTATCTCACGCTGCATCCACCGGTAGAAGCGAACCGTTTTCTTTACCGTCGGTGTCGCATTGCGGGTAATCTCTGGTTAAAACGTCGGATACCGGTTCAGTCGAGCAGGTTTACTGCACCTTGTCCTCCGTAGCCCCGGCGAAGGAGGATCCTGCTCATCCGCCTTGATTTGACGGCGACATTACCTCGCACTGCATCCATCCGTCTTTGTTTCACTATGCCGGGACAAGCCGGTAGATTTTGACCGTTTCCGGGTGTCAGGCAGCTCTAACCTTGATAAAACTCTGAATATAATCTGTCAAATCTTTCCAGCTGCTCTTTTCCGAATTTCATCATACCTCTGCGGATTGATTCCAGAGATTTTTCCTTCATATCTCCGGATTTTGAGAAAAATTTATCAGCCAGACAGATAATTTTTTCTTCAATTGTTTCCGGTAAAAAATCTTTTTGCGGCAGCGGCATATTTCCTGCGTAAATTTCAGCGGCACTGATTCCGCTGCCGGTATGTCTTTCGCAGATCCGGGCAAATTTTTCTGCCAGCGGAAAATTCATTGCGCGCAGATTTTCCGCCCCCAGAATTCCATGCAGCAGATAATTTTCATCACCAAAACAACCTATATCCGGCGCATTGCAGAACCTTATTCCAATATCATGCAGCATCGCTCCGGCAGAAATCACTTCCAGATCAGCTCCCGGAACTTTTTCAGCTATTTTCAATGCTTTATCACGCACCTGCATACTGTGTTTCAACAAAATTTCCCTTGCCGGATCATCCGGAGCATAAAAAAAATCGATTACTTTTCTTACCATTTTTTCTTATTTTTTTTCCATATCATCTTCACTTATATCAGTATATATATACTCTTCGCCGCAATAGTTGCGGTAACATAACTTGTTACCATCGCGCTCTTTCAAATAATTTACCGTGACCGGAACTTTTCCGCCGCCGCCGGGCAGATCAATAACCAGCTGCGCATTGGCCATCCCGGAACTCCATCCCCGCAATGCCGATGATATCTCCTGCGCTTTGCTCAACGGCGTCCGGAAATGGGCGGTACCGTAAACCAGATCACACTGGAAAATATAGTAAGGACGCACCCGGTTTTCCAGCAATTTCCACATCAGCGACCGCATTGTTTCCGGATCGTCATTTATTCCCTTGAGCAATACTGTCTGGCTGCCCAGTACTATCCCGGCATCAGCAAGTCTTTTCAACGCCCGGCAGGTATCCGGCAGAAATTCTGCCGGATGATTGAAGTGGATATTCATGTACAACGGGTGATACTTTTTGAGCATTTTTACCAGTTTGGCTGTGATCCTTTCCGGCAGAACCCCGGGTACCCTGGTCCCGATACGGACGATTTTTATGTGGTCGGCCGATTTTATTTTCTGTAAAATATATTCAAGCCGGTCATCATCCAGCAGCAGTGGATCGCCCCCGGAAATCAGCACATCACGCAACTCTTTGTGTTCCATAATATACTGCAAACCGTTATCAATATCTTTCTGCGTAATGACAAATGGTTCTTTAAACTTCCTTTTGCGGGTGCAGAACCGGCAATACATGGCACATTCACCGGAAACCAGAAAAAGGCAGCGATCCGGATATTTCTGTACTATAACTTCATTTTTTTTGAATCTTACTTCGCCAAGCGGGTCATCAATAAGTTCTTTGCTGTCCATCAGTTCCGCCGGATCAGGAACACATTGCCGGAACAGCGGATCATTTTTTGAAGTAAAATGTTTAAGCCACGATCCTGGAATGCGGCAGGGAAAAATTTTATTGATTTTATCCAGAGTTCCGGCATCAAGTCCGAATTTTTCTGCCAATTCGTCACTGTTATTCAGTGAACCGGCAATGATTTTTTTCCATTTTTCCATAAATTTTTTCCATAGTCTCCGGATACAGCCGACTTTTTTAATTTAACTGCAGCGTACAAAATATACCACCTGTGCGATGATTTTTCAAACACCCTGTGCCGGTAAGATCAAAGCGTTATTGCGCCAGAATATCCGGCGTATTTCAAACGCCGCATTTCTCTGTAAAAATATGGAACACGTTTTAATCAAATGGTAATTCCGGTTGATAACAATACTCCTGCCGGGGCGGTGTGTACGGTTTTTCCGGAACAAGACGGCGGAACAGAGCAATGATTTTTTTTAACATAATTACCTCCTTGACAGTTTGTATTTTGATTTTGTCCGTAATATATTATAGGCAAGTGGACATCTTGTGTCCTGTCTGTTTGCAAATGTAAAAATTTTTGATTTTTTTTGGAGATATGTTCCCAATTTTAGGAGGTCGCCCAAATGCCGATGCAGAAATCACAACTTCACCGCCTGATGCGGATCGCTGCTTTGCTGAAAGAGAACCGCTATCCTAACTCCGAAACACTGGTCAAAGAGTTCCGCCGCATCGCCGTTGAGGAAGAGCTGGAAATCGACTGCGGCAAGAAGACCATTCTGCGGGATATGAAAGTTTTAGAGCACGAATTTAATTGTCCGCTTGCCTTTGACCGCGCCAGAAACGGCTATTATCTCAAACATCATGGCTGGGATTTCATTGCACCGGCACTTCTGGACGAAAACGAAATGCTCGCCGCCGTCATCGGGGCAAGGATCGCCGAAGAGATTTTCCCGTCGCCATTGAAAAACAAGATCCGCAATGCGGTGGACTACCTTTTGCAGAACAACAATCCGGACTTTCTGGACACCGCCAATATGGAAAGTTTGAGCATTCTCTCCGGATTGTATGCCAATATCGAGCCGGAAATTTTTCAAACGCTTTTTCAAGGGTGGCAAACCAATCACTGCGTAAAAATCGCCTACGCCGACTGGCAGGGCGAACTTACCGAACGCATCATCGAGCCGCATACGCTGGTCTTTTTCAACAATTCGTGGTACACCAAGGCATTCTGCTGCTTGAAAAATCAGCCCCGCACCTTTGCGTTGCGGCGAATCAAGAAAGCGGAACTCCTGAAAAGCGATTTTGAACCTGATAAAGAAATCATTTCTTCGGTAAATCCCGATGATTTCCTCGGCTTTGAGAAGATAAAAAATGTGAAACTGTACGCCGCAAGCTTTGCTCTTGACCGTCTGAAATCATCTCCGTTGCACACCCATCAAATCATCCACGATGACGGCACAGTGGAGATCCCGGCAGTGGCCAAAGAGGTACTGTTTCCGTTCATTCTGTCGCAGGAAGGCAATGTCCGGCTTCTCGAACCGGCAGAACTCAAAACCGAACTCAAAAGCAAACTGCAGAAAATGCTTGAACAGCTGTGAGTTGCAAAAGGAAACCGCCTGAAATCACAAAATTGTGTGGCACTCATCAAGGCAGGCAGGGATGCACGATTCACTCCATCTCATCCTTTTGGAAAGGAGCATTGTACCGGTAGACGTGCGGCGTTTGCCCATGCTTTTTTTTGAAACAGCGAATAAAATAATTTGAACTGTTGAAACCGCATTCATATGCTATTTCATCAATATTCAACAGCGTGTTGCGAAGCAGATTTTCCGCATGTTCCAGTTGATAATGCAATTTGGTTTCGGAAAAACTCATCCCCATATACTT
>SUVW01000017.1 GCA_015061815.1 Lentisphaerota bacterium
TGACGGGAAAATTATATTTTCCAAAGTCATTGCTTGCTTTTTGCAGGGATTACTCACGATTTTTACAGACAAAAAAATGGTCGGGGTGGGGGGAGTCGAACCCCCGACATCTTGCTCCCAAAGCAAGCGCGCTAGCCACTGCGCTACACCCCGAACCGGTTTCATATTTTATAAAATACTCCTTGTTTGAGATTTATTCAAGGGATAATCCGGAGAAAAGGCTTGATTTTTCCGGCTTTGAATTTATTTTGTACACATCAGAGGAGAAGAGCCGGAAAATATCAGGCACGGTGCCGATTCCGGCTGAACGCAAAAAAAGGAGTAAAGAAATGAATCTGTTGGCCAAACGAGAACACGAGGTTCCTGCCGCACTTGAGAGGGTTTTTCCCGGAGTCGATGAACTTGTCAGGACGATGTTCGGGCGGATGATCGAACCTGGTTCCGGCCTGCTACGGGGTTCGGTATTTGATTCCCGGTGGGAAACGGAAGTCCGCGAAAAAGAGGTGGTGGTAAAAATTTCCTGTCCGGGCTGCAGGAACAGTGATTTTGATCTTGAAATAGTTGGGGATTTTCTCAACTTCAAAGTCCGTCACTGTGAAGAAAGTGAAAGCACCGGCAAAAACAAGCACTATGTGTTCCGGGAACGCTCCTGTGCCGAATACGAAGACAGCATCAAACTGCCGGTAGCAGTAACCGGAGCAGAAGCCAAAGCGAAGTACAGCGATGGAGTGATTTGCGTGACCATTCCGCGCGACATGCAAAAACCGGTACCGGCCAAAACGATCAAAGTGCATTGCGACAAATAACGGAGGATCAACCATGTCTGAAAAGAAAGAAAATAAAAATACCGCTGCTGCGGAAACTCCGGCAGCCATGCCCAAAAACGAACACATCACCATCCGTCCTGCCGCCGATGTAACCGATGAATATGACGGCATGGAAATAACCTTTGAATTGCCGGGAGTATCAGCAGACAATGTGGAACTGGAAGTTAAAAACCGCCTGCTGACATTGAAAGCAAAAAGTTCCCTGCACCGCCGGGGCATGGAAATCGTTTACAAGCGGGCATTTTATCTGTCGGATGCTGTTGATGCAGACAATATTTCCGCCCGTATCAGCGATGGCATCCTGACACTTTTTCTGCCGAAATCAGAGAGCGCAAAACCGCACAAAATAACGGTTGAATAGGATATTTTGCCGAAACGTCAGTGTTTCATTTGCTGTGAAAAAGCCGGAGAGGTTTGAAATCACCCTCCGGAATATCCACAGCTTCGTGAACCGGAATACAGACCGCTTTTCATTTGCGGTCTGTGCCGGTCATCTCTGCCGCAGCGGCTCGATCAATTCGGCAAGCTTGAGATATCCGGGGTCATCTGTCAGAATCTCTGACGAAAAACGCATCGTGTACATCTGGGCAAAAATATCCAGATTACGGCAGAAATTAAAACAGGAATTGCGGAATTTTTTCCGGCATTGAGCCCAAATGCTTCCGGCGACCTGGTTCATTCCGCAGATGACCACGATACCTTTGTTATCGATCCACTTTTTCATCATCGAAATGTGTTCCGGCAAAATATTTCCATCCGCACCGGGAATAACGGTCATCAACCGGGGATGATTGAATAAACCAACGACACCACCGGTCAATTCATCGGCCCGGCAAGGCAATACGACTTGCGGCAGGCGCATATTTTCCACCGCCGCCCCTGCCCCGGAAACAGCGGCATCATAAGAACCGGGAAAAGCAAAAATTTGCGGGATCCCGGCAGCTTTGAATAAAAAGCATTCCATTACCGATTTTTTCAGCATCACCACTGCTCCGGCATGCAGCTGCCGGAGCATCCTGAATTCCTCTTTACTCCACCATGCCCGTTTTTTCTCAAGCGGGATCACGGCATCCACGATCGGCAATGCCCGGATAAGCTGATTGAATCTGCCGGGAACGGCAATAAACAATCCGCAATATTCCGGAATGATCTTCTTCAGAGCAGTCAGCACCGGCAAAGCCTCCGTCACCCCGGTAAAGTCATCCGGCATCCGGACAACAAGGCCATTGCGGAAATTTTTAATATCACCCATTTTCGGTCCAAAATCACAATATTTTCACTGTATCGGGTATAAGATACCACCGGAATATGATTTTTTCAAAATTTGTTGCTCCTATTTTGCGAAAAAATGACTTTTAAACTTGAAAAAGCAGCGTTTGCAAAGTCTATTATATAGGTGACATCTATTTTATCCGGAACAGGAAAGACAATCACTCCGGCAAATTAACAAAGAATGCGTAAAAAAAAGGCGGAATAATGGGTACACAATTTCTTGCAAGAATGTTTTCAGCTTACATCGGCATCGACTTGGGCACTGCAAATTGTCTGGTTTTCGTCAGAGATCAGGGCGTTGTCCTCAATGAGCCGTCAGTTGTAGCGATCAAGGTCAATACCAAAGAAGTCCTTGCCGTCGGTTGCGGTGCCAAAGAGATGCTCGGCAAAACCCCGGTGAATATAAATGCCATCCGCCCGATGAAAGACGGTGTTATTGCCAATTATGAAGTTACCGAAGACATGCTCCGTTACTTTATCCAGCGGGCCATCCATACCGTTCCCTGGCTGAAGCGTCTGCTGCGCCCCAGAGTGTTGATCGCAGTTCCTTCCGGCATTACCGAAGTTGAACGCCGCGCAGTTATGGACAGTGCCAAACACGCCGGTGCCGGAGAGGTTGTTCTGGTGGAAGAACCTATGGCAGCTGCCGTTGGAGTCGGTCTGCCGGTGGCAGAAGCGGCCGGCAGTATGATCGTCGATATCGGCGGCGGTACAACTGAAGTTGCGGTGATTTCCCTTTCCGGCATAGCCTGTGCCAAAAGTGTCCGGGTCGGCGGCGATATTCTGGATCAGGCAATCATCCAGCATCTGAAAAAAGAGTACAACATGCAGATCGGTGAACTTACCGCCGAACAGGTCAAGATCAATATCGGCAGCGCATACCCGGTGAAGGATGAAGAAAGCATGGATGTCAAAGGTTTGGATATGATCGCCCACATTCCCAAAACCGTCAAAGTCAATGCCGCCGAGATCCGCAAAGCTCTGCAGGGACCGATATCCAATATTCTGGAAGCGGTCCGGGCAACGCTGGATTGCTGTAAACCGGATCTGGCAGCAGACCTGCTTGACCGGGGCATTATGCTTGCCGGCGGCGGAGCGAAATTGGCCGGATTGGATAAACTTCTGACCGAAGAAACCGGCTTGCCGGTCTTTGTTTCCGAAGAGCCGCTGAATGCCGTCGTCAACGGAACCGGAGTAATGCTCCAGGAAAACAGTATTTGGTCAGCCTAACATAAAAAAACACAGAGTGATATGAAAATTTCTTTGGATTCTTTACGCCCGGTGGAACTTGCCGACCGGACTCGTTTTAATGAAGAACTGGACAAAATGGCAAGTCAGAGTTGCGAAGCCTGTTTCCCCAATATATTCATGTACCGGGAACCATACGGGATCGAATTTGCCGACATCGCCGGAAGGCTGGTAGTCTTTGAGCGCGCCACCAGGACTATCCATTATCCGCTGGGAGAAAAAACCGACCCGGAACTGCTTTACAATATCAGCAAAGCCTTTGCCGACGCCGGATTGACCGACGGCGGGATTTATGACGTGCCGGAATCGTTTCTGGATGATTATCCTGATTGCGACCGCTTTTTTGAACTTGAATATGATGAAGGCGCGATCGATTACCTCTTTTCAGTGGAAAAAATTGCGACATTCACCGGGCCGAAACTGCGGAAAAAGCACAATCTGGTAAAACAGTTTCAAGCCAATTGGCCCTATGCCGAGGTTCGCAAGATCACTGCAGAAAATATCCACATAGCCGCCAAACTGGCCAGCGACCTGAATTCCCGTCTGGAACAGTGCGAATTTCTTGATGAAGAGGCTCTGGCTCTGAAAAGTGCATGGGAAAATTTTGATCAATTGGGGTTGTCCGGTATCCTGCTTTTTGCCGAACCGGGTTACCCGGCCGGGTTGTCGGTTTACAGTGTTCTGCCGGAATCAGATACGGTGGATGTTCACTTTGAAAAGGCAGACCATGCGGTAAAAGGTGCATCCCAAACTTTGACCTGGCAGCTGGCGATCGCCCTGCGCGGCAAGGCGAAGTTTATGAACCGGGAACAGGATATGAATGAAGAAACACTGCGTCATGCCAAACGTTCGCTTGATCCGGAACGCTTCTTCAAACGCTATTTCCTGCGCAATATAAAATAAAACGATGAAAAAGAAAAAAAGCAACGGGGGTAACTTTTCAGAGGTATTCCGGTTGCTTTTTTATTGAACTTTCCTTAAAACTTACATATAAGGATGTAAAAATCATGGCAGAGTCACAATTGCAGTTTTCTTATTATTTTGACTGGCATCATTGCCCGGATCAGCTTCTTAACAGCGGATTTGCCCAATGCCGCGATCTGGGAATAAAGAAACTGGTCTTTGTCGATAAATGGATCGAAAGACTTTTGCAGGAACCGAAATTCGCCGCTGTATTGAAACTGGCGGCCCAAAGCGGAAATATATCTTTCGGAGATATGCATGCCCCCTTTGGCGAATGCTTCGATCTTGCTGCCGCCGGATGCGAACGCAGAAATGATATGATCAAAGATCACATCCGGGCATTAGGGTATGCTTCAGACTTCGGCTGCCGGACCTACACCATCCATATCGGAGCATTTGACAGTGTTTTCTTTGCCACCCCCAATGATGATATCCGCAAATTGGTGGTGGATTCTCTGGAAAAACTAATCCCCTACGCCGAAAAATATGATATCGCCATCGCAGTGGAAAATGCTTTTGAACGCTCCAACACTCCGCACGAAGTAATGTATTATGTCAATTATTTCAATCACAGGCTTGTCGGATGCTGTTTTGACAATGGGCACGCCAACATTATGGCGGCGACTCCCGGAAAGGACCGGAATTTATACAGCAGTTACATGCGGAATACCGTCTGGGGCGGTGAAGTGGAATTGTGCGATAATGCATTTGAATTGATGGCCCCCCGGATTTTCACCTGTCACCTGCACGATAACAACGGTTACTCCGATCAGCATTCAGTTCCGGGAAACGGCAATGTAAATTGGGAAGAGCTGGCAGAAAAACTGCTCAATCATGCACCGCAATTGATATCTCTGCAGACGGAAGCAAAAGTTTTTGCCGAAGGGCTGTCTTTTTCAGAAATCGTCAAACGTTACCGTAAATATTTTCCGGTTCAGGCATAAATAAAACAGGTGGTTGCAAATGGCTTTTCTTGAATGTCGTTTCTTTTCAGATATCCTCGGACGGGCGGTAAATATGAATGTACTTATGCCGCAGAATAAAGATAAAAAAGAGCTGAAGATCGTCTATCTGCTGCATGGTTTGAGCGATGATGCCTCCATGTGGTTCCGCCGGACTTCGATCGAGCGTTATGCCGATGCTTACAATATGATGATCGTCATGCCGGATGGCGGCAGAAGTTTTTATACTGATGCCATCGCCGGAGATAACTGCTGGACGTTTATTTCCCGGGAATTACCCGGAATCGTCAAGGGGTTATTCAATGTGGAAAGCAAACGGGAAAACTCCTTTGCCGCCGGTTTATCAATGGGCGGTTACGGTGCATTGAAACTGGCGTTGCGTACACCGGAAAATTTTGCCGCCGCCGCCGGATTATCCAGTGTAACAGATATAAAAGCCCGTTTCCGGGCTGCAGATTCCGCCTCATGGCGGCCGGAATTAAAGCGTATTTTCGGCGGGATCAATCAGTTGTCCGCCCGGGACAATGATTTATTCGTGCTGGCAGAAAAGGCGGTTGCATCCGGGAAAACACTTCCAAAAATACTTTCGATCTGCGGTGATGAGGATTTTATGATCCGCGACAACCGCCGCTTCAACAAGTTCATGAAAACGATCAGCTATCCGGGATTTCACTGTTATGAACGGCCGGGAGTCCACAACTGGATATTTTGGGACCGGTATATTCAGGATGTGCTGAAGTTTTTTGATGACGGAACTCTCCCGGAATAATATCGATGATTTTGCAGCAGAACATAATCCCCGGACAGGCACAATTTTTTACCGGAGAAAATGTAACATTCCAACTCTCCGGTGTGCCGGAAAATGCAGTCGGCAAAGCGGTTCTGCGCACCAACATCGGCCGGGCAAATGTAAAAATCGCTGAACAGTTGGAAAAAAGTCTTGCCGGACGCACCCCCAGAGGCAGCGACTGGCATGACCTGGATATGCTCTGCTGCGGGAAAGGGGTTTATCAACTGACTCTGCCGCTGACTGAAGTCGGCGTTTTCGAAGCAAAATGCTGTTTTCTGCCATCAGACAACACGCCTGCCATCTGGCCGCAAGGCGGCAATTTTGTATTGAAAGTTTTGACCAATGCCAATGTGGATTCCAATGGGATCTACTGTTGTTTCGTCCGGCAGTTCGGGCAATGGATGCATCTGCCGCATTCACCGCAGCAGCCGGATTTTTCGGTTCTTGATGCGCAGGGATTCACAGTGGTTCCGCCATCGGGCACATTCCGCAACGTGATAAAGCATCTTGATCATATTTTCGGCACGCTTAATTGCCGGATACTGCAATTATTGCCGATCCATCCGGTACCGGTGAGTTACGGCAGGATGGGCCGTTACGGCAGTCCGTTTGCGGCGACCGATTATTTTGCGGTCGATCCGGCGTTAGCGGAATTTGATACAGCAGCAACTCCGATGGAACAGTTTATCGAATTGATCGATGCTGTCCACGCCCGGGGCGGCAGAATATTCATGGATATGCCGGTAAATCATACCGGTTGGGCCTCGAAATTGCAAAATGAACATCCGGATTATTTTATCCGCAAAAGTGACGGGGAATTTGTCAGCCCCGGAGCCTGGGGGATAGTCTGGGCGGATTTGTGCCAGCTGGACTACGGGCAGAAAGCTGTTTATGAATTGATGGCCAAAGTTTTTCTTTTCTGGTGCCGGAAAGGAGTGGACGGCTTCCGCTGTGATGCCGGTTACATGGTTCCGCCTGATGCGTGGGAGTATATTCTTGCCAAAGTCCGCCGCGAATATCCGGAAACGACCTTTTTACTGGAAGGTTTGGGCGGACCGGTGCAAATTCAGGAAAAACTTCTGGAAAAAACCGGGTTGGACTGGGGATACTCTGAATTGTTCCAGAATTATACCCGGGATGATATAAGCGGTTACTATCCGGTGATGAGTGCCTCGGTCAAACGGGGCGGTACACTGGTGAATTTTTCCGAAACTCATGATAATCAGCGGTTGGCTGCCGGAGGAAAAATATATGCAAAACTGCGCTTTCTGGTAAACGCACTGCTGTCGGCCAATGGCACATTCGGCTTTGCCAATGGTGCGGAATTTTTTGCGGAAGAGAAAATCGACGTCCACCAGTGCGGAGCATTGAATTTCGCTGCGGTAGATAATCTGTGCGCACTGATTGGCAAACTCAACTCTCTGCTGGCACTGCATCCGGCCTTTTCCCGGGATGCTGAAGTAAAATTGATCCAGCATGGACCGGGAAATGTGATCGCTGCACTGCGGACCGGGAAAAATATTCCGGAATTGCTGATATTGCTGAATCTGGATTGTGAAAATCCGGCTGATGTATATTTCCCTGCCCTGACCAGTGACCGGGGATATGATCTTTTGACCGGCCGCGAGATAATACTCCGGAAAATTCCGGAAAATCAGCAAACAGTAAAATTGAGTCCCGGTGAAGGATTATGTGTGAGCTTTGAAGAGTTTACCATCCCCGAAAAACTGCCGGTCAGGACCCGGAAACGGGAAAAATTGATGGCCGATGCGATGGCACGCAAAGCTGCGCTGAACTTCTCAACTCTGCCGCAAGCAGCAAAGGCGGATGGTTCGATTCTCTGTGCGGATCCGGAAAAATTCGTGGAAAATCTTTCCGGTACCTTCCCGCCGCCGGTCACACACTGGTACTGGCCGCAGGATTGCCGCCGGGAAGTGATGCTGCCGCCGGGAGATCTGCTTTTGATCCACAGTTCGCTGCCTTTTTTCGTACAAGTGGATAACCATGAGAATACTACGTGGTGCCGTCAGGAGAGTTTGCGATCTGCAAACGGGGAATATTTTTCACTGCTCACGATCCCGCATCACCGCCGGATGGTTCCGGAATATTGTACCGTGCATATTACCGCGATCGAAAAAAACATGGTAAAAAAATCTTCCGGCAAAGTGCTGCTGCTCCCGGAAAATGACAGGCGCATGATCCGGTTGTCCGGTAAATGGGATGAAGCAGCTGATTGTGCGGTTTTCGGCAGTAATATCAACTCATCTTATGCCATGTTCAGTGCCCAATGGGGGAAAATAACCAGTAAATATGATGCGATTTTAGCAGTAAACAGTGCCAAAGGTTTTCCGGCGGATCGCTATGTTATGTTCACCGGCTGCCGGGCGTGGCTGGTGATCGACGGTTACTCCCGGGAATTGACGGCCCGCAGTCTGGAAACTTACAGTGCCCATCCGGGCAACCGGGCAAAATGGGAGTTTGCCATGCCGGACAGCCGGGGCGGCAGGTGCCGTTTGACAGTGGAGTTCCGCATGGCGATTGACCGGGATACGGTGGAATTGAAGTTCCGCCGGGAGATACGGCCGGATGGATTATATCCGGAAGCAAAACTTATCCTGCGCCCGGATTTGGAAGACCGGGTAAATCACACCGTAACCCGGGCATACGACGGCCCGGAACATTCGTTCCCGGCGGCGGTAAAATCCGGAGAAAACGGCTTCGATTTCCAACCTTCGGAAAGAAGATTGAATATGCAGGTATCTTCCGGAACTTTTCACTATGAACCGCAATGGCACTATCAGGCCGATCTTCCGCAGGAGCGTTATTACGGTATGGACGACAAAACCGACCTTTTCAGTCCCGGATATTTCTCCATTCCACTGCCGCCGGGAGAAGCAGTAACGCTGACCGCCTCGGCAGAAAGTGATTTGACCGCCTCTCCGGTACTGCCGCCGGCAGAGTTCCCGGGAACATCATCTCCGGAAGCTCTGGCGGTGGATGCGCTGCAGCGTTTTATCGTGCGCCGGGATAACTTGAGTACGGTAATTGCCGGTTATCCCTGGTTTATGGATTGGGGACGGGATACCCTGATCGTTTTGCGCGGATTATCCGTGTTCCCGGAATTTCAAAAAAGTGCAGCGGATATCATCCTGAAATTTGCGGCCTTTGAAAAATCCGGAACCATTCCCAATATGATTTGCGGCGGCAATGATTCCAACCGGGACACCTCCGATGCACCGCTTTATCTGATTCTGGCAGTGCGTGATTATCTTACCGCGACCGGCGACCGTAATTTTCCGGAAACCGGATGCGGCGGACGTACTCTCAAAGAGGTTCTGCAGTCGATCATCCGCCATTACCGTACCGGAACACCAAATGGTATTTACATGGACGATGATTCCGGATTGATCTTCAGTCCATCTCACTTCAGCTGGATGGACACCAATTATCCGGCAGGTACTCCGCGCGAGGGGTATCCCATTGAGATCCAGTCCCTGTGGTATGCCGCGCTGGTATTTCTCAAAGAGAATGAACTGGCACAAAAAGTTCATAAAAGTATAGAAAAATTGTATTTTGCCGATGGGAAAATCACTGATTGTCTGCACTGTTCTGCCGGAACTCCGGCTCATCTGGCGACCCCGGATGACCATCTGCGCTGCAATATCCTCACTGCAATAACTTGCGGCGCAGTAACCGATCCGGAAAAACAGCGGCAGATCATCGATGCCGCCGGCAGATTGCTGATCCCCGGCGCGATCCGGACTTTGGATGATACCGACGTGAAATATTCCCTGCCGGTATGGCGCAACGGAATTCTGCTCAATGATCCGGCTCATCCATACCGGGGACATTACCGGGGCCCGGAAGATACATCACGAAAAGTCGCATACCACAACGGGACAGCCTGGTGCTGGCCGTTCCCGGCCTACTGTGAAGCGATTGCCATGACCGGCAGCCGGAAGTCCCGCAAGCGGGCACTGGCATTGCTTTTGTCTGCGGTAAAGTGGATGGAACAGGGGGTTATCGGTGAACTTCCGGAAGTTCTGGATGGCGATGCTCCGCACCATCACGGCGGATGTCTGGCGCAGGCCTGGAGTGTTTCTGAATTTTACCGCGTTTTGAAGCTGCTGAAAAAGGATTGATTTTCATGCGGACGTTATTCAAAGGTTTTGCTTCTGACGGACGCAGTGAACCGGAAAGAAAAACCATATTGGTGGAAAATGACCGGATCATCGCAGTTGAAAAAGAGATTTACGGCAGCAGTGCCGCCGACCGGATATACTCATTCAAAGATGAGATCATCTCTCCGGGATTCATTGATGTTCACGGCCACAGTGACATGTCAGCTCCGGCGGCCCCCGCAGCAGAAAGCCGGCATTTCCAGGGTGTGACCGGTGAAATATCCGGCAATTGCGGTTTATCTCCTTTCCCGGTCACCGGAATGAACCGGGAACATTTGCAAAACTTGTATGCTGATTACAGCATCAAAATAAACTGGGACGATCTGCCCGGATACCGGAATTTTCTGGATGGGAAAAAAATCCGGCTGCGTCTTCACCCGCTGTGCGGACACAATACTCTACGCGCAGCGGTGGCCGGTTATGAAAAGAAAGAACTTTCTGACAGCGAACTGAAAAAAATGCAGCTGATGTTGACAGAAGCATTGAAAAGCGGAGCTGCGGGAATGTCTGCCGGATTGCTTTATGCCCCGGGATGCTTTGCCGGTGACCGCGAAATAACAGAACTGATGAAAACGATCGCCGCCTGCGATAAAGTTTTTGCAATCCACCTGCGCAGTGAAGGAGAAAAACTTCTGGAAAGTCTGTATGAAACTTTGAGCTGCGCCGGTAAAGCCGGGTTAAAAAAGGTGGAAATAAGCCATCTTAAAACCGCCGGAAAAAGCAATTGGCACAAATTGGATGCGGTAATGGAAATGATTTCAGACTTCCGCAGCACCGGAATGGATGTCCGCTTTGACCGCTATCCCTATATCGAAAGTCAGACCATGTTGAGTGTGATCCTCCCCGCACCGTTTGACACCATGCCCGACCGGGAAATAACCCGCACCCTCCGGCTGAAACCGCAAGCAGTTTCCGATATCCGCCATGCTCTGCAAAAACGCGGCACAAGCGATTGGGAACGCTGGCGGATAACCGGGACAACTCATCCGCACTGGAAAAATTTCATCGGGCGGAAATACACCGAATTGCCGGGTGACCGGATCGAAGCCGTTGTGGAACAATTGACCTTTGATGCCGTAAGTGCCACCATCGGAGCTGCCGGGATGTCCGCAGAGAATATGTCCCGCATCATCACCTCCCCGTTGTGTATGGCCGGCAGCGATGGTTTTGCCTTGGATCACGACAGTCCATCGGGCAACAGCCATCCCCGTTCTTTCGGTGCAGTGGCCAAATTTATCCGTTTGCGTCTGGACAGCGGGATATCCATCGGTAACACAGTAAAAGCAGTCACCTCTGCTCCGGCAGAATTTTTCTCTCTGCCGGAAACCGGATTTCTATCCCCCGGGAAAAAAGCTGATATAACCATCTTTTCTCCAGATGAGATTGACAGTCATGCCGATTTTACCGATCCGCGCCGGGCGGCATCCGGCATCCGCTTGACGATGTTCGATGGTTCCATCACTCACTTTTGAACAGAAAAACTGTTTTCAAAGTCGCCAATCGTTTTTTTAATCAACCGCATCTGCTTTCGGAGCCCTTTTCAATTGCTTTTGCCATCAGCTTCTGAACCAAGAAATTTCACACTCTTCAAGAGCAATTTCACCGCCGCCGACGGACGGGAAAGTTTTTTCAGCTTTTCCAATTCAAGATTAACACTCACCCACTGCGCGGGGATAACAGCTCCGGCACTCTGCTGGGCGGCACGAATGGCACTTTCCTCATCTTTTTCAGCCAGAGCGATCAATGTTTTCACGACCATCGCATTACGGCTGGGGGTGTTGAATTCCAGAGTCTCTTTCGCCGCAGAAATATTTCCGGCTTTCCATTGGGCAAAAGCCAGAAGCGGTAAATATCCCGGATGGTTTTCATCCACGATTTTCTTGTAGTACCATGCCGCCGAACGCCAATCTCCTCCGGCTCCGGCTTCGCGGGCGGCACTGCTCATAAAACGCACCAGTTCCCGCCGGTGATCGAGCATATCGCCAAGATTTTTTTCCAGTTCCGGTTCCGGCGGGGCTCCAAGAGAACGGGCCTTTTCGTAAAATATCACCGCTTCGCGCCGACGGTCGGAAATGGATGAAGTCAGCAATTTGGACAATTGCAGTTGGATATCAGCTGATTCCGGAGCCAGTCTGGCGGCAGAGAGCAGCTTCTCTTCCGCCCGGGCCGGTGCGCCGCATCCGGCATCGATCAATGCGGCACAGGTAAGCAGCGCGGCATTTTCCGGATATTTTTCCAGCAACGGATCGATGATCGTTTTGGCATTGCCGAAACGGGCTATGGCAATGTAACAGCGCGCGGTATCGATTGCCAGCTGCAGATTTCCCGGGATGGCGGCAGTGGCAAATCCGAGATGATCAGCGGCCTCTTCAAAGCTGCCCCGGCGATAAAGGATCATCCCCAAACGGTAATGAGCAAGAGTAAATTCCCGATTGGCGGCAATCGCCTGACGGTAATTCCAGATGGCCAATTCGGTCTTCTGTTCTTTTTCGGCTACGAAACCGGCTCCGGCAAGTTCTTCCGGCGATCGGCTGCTCTCACGTGGACGTTTGACGTTTTTTTCAGCCGATTGATTGCGGTTGGCAGCTTCAGCGATCAATTTATCACGTTCGGCGGCCAATTCAGCATTAAGTTTATTCAAAGCCGAAATCTCATCTTCCAGCCGGGTGACCCGGGCAGAATCAACTTGATCCAACAGGGCTTCTGCAGATTTTTTACGCAAATCCGCCAATTCTGAATTCAATTTGCGCAACTGGGTCAATTCACTGTCTTTCAATGAAATCTGCTGATACAACTTTTTTTCATTTTCCTGCACTCTTGCGATATTGCTTTTATTGCGTGCCAACTCATCCTGCAAGAGATGGATGCGATCATTCAACTCTCCGACTTTACCGGCGGCAAGCCGCAATTTTTCCGCTTCGCTGCGGCAGGCGGCATGCAGATCTTTTTTCCCCTCGTTCCTGATCCGGGACAATTGCTCATTAGCCTGCTTCAATTCTGCATTCTGACTGTTCAGCATGGCTTCAAGTTCCTGATTGATCCGCTGTAATTTCTGCAGTTTTTCATTTTCCTGCCGCAGGGTATCATTTGCAGCGGTCAGTTGTTTTTTATCATTAACCGCACTCTCTTTTTCCGATTGGCTTTGCCGTAATTCAGCAGAAATTTCACTGACACGGATTTTCAAAGCGGCCAATTCCACCTCCCGTTCCCGGAGAACTGCCAACTCTTTTTCCACCTGCTGCAAACGCTCTGCCTCTTTTGCCCGGGCCTCCAATTCCACCAATTTGCGCCGGGCGGCATCGAACTCCTCTGCCCGCTTGCGCAGCTTGTCCAATTCATCCTGGTCGCGGGTGTAAGCGGATTTCAATTCGGCATTCAACTGCTGTTCTCTGGCCAATGCCTGCTTCAAATTATCATTTTCAAGCAGGCGCAATTTGGCTCTTTCCAACTCTGCCTGACGTGGTTTGGCAGCCTCGGCCAGTGACCGGTTTTCCCGGTTTTCTGCCGCCAGAGCGTTGAAATTGCGCTGTAAAATAATATACTGATTTTTGATATGCTGCAAAGAATTCAACTCCCGCTGCAGCTGTTTTTCCTTTTCCAAAGCCTCAACCACCTCGGCCCGGGCTTTAAGATTCTCATCATTTACAGCTTTCAATTTCCGTTCACTTTCAGCCAGAGCATTTTTCCCGGCATCCAGCTGGGAACGCAAAGCTGCCAATCCGGTCTGGGCATTCATCAGATCGTTTTCAAGTTTTTTCATAGAATCTCTGGCGGCAGCGGCCGCCCGGAAATCGGCACTGTCGCGGGTGGCAAGACGTTTTTCCAACTCTCCGGCCCGGGCATACAACTGTTTGACATCCTCTTCAAGCGAATGATTTCTTTCACGCAGTCCGGATAATTCTGCCGCACTGATCGAAGCGTTGTTTTTTTCCCGGGTCAAATTCAACTGCAAATTGCGATTTTCAGTTTCCAGAGCGAGATTTTTATTCTGCGCTGCCATCAATTCACCACTGACCGCGTCACTTTGTCCCTGCAGAACCGCACACTTATCCGACAGCTCCCGCTTTTCCTGATGCAGTTGGTGGATATTTTTTTCCAATCCGCTGATTTTCTCCTGTAATCCGGCGACATTTTTCTTTTCGCGGTCAAGCATTTGCTGTTGACCGGACTGCAGTTCATTCAATCTGTTGATCTCATTTTTTCCGGTTTTCAATTCGCTTTGCAAACGCTTCAACTCCTGCGCCAATTCATCCTCCCGTTTTTTACCGGCGATCAACTCTTCCTGTGCAGCTCCGTTTTTCCGGGTCAATTCCAACAATTTATCCGCAAATTCTTTATCTTTGGCACTGACTGCCAACACCGTTTTTTCGTTCAATTTATTCTGCAGATCCCGCTTTTCCCGCTGCAGTTTCTCCAAAAGTTCATCTTTAGCTGCGCCACTGTTTTTCAATTCATCCACACTCCGGCGGAAAGCTGTCAACTGACTTTGCAAATCAGCATTGGCTCTCTGCAACATCCGGTTATCTTCTCTGGAACCGGTCAATTTTTCCAGCAAATCCTGCTCTTTTTTCCGGATATCAGCCAATTCTCCGGAATAACGGGCGACCTCTTCAAGCAGAGATTTCTGCTTCCGGGCCAGAATATCATATTGAGCCTTATCCTCTGAAGCACTCTGAAGTTTTTCGGCAGCGGCACTCAATTCGCCATTTATCCGGCGCAACTCTTCATTTCGCTTTAGCAAAATATCTTCCAATGCTTTTTTTGCCAGAAAATTCAGCCGTGCATTATCTTTTTCAACTTTCAACTGCTTTGAAACGCTGTCCAATTCTTTTTCCAGCCGCCGGGTATTCATCCTTTCGGTAACCATTCGCTGTTCCAGTGCGGCCAAACGCTCTTCCGGCTGTTTAGAAGCACTTTGCAGGGCCTGAAAACGCTTTTCCAACAATGCGTATTTGTCTGCGGCAATTTTACGGTCGCGCAGCAGAGAAGATACCTCATTTTCAAAATTGCGCTGTTTTTGAAGTTCTTTATCCATTTTCTGATTATTCAGGCGAAGTTCTATAACCTCCCGCCGCAATTTAGCTAATTCACTGACACTGACATTCACTGTCGGTCCGGAGTCATCAAATATTGCGCCGGTTTTCTGCGGAACACTGCTTCTGCCGGCGGTATTTGCCGCCGGACGGGATGGTGATGGAGCAACCGGACGTGGCGACGGGGCAGATGGAGGAGCGACAACTTCCGGAACTGAAGCGGAATTTTCAGCCAGCAGCCGTTTTAATTCAGCAATTTGCCGGTCACAATCCCGCAAACGGTCAGCAATGACCCGCTGATTCCAATCCGGCCGGGCGGAACGGACCGACAAATAATTTTTTCTGGCTTTTTCAAAACTGTTCAGAGCCCCGGTATAATTTCCCTGTTCCCTCCGGGTCTCGCCCTGTTCAAAATTGGTGTAACCGGATCGCCATGAATCCCAGGGTGACGGGGCGGCAGACACCGGAAATATCCATGTCAGCAGAAAAAATACCACTGCCACTTTTTTCTCATTTTTCATCGCAAAAACTCCTTAAAACGGTGTTGATATTTTTCCTCAATGGCAAAGCGTAATTCAACCGTACCATCCGGAGCAATATTCTCCTCGTAAATTTCCCCTGAACCATGCGCCAGCGTGATCAAATCATAACGGGACGGCGGAATTTCAGCCAACAACAGCCGGCGGGAACGGGAAGCAAAATCCGCCAGCACCCGACGCAATTCATCCAGATTTTCACCGCTTGCCGCCGAAACATAAACCGCCCCGGGAAACAACCCGCGCAAACGGGCCATCGTCACCTGCCCGTATACCCGGTCGAAACGGTCGATCTTATTGAATACGACAACCATCTTTTTCTCATCCGCCCCCAGTTCCTTCAATACGCCGACAGTAGTTTCCCACTGATTGTCAATATCTTCTGCGGATATATCCAAAACCACCAACAGAATGTCAGCCAAAACAGCCTCTTCCAAAGTGGATTTAAATGCTTCCACCAGCTGATGCGGCAGTTTGCGGATAAATCCTACAGTATCATTGAGAACCATTTCCACATTCCCCGGCAGGACGATCCTTCTTGCCGTAGGGTCAAGAGTGGCAAAAAGTTGATCTTTAACCAACACGTCAGAATCACATAACGCATTAAGCAAAGAAGATTTACCGACATTGGTATAACCGACCAGAGCCCCTTGAACCACCGGCCTGCGGATGCGGGATTTGCGTTGTGAAGAACGTTGTTTGCGAACCAGAGCCAGTTCTTCTTTCAACAGCTGTATCCGCCGTTTGATCAACCGGCGGTCAGTTTCCAACTGTGCTTCCCCCTGCCCCCGGTTGGTCGCTCCACCGCCGCGCTGCCGGGAAAGATGGCTCCACGCTTTATGCAGACGCGGCAAAGAGTACTCCAGTTTGGCAAGTTCCACCTGCAAAACCGCTTCTTTAGTTTGGGCGCGGGATGCAAAAATTTCCAGAATAATCTCCTCGCGCCCCACGACCGGACAAGAGGTCAACCTTTCCCAATTCCGCTGTTGAGAAGGTGTTAAATCAGAGTCAAAAACCAATATATCCGCTTCACACTCCTGAACCAGCTGCGCTACTTCTTCAGCTTTGCCGCTGCCGCAATGAAACCGCACTTGCGGAGTGCGGATCTTTACGATTTCCGGCTCCAGTGGTGTGATCTCCAGATTACGCACCAGATCTGCCAACTCATCCAGTTGAGATTCTACGACCGGACGTTCCTGATCCGATTGCATGAATCCAATCAGAAATGCCCGTTGTTCTTTGATGGCATTCGCCTCTTTTTCAAGCTCGATCAATCTGTTTTCTCCGGCTTCACCGCTTTTTCAGACGCGCAGCGACCTCCGCTTCATACGCATCGAAGTCATCTATCTGCAACTGCGCAACCCCGCTTTTCACTGCGGCCTGGGCAACTTTGCGGGCCACATGCGGAACCACCCGGGGATCGAACGGTTTGGGGATGACCATATCCAGACGGATTCCCGGAGGTCCATCAAAAAGTCCCTTCGCGGCATCAGCCGGGTAAGCCTTTTTCAGCTCCTCTTTTACATCTTCAGGAATTTCCATTGCAGCAAGTTCAGCCAAAGCTTCACTGGCGGCAAGTTTCATCTCTTCATTTATATCCCGCGCCCGGACATCCAAAGCTCCCCGGAACACCCCGGGAAAACCCAATGCATTGTTTATCTGGTTGGGGAAATCACTGCGTCCGGTACCGGCTAATGCGGCTCCGGCGGCCAGTGCCACATCCGGGAAAATTTCCGGAGTGGGATTGGCCATTGCAAAAACTATCGCATCGCGGTTCATGGTTTTGACCATTTCAGCGGTCACGCAGTTGGGAGCAGAAAATCCAAGAAAAATATCTGCTCCTTTCATCGCCTCTGCCAATGTCCGCAACGGAGTATCGCGGGCAAACATCTTCTGTTCTTCACTCAAATCCTCTCTGCCGGTATGCAAAACACCGTTGATATCACAGAGGATCATATTCTCCAATTTAGCTCCGGCAGTCAGATAGAAACGGCTGCAGGCCAATCCGGCGGCTCCGGCTCCGTTGACAACAAAGCGGCAATTTTCAATTTTTTTGCCCACGACCTTCAAACCATTGATGATTGCCGCCAGAGAGATGATCGCCGTACCATGCTGGTCATCGTGAAAGACGGGAATATTCATCCGTTTTTTCAGTTCTCTTTCAACTTCAAAACAAGCCGGAGAAGCAATATCTTCCAGATTTATCCCGCCGAATGTCGGCTCCAGATGTTCGACTGCTTCGATCATTCTGGCCGCATCAGTACGGTTTTTATCATCGAAAACTTTACCCAGACAAAGCGGAACGGCATCAATATCCGCAAAATGTTTGAAAAGTACCGCTTTACCTTCCATCACCGGCAATCCGGCTTCCGGACCGATATTTCCCAATCCCAGTACCGCTGTGCCATCGCTGACCACCGCAACCAAATTGCCTCTGGCGGTGTAACGCCACAC
Source organism: Lentisphaerota bacterium (assembly GCA_015061815.1). Lineage (GTDB taxonomy): Bacteria > Verrucomicrobiota > Lentisphaeria > Victivallales > Victivallaceae > UBA1784. Next base: position 18,267 of record SUVW01000017.1, read on the forward strand.
ATTATCAATATTCTCTTTGATCTCCAGACACGGCTGGGCAACTCCCGGAGTGTAAGCAAGACTCAAGTCTTCGGCAGTTTCACACGGTTTGGTGGAAACTACCGCTATTTTTCCCGGACAACTGCCGGAATGATATTCCAATGCTTTGCTTTTCACTTCATCTGCGCTCATTTCTGTTTCATCTCCTGTAAACTAACTTCAAAGCTGCGGACGCACATTCCACAATGTACTGTGCCAGCGGCCATTATCATACTCGTATACTCCGAATGCTCCGGTTGCCAATTTCAGAGAACCTTCCAGTTTCTCATCATCGGGCAATATTGCTTTGGAAAAGCGTGCTATACCGTTACTGGTGGCGGCGACCACTGTTTTTCCGGCATATTTCCCGGCGACAAAATCGGCAAATTCCTGCCATTGAGAGGATAATTTTTCAGCCCTGTCCGCCAGGAAATACCATGCTTTCGGCAAAACCGCTTCCGAATCCCAACGTTTCAACGCCGCTTTGCCGGCAGTGCGCAAATCATCAAGAGAAGTATCCGGAGTGATCTGCTCCGCCATCTCAACGATCCCCAAACGCAACACCACCTCATCTTCCGGTTTTCCGTCATCACAACCATAATCCAATTCAGAAAGGAATTCAGCTTCACTCAACACCGTTTCCGGGAATGATTCCGCAATACCGACTGCACTCTGACATGTCCGGAGCAGCGGGGCATGAAAAATCACATCCGGGATCAACTCCATATCTTTAAGCATCGCTCCTGCCGCCCGGGCCTGCATCATCCCGGTTTCTGTCAACGGCAGATCGGTCGCACTGCCCACCCGGCAGATCACATCGCCGGAATTGAATGTATTTCCATGACGGACAACGATCAAACGGGTTTTTTCACTCATAATGACAACTCTCCTGCCTGACGGATCAACTTCTCTGCTCTGACCAGATCTTCCGGAGAATCAACTCCGCTGGTCGCGGCATCATAACCGGCCGGATAGGTCACTTCAACCATCCGCACCGGGATACCGTTTTCGATAAAACGCAACTGTTCCAACTGTTCAAATTTCTCATACTCTCCCAACGGAGCCTGTGAAAAATATGCCAGAGCCGCGAATTTATACGCATATAAACCGATATGCCGACGTACCGGTGAAAATCCTCCTGCTGCCGCCAGTTTCTCCTCACCTCTGATTGCCGGAATGATATTTTTGGAAAACCATTTGGCATTGCCGTCAGCACCGACAATAACCGTCGTCCCGGAGAATGGTGAATCTTTTTTCGATTCCCGCAAAGCTGCCAATGCCGTCCAATCCAAACGGGTACATGGAGTAGCTACCTGCGTTTCCGGATGTGCCTCAAAAGCATCCAGCAGTGCGCTGATAAATTGCGGCGGGCACAAGGGATTATCCCCCTGCAAATTCAATAAAACATCCGGACGCTCTTTCCGGTTGGCAGCAACTGCCCAGACCCGATCTGAACCGGAACGGCAGCTGTCCGGAGTTATTTCCACCGGGATATTATGCTTTTCGCAAAAATCAATGATCCGGGCACTTCCTTCTCCCGGAGCGACAGGTTCTTCGGTGGCAACGACCGCTTCACAATTACTGCGGCTGCGGCAGACCGCATCCGCGATTTCCCACACCCGCTGCAAAATAGCTTTGCCGCACAATTCAGCCAACGGTTTGCCCGGAAAACGCTTCGATCCGAAACGCGCCGGAATAACGATCAAACTTTTCATAATCAATCTCCTGACACAAAAATGAGGAACGTTTCCGGCGTTCCTCACAAAAGTTGCGTATTATAAATTACTTACCAAAAGGTATCCCCGGCAATTCTATCTCAACGTTGTGTTCAAACGCAAGATAATGACAGGTGATAAGTGTCGCTGACGCCAACAGGAATATCAAACTTACCCACGCCAGGATCGTATACAATTTTGACGGCTTATCCGCACCGGGGATCATCGCCGGGACAGCATCATTCACGCCCTTGCCGGACTCATTCAAGGGGGCAGCCGGCATGGAAGCCGGAGGAGTCGCCGGTCGCGGCGGAACCACCGGTTTTTTAGGAACCACCGGTTTCTGCGGAACTGCCATTTTGGGCGGGATCACCGCTTTCGGAGCTTCTGCGGCCGAAACATCTGCTTTCGGAGCTTCTGCGGCCGGAACATCTGCTTTAGGAGCTTCTGCGGCGGGCTTGACTGCGGCAGCAGGCACACTTAAAGGTTTCTTCAAAACCGGCCGCTGGATCTTCACGGTACGGTCATCCTCTTCTGCCGCCGGAGCAGCAGAAATGACCGGATTGCGCCGGGTCGCGGTATCTTCAACCGCCTCTGCTTTATTTTCGGCCGGAACTGTGGCCGGTGTGACAACCGGAGCGGCGGCAACCGGTTTGAGTTTGACCGTCACCCGGGTATTGGTATCGGCGGCATCGGCACTCTCTGCGGCCGGAATGACCGGTTTGACTGCGGCCGGAACGACCGGTTTGACTGCAACCGGAACGACCGGTTTGAGTTTGACCGTCACCCGGGTATTGGTATCAGCGGCATCAGCACTCTCTGCAGCCGGAACAGCCGTTTTGGGTGCTTCATCCAGTTTCGGCCCGGTCGCTCCGGGAACGATCGTCCGCAAGCGCACAGTTTTTCTGGTTCTGGTATCTTCATCCAAAGCCGACGGAGTTACGGAAATATTGTCCTGTTCTGCCATATTCATATTCCTTTCAATCAAAATCTGCTGAATATTATCACTTCTGATCCGCTGTTTCCGCTTCCAAATACTGCATCCTTTGCGGAACATCGCGGTAATTGGCCATACTCACAAGTATCTGCCTGTAATTCTCTCTGGCCCCATCTTTATCCCCGGTCAACTCCAGAGCATTGCCGAGATAGTACATCGCTTCACGTTTATACTTGTCCATACGCGGCATATCATTCACCGCATCCTGCAGAAATCCCACAGCTTCAGCCGGTTTTTCCGCCAGCAGCGCACATCTTCCGAGGTAAACCAGACTGCCGCGCCGCTTCTGCGGGTTTTCCGCCACCGCTGTAAAGGTTGCGACCGCATCATCATACATGGCACATTCAAACTGCAATTCACCAAGATCAAACTGCAGCTGCATATCATTCGGGAAACGGTATGCGCGCAACTTCGCATGTTCCCAGCGGTAATCATAAATATCCTTTTCCAGTTTGGCGATCTCCGCTTCCGGATTTTCATAGCCGGACGGATCGGCCTTGATCGACTCAACCACCTTTTTCAACTGGGAAATATAAGCCTTTTCAATGTGCTTATCCAACACCGGGTCAAGAACTCCCAAACGCTCGGCAACTGCCTGATATTCACGCAGGGCATCCTCAAACTTTTCCGCCACCATATAAGCATCTGCCATCTTGCGGCGCATATCCACAGAATCTTTCTGCCGCAATTCAGCACTGAAACGGTCAATAAGCAATTGCGCCTGCGCGGCATCATGGATAGTACCGTCGAGAAGCTGCTGGATAATAGCATCTTCGGCATCAGCGGCATTGGCTTTGTGGGATTTCTGATCGTTGAAGTTGCCCCGTTCAATACTGGCAAGCACCATTGCCGCCTGCAACCCGGCTTTGTCAACGTTTTTCTTATCAGCAGCTTTTGAGATCAAATCCTGATGCACTTTCAGCGCATCGATCCCCTGCCCGTTGCGCTGCATGGCTTCTGCAAGTTTCTTCATGCGGATGGGATTGGGATGAAGTTTGCACAAAACTTTCAATGCTGTCGCGCTGCCCCAGGGGGCATCCGCCGCATCACTGGCGGCAGCCAGAGCTCCGAGGATCAAAGGGTTGTCAACGCAAAACGCCAAACTGGTTTCGCACATGGCCATCGCTTTTACCGGATCACTGACGGAAACAGCTTTTATGACTAAAAATTTGAAAAATCCACAGAAATTGCCCAGAAACTTTATCCCGCCGCTCTGATATTTGAGTTTATTCAACTCATACTCACGTATCCGGTCAAAAAGCATCGGCACTTCAGGATGTTTGCAAATGACCGGACACAACGCATTGACCGCACCCTCAAAATCCTGAACTGAAGCCATCCGTCCGGCGCGGGTCAATGTATCCCGCACATAAATCGGTGACTGACTGACTGTTTTACGAATCATAACCTGAAAACCACCCTTCGTAAGATTCACATATAAATATACATATATGTAAACTACACTTCAAACGCATTTTTTACAAGTGGTTTTGCCATATTTCCGCAAAAAAATCACCGTTTTTTTCAATTATCGTTATCAATCCGGCAAATTCCGCAATTCCGGCAATTCAATCCCTGCGGCGGAACATAAAGTGTATGGTTGCGGATCGCTGCCCGGTATTTTATATAATTTTTTATCGCCAGAATACATCCGACAATGATGAATGCCCCCGGCGCAGCTCCCGGCAAAAGGAAATCCGTCGTCCATCCCGGGATCAATTTGATCTCAAACACCGCCCCGCAGGTAAGAAATTCCCTTATCACCCCCAGCATAGTGAGAGTCAAAGTGAATCCCAACCCCATGCCGGCACCGTCAAGGATCGAACGCAGCGGAGAATTTTTGGAAGCAAATGCTTCTGCCCGTCCCAACACGATGCAGTTCACCACGATCAGCGGAATGAATATCCCCAATGAATCATACAATGCAGGCGGAGCATAAGCCTGCAGCAGCATATCAACGACCGTCACAAATGCAGCTATCACCACGATATACACCGGAATACGGATTTTTTTCGGGGTGAACGGAGCAAGAATGCTTATCACAAAATTGCTGCCGGTCAACACACACGTCGTGGCACACCCCATGCCGAAACCATTTACTGCACTGCCGGTCAACGCCAGTGTCGGACAGGTGCCCAACAGCAGAACCAATACCGGATTTTCCTGCCAGATACCCTTGACAAAATCTTTGAATATGGAATTTTTCATCTCTTATCTCCTTCAGATTTGCCCAATCCGCTTCCGGCGAATGCCGCACTGATACGATCAACCAGCCCGGTAACGGCGCGACTGGTGACTGTTGCGCCGGTCAAATAATCAAATTCGCCCCCGTCTTTGCTTATCCGCCAGCGACCGGCTGAACGGGAATCCCGGGAGGAAAACTGGTCAAGAAACGCATTGGCCGGAACCTCCGGAGCATTTTCACGGAGATTGAAGACAGTCCGTTGAAATTTGCGGTCACAAACATTTGCTCCCAATCCCGGAGTTTCCTTGTGCCGCAATATCTGCACCGCCGTGATCCGGCCGCGCACATCAAATCCGACCAGAGCTTCGATCTCACCGCCGTAACCGCCACGACTGCTGCTCTGTCCGACATAACCGCAAATCACCCCATCCTGCAAAACCGGAGTAAATGAACATCCCCCGGCGTCAACGCTCCGGCCGACAGTGTCAAAATCCGGCAGCAGCAGACGGTGAAAAGCCTTCTGCCGGTTCTTTTCCTGTGCCTGCCGGATCGGCTGTTGAGTATACATCGACACTATGGCAAGCACCGAAGCGGCAACCACTGCTGTGATCCCGAGAAAACTGCCCAGGACGACCATATTTTCGCTATTCTGCAGCTTCATTTGACACCTCCGTTTTTATCCCGCAACGGAACATAACCGAATGGCCGCCGCCCGCACCAGCGGTCGATCAGGGGAACCAATGCATTCATAAAAAGGATCGCAAAACTGACACCTTCAGGATAATTCCCCCAAATCCTTATCACGGAAGTCACCACCCCGCAGCCGATGGCAAAAAACACACATCCGGCTCCGGTTATCGGACTGGTCACCATGTCAGTCGCCATAAAAACTGCCCCGAGGAACAGGCCGCCGTTGAGCAGATGAAACACCGGTTCGGGAGTAACCCCCGGGAAAGTATAATGAACGACCGCCGTGATCAGAGCCACTGTCCCGACAAAAAACAACGGGACCCGCCAGTTTATCAAATTCAACGCCACCAGTATGACATATCCGATCAACAGAGCCAGTACACTGGTTTCCCCCAGACAACCGGCCCGGTCACCCAGAAACCATCTTTTTAACAACTCCCGATCAGAGAAAACCGAAAAATGTTCTTCGGCTTCTTCTGATTTCCCAATTATTTTAGGCATCGTCCCGGCCACGCCCAGCGGTGTGGCACAGGTCAAAGCATCAATATCCTCCCCGTTATCCGGAGCCGCACTCCGGATAAAACTGCTGCGGGCCGGATAATCAGCTTCTTTCATTCCCCGGGATGGTGTCCACAAGGTCATTGCCGCCGGCAGAGCTATCAACAAACCGACTCTGGCGACCAGAGCCGGATTAAACGGGTTATTGCCCAAACCGCCGTAGACCTGCTTACCAAGCCAGATCGCCAGCACAGCTCCGACCGGCGGCACATACAACGGCACGCTTACCGGCAGACACAAAGCCAGTAAAACTCCGGTCAGAGCCGCAGAAAGATCGCCGACAGTCTTCCATACCGGCCGTCCTGACAATTTGCACCAGACACCTTCAGCAGTGACACAACAGATCACTGTCCAAACGATTATGCCCAACGCCCGCCAACCGAAAAACCATATCGCAGCGGCTACAGCCGGCAGCAGTGCCAGCAAAACTCCTCCCATGATCTGCCGCAAATTTGCCCCGGCTGACAGATGCGGCGATGAACTCAACACCAATTTTTTCCCGGTAGGCAACTTGATCCCGGCAGTTGTTCTTTCACTGTCCATGATTAACTTATTTTCCTCCATTGGCAAACTGTTTGCGTAACTCCGCCTTGGCCCGGCGGATATTCTGCACCAGCGGTCGATGATCGGGACAGACATACGCACAGGAACCGCACTCCATACAATCCATAACATGATTCTGATAGGCCAGATCGAAGCGGTCAGCTTCAATAGCAGTCGATAACAGACAGGGCATCAAATGCATCGGACACCCCTGAACACACCGGCCGCAGCGGATACAGCCGCTGGCCTCATAATTCACCGAAACTCCGGTCGGCAAAAGCAATATCCCGGAGGTGTTCTTTGCCACCGGCACGTCAAACGATTTCTGGGCGAATCCCATCATCGGCCCGCCGAAAATCAATTTCCCCGGTTCTTCGGTAACACCGCCAGCCAGTTTTACTGCTTCGATCGCCGGGGTCCCGATTTTCAACTTCCAGTTCCCCGGTGAAACCACTACATCGCCGGTGACAGTCACTATTCTTTCCACCAGCGGGATACCCTTTATCACCGCATCGGAAAGTGCCGCTGCCGTCCCGACATTCTGCACCACACAACCGGCATCCATCGGCAATCCGCCGGAGCGTACCGCCCGTTTGGTCACAGCATTTATCAACTGCTTTTCCGATCCCTGCGGGTAACGTACCAGCAACGGCACTACTGAAATTCCGAAGCGATCCTCAAAACGCTCAAGCACCTCAATCGCATCGCCCTTGTTGATTTCAACTCCGATAACCGGACGGCGCACTCCGAGTATTCTGCCGAATATAGCTGCTCCGCGTGCGACCTTTTCCGGTTTTTCAAACATCAGCCGGTGGTCAGCGGTCAGATACGGTTCGCATTCTGCTCCGTTGAGGATAAGTGTATCTATCTCTTTTCCCGGCGGCGGCGAAAGTTTCACATGGCTGGGGAACGATGCCCCGCCCATTCCGACCAGACCGGCATCGATAACCCGCTGTTTCAATACTTCCGGATCAACACTTTCCCAGTTTAAGATCGGTTCAAATGGAGCTTCACCGGCATCCTCGCCGTCTGCAATTATTTCCACAGCCGCCGCCGGCACTCCCATCGGCCCGGGAACTTCCACAATACCGCCGACCTCTCCGCTGGTTGGAGCATGCAGATTGGCTGACACAAAGCCATCGGCCCGGGCGATCAGTTGATATTTCTTTACTCTGTCGCCTTTTTTTACCACCGGGATCGGTGGTTTCCCGGCATTTTCCGCCAGCAGAACAAAATATTTTTCCAACAGCGGAGCAGTCCGCACCGCCTGATGACAACTCAATTCTTTTCCATCTCCGACCGGGTGGATCCCCCCGGAAAAGGTCATTACACTGCGGGAACTTTTATTCATTTCTTATTCCCTTTCATTTTATTGTATGCCGCCGTCAAACGCTCATCGACCGAGAGCAGACAGCCCGCCGGACAATTGATACTCTGCGCTTCATCCCGACCGACCACAGCCCCGGCATCATAATCGACCTGCGCCAGAAATCCGGATAATTTGAATTTGCCGTTGAAAAGTTTTTCACATTTACGGCAACCGATGCATCCGGCTTTGCAGAAATAACGCTTATTGGCTCCTTTTTCCGGTGAATTACAATAAACATGATACTCTGAATCAGCCGGAACCATCTTTATCACTCCGCGCGGACATGCAGATGCACATTTGCCGCAACCCACACAAAGTTCCCGATGCACCACTGCCACCTGACCGATGATCTCAATCGCTCCGAAAGGACATTTACGGGCGCATGTTCCCAATCCCAGACAGCCGTAACGGCACTCATCCGGCCCGCCGGCGACCATATTGGCGGCCACGCAATCCTGAACGCCGTTATAATGCATCTTCCGGACTTCACCGATATCACTGCGGCAGCAGACTACCGCCTGCTTCCTCTCGACCTCACCGGCATCTATTCCCAGTGCCAGCGAAATCGCCGATATCTGTTCAGAACTGGATACCGGACAATTGGCCGGCATCACCTCACCGGCAGCCAGAGCCTTGGCAAAATCCGCACACCCGGCCTTGCCGCAGCCGCCGCAATTTGCTCCCGGCAGCAATTCCAATGCCAGATCCACCCGGGGGTCGCATTTGACCTTGAACAACTTGACGAATACCGCGATGACCACTCCCAGAAAAATTCCGAGGATCCCCATCAGCAGTGCCGAATAAATCAAAACTGTACTATCCATCTGTCACTCTCCCTGATACTGCAGTCCATCTCAACACAATCCGGCAAATCCGGCAAATGCCATCGCCAGAATTCCGGCGGTAACCAATGCGATGGGAGTACCTTCAAATGCTTTCGGCGGGGCGGCAAGTTCCAACTTCTCCCGGATACTGGAAAAAAGAATCAGTGCCAGAGCAAAACCGATACCGGAAAATGTTCCGAACAGTGTTGCATCCAAAACACTTCTGCCGCTTTCAGCATTGATCGCAGCCGCACCGAGAACGGCGCAATTGGTAGTTATCAGCGGCAGATATATCCCCAGGGCCCGGTAAAGCACCGGACTGACCTTCTGCAGCATAACTTCCAACAGCTGCACCAATGCGGCGATCACCAGAATAAAAGTCAAAACCCGCAAAAAACTCAAATCTGTCACTTTACCATTCACGGTAAAACAGAGCAGATAATTGGATATCACTGAAGTTATACACGATGCCAGTGCCATGACCACCGTCACAGCTCCACCCATTCCCAGTGCCGTATCCAACCGCTTGGAAACTCCAAGAAACGGACAGATGCCAAGAAATCTGGTCAACACAAAATTATTGACCAGCACAGCTCCGATTGTCAATTCCAAATATTTCATGATTCCTCCTCTGAAACACTCCCGGCCGGAAACGACTGCCGGGAGGTAACTGTTTTCACACTGACACCGGACAGCATCCCCAGTTTGCCGGAAAGTGAATTTATCACATCCCCCGGAGCATCAAGTATCACACTGATGATACTGACTTTGCGTTCACGGTAAGGTATTCCCATACGTCCGATGATATGATCACCGTATTCATGCAGCAATCCGTTGATTTTTGCCGCCTGTTCCACATTTTCCACAATTATTCCGATCAGAGCGATCCGGTTCATTTTTCTTTACTCCTGCTCTGTTATCCTGTCACCCATCTGCTCTGCATCCGGCAGAATGTTACGGCCGTCCAGCCCCGTTTCGGTCTTCTGCCGCACCCGGGAGAGCAACGAGTAGAAAACTTTTTTCTCATCTTCGCTCAAGCCGTCTGAAATCAAGCTGTTGCACTTCCCGATGACCGCTGATATCTCCGGCTGCAATGCCAAAGCCTTTTCCGTTGCATACAGCCGGAAATTGCGCCGGTCCACCGGATCAGGCTCCCGGCGGATCAACTTTTTATCCAGCAGCTGCCGGATAACTTCCGCCGTTGTGCTTTTTCCCATTCGCAGCAAGCGTGAAAGCTTCTCCTGGGAAAGCCCGGCATTTCCGATTATCCCCATTATATAGGGAAATTGAGCCATCGTTATTCCCAATGCCGCCAACTCACGGGCATAATATCCGTGAGTCAGACGGCTGATAACATATATATCGAATGTTATATCATCCACTTCTGTCTGCTCCCGAGGTTTGTCAACAATGCAAACTAACCCTAATATACCCCAAAAAAATATATTTACAAGATAAAAAATAAATAAAATCCCCTTTTTATTTATTTTGACGATTGTAAAAGTAATTCAAAAATCTTCACCTGAACTTGAAAAAATACAAAAAAAGAGCTATATTATAAAACAGTTCGCCACAGAACCGTTTTAAAAACGCCAAAGATAAGTGGTACAGAGACAACACAGTACAACTGTAATACAAAAATGGGGGAATTATGAAATCATCGTCATTGCTCAAAAATGCCGCGCTGCTGTTTGCATTGCCATTCACAGTTTGCTCCGCAACTCCGGCAGTTACCGCAGCCCGGGCCGAAAACAGCCGGATAAACAGCACAAGAAGTTATGCCGGCATCATCGAAGCTTTCGAAAAAGTCGACATCATGCCCCGGGTCACCGGAGAGTTGCAGAAAATCCATTTCACGGAAGGAGGTGCCGTCAAAAAGGGTGATCTACTTTTTGAGTTGGAAGATACCACCTACCGCGCGGCGGTCGAAGCACTTGAGGCCCGGAAAGAACAGTTGATCTCCCAGGTCGATTTCATGGGCAAAGAATTCAAACGGTATCAGGAATTGATCACCAACAAAGCAGTTGCCGTTTCCACCTATGACCGTGCGCTTTTTGAACTCAACTCGGCCAAAGCCCAACTCAAAGAGGTTGAAGCCTCTTTAGTCAATGCCAGAAACAATCTTTCATACACCAGGATTTATGCACCAATCTCCGGAGTAATCGGCAAAAGTACTTTCACTGTCGGCAATCTCATTACGCCCGGAGGAAAAAAACTGGCTGATATCGAAATGATTTCTCCCGTATCGGTCCGCTTTTCCATAAGTGAAACCATTTTGCTCCGGGAGTTCGGCGGCCGGAACAATATCATGAACAACGCTCTGGTCACCATCCGTCTGGCCGATGGCAAAACTTATCCCATCCAAGCTGCGCTTTACATGGCAGACAACCATATAAACCCATCGACAAACACCATTACCCTCCGGGCAAAATTTGACAATCCGGACAGCTTGCTTGTTCCCGGCGGTTACGTGACCGTTTCCCTTTCCAACCGGAACACCCCTCCGGCAGTCACGGTCCTGCCGTCAGCAGTGATCATCGACGACAATAAGACCGGAGTTTTCGTTATTGACGAGCAGAACAAAGCGTTTTTCCGTCAAGTTACAGCCGGAAAGATTTCCGGTGACCGGCAGATCATCACTTCCGGAGTCAAGGCCGGAGAACTGGTCGTTGTCGAAGGAATGCATAAACTTACCGACGGTATGACTGTCCGTCCGGTGATTGAATAAATTATCGGGGATATCGTTGAATATGTTTGCTGAATTTTTTATCCATCGGCCCAAATTCGCCTTTGTGATCTCCATCGTCACCGCTATTGTCGGTGTCATCTGCCTGCTGCGTCTGCCGATCGCGGAATACCCGGAAATAGCTCCGCCTACGGTAAAAGTCACGGCCATGTACCCCGGAGCCACCAGCCAGGTCATCGCAGAAACAGTGGCCGGAGTGATCGAAGAACAGGTAAACGGCATCGAAGATCTGCTCTACTTCAAAAGCGAAAGCGACAACAACGGCAACTACACTCTCACTCTGACATTCCGCCCCGGCATCGATTCCGACATTGCCCAGGTCAATGTGCAGAATGCAGTTTCCCGCGCGGAGGCCCAGCTGCCGCCGACCGTGACCGCGATCGGAGTTACCACCAAAAAACAGTCCACAGATATGGTCGGTGTCTATGTTTTCCGTACAGACGGCACCGAATTATCATTGCTGGAACTGGCCAACTATGTCCGGATGAACGTCAAAGATCCTTTCGCACGGCTGCCGGGAATGGGATATGTGGAGATCCTCGGAGAACGCAACTACTCCATGCGGGTCTGGCTTGATCCGCTGAAAATGTCGGCTTTGAAACTCACTCCGGAATTGGTCATTGCCAAACTCAATTCCCAAAACATTCCGGTCGCCCCCGGTTCTGTCGGCGGCGAAGGAGCCAATGAATTGCGCCAGTGGAAAATCGATACCGACGGCAGATTGAAAACTGCAGAAGAATTTTCAGCCATCATCATAGCTTCCACTGCCGACGGCGAAGATATCCGCCTCGGAGATATCGCAAAAATCGAATTGGGAGCAGAACGTTACACCGATGAGGGTTCATACAACGGTCAGGAATGCATCGCGCTGGCCATCTACCGTCAGGATGGAGCCAATGCGGTCCAGCTGGTCAAAGATGCCAATGAACTTCTCAATGATCTGAAAAAACGCTTTCCGGCAGGTGTCACCGCTGAAATATCTTACGATCCGACAGCCTACATCCTTGAAAACGTCAGAGAGATAGGGATCACCCTGCTGCTCACTCTGCTGCTGGTAGTTGGCATCACCTGGGTATTTCTGCAGGACTTGCGGGCGACACTGGTTCCGGCTCTGGCGATACCGGTATCGCTGTTGGGGACCTTTGCCTGCATGATGATTCTGGACTACTCCATCAACGTACTTACCATGTTTGGCTTGATCCTTGTCATCGGTTCGCTGGTGGATAATGCCATCGTCGTGGTGGAAAACACCATGCGTATCATGGATGAAGAACATCTTAATGCCCGGGAAGCAACCGTCAAAAGTATGAAACAGATCGCCGGACCGATCATCGCGGCGACTCTGGTTTCCGTTGCAATTTACGCTCCGATCGGTTTTTACGGCGGCATTGTCGGCACGATTTACATGCAGTTTGCAGTGACCATGTGCATATCACTGTGTATTTCCGCATTCAATGCTCTGACTTTGAGTCCGGCTCTTTGTGCCCTGATCCTGAAACCGGCACCACTGAAAAAGAACCTCTTTTTCCGGGGATTTGATCTGGCATTGAACTCCACCAAACGGGGATTCATAAGTATATCCAAAATTCTCATCCGCCGCTTTTATCTGACTGTGATACTGGTTGCAGCGGCGATTGCCTGCTCGCTCTACTCCGGTGTCAAACTGCCCGGCGGCTTTTTACCGGCGGAGGACAAAGGCGTGCTGATGTGTGAAATCGAACTGCGCCCGGGAGCATCGCTTCGCGCCACTGCCAAAGCCGCCGGAGATTTTGCGGCCAAAGCCAGAGAGATCCCCGGAGTAAGCGATGTTCTGACCGTATCAGGTTTTTCCATATTCAGCGGAGCCAGTGAAAATCTCGGATTTTTCATCATTACTCTGGACGAATGGGCCAAACGCAATGCTCCCGGACTTGACATCAACTCCATAAATGCCAAACTTTCTGCCATCGGCGCAGAAAATCCCGCCGGGATCATCCGGGTATTTCAACCGCCGGCCATTATGGGATTGGGAGTAAGCGGCGGTGTCACTTTTGCTTTCCGCACCGCCGGAAGCGACTCCCCCCGCCGATTCGGCAATGAAACCGGAAAACTTCTCGGGATATTGAACGATAAAAAACTCATGCCGGATGTTGCCTTCGCCTTTTCCGGATTTGAAGCATCCACCCCGCAATATCATCTTAATGTCGATCGGCAGAAAGCGGAGTTTCTCGGAGTGAATACAGGTTCCCTTTTCACTGCTCTGCAGAGCAATCTCGGCAGTTATTATGTCAATGACTTCAACATCAACGGTTATTCGTTCAAGGTAAAGCTGCAGCTGGACAATTCCCGCCGCAGTGATATCCTCGCGCTGGAGGAGATGGAGGTAATGAATGCCGGCAACGAACCGGTCCCTCTCAATGCCTTCAGTTCGGTGGAAACCATGCTGGGAGCCAGAAAAATCGAACGATTCAATCAGAATATGTCCGCTTCTGTCACCGTCATTCCGGTCCCCGGAGCATCAACTGCCAAAATCATGGACCGTATCGAAAAGATCATTGCGGATAATTTTTCCAAAGATTATTCAGTCAACTGGACCGACATGAGTTATCAGGAGCGCAACAATGACGGACAAATCATTCTGCTGATGACAATGGCGGTGCTTTTCGGCTATCTCTTTCTGGTTGCTCAATATGAATCATGGACGATCCCGCTGCCGGTCATACTTTCGGTGACATTTGCATTCCTCGGAGGAGTTCTGGCACTGGCGGTCACCGGAATGCTGCTGGACATTTACGCCCAGCTCGGTTTGATCATGCTGATCGGTCTTTGCGCAAAAAGTACGATCCTGATGGTGGAATTTTCCATGCAGGAACGTTCCACCGGCAAATCCATTGCCCGTTCAGCAGTCAATGGGGCAAACTACCGCTACCGTGCGGTACTGATGACAGCATGGAGCTTTGTATTCGGAGTTATGCCGATGCTTTTTGCTTCCGGAGCCGGAGCTGAAAGCCGGCGGGTCATCGGCACGACCACATTCTGGGGGATGCTTTGCGCGACCATTCTGGGAGTGACATTTGTACCGCCGCTTTTTGCACTTTTCCAAAAGCTCCGTGAGTCCCGGAAAAAATAATTTTCATGCGGTAAATAAAAAGTTGCGGCATACGATGCCCGGCAGGGTGGAGGATATCCCCTGCCCGGCATCGATTCCCTGGTCAGGACACCATACTTTAAGGACTTTTTCTGGGATTGGGAAAAAGGGAGTGCCCCCCGCCAGCGGCCCACAACAGAAGATAGCACTCCGTTTACTTCTGCCCTAAACAACCAGATCTCGAGTCTCGTCGGGGGTACTGATAATATAGCACCGGATACCGGGGACGTCAAGCCGGTTTCGGTAGTTGTCGATGAAAACGGTCAACCCCTGGTGGTATATCACGGCACTACCGCACAGCCCCGGTTCACCCGTTTCCGGCGGGAGGGGATATTTGCAAAATTCCGGCAGGTGTGATATATTATTACAATTATAATTTTCAAAACACTTTTAATTGAGGGATTTCGCAATGAAGTATTTTTTTGTTTCCGTTTTCTGTATTTTTTCCGTCCTTATTCAGGCAGCGGAACTGTCTGTCGATCTCAACGGCAAAAAAAGTATCAGCGGCCGTTTTTTCACTCTTCCGGGAACGATCCAATGCGGGGAAGCCTCAACGGTTGAAGTTTCCCTTTCCGGCGGCGAACTCCATATCACCCTGACTTCGCGCCGTTTTCCGGGATGGCAGGTGCAGACACAGGGGAATGCGCCTGATGACACCACCATGTTCGGCGGAGAAACTGCCGAAGTTTTCCTGATGCCGGAAAATTCACCGGATTACTACCAGCTGGCACTCAATCCAGCCGGTGCTCTCTATACCGCGCGCCGCAGGGATAAATCGTGGAACCCGCAAATCAAATCATCTGCTGAAGTATTTTCTGACCGCTGGACAGCAAATTTTTCCATCCCGCTGGCACAATTGAATGCGCTCTCTCCCCGCGAAGGAAGCGTGTGGAAAGTTAACTTTGCCATATCCGTATATGATGGAAATATCCGCAAATACGCAGCATGGAGCCCAACTTCATCTTTCCATGATATCAATGCATTCGGCAAACTCATATTCACCTCCCGCCCGCAGGCAGGCGTAAAAAGCTGGAATGTTAAAGACAACACTTTGCATGTGGAATTCAATACCCCTCCCGGCAGCCGCTTGCGGGGACGCTGCGTGACCGGTAACAAAATACATTGGGCGGTCGATAATAAAGTTGCCGTAAAATTGGACGGCAAAGAGATCGCTCCAAAAAACTTTCTGCTGGTTGATATTCAGTTGACCGATGGAGAGAAAGTCATATCCTCCGAAATCCACAGTGTCCCCTGGCAAATTCCCGGTTCGTTTATCTGTGACCGTTTTTATGTCACTTCCGAACGGGAAGTCAACTACTCCTGCAAACTTGCCTCCCCGGTGACTTTGCAGATCATCCGGCAGGGGAAAATCATCCGGGAGATCCCGGATCTGCCCGCCAATGGCAAATTGATCCTCGATAATATCCCCGCCGGAAAAATCACGCTGTCAGCACTCTCAAAAAAAGACGGTTCTTTCGCCAAACAGGTGTTGATAATCAAAGATGACGGCATTGTTGCCCCTCCGCTGCCGACAGGGGAAATAACTCTGGACAACCGGATCATCCGCTTTGGAGAACAACCGGTTTTTTTCATCGGCACGACCGGTTCGACCAGTTGGCATCTTCTGGAAAAAGAAAATTTTTCGCTGGATCTG
This sequence comes from Lentisphaerota bacterium, assembly GCA_015061815.1. Taxonomy (GTDB): domain Bacteria; phylum Verrucomicrobiota; class Lentisphaeria; order Victivallales; family Victivallaceae; genus UBA1784. Next base: position 34,693 of record SUVW01000017.1, read on the forward strand.
GGCAACAAAAATATCATGAAAAACGGTCTGCCGCTGCGCCAGCTGCCGATACACCGGCTGATCCGCAAACCGACCACCGGATACCTTTGGAAAAAAGATTGGCAAAAACCGCTGCATCATGTAGTCACCACCTCTCCGGTAAAACGTCTGCACCGGATCTGTTATGAGGTGCAGATGGACACTTATCTGGAGCAGGATGGCAAACAAATCAAAGTTGATACACCGGAATTCATCCGCAACTTTTACCGGCAAATGAAAAAGAAATATCCGGACCGGCTGTTCACGGTCCAATGCGACCACCGGCAGGATGTGCATCTTTACGCCGACAGTTGTGATGTCCTGGAAGCTGCCTGCTGGAGTTCATCTTATGCCGACAATCTGATGCCGGGATTGCAGCAGGATATGCGTTATATACGCGAAATCGCCAAAAACAAACCGGTGATATTCTGGCTCGGCATATCGGTTCCCAACCGGGAATCCCGCTGTGCCGAAGAGCTGCGCGCGGGAGTGTATTCTGCGGTATTCAACGATATGGCAGGCGTTATCTTTCACCTCGGTCATGGCGGCATATCCGGAGATAAAAAGCGCATCTGGTCACTGATTTCCGGAATCAACAGCGAAATATCATCGTGGTATAAAAGTTATGCCGATGGTGAAAAAATACCGGATTTCATCCGGGAATGCGGAAAAAACTTTGTAGTCAGAGCATGGAAATATAATGGCCGTATATTTATCGGGGTTGTCAATACCATTGCCAATGAACAGAAACTGCTCATCAAACACCGCAACGGCATTTTGAGCGACACTGTCACCGGTTATGATGCCATAATCTACGAAATAAAGTAAGTTCCGGATTCACTTTTTTGCGGCAACGGCTTACTTTGCGCTTCTCAATGTCAGCAGCACTATCTCCGACCGGTGTCCCAGACGCAACGGGAAGCCGTTCCATATCCCCGTGCCATTGGAAATGAAGAGCTTCATATTGCCGATGTCGTACTCTCCGGAATAGCGGCCCTTGTTGAACATACCCACGAGGATATCCATCCCCCAAATCATTCCGCCATGTGTGTGCCCTGACAACTGCAAATCAACTCCATGTGCCGCTGCTTCGTCGGCAAGTTTCGGTTGATGGGCCAGCAATATCCGGAAAGTTTCAGGCTTTGTCCCCATAAAAGTTTTGCCGACATCCGGCAGTTCTTCGCGTTTGACCTTTGCCGCCGGATCGGTAACTCCTCCCAGAGCCAGAGAATCGCCCAGCATCACATGCTCATTGGTCAGCATTCTTATCCCGCAGCCGCGCAATGCTTCAAGCCACTGTTGATATCCGGAATAATATTCATGATTTCCCGGCACACCGAATACCCCCATCGGGGCCTGCAGTTTACTCAATCCGGCAAGATCTTTTCCCCGGACTTCCACCCGGCCATCCACAAAATCTCCGGTTATCACCACCAGATCCGGCGACAGGGAATTGCTCATTTTCACGATCCTGTCGACCTTATTTTTCCCGGTGAATGGATCGACATGTATATCTGTCAGGTGCAGTATCTGCAATCCATCCAGTTCCGGCGGCAGAGCAGATATCACAATATCTTTACGGACGACTTCCGGCATTTTCAATCCCTCATACATACCGTAAGAAATCAAAATCGCCAGCGGTATCAATCCGGCACTGCGCCAAACCGGATCAAAAAAGAAGACCGTTCCTCCTTTTTTCCGGCGGATAAAGCGGCAGATCCTGACCGACAAACCAAGAAGATCCCACGCGATAAGCCACAAACTGAAAAACATCAGAAGCGCAAAAAGCCAGGTGGCCGGCAGCACCACAGTCCCCGGCAATTCGGGAGTAAAAAACATTTTCCCCCCGAAAAGGCGCAGTATATAAAATTTGAAGGCAATGATCGCGGCTGCAGCCGAAAGGATGATTTTCCACTTCCGGGAAAGTTTCAGCGGCCATATACCCCGGCAAATGACAACAGCTCCCAGAAACAAAGAAAATATCATCATTTGGAAAGTTCCAGCATCTTTTCAATAGGCTTGCGGGCCCTGGCGACAGTTTCCGCATCCAACTCGACCCGGCAGGAGAGATCCTGCAAGACTTCCAATATCTTTTCAAGGGTTATTTTTTTCATATCTTCACACACCGGATTGCTATCCAGCGGATAAAATATTTTGTCCGGATTCTCTTTGCGCATCCGGTGCAGAATACCGATTTCAGTGCCGACGACAAATTCCCGGGCGGATGACTGCCTGACCAGCTGCAGCATCCCCCCCGTACTCAAAGCGTGATCGGCAAGAGAAGTAACTTCCACCTTGCACTCCGGATGCACCATTACCACCGCCTGCGGATGAGATTTGCGGGCAAGAGCGATATCCTCCGGAGTGATCCGGTCATGGATCGGACAGCATCCGTGCCACAACTCCATCGGGCGGGAAAGTTTTTTTACCAGATTGCCGCCCAGATTGGCATCGGGCAGAAACATCACTTTCTGTCCGGAAGGCAAAGCTGAAACGATCTTTTCCGCATTGCCGCTGGTACAACAGAGATCGACCTCTTTTTTGGTGGCGGCAGTGGTGTTGACATAAGCGATGAGCAAAGTATCCGGATGCGCCTCTTTGTATTTGCGCACCCCGGCAGCATCAGCCATATCTGCCATCGGACAGCCGGATTCCGGAGCCGGATGCAGAACGATCGCTTCCGGAGAAAGTATTTTGGCAGTTTCCGCCATAAAACGCACACCGCATAAAACGATAACTTCTGCCTGACAACGGGCGGCGATCCGGGCCAATTCCAGAGAATCCCCGGTATAATCGGCAATATCCTGCACCTCTGCCAGGGTGTAATTGTGCGCCATTATCACCGCTTTTCTGGCAGTTTTAAGTTCCTTTATTTTCTGAACGATGTCCATAATATATACTTCCCTACTCCCGCAATAATTTATTCAAACAGCCATGTTGACAGATATCTTTCGCCGGTATCCGGCAGCAATACCACAATATTTTTTCCGGCGAAACTCTCCCGCTTTGCCACTTCCAAAGCGGCATACAAAGCTGCCCCGCCGGATATACCGATAAGCATTCCCTCCTGCGCGGCAGACTCTCTGGCACATCTGCCGGCGTTTTCTGCTGAAACTGGGATCACCTCGTCGATCAGCGAAGTATCCAATATTTCGGGAATGAAGTTTGCGCCGATCCCCTGCAGCAGGTGCGCTCCCGGAGTTTTACCGGAAAGCAGTGCGCTGGTATCCGGTTCAACGGCGATGATTTTTACTTCCGGATCCTTCTCTTTGAGATATTTTCCGACACCGGTCAATGTCCCGCCGGTTCCGACTCCGGCGACAAAGGCGGCGACATTACCGCCGGTATCTTCCCATATCTCCGGACCGGTGGCGGTGTAGTGAGCTGCCGCATTGGCCGGATTGGAAAACTGCTGGGGGATAAATGAACCGGGTATCTGCCGGTGCAGTTCTTCGGCTTTGGCAATAGCTCCGGCCATGCCGGCATTGCCATCGGTAAGGACGATTTCCGCACCGAATGCCGCTGCAAGTTTACGCCGTTCCACACTCATAGTTTCCGGCATGGTCAGGATCAGATGATATCCGCGCACCGCCGCCGTGATCGCCAGACCGATACCGGTATTGCCGCTGGTCGGCTCAATAACAGTCGCTCCGGGAGAAAGCAAGCCTGATGCTTCAGCGGCATTTATCATTGCGATGCCGACCCGGTCTTTAGCCGAACCGCCGGGATTGAAAAACTCCGCCTTCGCCAGCACAACCGCACCGGTTTTATTCATTTTGCCGATTTTCACCAATGGCGTGGAACCGGCAGTTTCAAGGATATTTTCTGCAATTTTCATATTTATTCCTGTCAGATACAAATTTGTTGTATTTAACATACTATGAAAGCACGGAAATTTCAAACTTGTTTTTCCATTACTCCGGTGGTATATTAAAAAATATTACGCTTTACAGGAGATTTCTTATGAAAAAATACCTTTTGGCACTGGATATAGGCAATGTCTGCATAAAAATCGATCACCGCAACTGTCCAGAAATGCTGCAGCTGCCGTCAGTCCCGCAGACACTTTTCGACCTGGCCATTGCCTATGAACACGGCCGCATCCGGAAGGAAGAGGAGTTCATTTCCCGGGCATTGGAGATACTCGATCACCGTTTTACACCGGAATTCATGAAAAAAGCATTCAACTCCATATTGATCGAACCGGTCCCGGGGATGGCGGAACTGGTCAGTGAATTGGATTCCCTTAATGTTGAAGCGGTATTTTTTTCCGATATCTCCCCCACTCATCTGAAACGGACCGGAGAACTTTTCCCGGCCTTTGACAAAGTGTCCGGCGGAGTATTCAGTTTTGAAGCCGGTGACAGCAAACCGTCTGAAGCGATGTTCAGCCGCTTTGAACTGCTCTACGGCACCCCATCTCTTTACACCGATGACCGCCCGGAATTGATCGAAGCCGCCCGTAAACGCGGCTGGAACGCGGTGCAATTCACCTCTGCCGCTGATTTACGGAAAAAACTTATCGCTTTGAGTTGACTTTTTCATCCGGAAACGATATAGTATATCCGGACAAAAACACATTTTAATTCAAGGTAAAAAAAATATGATCAGAAGAATACTTTTCCTGACTGTGGTGCTTTTCACCGTGACTGTCAATGCCGGATTGCTTCACTGCCGTTCAGGAGTGATCAATGCTGCTGAAATATCCACTGCCAATCTCCCGATAGCAAACTTTTCCGGCTTCGGATTCAGCAATCTGCCGGAAAGCAGAGCGTATGCGATTGTATCATTGAAGTTAAACGATATGCGCAGCATCAGTATTTTTGATTATTCGCTCAATGTTTCCGGGATCGACTTTCCTTGTGCGGCCCTCTGGAAAAACAACCGTTTCGAATACTTCACCGGAGATATCAGAGGTTCCGGGACCCAGCAGATGCTCTTTATCATCGACCGCAAACTGCTGCTGGAATCCAAACGTATCAAATTGATGCTCAAAAGCAATCTTTCCGAAGCAAAACATGTTTACGAAACGGAAGTTCCGTTTACCGTCATCAACAGCCGGATGCCCAGTGCCCCCGGCCGCATACCTGCCGAAGGTCTGCTGGAGCTTGATGAAAAATGATCCGGAATGCCGCACCGTTTCTGCCGACCAGTGCTGAAGAGATGAAGCGTCTCAACTGGGACGAACTGGATATTCTGCTGATAACCGGCGATTGCTATGTCGATCATCCCTCTTTCGGAGCCGCGATCATCGGCAGACTTCTGGAACATCGGGGCTACAAAGTCGGAATCATTGCCCAACCGGATTGGAAAACTCCGGAGAGCCTGAAGGTCATGGGAACTCCCCGGATCGGCATCGGCGTAACCAGCGGAAATATGGATTCGATGGTGAATATCTATACCGCCGGACGGCGGATGCGCCGGGATGATATGTTCAGCGAAAACGGAAAAACCGGCAACCGTCCGCCTCATGCGCTGGTCGTTTACGCGCAATTGGCCCGACAGGCTTTCCCCGGCAAGCCGGTGCTTACCGGCGGATTGGAAGCAAGCTTGCGCCGGGTGGCACACTATGATTACTGGCAGGATAAAATACGACCGTCGATGATGCTTGACACCAAATGTGATATTATGGTTTACGGCATGGGAGAGCGTCCGGTGCCGGAAGCATTTGACCGGATGCGTGACGGCAGATCGCTGGATGGGATCAGGGGAACGGTAAGACTGCTCGGCAAAAAAGCTGCGCTGGATTTTGACCGTTCCGGTTATGTGGAGCTGCCAAGTTACGAAGAAATACTGCAAAACAAAGATGCACTGATGACTGAAACCAAACTGGTCGAAGCCAATATGAATTATTACAGTGCCTCCGGACTTATCCAGCAGTACGGCGACCGGCTGCTGGTGATCGAGCCACCGGCAGAACCGCTGTCAAGTGCGGAACTTGATGAGGTCCATGAGCTGCCCTATGCCAGAAAACCCCATCCGAAATATCAAGGCCGGATTCCTGCGTTTGATGCGATAACCGATTCCATTCAGGCAGTGCGCGGCTGCCCCGGCGGGTGCGCATTCTGCGGTCTGGTCGCCCATCAGGGGCGGACGGTCATGAGCCGCAGTGAAAACTCCATCGTCAAAGAAGCACAATATATCTCTTCGCGTCCCGGATTCAAAGGGACCATCTCCGATGTCGGTGGTGCCGCCGGAAATATTTTCGGCAGCCGGTATGATACAGAAAAATGTAAAAAATGCCACCGGGTAAGCTGTCTTTTCCCCAAACCCTGTCCATCATATCAATGCGACGGTCAGGCAATGGTACATTTGTTGAGAACTTTGCGTAAAATGCCAAAGATCCGTCATCTGTACATCAACTCCGGTATCCGGCTTGATCTCTGCCTGCGCCAGAAAGAGCTGCTCTATGAATTGATCGCCCATCATGTTTCCGGCCACATGAAAGTTGCTCCGGAACATCTCCATCCGGAGGTCATGAAACTTATGCGCAAAGGTACTCCGGAAGAGTTTTATGAATTTATGCGTGAATTTGAACGCATAAGCAAAGAGTGCGGTCTGGAACAATATCTGATCCCGCTTTTCATTTCCAATTTCCCCGGCTGCACCGGCAAAGAGATGAAAACGGTGGATGATTTTCTCAACAAACACCATTGGAGTCTGCAGCAGGTGCAGGATTACATCCCCCTGCCCATGACGATGGGTGCGGCCATGTACTTCACCGGCAAAGCTCCGGATGGGACTCCCATTACAGTCAACCGGGGATTGGCAGAGCGCAGAGCGCAGATCCATGTGCTGAAAAAACGGCGGACGCCTTTCCGTAAAAAACGGTAAAAAACACATTGCTCCCGGTGTATCACGGAACAGTGACGGCACAAAGGGGGATTTCAGAATAAGTCTGACACGGCGGTGCCGCAGAAAAAATGCTTGCCGGTCACTTATTCAGCGGCTTGACCATCAAAGTCAGATTGCAGCGTTTTTCCACTGTGCAGAACTCTCCCGGAGCGATATTGCAATCTGATTCAGCACTCCACAGAGAGCCGCGAAATTCGACCTTCCCGGCGGTTTCCGGAGTAATTGCGGAACAACAGCGACATTTTGCGCCGATAACATCATCGTCATCGATATCCCGGTCGGCCGCCGGTTTTTCCCGTCTGATGCCGGGAATCAGCAAGCGGCACAAAACCGCCAGCACCACCCCGCCGGAAGCAAAAATCAACAGCTGCCAAATCAGAGAAATCTGCGGAAAAAGACAATTCAATCCGCTGACGATCAACGCCGATAATCCGAAAAAGCAGATGACTAATCCGGGGATGACAAATTCAAGCAGGATCATTATTACTCCGCTGACCAGCCAATACCAATGCATAAAAATATCTCCTTATCATGTAATTTCTTCTGAACAATATACACGGGGCAATTTCAAAAGCAATTACCTCTGCACTGCAGTAAAAATTACCATAAAAAAGGTGATTTGTCAAGTATTTCCGGCAGTTTTTTCAATAAATATGGGCAATGTCCCAAATTTTGTGAAATTTGCATTCAACAACCGTTGATTGCAATAATGGCAAACATAAGGATATATCACCGACATTATGATTTGTCAACCACGCAATAACGGTCAGATCCACACGGTGGATGCAGTGCGAGGTAATGTCGCCGTCAAATCAAGGCGGATGAGCAGGATCCTCCTTCGCCGGAGGCTATGGAGGACAAGGTGCAGTAAACCTGCTCGACTGAACCGGTATCCGACGTTTTGACAAGAGATTATCCACGCGGCGCCACCGACGGTATGATGGCATCACAACAAATGGGACAATAACTAAATATGATCATTTCACTCCGGCAATCATTATTTATTCATCTGCTGATCGTAAAATTTCTCCGGATTTTTCCGGAAATTTCCGGGAGTGGCTCCTGTCATATCATGGAACTTTTTAGAAAAATAATTCCCGTCATTAAAGCCGCTGGCAAAAGCGATTTCAGAAATATTCATCTGGCTGTTCAGCAGTAAACTGGATGCTTTTGTCAAACGCAGCTGCATCATATATTCCCCCGGAGTGCAGCCGGCGGATTGAGCAAAAAAACGGTAGAGATTGCGCACGGAACAGCGGGCATGGACAGCGATATCCCGGATATTGATCTTCCGGGTATAATGTTCGTGGATATACTTTATCGCCCGGGAAAAAACTTCATTTCCCGCCACCGGGGAATCAACTGCATGACTGTAACGGCAGAGCATAAGCAGCAGCTGCATAAAACAGGTCATCGTGGCAAAAACGTGTCCGATGTATGGGGATTCAGCTTCGGCGGCCATATTATCCAATATGTTCCGGACATTCTGCAGTTTATCCGGTTCAATATGGATGACCGGTTCTGCACAAGAGAGTTCTTTACCGGCCTGGAGAGATTCCGGGAATATTTTTTTGAAAAGCTGATAGCGGTGGATATCCAAGCGCGGCATGATTATCCGGTTGGCATCATACAAAACGTTGAAAAGCTCCAGAGATTCCATATCATGATCATAAGCATGTACCGCCCCGGGGTGGATGAGCAGAACATCTCCGGCAGAAACCGGAAACTTCCGGTCATTGCAAATATGGACAGCTTCCCCTTTCAGGATGAAGACCAGTTCCGAAAAAACGTGTTCATGCCACTGTTTTACCGGATGCTGACCGCCGGTAAAATGGTTGGCGGCGACCGGGAAAAGGTGAAAATCATTCATATATGCGAAACATGGTATCATACGCATCTCCTCCGAACACCTCCTGCAAATTGTTGAAACTTTATATGGACAACTCTTGTTAAAGATAGTGCAATTGCGGAATGTTTTCAATATCTGCAAATGCATTTTGGCAAAATAATCAAGAAGATTGTCATAATATTAGAGGATAAGAAAAAAATTTTGTGGTATAATAATTGCAGTGTCAAAATCAATATGATCAAAGAGATGGTATGACGAAGTGGATGCGTCCGGCAAATTCGGACGGTGGACAGGCGGTGATGCTGCGCAACCGCTTTACCTGTGATGAAGAAAGCGTGGTAAAATTCCGTTACAGCGCGGATCGTTTTTGTTCCATATTTATTGATGGAGTTCTGGTTTCTCACGGTCCGGAGACCGGAGTTCCGGAAAGATGGTATTATCAGGATGTGGAAATAACGGCCGCAGCGGGGGAACACCGGATCGAAGTCAGATTATGTATTTTTGAACAAAAACTTGCCCCTTTCCGCAGTATCAGCAAAACACCGGGATTTTATTTTGAAAATCTCTCTGCTTTACAGATCGGCCGGTGGCAGTACGTCATGCTTGCCGGAGAATTCAAGCGTTCTGAATGGGATTGGGGCGGAGTTCCGAAAATTTCCGCCCCGCTGCCGGAAGTACCGGCAAATGCGGTGTGGCAGGATGTGGAATATTTTGATGATGACCGGGAACTGCATGCTCCTGACCTGCCCGACTGCCTGCAAGAGGATATAACTGCTTTTGTCCGGCAGGATGAAGCGGGTAAAACAACGGTAATTTTTGACGGTTACGAGTGTTTTATCGGCATCTACCGTTTCAAAGGGAAAGGTAAAGTCAAAATATATCATGCGGAAACGCCGTATGCCGATGATATCTGTTACATGCGTTACCTGAAAGGCCGCAAAGGAGAGCGGGACGGCAATATCTTCCATTGCGATCCTAACTGTTTTGACATCGATGGTGACGTGCAGTGGAGCGACTACACCTGGATAAGCGGCAGATATGTGATAATCGAACATGATCCGGGCGTGGAAATCACTGCTTTGAACTTCCGCAAATGGGGTTGCCCGATAAAAGAACCGGATTACCGGGAAGCTTCCGGGGAATATCGTGAACTGCTGAAAAAATCTTACCGCACATTGTGCAGCTGTTCACTGGACATCTATCTGGATTGTCCATATTATGACCAGATGATGTACTCCGGCGACAGTCTGACTGAAATGCTGGCGACTTTGGCCGTTGATCCGGAGTGCCGTCTGCCGGAAAAGATGCTGAAATATTTTGCATTGAGTCAGAATCAGGATGGTTCGATCGTCGCCCGTTACCCGTGTATAGAGCCGGAATTGAATGGCGGCATACCGTCATATACTGCATATTTCATACTTTCGTACTGTTATTTTGCGCAGTACCGCAGTAAATCAGCTCTGGTAAAAGAACTGCTGCCCTGCGCGGAAAAAGCGGCGGAATATATCATTTCCGGTATCACTGCCGATGGTTTATGGGAACCCGGCCGCTGGATGCTGCTGGATTGGGTGAGCTGCTGGAATGACGGAGTACCTCTGGGCGGGGACAAGTGCAATTCAGAGATGAATCTGCTGGCGGCACTGGCTCTGAAAAAACTGGCCGGGATCGAAAGATGGGCCGGAAGTGCCGGACAGGCGGAACGTTGGGAAAAATATTCCGTGCTGCTGACTGAAAGTGCTTACAAACACTTCTTTTTCGCTGATCGCGGATTGTTTGCCAACGACCTTGAGCACAAATTTTTCGCCGAACACAGTCAGGTTTTGGCGTTGCTTTTGCGCCGGGATGAAAGGATAATCCACGCGCTGCGCTGTGAAGATCTGGCTTCGTGCGGATCATTTTTCAGCTTTTTCTATCTGGAAGCGTGCTACGAACAGGATCTGCCGGATCTTTTCCGCCGGAAAATAGAGCAGTGGCAGGAAAAAGCTTCACACGGATTGAAAACTTTACCTGAAGAATTCGGCAATCCCCGTTCAGATTGTCACGGCTGGGGGGCGCATCTGCTCTTTCACCACTATGCTTCAGTTCTGGGTATGCGTCCGGCTCTTCCGGGAGAGGATGCAAAGCCGGAACGCAAGTTGAAAATATTTGCAAATCAGCAATAAATCGTAACATAAGGAGGTGTAAATGAAAAAAATCAAAATTCTCCGGATGTTCTCTGTCATCTTGCTGATGACATTGATTTTCCCGGCATCCGGGGCGGTACAAGTCGGCAATCGCGGCTATACGGCCACCGCGACAGTGCGGGATTCCGGCCAAAACGGCGTACTTTTGAAAAAAGGTAACGTCTTTCAACTGGAAAGAGTCGGCACAAAGTATATTTTGTCGCTTTTTGACAACCGGAATAATTGTGCCATAAAGTTGGAAAGTGTTGTGCCGAAGGGAAAAAATTCAGTAGCTATCCAGCTGGAAAGAGTCCACGAGCAGGCGCAGGGGCAGAATGGATACCGGGCGATATTGATGGTCAACGGTAAACGGACAGCGGATTACGAACGCACTCCGCTGGCGTTGGCATCTTCGGATGTGGCATTGAGTACCGGCGAAAAATTTGCCGGAAACATCTTTAAGATAAAAGAAGATTCAAGGCTGCTGACTCCCGGTGAGATCCGGGCGGCATGCGGAGTCAACCCATCGGTCAACTGGACGAAAAAAGCTTCGGCGAAATATCTGGAAACTCCGGCACTGACAATGGGTATCCGTGCCGGTTCCGGCACCGGCAGTCCGCTTACAGGGGTGTATGACAAACTTGCCAGACGTCTGCTCATCCCGGAATCAGGATTGGATTGGGAACTGCAATATCGTGACCGGGATAAAACTTTCCGCTACGTTGATTCATCGTCGTTCAAATTTGAACCGGTAAAAATCACCTCTGCCGGAAATAAACACACGGTGGATATCATCTGGAAAAATGAGATGTTTCAGGTGACCAACCGCTGGCACTTGCACAACGGGCGCATCGAAGCGGAAATGTCGGCAAAGATCCTCCAACCCGGAATAACTCTGGAGAAGATATCTTTCCCGGCAGTAAAGGTCAACAAACTTGCCGGAAAAAATTTCGCTGTGATCCCCCAATTTTCCGGAATAGAAAAGAGTGACCCGACCGTCAATATGTTCTACCGTGCCCCCTACCCCGGCGGCAATGCGACCATGCAGATGACCGCGTTGTACAACGATCTGGGCGATGGGGTTTATCTGGCGCGCGAAGATGGTTCCGGACAGGTGAAAGAGTTGACCTTTTCCGGCGGCGGCGGCTTTTATGATGCAGTGTGGAGCGTTGCGGTCCCCCGCAATGTTTCCGAAGTCAAACTGCCGGGTACCGGTGTGCTTGAGCGTTACAAAGGCAGCTGGTTCGAAGCCGGACAGATCTACAAAAAATTCGCCGCCACCGCCCCCTGGTGGATAAAGGAGATCCCGCGCAAAGATACGCCGAAATGGTTTATGGATATGCCGTTGTGGCTGGTCGGCTACGACATTGACTCCATCGGCACGGTGCGGACACTGGAATCTATGCGCAACTTTTACGGAGTACCTTTTGCTCTGGAAACCGGTTTGCTTTACAACAAAAAGGGCAAATGGCGTTTCGGGCCGGACTTTTATTTCAAAAAGAATTTCCTGAACCATCTGGATAAGATCCAGGCGTTGGGCATTCCGGTCGGTCCGTATTACAATTCGCGGCTGTGCTATGCCGGGGATACCGCCGATGAGGAAAATGATTACTCCACCACCGGCAAACTTTACGCGGTCAAGGATGAATTCGGCCGGGAACGTCAGGAAAATTACGGCAGAACCGGTATGCATTCGGTCATGTGTCCGGCAAGTCCCGCCTGGCAGAAACAGCTGTATGACAACATTGAACGTCTGGCCAAAGGCAAGATCGACTTCATCTACCACGATCAGCTGCCCTGCGGACGCGGTTTCCCCTGCTTTGATGCTTCTCACGCCCATCAGGTCAATGATCCGGAAGGCTGGCTGAAGAAAGGTCACTGGATCACCTATGGCCGGGTCATGAGCGAATTGCGGAAAAAATATCCGGAATTGGCCCACACCGGCGAAGATGCTGCGGAAACCTATCTGCACTGTCTGGATGGATTCATGACCTGGCGGTTCGGCCTGCCCGGACATGTGCCGCTTTTCCAGTCGGTTTATGCTCCGCGCATCCAGTTTGTCGGTCGCGGCGGTGACAGCCACAGTGTTCCCGGAACTTATGAATCATTCTTTCCGAAATTCGGAGAACAGTTGGTTTTCAATGAACAGATCGGCTGGCTGGCGGTACAGGAAGTGCCTTATCCCTCCCCCCGCCGGAACTATATCAAAAAACTCGCTCATCTGCGGCTGGCGGCGGTGGATTTCCTCAACAGTGCCGAGATGCTTGCACCGTTGAAGTTCCGCACTCCTCCGGAAACCATGCGCTGCCGCTGGGGAGTTTCGGCGTTGGAAAATGTCACCAGCAACAAGATCCTGCACGGGGTCTGGCGGCACACCGACGGCAGAGTTATGATCATATTCCTCAACACGGTAAATGATAAGCAGAGTGTCACGCCGCTGATCGGTTTCAACTTCAAAAATGTGACTGTCTGCCGGGAAAACGGCAAAATGGTGGAAAAATTCACCGGTAAAGCTCCGGAAAAAGTGGAACTGCAGCCCTACGGCGTGGAATTCTGGATATTTGATGCTCCGGCAAATGATCCTGCCGTGCAGAAACTTGCCGCAGTTCTGCCGGAAACGGCCAAAATCATGGATAGTGACCGGGGACCGATGGTTCAGCAGCGGCAGAACTTCAGCAAATGCGAAATGCGCGGAGCGGTGAAAGAGCCGATGTATGCAAAGTACGCCCAATGGATGCTCTTTGCCTACCGTGCCACCGGAAAAAATCTTGACAATGATCCAAGCAGCCGTTTTATCCATTGGAACCGCAACTGGATCGCCGCACAGGATGGAGCAGTTATCAGTTACGGATTGGCTTTCATCGGCAAAGAGCCGGATTATCTGGAAATTGAACTTGCCACCGATCAGAAAGGGGTCAAGGTGCAATTCTGTGATATCGGTCACGACCGTACCGATGAGGTTCTGGCCGAAGTCACCCCGGAACCCGGAGAGTGGTTTGAATTCAAAAAGTACCGGGTGAAATGGCGCAAAACTTATGAGCGTCCGTGGATCGTTATCAGGGTAAAAGGCGGCACATGCAATATCGGCGCATGGCAGTCGTTTGAAAAAAAATAAGTTTCCCCAACCAAACAGAAAGGAATTTCAATCATGAAAAAACAAGTACTTGGAAAAGGTAATTACTCCCTTACCGGTAAGGGAGTAAAGCATGGCTTTACTCCCTTACCGGTAAGGGAGTAAAGCATGGCTTTACGCTCATCGAGCTGCTCGTGGTGATTGCGATAATCGCCATTCTTGCAGCAATATTGCTTCCGGCTCTCAACTCTGCCCGCGAGCGCGGTATGAGTGCCAGTTGTGTCAACAATATGAAACAGACATTGCTCGGTACTTTAAGTTATGCCACCGATTTTAATGATACTGTTATGCTGAAAAAAGGTGATGCGAACACCGGACAAGATGTGTTCCTTTGGAGTATCCCATTCAACCGTTATGTCGGTTCCACTGTCGGTTATAAAAACAGCTACTTTGACACAGCAACGATTCGATGCCCGAAAACCAAAAAGCCAGTTCCGCCGGTAGATGCAAACGGGGCGTCAACTGTAAATGGTGTAGCGCATTCTGACAACAAAGCATATTATGCTGTCACCTATCAAAAACTTGATAATGCATTGCCTTCACGCGATCAAAGCGGTTACAGTTGTGGTACAGCAGCCAACAAAGATGTTGCACTGGACTTCAAAAAGGTAAAAGAATCATCCCAAACCTTTGTTTTTGGAGAAGGTTACAGAAAAGATACTGCAGATTTCCATTACTGGGCTGATTTTGGTATTGGCTCGGGAAATGGATGGTATCTGGCCCACAATAATCAGATGACCAACGGCTGGGCAGATGGTCATGTTTCTCAAGAAAGCTTCAGCTATTATCAGCAGCTCAAAACAGATGGCATTTTGAGTCGTGCAACAGGTATGATCGATTCACGCTTGAATGGTGTAGAGTTTGAATAATTACAGAGTGTGACCATATAATATACGCCTCAAAGGTCGATCACGGCTTTTGAGGCGTATGATTCCGGAGAAAACAAAAATATAGGCAATGTCCCAAATTTTGTGAAATTTGCATTCAACAACCGTTGATTGCAATAATGGAAAACATAAGGATATATCACCGACATTATGATTTGTCAACCACGCAATAACGGTTTGATCCAACCGGTGGATGCAGTGCGAGGTAAGGTCGAAGTCAAAACAAGGCGGATGAGCAGGATCCTCCTTCGCCGGAGGCTATGGAGGACAAGGTGCAGTAAACCTGCTCGACTGAACCGGTATCTGCAGTTTTGACAAGAATATTTTATAATATTAAAACCACCTTATCTCAAGGCATGAGTAAGGTGAAACCGACGGTAAAGAAAACGGTTTGATCCAACCGGTGGATGCAGTGCGAGGTAATGTCGCCGTCAAATCAAGGCGGATGAGCAGGAGTGTACTGAAAGGTACTCGACTGCGAATACGTCCGATGGTTTGACAAGAGATTACCCGCAATGCGCCACCGACGGTATGATGGCATCACAACAAAAATGGGACAATAACAAAATATACGATGGATAAGATAAGTCAGTATATATTCGACCACTGGGATGATACGGTCAGATATAATCCGGATGATAACGGCACTCTGCTCGGCCTGCCGGAAAAATATATCGTCCCGTCGGTCAAAGATGCTTTTCAGGAGCTGTATTACTGGGATACGTACTTCGCCTGCCGGGGACTTGCTCTGCAGGGCCGCAAAGAGCTTGTCCGCAGTAATGCGGAAAACTTTTTTTATGAAGTAAAAAAATTCGGTTTCATCCCCAACGGCAGCCGGACTTTTTATCTTAATCGTTCCCAACCGCCGTTTCTTGGCGCACTGACCGGTCTGGTTCTTGATTTGTATCCGGATGACCGGTGTTTAAGAGAGCAGGCAAGAGAAGCTCTGCAATTGGAAGTATCATTCTGGGATACTCACCGCCGCGATCCGGAAACCGGCTTGTACCATTACGGCAGTGATCCATCAGAGAGCGATATCGCTGATTTTTATCAGGTCGCCGTTGCCCGGCGCGGAGCCGATCCGCAGGAAAATGATCCGCAGATCCGCCGCAAAATTGCATTGGCGACCCTTGCCGAAGCAGAATCCGGATGGGATTTCACCCCCCGTTTTGAGGGCAATTGTCATGAGTGTGCGGCAATAGACCTTAATTGCCTGTTGTTTCTTTCATTCAAAATGTTGGCAAAGCTTTCCGCCCCGGACAGCGGTCAGGAAAATTTCTGGCAGTCGCGCGCCGATGAGTTGAACCGGAATATTCACAAATACTGCCGCCGGCAGGATGGTGTGTTTTTTGATTACAACTTGCGCGAACACCGGTTGTGCAATGTTTTCAGTGCCGCATCCATGTATCCGCTGTGGAGCGGCATAGTAAATGCCGCAGATGCCGACGCCGCACGCAAAGAGTGTCTGGAAAAACTGGAATACCCCTTTGGCATATCTGCCGCTTGCCGGGAACATGCTGCCGGTAATTGGCAATGGGATTATCCCAACGGCTGGCCGTGTCTGCAGCTGATATGTTTTGAAGCACTGGCAAAATACGGTTATCAGGATGATGCCGCAAGAATCGCCCGGAAATATATAAATACCGTAAGAGAAAATTTTGAAAAAAACAATTCGCTGTGGGAAAAATACAATGTCACAGACGGTTCAACCAGAGTCACCGCCGAATATGAGATGCCGGAAATGATGGGCTGGACCGCCGGAGTTTATCTGACCGCAAAAGATTTTCTTGAAAACCATCAACCAAAAAAGGAAGAATTATCATGAATAAATTTATCGCGTGCGTTTCAGCACTGACAGTTTTGACACTCCACGCCGAAAGTGTCCATTTTTTCGGCGGCGGAGATTTCACCGAAAAAGGCATCTACGGCTATGGTGCCGCCACCTTTTCCCCCAGTATGAAAACTATTGTCAAATGGAATGAAGCCGATGGCTTCATGCATGTCGAACTGCAAAAAGGTGCTGATTTAGGCCGGGCAGGTATAAAATTTTACAATTCGGTAAAAGTTCCTGCCGGATTGAAGTTCGACATCCGCTTCCGCGCCAGAGGAAACGGCAAGATCTGGTTTGAAAGGGGAAACAGTTCGATCAAAACCAGACAGACAGCGTTGACCGGAGAGTGGAAACTTTACAATCTCACTCTGGATTGTTCAAAAAACAATGATGAGTTGTTCAACACCGTGTATTTATATTTGCATGGCAAAGATGCCGCTGTCGATCTGGATGACCTCACCATCACTGCTTCCGCATTTGACACCCTGATCGTGCCGCCGACCGGAGCAATGGTCGTAAAAACCGGTTCACAGGTCCCCGAACAGCTCTTCAATGTCTATCCGCGTGATGTAAAGGGCAATTTCCTATTTTCCGCCCCGGGAGAGTTGAAAAAACCATCGGTCACCCCGGCAGAATCTTCCCTCGGTAAAGTGACGTTTCCGGGATTCACCGCTGAAAAAGAGGGGTTCTACCGTGTCACCTTTACCACCGGCGGAGTAAGTGCTTTGCGGGATGTCGTCGTCGCTCCGGAAGCCGAAGTGAAGGCTCTGGAAGAGGCCGCCGGCAAAGTCGATCTGCAGGGTAAACCGCTGCGGATCTTGTATCTGGCAGACTCACTGTCCGACTTTGAACGCGACCATAATCACGCTGCCATCACCGCCGGAATGCTTGAAAAACACAATCCCGGTCTGGTGACCTTCCGCAATGCCGGTATCGGCGGAGATATAGCACGTTATATCAACTGGCGGTTGAATACTGTTCCGGAAAAACAATCCGTAATGAGAAGATATATGTACGATGAAATATGGGCAGGCAAATACGATATAATTTTTATATCGGTCGGTCAGAATGACACTCTGGCATTTGCCAGACACAACTTCAAAGAACCCCAGTTACCTCTGCGGTGGACTGAAAGTTATCTGCGTGAGATCGTGACTGCTCTCAAAAAGAAAACCGATGCCAGAATCGTACTGGTATCCGGATTTTCCACCCCGGAAAACAATAATAAAAGTTTGCGTTTCGGAGTTCCCGAACTGGTGGAAGATTACAACCGCCGGGCGCAGAAAGTCGCCGGGGAATTCGGAGTGGAATTTTTTGATATATACAGCGAATTCAAAAAATTCTCCAATGAAGAAAAGTTGAAACTTTACAACTCCGACCTGGTGCATCTTTCTCCGGCCGGACACCGGATGACGGCACTGAAATATCTGGAGTATTTGGCCCTTTGAATTCTCCGGAGGGAGTGCAAACAAAACACCGTCAGGGCGTGTGGATGCAACCGCACGCCCTGAACTGTATCAAAAAGTTTGCAAACCAACGTGGTGAGTGCAGGCGTGGTCGGTGGAGCGACCGTGACGGACAAAACGGACTTAACAGACGATAACGGACACGGGGTGGTTACCCGTCTGCAAACAAACGCTTGCAGTCTGCACCCCCCGCGCCCAGCGCAGCGTCCCGGATCGGACGCAAGCGTTCTTTATTGGCCTCCACCTCATCGGTTTTATCCAGATTATCATAGATCAATTCCGGCTTGGCACCATTGGCAATACGCTGCTGTTTGAATTCTTCTGCTTCCTCCCGGATGGCAAAGACATTCATGGAACAAGTCGGTTCCAGCAGATTTATCAGATCATAAACGCAATAAAAGCCGGTTTTGGTAAAAATCGGGATCACCCACCCGGGACAATGACAGCAATACTTTTCGCATGCCCCGGCATCGTTATCCAGATTCTTGGTCAGACTCGGGCAAATTGAGCTGCCGCTGAGCATTTTGGTGTCAGAAACAAATCCCTTTTTATTCTGGATAATATTTTCCTCTTTGGCGATCATGCCCCAATATTCTTTCATCCCGGCAATGCCTTTGCGGGAAAACAGATCCAGACAATGATGCTCCTGATGACGGCTGATTTCCAGATAGTAATCTTCCAAGCCGTTCTTTTTATCAAGAAACTTGAATACTTCGTTATAAAATCTTACAAAATGGTCACTGGGAATCATTTTCCGCACCCTTTCCTGCGAAATGTCTGAATACAGTGCCCTTCTTCCAAAACTTCAACCGACGATTCCCACTGCGTATTTTTGCACATCCCGGCATTTACTTCGCTGGTTTGCAGACATGCGTATTCAGAGATCTTCAACCCCATCTTTTTCAGATGACGGATGGCGGGACATTCAAAAACTTCCAATATGATCTCATCCGGATTTACCGAAAGCTGATATTTTGCTCCCTCACGGAAATAAAACCAGTTAAGATGCTCCAGCAGTTCTGAAGCATCTCCGGCAGCAAGTTTGTCGTGGATGGATTTGTAAACTTTTTCTCCGGTGTCCTGCAAAATACCTTTGAGTGCATCCACCCCGTAGTTTTCGGCAATATAGTCAAGCGTCGTGTTGGTCGTCCCGTGAAAGTCACGGTGAAGTTCATTGTTTTCCTGATAACGCAGCATTTGTTCACCTTCAGTCAAGTATATCCCGGTATTTTTCCACGCAAGCATCGACTCTGGCTTTGGCCTCATCGGTCAAACCGGACATCTCCTGGGCAATCGTATACGGAGTACTGCACAGACCGAGTTTGGTCAATGCGTATTTCTGACCATTCCAAACATTGGAAAGTTTAATACCGTAAACTCCGTGGAAGATATCGATAAAGAGATTCTGCAGACGGTTGGCTTCACTCCAATCTTTTTGGTCAGCAGCTTTGGCAATATCGACCATGATTTTGGAACAGAGCGCGCCCATGCCGGAAATCATACCGTCGCAACCAACCATCAATGCTTCATCGACCGCCCACTCCTGCCCTTCCATAAAGAGGGTTTTGAAGCCTTTTTCTTTGCGGAGAACAAGCAGTTCCTTACGCAGCCACATATTGCTGGAAGAGTTTTTGATACCTTTCAGATTCGGGTGCGCCATCACCGTTTCAAACTGGTCAAGGGTAAAATTGATATTGTTGTTGGGCGGACAGTAGTAGAAGTAGACCGGACGATCGGCTTCATCAAGCACTTTGAGCAGAGATTTGACCGGATCAAGCGCACTGGTCCGCGCAGGATGCATGAATACATAGCTGTCAAATTGGTATTTGCTGTAACGTTTCATATTATCCAGCGACAACGGCAGACTGGTGGCATTGATACCGACAAGCAATTCCATTCTGTCGCCGACGATTTCGCAGGCGGTTTTGACATAATCTTCTTTGAAGTCATCGCTGAAACTGCCCCACTCTCCCATCGAACCAAGCAGAAAAACACCGGTAAGTCCATGACGGATGTTGCGTTCGAGGATATTTTTCAATCCTGCTTTGTCCAAAGAACCGTCCTCAAAGAGCGGAGTGACGGTAGCTGAATAAGTTTTGCTTGCCATAATCAAAGATTCCTTTCTATCATATCAGATATCAGCGGCAACACCGATAGTGATCTTTTTTGCCGGATCAAATAACTCCGGAAACTCTCCATTCCACGAAAAATGCATTGAAGCCCGCTCAATGACCACACTTTCATCTGACTTGTTGGTCACTTTGATCACCGCTTCTTTGCCGGAATATTCCATAACAGGCAGAAGGTATCGGCCGTCTTTTAAAACACACTTTATACCGTTGAATTCCACCTCCGCATCGCCCAGTCCCTCAAAAGAAAAAGCTATCTGCGGATCTTTTTCGGGAACTTCACCGGTCACAAAAGTAAATTTACAGCTTGCTCCCGAAGAAAGTTCCTGCGGCAATTGATAAGGATAGATCCCCTGATCTTTAAGATTTTTACGCCAGATGGAGAAGTATGCATCATTGCTCCCGGCCCGCCAGCCCTTGAGAAAATCCGGTTCATCCATGTGCAGATCATCATACGAGATATCTATGGAAAAGTTTTTTCCCCGCAGAGATTCCAAAGTGCCGCACTCCTGAAAAATTTCCATCATTTTCTTTTTGTTGCGGATATTCATGAAGTTAAATAAATATATCCCGTCCGAACCATTGCCCAACGCGACCCGGCAGGCTCCCCGGATAAACGGCAGCTGACGGTTGTCAAAGGGTTCTTTGGTCCACGCACCGGCCGGAGCATCCGACGGATAACCGGGATAAGGCTGATGCGGTGTGTCGATACATGCAGTAACCGGGAAATCTGCTTTGCCGACGGCTTCTTTCCACGCTCCCGGATCAAGGATATAACTGCGCAGGTACTTCGGAGAGATGATGATGCGGTCAATATACCCTCTTTTTGCCCACTCCACCGCATCCAAGCCGTGATAACGGGCAGAAGCGACCGTCGCCGGAACTCTGGGCGCGATCAATATTTTATGTCCGCGCTTTACTGCGAACTCATCAACCATCTCTTTTACAGAGCGGATGAATTCATTCATTGCCGGAATATTCTTTTCTCCTTCACCATCATTGAAGTGCGGCACATGCCGCATCCAATCGAGAATAATGCCGTCCACGTCATAAAGTTCCAGATTCTCTTTTATCACGTTGAACATCATCTCGCGCACCTGCGGATGTTCAAAGGACAATCCGGATTGCGGCGCGCAGGTTTGAGTCCGCATTTCCGGGTGATCCATCCACAACTGACTGTGGCCCGGGGATTTTTCCACCCAGGTGCCGTGCTGATCATTCATCCGGATGGTGATCCATGCTGCCATATTTTTTTCTCTGGCGCGCTGCAGCAAATAGGCATTGGAATCACACCCCATATTACGAAGAACGACAATATTGGCTGCATTACGGTAGCTCCAGACAGAAGGTTTACCGCAAAACCAGGGCTGATCCAGACCTTTTTCCATCTCAAATCCGGCGATGTACTCATTTACGGCTTTGGCTCCCGGATACATGGCGGAAGCTCCGCCGGTACCGATAACCATACTTTTGACATCGGTATTTTTCAGATCATCGACTATATGATCAAGATCTTTGGGAAGCATCGTACCGGCTTCGCTGTAGTAATAGCGGGCATTGCAGTCTTCATCAAAAAACAGCATTTTTACAATTCCTCACCTTTTGATCCGTTCAATAAAATCATATAACGCTGTGCGGGTTTTATTCATCTCCTGAATATCTTTGCAGTAAACCGTCATGCTGGAACAAAATCCGTCACAGATCTTCTGCAATTGAGCTTTAAGTTCCAACTGTTCTTCCGCCGGTTTGGCAGCGACAAGCCGTCTTGCCAATCGGACAGCCAGTACATCATCCAATCCGTCGCGCAGCGCAGTGGCACGGCGGGAGGGGTAACTTTCACCATTCGGGCCGGGATAGAAGATCGCACCCATACCGTTATTGGTATTGTGAGTGTCATTCCAGCGCGACCAGTCGATATCGTTACTGCCGATAAATTGCGTATTGAACCGCCAGAGATGGTAATCCCAGTAGAGCATCCCTTCAATAAATTCAAACCCGATCATCTCCCACGGAAAAGCTCTGGCGAAAATCAACGGCTGATCCACCCGCTCAAAGTTGGCAAACGGATAATATCCGCCGCCGCCGACATAACTCCAGAGCTTCGTGCCGTATTTGTCATGCATCTGTTTATTGAATCTGGGATAGGCAAAAGCATTGGTTGGACAGTGGATATCCATATATTTGTAAATTTCCTGATTCATGATCGGCTCGGCGATGGTGGAAACGATTTTGATATCTTGGGGCAGGAATTTTTTGACATTGGAAAATGCGGAAATCACCGGGATATTGAGGTGTTTCATCGATTCATCGAATCCGTAGAGATAGATATCGATCTTATCTCCACCGGGGACAGAACGGATGAAGTCATATTTCTTTTTTAAATCCCGTACTGTCCGGCTGATGCAGGTGTTTATCAAACGGATGGAAATTACTTTGTCAGTCCCCTTGTCAAAAATCACACTGCCGAGGTTTTCACCGGTACGCAGATTATCCATCCAGAAAGAACTTCCGAGACGCATTTTGCTGATTCCGGTCAGCGTTGGAGCAAGATCCTGCCGCCGGGAATACATCTGATCGAAATCCCGGATCGTTCCATCGGCGAGAGTCATTTGGGCAACTTTACCGTTATAGGAACTGGCGGCTTCCATCAAAAAGAACTTTTGTACCGGACGGGCACGCATGGTGCGGATCTCGCTGTTGTGGACTTTTATATAACGGTATGCGGAAGTATCTCCTTTGGGGGTAATGACCAGATCGAGTTCTTCGATGCCGTTATCCGTTTTTCGGGAAACGAGTTCGCTTGCGGAATCAATGGGGATAAAATTTTCACCATCGGCACTGCCGAAAAGCTGGATAAAATTCCCCATATCCGCTTCGGGGTGGGCCATTGATTCCAGCTGACTGCGGCCCAGGTTGATTCCCCTGAGGCCCTGTTTGATCGCCCATGTCAATTCTTCTGCGTCAAATGAACAGTAAGCGTAAAGGTCGGATGGACACAGGCGGTGGTCAATCATTGCTTTTATGGAATTTTCTCTGGCTTTGCGGCCGAGTTTGTCACCGTGCCACCCCCCAAAAGCGGCGTAACGCCATCCTCCGAGCGTCGGTATATAATCTTCACCGAAAGAGAAGCTGCGTACTTTTACCGTCAGCGGCAATTGAGCAAGAATTTCACCTTTATGCAGAACTTCTACGGTGTATTCATAAGTGCCGGGCCGGGTATCCGGCGCACTGGTAATATCGATCTGCACCGGCTGATTGACATAAGATTCCATATCAAAAGGCGTTCCCGCCGTATAATTTTTCAGGACATCCGGCATTTCCACATCACCGCCGAGAGTCAGCGGCAACTGGGCATTGGGTTCTGCCATAAGAGTTATATAATCCATCAGATAGAGTTTGACCTCCGGGGCAGCAGCTGCAGCAGGAGTAACTTTTACCGCCAGATCCTGAACTCCGCGCCGGGCGGTACTCAACACCAGCTGGGCACTCTCTGCTTCACCTGCGGCAAGATCCAGAGAAATGCTCCTGAAAAGTTTTTCCGGACTGCCGGCACGACGGAAGGTATGTGTAAGAGAAGATTCGGCAAAACCGGCACTGACACCGATATTACCGACAGCACTTCCCTCTTTGAAACTGGCATCCGAAACCCGGCGGGCGCGGGAGACCAGAGAATCAACCTTGCGGGCAAATTGAAGTGCCGCCTGAACTTCCGGCTGACCATCGAGAAATTTGAAGTAATTCCGGTAAAAGGTATCTCCCCAATGTCCGGCGGCCTCATGAAAGTAGAGTTCTCCTGCATAAACGATCTGGGCGAAACGATCACGGACACTTCTTTGCTCCAGCAGAATGGGCAGGAATTTCTCCGTTTCCTGAATCAGTTTATTGCGTCGGGAAGTGAGATTTTCACGGTGAAAATTAAAAACATTACTCCAAGGGCGAATATTGTTGTTGCCGCTCCAAGCCTGTTTGATGTAAAGACCGTTATCCTTGAAAATCTTATCAGCGTGCGCCAGAGTTCTTTCGGCTTCTTCAACGACGATCATTGCCAGAGCATTTTCGATGATGCGCAAAGGACGCACTTTGATGACAGGGGAACCGTTTGGGATCAGCAGAGTTCTGCCGATAGTATTCAACCCGCCGGAAACAAATATATCCTGATTGGCGGAATCGCGAAAAATCACACCTTCCGCACCGGCGGCAACGGTTATGTTTTTGCCGTTGACGGTGTAAGTACGGCTGTATCTGCCCGGAGCATCTCCGGCGGATATGAGCCATGATTCACCCTGATTTTCTGCGAGGATAGTCACCCCGGATGGCCATTGAAAAGCAACAGCTTTATTCGCCGGAGTCAACTGCATGATGTCCAGTCCCAAAGTAGTAAAGTCCATCATCAGCGTGAATTTTGTAAGAGCAATCTTACCATCCCATTTGAAGTGGGTCAACGCATTTTTTTGCACTGAAAATCCCGGTAATCCCGGCCCCTCCGGAACCGGAGGTGGTTTGGGTGGCTGATAACTGCTGGGCATGATCTCCACTTCCAAAGAGTTTATGGTAACGGTGCCGGCAGTTAGTTTGGTAACGTTGATCATCGGACAGACAAAACCCAGATCGGGCAGTTTCTGCTGTTTGAGATCGACTTCAACGGTCAGCTGATGGGTTCCGGGGATCAGCGGGAAGCCCCGGGTGGCACTGCCGGAAAAGTTGCCGTACCAGCTGTATTTTTTGTTTTTGGGTTTCAAGCCGAATGTAAGATGTCCGGCCAGAGTGACATCGGCACTGACGGTGAATTTGAGCGTATAGCGCCGGTACTCCTCCTTGTTGGCCGGATCATGGTGATAGACCTGCAGCCGGTAGGACGGATAGGATTTATCGGGCAGCACGATGAATGAACCCAGCGGCAATTCCGCATTGGGGGAAACCGGTTTGAATTTAGCGGCCTGCCCCTTATTGACGTAAGTACGCAGATGATCCAGACGCAATGCCCGTTTTTCTCCGGCACCGGCAATCAGAAATGAGAGCACAGCTACCGCTGACGCAAGTTTTTTCAACATTTTTCACTCCTCGCTCAAATCACTTATTGGTAACTACTTCCACCGATTCCACCACAATGGAACCGCTTTTGAGATTACGGACAGTGATGGTGGGGCAGAGGTAAGCTATATCCGGGTATCTTTTGTGAGCTTTCAAATCCGCCGAAGTGGTGAATGTGTGCTGGCCCGGAGTAAGTTTTTTCACATCGTTTTTTGCGCGGATGGAACCGTACCAGCCATATTTTTTATTTTTGCTTTTGATGGCGAAACTCAATTCCGCTTCCGGATTGACATCATCACTGACAGTCACGGTCAAAGTATATGTTTTGGTGTCAGTCAACGCCGCCGGATCGTGTCCGTAGAGCTGGATAAGGTATTTTTGAGCAGAAGCATCCGGAATAAATTTACGCCGTGTCATCGGGATCTCTGCACTTTTTGCCACATATTCAACAATTCCGGCGGCATCTTTGTTCTTGTAGGTGCGGAAGTGTTCCAAAGCCATTTTTACCGGTTCGGCGGATTCGGCAGCACCAAGCACTCCGCAAACTGCGATCGCCGCAATCAATAATAACATCTTTTTCATGACAGTATTCCTTTTATAAATTGATCAAAGCATTCTGTAATGCAATGCGACTTTATATTTTTTGTTTGCCTTGTCATTGGTTTCATTGGGAACCCAAGTTAATGGGAGATCATCGTAGTACGCGGTATCGACATGACCATCACAAAACGACATATTTGCCTGCGCCAAACCATGACGGATCATTGAAATACCATAAGGACAATCACTGTCGTAATTGCAGAAATAGGCACTGCCCATTTCCGCCCCCGGAACACCAAAACGGAATAATGTTTCTTTTTCACCGGCACCGCGAACCGCAGAATGAGGGGTGGCGGCATCTGCCGTCAGAGCGAGACGGGAAAGACTGTTGAGTTTATTCCATTTTTTGTAATAAGCTTTGCCGGAGTTATTGTTTTGTCCTTCGGCGTTGTGATTGGAAATATTGTAATTTATACCGTAATTACTGTGATGATCATCTTTGCCGCGCAGCGTACTGGCACTGCACCACAGAGGCAGACTGCCGAAGTCATCTGCGGTAAGTTCACCACTGCCGATATAACCGAGCTTCACAATATCCTGAGCCCAAGTTCCACTGCCCGGCAGAATATCTTCATTATCATCAGAATAACTCTGCAGAGCCAAAGAGAGCTGTTTCAAGTTGGATTTGCAGCTGGCATCGCGTCCGCGTGCCCGGGCAGCATTCAGTGCCGGCAGCAATATTGCAGCCAGAATAGCGATAATCGCGATAACGACGAGAAGTTCGATCAAAGTAAAACTGCCATGTTTTACTTTTTTAGCGGAGACGGTCAAATTTTTCATATTACTTTTCCTTTCAAATTAGGTGTTTAAGTTGACCTTTCCCGGAGAACATACGGACTTTTATTATACTGGATCGTTTTTACCTGAAAAACTCTTGAAATACGGATTCAGGTGTTCACGCATTGCATCACGGAATTCCGCAGCGGTTCCATTTTCAAGAACATCGCATAATTTCAAGTGACTGTTTCTATTTTTTTCCAACACCTCCGCACTTGGATGATAGGAAGTGTCAAAAAATTCTGTCAACACCTGTCTGAATTCATTGGCATTGCGGTTTCCGGATATGGAAAGCAACATGGTGTGGAACTCAATATCTGCATTGACAGACAGATCGTTTTGGGCTATCTGCCGCAATTTGGCAATAGCTTCTGGAGTTTTGCGAATATAGATAAACTCACTCATGCCCAATTCCAGGGCGATCCGCATTTCCTTGAAATCACGCCGTTCGCTGTTGGAAAAGAGATTGGTTTGAGCAATTTTACTGAAAGTATGAAACAGTTGCGGTTTGCACAGGACAGTCCCCCGACGCTTACGCGGTTCGACCAGGCCGAGGGCTTTCAGCCGTCCCAATCCTTCACGAACGCTCAAACGGCTGACATTGAGATAATCAGCTATTTCCTCCTCGCGAGGCAACAGGTCACCAGGCTGTAAAGTCTTCTCTCTAATAAAAGTCAATATACTGTTTTCAATTCCATCTGCCAGAGTCGTGCTGAAAACTTCTTTCATGATCATAAAAGAATACCTCAAAAAAGATTGATTATGTTTAATAAGTATGACATATTTATATTATAATCTACATTTCAACTATTTTCAAGGATGTTTTCTATATTTTTTTGATTTTTTCCGGGAATGCAAAAACATACGTTAAAAATAAAGCGACATCTCCAACGGGAGTTTTTCTGAAGTCCATCTTACCCTGAAAAATCGTTGTTTTTTCGTATTTCCTTCTGGATTCCGGTACTCTGTGGCACATCATAAACCAATTTGCGACATCCAGATTTCAGGGAAGAAATGAAAAAAATCCACACATCACGGAAAAACAGGGAAGATTCGGGGAAGTTTTTGTATATTAAAATAACCGCATGAATACAACCGTGTAATTACTGAAAATCCCTCATTTTATCAGCTTATTTGGGTATAATTTCTGCGGTATTGACAAAATTTACTGCCGCCAAACGCTGCAGCTGCCCTTCTATAAAACGCTGAATCATCTTGAAGCCTCCTATGCTGGTCAATAACTAATACAACATTACTTGTGTAAATTTCAACCTTTGACTTCAGAATTTACACAAAAAACATCCCTCCGGTAAACGAGGGATGGGGTTTGGATGCTAAAATTCATATCCACAGTCCCGGCAAATAAAACCATCCACCCATTCGATAACATCATATGATCCGCACATCCGTAGCTGTAACTCCTGCATTGGAAAGGTTGATACCCTGCAACAACCGCCGATAGTTGGAACGATCGACAACCGAAGCTGCTTGCGAAACCAGCTCTCCGAAATTCACTGGAAGTATTGCTGAAACCGCATCGGCAGCCGGTTCTTCAAACGCAGGAAACTCAATAAATTTTCCAATCAGTTCGATCGTTTCATAACGCCCCATTCTGACCAGATCTTTCAGCTCCTTAAACGGCACTCAGAAGTCGATCTCGGTTTCAGTGAAAGCATCCAGAATCACCGAAACCGTTTCCACGCCATCAGTCGCCATCGCCCGTATGCCATTCTCATTGCCGACAAACCGCACCGACTGGTACAGCTCCACCGGTGAAGTCTGGCACACAACCCTGCCTAGCACCCGCAGAGCATCATTCAATACACGCTTTTCAACTCTCATTTTTACCTCCATAAGTTTGTTAGAGTTTAAATACAAAAAGCCCCGCCGATCCGTTTGGATCAGCAGGGCTTATATTGATCGTGGACTTATTCCACTATAGTGATATATAACTCAAAAATTTTGATTTACATAGCAGAACTTATAATTAAAAAATCTCAATTATCATTACGTCAAATAAATAATATTAATAGTTTTGTGTGATATTTTTTATGTGCTGCAAGAGACATTTATTTGCAAACTTATGTTTGATTTTTACAAAATATGGCACATCACCAAAAAACAATGGATTTTTTTAATTTCAGTTGACAAAAAAAAATCATGGATGTATATTATTGTCTATGGCAGAGATTTTGAAAAAAAACATAACTCACGTTTATGAACGCTTTGAGCAGGAAACTGAAGAGCAGATACTCAATGGTTCCCTCAAGGCGGGAGATTGTATTATCTCTGAAAATGAGGCCGCAGAACGCTATAAAATCAGTCGTCGTTCTGCCCGTACTGCGATTGAGCACCTTATTGATAAAGGACTGC
>SUVW01000035.1 GCA_015061815.1 Lentisphaerota bacterium
CTTCCCGACCGACCGAAGCGGCGGTGCTGGCTTCCACTCCCAGCACAATGGCTGTCTGGGCAGATTACACATTCACCGACAACAATGATGCCCGCGAAATCTGGGTGACTTTGCTCAAACGGGCAAAGTGCAATGTCAACTTCATCACTCCGGCCAAATTGAAGTCCGGCGCATTGACCGCCAACGGCTATAAAGTGTTGATCCTGCCCTTTGCATTGGCTCTTTCGGATGAGGAAATTTCTGTGATCAGAGATTTTGCCGCCAACGGCGGAATCGTTTTCGCCGATGTGCCTTACGGAGTTTACAATGAGAATGTCGCCCGGAGAAAGAAACCGGTTTCCATTCCCGGCGTGAACCTCATCGGTCAGAAGTTATCCAAAGATTATACAACACCTTTGATGGTGAGAGTAAGTAAAAGACTCAATGCGAAACTCGCTGCCGCCGGGATCGGACAGAGCAGCAATACGCTGATGATTGCTTCCGGTTCTCCGGAAATCTACCCCCTGCAGCTCTGTCAGGATGGCGGTGAGGTTTTCGGCGTGTGGAACAGCAGTAAAAATGCCTCGGTAAAAATAACTGCGCCGGAGGGCGGCGTGGTATATGCCATCCGTGCCGGTAAAACCGTCAACGGGATCTGCAAACTTGAGGTCGAAAAGCCGGAAATTTTTGTCGCCCTTCCCTACAAAGTACAGGATATACAGTTGGAAGGCAGCAGAAACGACAACCGCATTTCGGTCAATGCTCAAGTTATCGGCAGCAGTGACAGAGTTCTGCGCCATGTGCTGCGCTTCCGGGTATTCGATGCAAACGGCAAAGAGTTGAAATACTTTGAAAAAGTTTACAACGCTCCGGATGGCAAAGCCGCCCATGAATTCATTACTGCGGTCAATGAAAACGGACCGTTTGTCATTGAAGTAATTGATGTCATTTCGAAAGTAAAACGTACTGTAAAGGTTGATTGATCTATGAAAAAAATCATCATTGTCATGCTGGCGGCCGGAGCATTTGTCTCCGGTCGTGCTGCCGAATCCCCGTTCCAAATCCATTCTCGCGGTGATTTTGAAGAGGAAATCATTAAACAGAGCAAAAATCAGGAAATAATCTATTTCCCGCAAATTGCCGGACAACAGCAAAAATCCGGCACCATCATCGCCATGCGTGCTTATCATCACGGCAAACCGCAGCATCTGCATCCGTTGAAAGTCGTTTCCCCGGGTGCAGACGGAACCGGTAAAGCCGTCGGTTTTGAGCCGATAAATGCTTACACCCTGCTGCTGATGATCAACGGCGCAAGATTCAAAGCGACTCCGGATCTTTATGCTTACTGCAAAGTATTTGTCCCGGAAGATTTCAAAGGGACACTGTCACTCTCTTTGTGGAATGACACCAAAAACAAAAGTAAAAAATTCTATTTTCAGGCAAAGCCCGGTTGGAATGTCCTTTATACACCGCTTTACGGCGCAGGTTCTCTGGACGAAGGAGACAGTTTTCAGGGGGTGAATGTCAACGTCGTCGACAACCAGATGCACAAATGGATAGTCGATGATATCGTCATCTGGCAGGGACAGGATACCGAAAAACCCGCCGTCGTGACCGGAATAAATGCCGTGACCGAAGGTGATAAAATCAAAATTTCCTATCAGAGATCTTCCGATAATCTGGCCGTCAAATGCTACCGCATTTATCGCGGTTCGGTTCCCGGATTCAAATGCGATAAAAGCACTCTGCGCGGTGAAAGCGATTCTCTGGAATTTTTTGATGCTCTTTCCATGCGCAGTGACTACTATTACAATGTCACCGCTGTCGACTGCGCCGGTTTGGAAAGTCTCCCCGGACAGGCTGTCCAGATGAAGTGAACGGTAAGATCAGGGAGATTTCTGTCAAAATGATTTTGCCGCCGCTTTGGAATAAAAGCAACCGTTCCGTATCCGGAGAAACAGGATTATTCCGGGGCAATGCCCCGGTAAAACTGCTCTTTCCGGCTGAAAAGATCGTACGTGTATACAATCCGTCTCTGGATAATGTTTATCTGGAAAATATCCATTACACCCATCAACCGGGAAGCGATCTGATCTTTCCGGTTGACGGTTCCGGTATTTGCGGTATCGGGGAAAACGACATTTTCCCCTCCCCCGAAACCGCAAAAATCTATCCGGCTGACAATGCCAATGCCGTTACCGGCGGTCCGGATGGTAAACTGCTGCTCTTTGATAACGGCAGCTTCTTCGCCCGGCATCAGATACAGGTGGATTATATCGCCGTTGCCGGAACACAATTTCCGGATTTACCCCCGATGGCGGCCAATCAACTGCCGCGAACCAACGCCATTCTGGCCGGGAAAAAGCCGCTGACAATCACCCTGATCGGGGACAGTATCAGCGAAGGATTCAATGCCACCGGTTTTGTAAATTCACCACCGGCACAACCGCAGTATATCAACCTCTTTGCCGACGAATTGGCTCAACGCAGCGGAAGCAAAATCACCATTCACAATGCGGCAATAAACGGGACCGGATGCCGGGATGCATTCGATATCCGGGACCGCTGGCTGGATGATCCGTGTGACCTGCTCGTGATCGCCTACGGAATGAATGATTTTGCCGCCTTGAGTGCCGATGAATTCGGCAGCTGGATAAAGAAAATCATGGAATTGAAAAAATCACGCCATCCGGATACCGAATTCATTCTGGTAGCCGGCATGACCCGCAATCCGTTGTGGCACGGTTCGCATGATGAACAATCCCGGCTTTTTGCAGAAACCATCAAGCGTTTTTCATCTCCGGAATGCGCTGTGGCAGATGTCCATGCAGTGTGGAAAATGCTGCTGGATAAAAAAGATTTTTACGATTTGACCGGCAACGGCGTCAATCACCCCAATGATTACGGACACCGGGTGTACAGCACGGTGCTGTCCGGATTATTTGACCGGAAATAATCCGGTCGCCGGTAACTGTTTTAGAAAGAAAAAAGATGAAAAATCATAACCTTGCTCTGCGCGGAGCGATGATCTGCATGCACCAGATCCACGACTTCATGCCCTATTTCGGCCCGGATATGGATTCGCTCTCTTCCATGATTCTGGGAGATTGTGCCGCCGCCGGTTTGAATTGTCTGCTGGTGGAGTATGAAGCCATGTTTCCATACCGGGGAGAACATGCCCGAATCGCATGCAGTAATGCTTTTACCCGGGAAGATATCAAAAAATTCTGTGACAAAGCTGAAAAATCAAATATCCGGATAATTCCGCTGGTTCAGACTCTGGGACATGTTTATCACATCCTCTGCCATGAAAAATATTCCGGTTTGCGGGAAGTTCCTGAACATATTCAGCAATGCTGTCCTGCCAATCCGGATACCATGAAACTTGCCAGAGAATTGATCGATGATATTATTGATTCGCATCCGCAAAGTGAATATATCCATCTGGGCGGTGATGAATGCGGTCTGCTGGGCACATGTCCGCACTGCGCTGAAATCGCCGCCAAAGATCCGGCCGGAAAATACCGGGTTTATGTGAATTATTACCGGGAATTGACCGACTATGTCATCTCCCGGGGGAAAATCCCCATCATCTGGCATGATATTGCGGTCAAAGAACCGGAGCTTCTGCGGGAATTCAATGAAAAAGTTGTCTTCCACTTCTGGAACTACGGCGACCACTGTCACGGAGTTCTGGAAGAACATTTCCGGGTGCTGAACAACAATATTCCCGCCAGCCGTATTATCGGAGGCGCAGGGATCAGAGGTGAATCCGGTCACGGTTCACTGCTGCTTTCGCCCACATTGGCTCTGGATAATATCAGCCGGATGAATAAGTTGATGATCCGGGAAAATGCTCTCGGTTCGATCGTTACCGACTGGCCCGACTGCGGAACTTTCTGGATGAACAGCTTGAGCTTTTTTGCTGCTCACGGCTTCAGTGCCGCCGGAGGAGAAATCGACCGCAGCTGGCGGGAAAATTTTGCCGCAGAATATTTCGGAGTTGATATCCCGGAATGGTTTGACCGTTACGATTCATTTTACGGACCGGTGCCGCTGGCAGACGGATTCCAGATGCGCCTTGCATCCTATTTGAACCGGTACGAATTCAAAAAGTTCGATTTGAATAAAATCATGGAACGTATCATACAAGGGGAAAAAGCCATCCCCGGATACGGCAATATTTTCTGGTATTGTCACCGCCGCTTTATTTTGCGGGAATGGATCGGAAAAATGGAGCAACTCTCTGCGCAGATCACCCGGCATAAACCGGAATTCATTTCCCATCTGCTGACATTTAAGACGGTTGAATTTCTGCTTTCATTGAGTCTGGGATTCATCATGCGTTACTGGGATGAACATGATGAATTATGCGTCGGTTATCAGTTGACTCCTTCGTTGAAAGAGAAAGATATTGCCCGGACAGGTGAAGAGATGGATATCCTGGCAGAAGAGATCATCAAGTTTTACAGCTGCTACTCTCCGGCAGGTCAGGTCAGACGTTTTGTCAAAGAGTTGCTGCCGGATGAATTCCGCAGAGAATTTATGGATTGAGAGGTAACATATATGATTGATTTACGTTTGAAAGAAAAAATGCGCAATGGCGAAACCCTTTTCGGGACTCATACCGGTTTGAATAATGCCGTCGCCGCAGAGATCATGGCATCGTTGGATTATGATTACTTGTGGATCGATACTGAACATGCCGCCGTTGATTATGCCGAATTGGTTCAGATGATCGGCAACGCCTGGCACGCCGGGACTCCGCCATTGGTCAGAGTAACTATCGGCGACCGTAACCATACCAAAAAAGTCGTGGAAATGGGACCGGCCGGAGTGATCTTCCCGATGATCAACACGGCTGAACAGGCTTATGAAGCAATCAAACACACGCTGTATCCGCCTGACGGAATTCGCGGAGTCGGCCCGCAGCAGGCAGTGCGCTACGGGATCGACAGTGAATTGGAGTATCTGCAACGCGCTAATAAAGCCATGTGCCGTTTTATCCAGCTTGAATCACCGGAAAGCATTGACAATTTGCCGGAAATGCTGAAAAATCCCTGGATCGACGGTTTTATTGTCGGCCCGATGGATCTCTCCTGTCTGGCAGGATGCCCCGGGGATATCTACGGGGAGAAGGTTTCCGGATTGATACGCAAAGCTGCTGATTTGATTCTTCCTGCCGGTCGGCGTTTCGGACTTTCTCTGGGCGGGGAGCTTACAGCTGAAAAAATCAAGCACTTTCTGGATTTGGGGATCAATATGATATCCACCGGCAATGATTACTCTTTTATTCTGCAGGGTGCGCGTAGAAATTTGGAAATGCTGCGGGCGGGAAAATGAATTTTGAACAGTTGAAATATGAGTGCTGGCAGGCAAACCTCTCTCTGCCGGAACAGGGATTGGTTCTTTTCACTTTCGGCAATGTCAGCTGCGTCGACCGGGAACATGGGGTGTTTGCCATCAAGCCTTCCGGCGTGGAGTATGAGAAACTTACTCCGGAAGATATGGTGATCGTTGACATCGCCACCGGCAGAACCGTTTCCGGAACTCTGCGTCCGTCAAGTGATACCAATACCCATTTGGAACTTTACCGCCGATATCCGGAAATAGGCGGCATCGTCCACACTCACTCGACCTACGCTTCGGCCTGGGCGCAAGCGGCAAAGCCGGTGCCGGTACTGGGAACAACCCATGCGGATCACCTTGCCGGTAAGATACCATGCACCGAGTTTATGGCCGATGACAGGATCGAAAATGATTATGAAACCGAAACCGGACTGCAGATCATCGACTGTTTTACCCGTCTGCATTTGAAGCCGATGGAAAATCCGATGGTACTGGTCGCCGGTCACGGACCGTTTACCTGGGGAAAAAACGGCGCACAAGCGGTTTATCATGGAGGTTAACAAAACAAAAAGTCAAAATTCTCCCACCCTCAAAAACAGCCAAAAGTTCGTAAAATGGGGACAATGGTTCAACACCCGTTCAAATTCCGAAAAAGTCATAAACTTCGAAATTACGGATTTTTCGATGTGCGGGGACTTTTTACCGAAGATTGACGCCAGCTTTTTATAAGCGTTGGTGCGCCTAATGTCAAAAGTCCTCTAAAAAGGAGCGCTGTTTCAGCTCAAAGTTCAGCGGGATCGCGTTTCAGAAAAAGTTTGTTACATGGGAGGTTAACAAAAATCCTTTACGCCGCCATTTTCACCCGCCGGTACGATTTCAACAGCCCGCCCAGACGAGAAAACTCAACAATCTCCCCGTCAGCATCCTGGGGCCAGGGTTTTATCATTCTGCCATCAAGCGCCGAGTGCGGACGCTCATGGTTATAATACTCCAGAAATTCTTTCACAACATACCGGAGCTGGGCCTCCGATGTCAAAACAAAGTGATTCAAACACTCCTTCTTGAAGGTCTTTATAAAGGATTCCATGTAGCCGTTACACTCCGGCGATCGAGGCGGGATCGCTTTTGTCTTGCAGCCAATAGAATGAACAATGTTCTTGAAGCGCGAACAGAACAGCGGATCGCGGTCATGGATAAGATACTTCTGCCCCAGCAGCTTTCCATCCCACATGTCACACTGATTTCTGGCAATCTGCGCCATCCAGTTTCCGTTGGGATCGTGAACTATGCCGCCCAGCCAGACCTCGCGGGTAAATACGTTTTCAAAGAAAAGAATGTGCTCCCGCTGTAAGCCATGCGGAGTTACCAATTCGTAGGTGGCAAAGTCGCAGGCAGTAATGACGTTCTGGTGGGCGTTGAAGAACATTTCCCAATCGCTGTTTGTTCGTCCATCGGTCGGAGGGAAATATCCGTATTTGTTCATGATCCGCTTTACAGTCATGAAGGAGACCTCATATCCCAGGTAAACAGCGTAGTCGCGGATGCGCTTGTATCCCCAGGAGGGATTCTGTTCTGCCAGGCGGAGGATCAATGCTTTCAGATCATCGGTAATCGGTTTTCTGCCTCTGGTTTTCTGATCCGGGCCGGTGCTGTCGTATTTATCTGCAATCAGCTTACTGTACCAGCCCATAACCGTTGACGGAGACCAGGTGTTTTCTGTGATCGAAAGCAGGTATTGATTCATGGCCCGGCCGCGTTTGGCAAGTCTGCGTCGTTCATCATCGGTAAGCTCCGGACGATCCTTGCCAGTTTCTGCTTTATATTTCTCTTCGTAGATCCGTAATTTTTCGGTCTGGTAGTCAAGAGCTGCTTGCAGATTCGCTATCAGCTCGCGGGTATTTCCATCTCGCATCTGCCCCATAAAGGCATTGATGCTGGTTAAAATCTCAGTCGTTTTCATATATATAACCGCTCCAAGTGCGTGATATTCAAATAAAACCGTTGTGTACGGCAGTATAATAATATATCGCGCATAGGAGCGATTACAACTTACAGCTATATAAAGAATTTACTTTTTAAGCAAATTCAATAGTGTAATCTCCATCATCAGTAACTTCGAAGCGGAAGAATGCACAGGCTTGCTCCTTCATCGGTTGAAGCAATATTGCTTTTAACGCATTCTTGTCTTCTGAGTCAATATCAATCTCATATTGCACTTCTTCGGAATCAAGAGCTTCTGCGCTAAATGATAATTCGTTATTTTTCATAATCGCCTCTATTGCAACCATAACCCACGCTTCAGGAGCATACTGAGTAGTAATATCTGCGATTTTCTGTACAATGTCTTCTGTTAACTCAACTGTTGGCATTTTTGTTTCTCCTGCAAGTTCGGGAAAATTGCGTCCGTAATCGGTGAGTTTCTCAACGACAACACCAGGAACCTCATGCAAAGGCAAGGCGGCTACTTTTGCTAACTCATCTGACGTTAGCAATGTTGAAACACCAGATAATTCAGGTAAGGGGTTTTCAATACAATTTATTGGAAGCATCCCGAACTGAAAAAGTGGGAGTTTAGGCATAAATTTGTCAGCAATTTTGACGGTTCTTACCTGCGCAATAGTAGCTTCATCACCGCCCCAATATCCGCATAAAATATTTGCGACTCTTTCTGCAATGATACTTTGATTTGAAGCAACTTGAGTAGTGTGTCTCCACATGCCGGAAGCAAGACCTTTTTCCAGACGTTTCATCTGACGGGAAAGGAGAACTTCTGTTTGCCGAGCCAGTTCGTTGGTTCGTTCGACAGTGATTCCACTTTGGTCTGTTTCCGTTTTAGAGTGATTCCAGTTTTTGCCTTCTTGCTCTGTATGAGAATCTCCAGGTTTATTTTTTGTTTCGTCATATCTTGATGTTTCACCACCTTCACCTCTAAACCAACCTTCAGATCCCCACCAACGTTTCCACATTTTTTTTAACGATCTGCCAACAGAATCCCCATAATGTTTAGAGATAGAAATACCTTCTTCATTTTTAGTGTTGCTAATAGATGAATTTCCGCCTTCTGAATCGCCTATAGCAACAGAATGGGACAGGTTCTCGGTTTGTTTTGACATATAATGGAACAAGTCATGCGCCGCTGAAAAAATAGCCTGATTTTCCCGAAGTGCCTCGTTGCTGATGGGCTCAGAATAGCCTACGATTATAAAATCAGCATTTACAGAATCTAAGACTCGCTCGATCCCAAGTTCCTGCGTCATATTGCGATTGTTTTCAGAAGATCTCTGTTGTGCGTTTGGCTCTTGCCCGCTGCGCTCACCAGGCACTCCAAAAACAACTCGACGATGTTTGTAATCTTTTTTAATTTGTTCCACAACAGACGTAATGTCGTCTTGCTGCTTTATAGAACATTCAACGCCAGGCAAAAAGCCCGGCAGGATCGTCGGTAATATTTTTGCTGTTTCTTCAAAACGCTTTTTGTCTTCATTCTTTTCGGTTGCCGAAATACAACCAAATGTGACAGAAACCTTACCTTTCTCTTTTTTCAATATATAGATAAGCGGAACGGAAAGACGACTGGCCGCCTGATAGTAAAGTTTCAATGCATTTGCGATGTCTTTGTGTTCGCGAAAACGAATTGTAGAAATCGTGTAAAACGAAAACAATGAGTTGTCTGTTCTTTGTTGCTTTAATGCTTTTTCTATTCCGACAGTAAGTTCATTTTCTGTCATATACTCCCGGAATAAATCTTCTTGGAAACGATTATACATCTCCAAAAAGTTTTCTCGTGACATTGATCTTACATTATTGTCTGTGTTCTCTGGCGGAGAAGCAGATTCTTTTTGTTTAATATTAGCCATGTTTTACCTCTGAGTTATTTAGTTTCAGTGACCATTTTCGAAGGCAAAGCAGTTTTGTCCCCAACCGGCATTGCAGCAGGCTTTGTCTCAACTTCCGGCTTCTTTGTTTTTTGCTTATCGCCTACTGGCATTCCGGCAGCATTCGTATTTTCCGAAGGTTCTTTTTTTTGCTTGTTACCTACTGGCATCTGTTTTGTAGTGGATTGTCCTGGTCCTTTATCAACTATCGTTTCTGAAACATTGTTGGAGACACTTCCTGATGGAGTATTATGCTCAGTCCCAGCCTGAACTGTCGTTTTGTTTCCCATTTTCAGAAGAAGAATTCCTAAAATGGCTAATATAAAAACGACTACACCCCCAATAACAACGAGCAACTTCTTTTTCATTTTTTTGCGGATCTGAGAATCTGAGTTGCTCTTATCATTATCAGATCCTGCTACAAAAGGGTCGGTATTATCTTCCTCGGCTGTTTCACAAAACAACTTTTCGTATACCTGGAGTATGGAAACCTTATCAACAACTTTTCTCCGTTCCCCGCCTTATAGGCAGGGAATTCTCCGCCAAAACTGTTGTTTATACGTGGAGGTTGCACAATTTGAACCGTTGTGCTGATTTGAGGTAGGAGCGAAACGGTGAATTATTTTATGCTCTGCAAAGTAGATGAGAATTTGTGAAACCTCGTCCTATCAAAAATCTCTGCTTATGCTCAAACACATAGCACTTTTGGTTCTGTTTAAGGTGCAGATGCCTTAAAAAAGACTTGAACCGAAATCTTGTCATATAGGAGGGTGCAAAAATTCCTTTTCCCTCAAAAGTAGTGCTCAACAGCACCTTTTTTAATATATC
The DNA here is from genome assembly GCA_015061815.1 of Lentisphaerota bacterium. Classification (GTDB taxonomy): domain Bacteria; phylum Verrucomicrobiota; class Lentisphaeria; order Victivallales; family Victivallaceae; genus UBA1784. Next base: position 10,032 of record SUVW01000035.1, read on the forward strand.
ACTTCAAACCATAAAAACAAATCGCGATGGTAAATTTCGCATCTTATTCCCAAAGTGTCAAATTGGCACTTTGAAATGGCGCTTAAACCGCATTTTTCCGAAATCAAGACACAAGTTGTCCAGTGACGGTTCATCGCCACTCAGTATGTTAGGATTGATTGTGCGGAAATTACGCTGCTTGCTTTACCCGGCGATAGCCGTGGAGCAGACCGCCGAGGAATGAAATCTCTTGAATTTCGTGTTCTGTTATAAAATGGCACAAATGATAACGTCAGAACCGAACCGGGAAACAGTAAGACATCCTGAATCCCAATGCTCTAAGCCCAGATAAGTGTCTTTGTCGGCCTCGGTCTGTTTTTTCTTTTCAGTACAGTTGAAAGCAATCTCGTCAAAGCGATATTTTTTTCATGTCAGAAACCTCCTGCTACAGCGGGAACAGCCTCGCAAATTTTAGCTCGCAATTCTCCGACAAATTAAAATTTACAGTTATCTATACTCATTTGGAATTTCGATATGAAATGTCTTACACAATAACTTCACATCATGTACATCATTTTCATCAAATTCAT
>SUVW01000018.1:0-23692 GCA_015061815.1 Lentisphaerota bacterium
CTGCTTTAGCAGTAGCCAGTGAACTTAATGCGAATGAAAATTTCATTCAGAGCCCGGATCGGGCTGCCAGCAAAAATGCCTTCTAGGCACAGTGCATACCACCAGCTCAGCTGGTGGTTTTGATTATGGGCGAAGTTGAAGTCCGGCGTTCTTTTCGATCGGGAATACAGGTGAATCAACAGAGGTTTCTTCCGGTCAACTTCTGAATTTTTTTCGTGTTTTTACTGGGATCGCAGTTGCCGTATTGGTCAGGGAAGCCGGATCGTGAGTTGATTTTGTGTAAGTTTTGTATTAAAGGTCGATATTCCGGAAGCTGAATTTGTGTTCCGGCAAAATGCAGGATATTTCCACCATAGAACCATTGCGGGTAACGGAACCGGCACAACACTCTCCTCTGCCTGAACTGTCAACCTTTAAATAGGGTTTGTGGACATGTCCGCACAATACCAGATCGAGCTTCTTTTCTGTCAATAATTGCTGAATTTTTTTCTGGCCGAAAAGCCGATGGCGCATCCGCAAAAAAGGGTGTTCTTCGGTCATCGGATAGTGAGATATCAATATCTTCGGCGCGCGGGAGTCATTGTTTTCACATTCTCTGACCGCCAAATCGCGGTGCGGGGTACGCAAAAAACCCCATGAGCAGAGCAGATTGGACGGAGCAGACGTGTTTATAATCAGAAAATCAGCTCCTTTGAAATTGAGTTTCAAAGGTAAATCATCAAAAGTATATCGATTTTGCGACATGAAACGGACGGCATCTTTCATCGCCGCGACACATTGCGGACGGCGCACGTAGCAGTCGTGATTTCCCGGAGTGTAGAGCAGAGGGATATCTGATTGCTGCAGTGGTTTAAGTATTTCAAGCACTTTGGCAAATTCGCCTGGTTGACCGGCACTGGTGAGATCTCCGGTGCAAACAGCCACATCTGGTCTGGTGTCCATGATATACTCCACTGCGCGGGAAAGTTTGGAAAGATCATGCCGGAATTTCCGTCGGAACCGGTAGTTGAAAACTCCCACCCAGCGTTTGTCAAAATATGCCATCCAATCTTCAGCAGGACCACCACCGTGCGGATCGGAAAAGTGTACTATTTTCATATGTTCTCCAGAATCGATGTTGCATAGAACTTAATATAATTGAAAAAATATTGATTGTCAAGCAGAAATGACTGAAATGGACTTGCTTTTTTGAAAAAATGGTTTATATTATCTGTTTACTTGAACTTTTTTCAGGGGGAATCGAATAATGGGAAAGCTTTTTGAAACTGTTTCGGAAAAATTCAAATCTTATGTGATGCCGACTTATGCACCGTCGATCATGTTTGTTCGCGGTAAAGATGCCAGATTGTGGGATGATGACGGCAATGAATATTTGGATTTTGCTTCCGGAATAGCGGTTTGTTCTCTGGGGCATTGCAATGACCGGGTGACTGCTGCGATTCAGGAGCAGTGCGCCAAACTGGTGCATGTTTCCAATTTGTATATGAATGAAGTTATGCCGCTGCTTGCAGAAAAACTGGTGAAAAATTCCATTGCCGGTGGTAAGGTGTTTTTCTGCAATTCCGGAGCAGAAGCCAACGAAGGGATGATCAAACTTGCCCGCAAGTACGGCAACCGTACCGGACGCAATCATATTATTTCGATGGATAACAGTTTTCACGGACGCACTCTGGCCACTCTGGCCGCAACCGGGCGGGCAAAATACCGCAAGGGATTTGAGGAGGAGATGCCCGGGTTTACTCAAGTGCCTTTCAACGATTTTGAAGCATTGAAGGCTGCGGTGACACCGAAGACCTGCGGTATCATGTTGGAGATGCTTCAGGGGGAAGGCGGGGTCATCCCGGCAGATAAAGAATATCTGCAGAAAGTGCGTGCGTTGTGCGATGAAAAAGATATCCTGCTGTTGTGTGATGAAGTGCAGTGCGGCATGGGGCGTCTGGGAACGCGTTTTGCGTATCAGAAGTTCGGTGTTGAACCGGATATCATATCAATGGCCAAAGCTATCGCCAACGGCTTCCCGATGGGAGCTGTACTTGCCGGGCCGAAATGTGCGGATGTTTTTGAAGTCGGCAATCACGCCAGTACTTTTGGCGGAACACCTCTGGCATGTGCGGCGGCGTTGGCTGTGCAGGATGCTTTTGATCAGGATCAGGTGTTGGAGAACTGCGAAAAGGAAGGGGCTTTCCTCCGGGAAGAATTGTCCAGGCTTGCCGGAAATTACTCTTTTGTCAAGGGCGTGCGCGGCATGGGATTGATGATCGGAATTGTTCTTGACCGTCCGGCAGGAGGTTTGGCCGGATTGCTGTTGAAAGATAAAATGGTGGCGTTGACTGCCGGCGAAACGGTGCTGCGTCTGGTGCCGCCTTTGACCATTACCAGAAAAGATTCGCTGCTGGCAGTGGAAAAAATAAGTAAAGCTCTGGCAGAATTTGCCAAAACAGAAGGAATTGCATAATGAAAAAAGATCTGCTCACACTGCAGGATATCACCCGGGATGATTTGGAAAAAATATTTGAATTGTCTGCAGAATTGAAAAAATCCAGAGGGAAAAAAGTTTTTTCTCCTCTGGCCGGAAAAAGTGTCGGTTTGATTTTTGCCAAATCATCTACACGTACCCGTATATCTTTTGAAGTCGGTGTCAGTGAACTTGGCGGTTATCCATTATATCTGGATCAATCCAAAATGCAGGTCGGCCGGGGGGAAACGATTGCGGATACTGCCAAAGTTTTGAGCAGATATCTGCATGGGATCGTGATCCGGACATTTGCTCATTCCGATGTTTGTGAATTGGCGCGCGAAGCGAGTATTCCGGTTATCAATGCTTTGACCGATGAGTTCCATCCCTGTCAATTACTGGCTGATATGCTGACCATCAGAGAGTATTCCGGCAGAGTTGATAATTCGATCCGGATCGCGTTTTATGGTGACGGGCGGAGCAATATGGCCAATTCGCTGATACTGGCGGCGAAACTTACCGGAATGGAGCTGGTTATCGCAGCTCCGGAAGAAGAAGCTCCCAGTCGCGAATTGATCGGGGATGCCAAAAATATCTTGTGGGAAAAAGATCCGGTAAAAGCCGCAGAGGCGGTGGATTATTTTTATACCGATGTGTGGGTCAGCATGGGCTTTGAAGAGGAACGCGCCAGAAGAATGGAAATTTTCCGTCCTTATCAGGTTACAGAAAAGCTTTTTGAGAAAGCGAAACCGGAAGCGAAATTCCTTCACTGTTTGCCGGCACACCGGGGAGAGGAAGTTACAGCCGGAGTGATGGATTCATTGCGTTCGATCGTTTTTGATGAGGCGGAAAACCGTTTGCATGTGCAGAAGGCGGTCATGACCATGCTTATGGGCAATAAGTGATGGGGATCATTGAAATAATATTGATTTCGCTTGGAGTGTCGGTGGATGCTGCGGCGGTATCAGTCAGCGGGGCGTTGTGTCCCGGTAAATATTCCCGGCGGCGTTGTGCATTCAATGCCGCCTTATTTTTCGGTGGATTTCAATTTTTTATGCCGCTTGCCGGATTTTATATTGCTGCGAAATTGAGTGTTTGGCTTGATATCCGGCAAATAGATCACTATCTGGCATTTCTGCTTTTGCTCATAGTTGGGGGTAAAATGATCCGGGAGGGAGTAGAAAGCGGAACCGGAAAAAATTCCTGTCCGTTGGGAGAATTCTTTTCATTCGGCAATCTGTTTTTGCCGGCGGTAGCCACGAGTCTGGATGCGCTGGCCATTGGCGGGAGTATAGCGTTTACACAAGTAGATATCTGGCTTCCTGCCAGTGCAATGGGAATAACAACAGCGGTGATTTCCGGAGTGTGTGTGGTTTTCGGTAAATTTCTGGCAAAACGGTTGAATTGCTCCGGCAAGTTGACTGTGATTGCCGGAGCAGTGATCATTATGATCGGTGTGAAAATTTTGATTACCGGTTTACTGAATGGGTAAATCGGTGTCGTTGACAGGTTGAAAAACAGTAATTTTTTATGCTGTTTTCGGTGAAAAGTTGCAGTATTGCGGCAGCGGGACAATTGTTTTCGCGCTGCCGCAATACTGCTGAAACTGACCGGGGAGACTCTTCTGTCATTGCCTGGACAATATGGAAAGTCTCCCGTTTTTATCATTATATTGAGGGGGGTATAGAATAATATCAAATATCATTCAGATAATTTTTGGTTTGTGTACTTGAAACATCCGGAGTCCGGGGAAGATAAACAACTTCACAGTAATCTTTCAGGAAATCAAATTTTCCTTTCCAGTCGTCGCCCATGACAAAAATATCTGCCTGAAATTTTTGAACATCAGAAATTTTTTGCTCCCAGTTGTGTTCCGGTATTACCAGATCAACATATCGGCAGGCTTCAAGAATCATTTTTCTCTGCTCGTAGGTGTAATAAGATATTTTGTTTTTTACGGCATTGAATTCATCACTGGAAAGAGCCACAATGAGATAATCGCCCAGAGCTTTTGCGCGTTTTAATAAATTTATGTGACCGTAGTGTAAAACATCAAAAGTGCCGTAGGTTATAACTCTTTTCATTTTTTTAATCTTCTCTAAATTTTAATTTGATTCCCAGAAACGTTATGACTTTGTGCTTTTTATGACCTGAAGATTCATGGGTTATTAAAAAAATCTTTCCAATAATGATTTTTTTCTTATGTTCAAAACAACATTTTTATATGAGCTTATTTTTTTATAAAAAATCCAATCTTTTTGTCTGTGTACAACATCTACTTTCCAGGGCTTATCAAGTGTATAATGGAAAATTGCAGGCTTTTGTTTCGCTGTTTTATATTCTTGAGCAGAATAAACCGGATCGTTTTTCAGTAATTTTTTATATCTGTAAAAATGAAGATTGTAATTGAACTTCAATGGAATGTGTTTGATTTTATCTTTGCAAATATAATTAATAATATCTTCAGACATTATATCGAAGCAACCAATTTTTGCAAGCATTTGTTTTTGAATATTATCTTCTCTCAATTTTTTTAGATTCATTAACATGACACCGATGTTGATTCTTTTTCCTTCATCGAGATGCAGGACATTTTGCACATACTTCCGGTTATAAATATCGTGTGGACGAAAATAGCAGCCGCCAATATAATTGTCATCAAGTTCGATATTATATAATTCACTTAAATCTTCAAGTACCAGTAAATCGCCGTCTAAAGAGATCACTTTGTCTTCATCCGGTAAAATGCTGTCCAGCATCAACCTATAATAATCTGTATTTGTTACTTTTTCTAACGTAGAAGCTTTATCCTGCAATAAATTTTCAGCAAATATTATGTCAATTTTACAATCGTCACTGTTGTAGCTTTTCAATTTATTGATGTTTTCATCTGACAGATGTGGCGCAATCAAATATATCCGGTATTTTGTGTCGCTTTTTTTGTTATTGCATAAGGATGCAATAGCAACGCCAGTCGGCATTGCATAACCATCATCTGTTGCAAATACAATAGGTATGTGATTTTTCATGTTTTGTCCTTCCTTTTTATTTATAATGAGAGATTGGAGTCCGTTGCCATTTTATATTTCTCTTTATAATAACAGCAGGGTTTCCTGCTACTATGCAATTAACATCTTCAATAGGTTTTGAGAGTACCGCTCCTGCTGAAACTATTGTTCCCATTGGGATAAAGGCGTTTTTCAAAATCATTGAATTTTTGCCAAGCCACACATTATCTTCAATTATCATCTTATTGGATTTTCTAAAATTGTATGGCTTTATCTCATCTTGTGAAAAAATAGAATGACAATCACTTGTCATGATTGAAACATTTTTAGAACACATGACATTATTACCAATTTTAAGCGAAGAATTTTTTTCATGACACCAGATTTCTAATTTTTCAGCACATGAAAAATCTTCACCGATTGCTACAGATTGATTATCTCCTGATTTTATTTCAATGAAAAATATTAATGGACTATTTAATTTTGATTTTTGAATAAAGACATGCGAATTATTCGCCGATATATGAATTTGAGAATTGATAATATTTAAAGAACTGTCTATAGTAACGGTATTATTGTTTCCATAAATTTTAATATCTAAATTATTGATATTTTCTTGAGCAACCTTTTTATTATATCCATTATGTGTTAAATAAACAAAATTATCAGTTCCGACTATATCATAAGTTAAATACTTTGCTTTTTTAATTTTTATTTTAAAACCTAAAATTCTTATGACGTAATGTGATTTATTTTTATCATTTCGCACGGAGAAAATTTTTTGCAAAATATATTTCATTAAATCGCGTTCCCTTCTGTTCTTGAATTAAAATACTCCTCTCTCAACTTCAATAGATAATCCATCGCATCTTCAATTTCACAACGGCATTGTTTTTCCGGATTTACATAATGTGAATACAATATATAAGCAATATAAAAAACTTCTTCTAAAGTCCTTGTATTTGTTCTTCTTTCGCATTTTTGACGATCATGTGTCAACCCCCAGTTCGCATAAAATGGCATCCCGAATACATGAACCTCTTTTCCGCACATCAACGCTTCGAAGCCAAATTGTGTTGTGCAAACATAAACTTTATCAACATGTTTGATTAAAGAAATCGGATTGACCGGTTCGGTTTGAGTATAAATATTATCGTGAGTTTTCAGACTTTGATAATAACCGCCTCTTGTCCCGGAGATTGTGTCCGGGTGCGTTTTTACGATAATATCTGTATCGGGATTTTCTTTTATAGCACAGTCAAGCATTTCTTGGAAAATTTTTTCAGAACCCCATCCTCTTAAAATACTGGCATCTCCATATGATTGATCAACGACAAGAATTTTTTTCTGTTGCTTTGCTTAAATAAGTTAAGTTTACAAATCGGTTGATTGTTATATTTTGTCAAATAGGTGTCCGTAATTTTTTTAATACACTTTTTGGCCCGTTCTTTTTGTTCATTGGAGATTACTAAATCTTTATCATTTAGCATTAACTCCAGTCTTGAAGGAAAATTCGCATCATAATAGGCTGTTAAATCATCAATGGTGAAGCTAATGCTTTTTTGATATCTGGGGGAGATGTGTTTATATGCTACTGAAAAAATACTGCGTAAAAATCCATCTTCAATAATGTAAACCTGTTTGCCGAATTTTAATGCATTTATTATTATGTTTGTATTATTATCATTCGGGAATATTCCGCAAGTATAAAAGAAATTCGGGGATTTTTCCATTTCGTCTTTATTGTCAAAAGTACCTTGAAGATTTTTGAATAAATAGTTGATATAACTGATCTTTGTGTCAATATAACATCTATTATAAGGCATGATCGGTTCATCGAAAAAATCTTTGGAAAGATATGATTTGTGTATATTTTGCAGGATATTTGTCTTAATATGAAGATTGACGATCGCAAAATTTATGTTGTCGAATCTTTGACTGATTTCATTGAATGGAAGTCGTCTTATTTTAATTTTTAAACCAAAAAATTTTATAATCTTATGATAGTTTTCATTTCTTATGGAGAATATATTTTTATAAAATTTCATGCTTAAAACTCCTGTTTTAAATTTTTAATCAGATGAAGCCGCGTGTTGATATAAAACTTTTCCGGCAATTTTGATCAGGCGTTCATGTCTGTTCCAGCGGAATTGGATTATGGACCGTCTTATACTTTTCCATGTAAGCGAAAAATAATTACCAGCCAGCAGCTTCTTTACAAATACTTTTTGGGATGAGTTGAAATATTTGCCGGTAAACGATTTGTCCGAATCAGTTTCCAGGAAAAGGTCGCGGAATTTATTGAAATATTCATGTCGATACTCTCTTTTTATATTGTAGAAAAATGCATAATTGGCATATAAGAAATGCAGATACATCTCTTCTTTCAATATGTTGTATAAATTGTTTTCTTTAATAATACGTTTTACCTCTTTACATTGCTCCGGCATGATCAATAATCTTTTTCCACATTGATTAGTTGAAGAATTTTGATTATATTCAACTCTCCAATGGTATAAATAATTGGGAACGACTGCTATTTTTCCGGCTTTACACAATACCTCGGTCATAAACGGAAAATCCTGATAAGAGGCGGAACGTGTGGCATTCACTTTTATATTATGGCCGGTCAGGAAATCTTTTTTATAAATCGTTGCCCATATTGATGCGTGCATGATGAATAAAGATGGAAATTCGCTGATGTTGAATGATCTGTCAACAGGATAATTTTCTATATTCTGCAGATCAGATTTCCATGCAACATTCTGCAGACCGGCAGCTGCATACGAATTGTATTTAAAGAATCCGCATTTACAGACATCTGCATCAAATTTTTTTGCTTGAATATATAGTTTTTCGTACATATCCGGCTCACACCAGTCATCTGTTTCGACAATTCCAATATACTCTCCGGTCGCGGCAGCGATACCGGCATTGACTGCTTTGCCGTAGCCGCCGTTTTCCTGATGTATCGGTTTTATACGCGGATCTTTGGCTGCGTATTCATCCATAATTGCTCCACAATTATCCGGTGAGCCATCGTCCACCGGAATGATCTCTATCTTGGTAAGTGTTTGATTGATCACACTTTCTATACATTGTCTGAAATATTTTTCAACATTGTATGTCGGCATGACGATTGAAATTTCAGGCTTCATTTATTTTCCCCTCCATTGTTATTGCTTCGGCCAAAGATGCCGGTTTGCCGTAATATCATTCTGACATCCTTTCAAGTCGGTTATTTTTCCTGTTTCAATGATTTGTTTCCCAAAGAGGACAATGCTTATTCTGGAAAGATTTATGCGGATGGAGAACATTTTTCTCCGTTTTTCTTTTTTCCGTTTTCGTTCAATTTTCGCATTGACTCGCGTTTTGAATTTTTCCCGGTCAGAAAGCAGCAATTTCAAATCTTTTCTTCCGATTTTTTTATAAAATGCATCGGTTATTTCTCCGGCATTGTAGAAGTTTCGGAATGTTTCTGCAAAAATTTCAATGAATTCATCCCGGAATTTTTCGTCTATCCGGGATAAATTCTACATATATGTTTGATATTGCTTTATAAGTTTTACAGAGTTGAAGTGTGACTTCAAATCGGGGTGACGATTCAGGAAGTCGGTTATTTCATTAAACTCTTCACAAATCATAAAAACTTTTTCTTTGGAATGCACTGAAGAGTTTTCGTTATCCTGCCGGTAATAAAGATATGCCCGGGGGGTGAAAACGATTCTTTTTGCCAATGCCAATGTCTTGAATGCAAATGATGTATCCTGAAAACTTGCGCCCGGGGTTTCCAGAAAACTTATTTGTGTTTCTTGTAAAAAGCTCCGTTTGTAAATTGCACTCCAAATGGATGGATTTATTTTTAAAATCCGGGGATATCTGCGGGCATTGATCACCTTTTGAGACAGCAGTCTGTCGATTTTTCCACCAGTACGGATTTGATTTTTTGCAGAAAAATAGTAAAAAAAGTCCGATTTGACAATATCGGCATCGTTATTTACTGCCAGAGTCAACAGCTCTTCAAACATATTGCCGGCGATGAAATCATCTGATTCGACAATTGCAATATATTTCCCGGCGGCAACTGACAAACCGAAATTCATGGATGCTCCGTAACCGGAATTTTGCCGGTGAAAAACCTTTATCCTCCGGTCCTTCTCCTTGTAGGCATCAAGAATTTCCTGTGAATGATCTTTGGAACCGTCATTCACGCAAATAATTTCAAAATCCGTCATAGATTGAGCTAAAATGCTGTCCAGACATTGCGGCAGATATTTTTCCACATTGTATATCGGGACAATAACAGATAATTCCGGCATGTTTTTACTCTCCTCCTGTGATATATTTTTCCAATTCTTTTAATTGTTCTTTCGTGATATCCGCGTACGCAGTGTGGCGAGGATAAGAATCTTTGGGAATTTCCATATAATGTCCATAAATGTTGGTCAATACCTGATGCGGATCATTGGGAGCTTGAAAATTATATTTTTCAAATCCGATCCTTCGCAGCGGAAAAATGGCTTCATTATCAAAAACTTTATTTTTCCAGCCGTGTGGAAAGTCAATCGCCATAAAAATGGAAGCTTCTTTTTCCGGAGAGCCGATGGAAACACTTGAGAGCAGTTGGTCTGTTGCCTTTTTGAAATGAGTTTTCAATGCTTCATCATCTTGGAATCTGGTAAAAAAACCTGGTTTTGTATATTTTGAAATACTTTGCGATAAAATTTGTTTTTCCGTTTTTGTCAGTCTGGCATGATAATAATCGTAAGGAAAAATATCTATTCCGATAAATGGTATAGTGCGATGTTTGAGTTTTACCAAACGCTTGTTTCTGTTATTGGAACCAATCACCAACTTTAAATCAGCGTGATTGGGAAAACCGTTGATAAATTCCGTCGTAAAACGCTCATAATCCTCTCTTGGCATTGAAACATCCACATCATCATCCCAGGGGATGAATCCTTTGTGACGCACAGCTCCTAAAAGCGTACCGAAGTCGAGCCAGTAATTTATTTTGTGTTCAGAACATACTGTGTCAAACTCTTTCAAGAGAACTGTATTGGCCTTTTGTATCCAACGCAGAAAACCAATGGCAGGAGGAATTTCTGCTGCCGAATCAAAGGATCGGTAGTAATTGATGTTTTTTTTGCGGTCAATCAGTGTTGATACTCGTGGTACGCGAATTATCAAGCCGCCGAGATTTATATTGATTCTTTGAGATTTTTCTCTTTCATCGTTGTTTTTTTTAATTAACGGGATGATGCCAAACAGTGAAACTTTACTTTTAAAAACTCCTTTGTACTCCTTGATGAATGGAGTCTTATACCGGCTGCTGAAATAGTTCAATCTTTCCGGCAGGATGATGTCATTTTCTTTGGCAAACTTTTGCAATTCAGAATAAACATTGATGTGGTCCAGAGCTTTTTTGTCGGCATCCAGCGGGGATTTTGTTGTTGAAGATGGGTTTTTTACGTAATGATATGCCGTGTCCGGGCATGAAACTACTTTGTTGGCATAACAGGTCGCTTCGGCCATGAACATGACATCTTCAAAATAGCAGCCTTCGGGAAATGTTAAATTGTTCGTTTGCAGAAAAGTTGTCCGGAATATTTTATTGGTCACATTAAAGAATCTTTGTTTCCGGTCCAAACCTATTCTGATTTTTTCCGGCAGTGATACAGCCTGACTGACATTCCGGTAAAATATATTGCGGCGGCATCGTCTTCCCTTATGTTTCAAGAGATTGGCGGCTGCAATGTCAGCATCATACCGGATAGCAAGAGTATATAATTTTTCGCAAAAATCTGTGTCGACCCAGTCATCTGAATCAACAAAACTCATGTATTCTCCCGAAGCAGCCTTCATTCCGTTGTTTCTGGCAGCTCCCTGTTTCAGATTGTTTTGGTTTATCACCTTTATCCGGTCATCTTTCCGGGCAAATGATTCAATTATTTCCAGTGTATCATCCGTTGAACCGTCATTCACTGCAATGATTTCGATTTCCCGCAAAGTCTGACCGACCAAACTTTGCAGACATCCGGAAATATATTGGCCGGTATTATATGCCGGGACGATAATTGACACTTTCGGCTTCATTTACATTGCTCCTTGCTCATAATATTTCAATATTAAAAACCGTTATTCCGAAAAGGGATATTTTTTCAGAAGCCAAACTTTTTTCGTGCCGGTATATATTTATCCCTTTGAAGTTTATCTCTTTTTTCACTGCCATAAATTCGCCGTCCCTGATATCTGCTTCTTGGGATTCCAGAAAATCCAGGACAGCTCTTTTTGCTGATTTTTCATCTTCTATCATTTCCGGAGTCCGTTTGTGCTTCATGCTTGAGGTTTGATAACAGCATGTTCCGGGGACTGCCGCCACCGCATTGGCATAATAAATCGCTTTGACAGTGAAAATGTTATCTTCATAAAAACATCTTTCGGGGAAGACTGTTTTATGTTTTGTAAGCATGGATTTCCGGTAAATTTTGTTGATGGCAAGGGGGTGTTCCGCCAACCGGCAAATATCCACTTTGTCCTGCAGTGAGTTGACCAGTTCCTCTCTGGCTATGGATAACAATTTTTTGACTTTGCCGTTTTCTGTTCTTTCGCAGGATGCCAGAGCGATATCGGCATCATATTTCTTCGCAGTTTTGAAAAGTTTTTCAAAATAGTCCGCATCAAAACATATATCGGGATCCGCCAAAGCGATGTACTCCCCTGAAGCGGCCTTCATCCCGTTATTTCCGGCGGCTCCACGCATTTGCCGGCTTTGGTTTATTACTTTTATCCGGTTATCTTTTCCGGCAAACGATTCAATGATTTTCAGCGTATCATCTGTTGAACCATCATTCACCGCAATGATTTCGATTTCCTGCAACGTCTGACCGGTCAAACTTTGCAGACATCCGGAAATATATTTGCCGGAATTGTACGCCGGAATAATTACCGATACTTTTGGTACAGATGAAATATCACTGCCCGCCACACCCATAGCTTTTCTCCATCATAATGTCAATTGTCCATCGGGCGATAAGACAATCATTACATTCCGCCGCCGGATCGCCGCAGCGGTCAAGATGTAAGAAATGAAATGTCTTGAAAAAAGTGTGGATCACGGCTGAAAAAGCCGCCGGATAATGCCGGAGGAAAATTCGCGGGATCTCTCTGTTTTGCTGCGGAATCCAGCTGTTCGGGGGGGGAGAGGCACGGGCATTTAAAAGCAAAAAACCGAACGTCCCCGGAACACTGCTCTAAAGGCCCGACCAAGAGCCTGCTGTAACTATGCGAAGAGACGCCCGGATAAGTTGTGAAGACACAATCCTACCGGGTACATTTCACCTACTGTTACAGCAACTTACTTTTTAACTTGGTCGGTTTATAGAGCACTTGCTGAAATATAACGGTTGTCAAATAAGCCCGGTTGCGCGATAAAACAGTTTTGGTTTTATCGCGCAACACTTCTATTAATATAATGCCTTGAGTATTGAATTTCAACCATGAAAACGAGAAAATCATGGTTTTCAAAAAATCAAGCTGCACGCCTTGCCGGGCCGGTGAGTTATTTCACGCTTTCCCTGCTTATCAAACAGTATGGCAGAGTTGATATGGCGGGAATTTTTTCTCCGGATACGGCCTGTCCGATCAAAGTTGTGACCTTTTCTGCAAGCTGTTTATATTCCTGGGTGATCGTTGTTTGCGGCGGAACGGCGTAACTGGAGAAAAAAGTTTGTTCCGAGGCGATCAACGATATATCATCCGGGATTTTTTTGTTGAAAAGCGACAATGCGTAAAGAATCATTATTCCGGCACTGCCTCCGGGGCAGAAGAGGGCGTCAACGTTCTGTTTCAACAGTTTGCCGACCAGTTCTACATAACGGCTGTTGTCATTGCCGGAAAAATGGATCAGCTGCCGGTTATCGGGTAAATCCAGCTTTTTCAACGCTTTGCAGATGGCCTTTTCCCGCAGGGATGCATTGCCTTCACCGGGAACGCCGTGAATGATACAGCCGACTTTACGGCAATTGCGCTCTTTCAGGTGGTTCAGGGCCAGTTCCATCCCGTAAGTTTCATCAGAATTTACAAAAAAGACATTTTTCCCGAATCTTCCTTCCCCCGGTGACCGGTCGATAATAAATAACGGTTCGGTAAATTTATCTTCCCAATCAGCTAATTCTGAAGGTTCCACTCCGATTGCGGTCGCTGCACAGAAACGTATTTCCGGCAGGCGGTCAAGACTGTTTACCGGCAGGATTTCCACCCGGAATCCAGCTTTCGGCAATTCGCCGGTTAGGGCCATCAGCAGCATATCTATACAGCTTTGAACCGGATAAACGGAGTTGTATGGAGTGATTATCACCACATTTTTCAACTTATCCGGTATGCGCGGATGGTAGTTGTATTTCAATGCGATTTTTCTGACTTTTTGAGCAACACTCCGGCTGACTCCGGGATTCCGGTTGAAAACTCTGGATACTGTCGCCGGAGAAACTTCGGCGATTTCGGCGATTTTGCGTATATTCATGAAACATTTTTCCTTATTTTGTGAAACAGTTTTAATATATCACCAAAAATTGCGAAATCAAATCTTATGTTGCAGAAAATTTTTCTGAAAAGAAATATGATTGCCGCTTGCTAAAGAACATTTTCAGTATTAGGTTATATCAGTTACCAAAACAAAAAGGAGGATGGTTATGGAATTTTCGGGCAGAACTGTTATGATCACCGGTGGAGCTTCCGGTATGGGATTGCTTTCCGGGCAGAAGTTTGCGGAATTGGGCGCAAATGTTGCATTACTTGATGTAAATGAAGCAGCTCTGGCTTCAGCAGAGGCCGGGATAAAGGCTGCCGGCGGCAGTGTGCTGACGTTAAAAACTGATATCCGGAAATATGCGGAAGTGGAGGCCGCTGTCGAAAAAATTATTGAAAAATTTGGTGCGGTGGATATTCTGCTTAACGCAGCCGGCGGTCAGTCCGGCCGCTGCTGCAATTGCGGCAATATCAGCTTTGAGCATCTCCCCATTGAGGTTATCGATTGGGGGCTGGATGTGAATTTGCGCGGTGCGATCTACTGCTGCCGTGCGGTACTTGCCGGGATGATGGAACGTAAGCGCGGGGTCATTATCAACTTCGGTTCTGTCACCGGGGAAGAGGGCGGTTCCGGGCCGTCACTGGATTATTCCGCTGAAAAAAGTGCGATGAAAGGAATGACCAAATCACTGGCGATTTTGGGAGCTCCATATAATGTGCGTTCATGTTGTGTGATACCGGGGCCGGTATTGACCCGTCCGGGAATGGCAAACATGAAAACATTGCTGGGCAGAGCAGCTGAACCGATCGAGCTGGTGGATTTTATACTTTATCTTTGTTCTGATAAAGCGGCTTTTATCACCGGTTCTTCCCATTTGATCGATGGCGGACGCATGTTGGTACGTTGAAGTTAAACAAGCACAACAGCAGGATTTGCAGAAGATGGATGTTTCAATTGTTTATTTCCCGGAGAAAGAGGTCGCTGCTTTTGAGAAGCGGGATGAGAAATTTTCTCTGCAGCCGGATCAGGTTCTTATTAAAACTGATTATGATTTGATCAGTGCCGGAACGGAACTTGCCAATTATCATGGTATGCCCAATACAAAGACCGAAGGCGGGAACTTCCCGCATTATCCGGGGTACACTACATCCGGGCATGTCGTTTGCACCGGTTCGAAAGTCAAAAATTACAAACCAGGTGATCGTGTGGTCGCCGCGTGGGGAGGTCACCGGTCATGGATCGTCCGTCCGGAGGATGAATACATGTGTTTGATACCCGATGGCTTTGATATGAAAATCGCTGCAGTCGCGCACCTTTGTTCATTTCCGCTGCTGGCAGTCCGCAAACTGCAAATCCAGCTTGGTGAAGCCTGCCTTGTCGCGGGGCAGGGATTGCTTGGACTGTTGGCCGGTCAATTGGCAAGGATTGCCGGAGCTTATCCGGTTATTGTCAGTGATTGTTCTCCGGAACGTCGTGAACTGGCTTTGAAACTCGGTGCAGATTATGCTCTTGACCCTATGGCTGAAGATTATATCTCCCGGGTGCTGGAATTGACCGATGGCAAGGGCGCGGAGAAGGTCATTGAGGTTACCGGAAATATAAAGGCTTTGCAGCAGTGTCTTGAGTGTACAGCTCGTAATGGCAGAATTTCACTATTGGGATGTACCCGTATTTCAGATCAGACCATTGATTTTTACAAATACGTTCACTGTAAAGGGATTTACCTTTTGGGAACTCATACATCGGCCCGTCCGCAAAGCGACCGTACTGAGTGGGGATGGCCGGAAGTTGATGATTACAAAACATTTTTCAAATTGGTGAAATCCGGGAAGCTGGACGTTTCGCCGATCATTTCTGAAATCGCTTCTCCGGAAAATGCCGGTGAGATATTCGAGAAAATCGGCATGCGTCCCAATCCGCCGTTGGGAATATTGCTGGATTGGACCGAAATTGATCCGCATGCAGGCGAAGATATTGAAGAGGGGAAGTACTGTTAAAATGAAAAAAATCAAAATCGCTCAAATCGGTTTTACTCATGAACATGCTGGCGGCAAGATCAATTCTCTGGAAAAAATGTCAGATATTTATGAAATCGCCGGTGTGGTCAATGACTTGGGGATCAATCCGCCGCCGGAATATCTGACCGATGTGGATGCTCCCTTCCGGAAGTATAAAATGCTTTCTCTGGATGAGGTGCTCGCGGATCCGGAAATTCAGGCTGTTACAGTGGAAGTTCCAAATAATGAACTGGTTCCGGTTGCCATTAAATGTGCGGAAAAAGGCAAGGCGATGCACATGGATAAGCCGGCCGGTGTGGATTTGGATTTGTACAAAAAACTGTTGGACATCTGCAAAGAGAAAAAGCTGCCGTTTCAGATGGGGTTCATGTTCCGGGGCAATCCGGCATTTCAGTTTTGTATCAAGGCAATCCGGCAGAAGTGGATCGGAGAAGTGATTTCCATTGAAGCGGATATGAATCACGCTTACGGCGGTGAAGCTTATCAGAAATATATTTCCCGGTTTTCCGGCGGTCTTATGTTTAATTTGGGATGTCACCTTGTTGACTTTGTCGCAGCTGCGATGGGACGTCCGGAAAAAGTGACTGGATTTCTCCGTTCGGCACCGGGGGATCCGGAAAATATCAAAAACAACTGTCTGGCGGTTTTGGAATATCATAATGCATTTGCAATTATCAATTCCTGCAGCCGTCAGAAAAATTGTACGCAATCCCGATTGATCCGTATCGTTGGAACCAACGGCACGATCATCTTTTCTCCAATTGAACGTTTCGATGGAGAAAGTGTGGTCATCGAAATGGATTTGATTGAGGATATGGGGTATCCGGCCGGCAAACATAACATATCTTTTCCGGTTCAGTCAGACCGTTATGCCGGGCAGTTGTCTGAATTGGCCCGGGTGATCCGGGGAGAACAGGAAAGTGTTTACCCGTTTGAACATGATTTGCTGGTGCATGAAATCACATTGGCAGCTTCCGGATATATTGATTGGAAAAATAATGGAGGAGAATGAAAAATGTATGCAATGACGCTTGACCAAAATTTGAATTTTGATTGGAAACAGGTTCCGGATCCAATCCGGAAAGAGGGAGAAGTGTTGATAAAAGTTCACGCTGCAGCGATCAACCGGGCGGATATCATGCAAAAAGACGGCTGCTATGCTTCGCCGCCGGATTGGCCGCAATGGTGTGGCTTGGAGGTCAGTGGCGAAGTTTTGGAAGCTCCGGAAAATTGTCATGTCAAAGCCGGGGATAAGGTGTGTGCTTTGCTCGGCGGCGGCGGCTATTCTGAATTGGTAACGGTTCCGGCGGGGATGGTGCTTCCCATTCCGGAAGGTTTGTCTATGGTTGAGGGGGCATCCTTGCCGGAGGTTTGGTCAACTGTTTATTTGAATTTACAGTTGGAAGCCGGCGGGTTGAATCCCGGAGATGTGTTTTACATGCAGGCCGGAGCCAGCGGAGTGGGATTGGCCGCGATCCAGTTTGCCAAACTTAAAGGAGCAAAAGTCATTACCACTATCGATTCGCCGGATAAGGCGGTTTTCGTGAAAAAACTTGGTGCAGATTTTGTGCTTGATTATCGTACCGAAGATATCCGTCCGGTGATCGCGGCAAATCCGCCAACGGTGGCGTTGGACTGCATCGGCGGCAAATTGATGGGCGAAAATTTGCAGAATATGGTCTTCGGCGGACGCTGGATCATGATTGCCACGATGGGCGGCAGAATGACTGAAATTGATTTGGAAAATATCTGGCGCAAGCGTATCAAATTGATCGGCAGCACATTGCGCAGCCGGACTCCGGAAGAGAAAACAGCGGTTTTGCAGGCATTGCAAAAAGAGCTGTGGCCGGAATTTTCCCGTAAAAGGCTGATAACCAATATTCATGCGGTCTTCCCGATCAGGGAGGTCGAGGCGGCTCATGGAGTTCTCCGCCGGGCAGAAAATATTGGAAAAGTTGTTTTGACATTCGGAGAATAAAGAGTTATGAAGAAATCATTTTTTGATCGGCAGACAACTGCAGTTACTGCATTGTTTTCCGGAGAAAGCATCACGGAATTGACCGCAAAGGCACGGCAGGCTGCGGCCGATGGTGCCGATGGAATCGCGGTGGAACTGCTTTCGCTGGCACCTGAATTTTGTACTGTGGATAATTTTAAAGCGATCATTGATGCTGCATCTTTGCCGTCGATGTTCATTTGCTATCGCAATCATAAATGGTTCGGCAGTGATGATGATGCCCGGCAGGAGTGTTTGCTCAAAGCGGCAGAAGCCGGTGCGGAAGTTATTGATGTTATGGGAGATTTGTATTGTCCGACTCCGGGGGAATTGACAACGGATATCAAGGCGGTGGAAAAGCAGAAAAAACTCATCAGCGAGATCCATGCCAGAGGTGCAAAAGCTTTGATCTCTTCGCACATGAATGCGTTGGAACCTAAATCTGCCGGAGAAATTATGGAAATCGCAAATATTCAATCTGAAAGAGGAGCCGATATTTGCAAAATTGTTACCAATGGCGATACTGAAGAGGCATTTCTTGAAGCCATCAAGGCTGATATAATGTTGAGCAAAAGTTTTCACAAGCCTTTCATTCATTTGACCAGCGGGCGTTTTTGCAAGCTGCACCGATTTATGGGAACCAAACTCGGACTGGCGATCACGTTCGGAGTATCCGGGTATGATTTAACACCTTACACCCAACCGTTGGTACGATCATTCAAGACAGTTCGGGATACGATCCCCTGGGATATTACAGACATTTTTTAACCAATGACAGGCTGCTGCCGTCTTCCCGCAAGCGACGGCAGTCTGTTTATATGCGAGGTTGCGCATACAAATGACCTGAACCGGCTTCATTGATGAAGCCGATTCAGGCAATTGGGTGTGTGCTGAAAAATCAACACTTATTTGCACTGCCGAAAAAACGGATTTTCTGCCGGATGACTTCCCGCATGGCGGCATCCGGTTTTTTCCGCAGTACCGCCGGCCACGCCGCCATGTGGGGCAGGGCGCGCAGCTCTTCCAGCATGGCACTGTTCCAGGCGGTAAGCAATTCAGAATAAATATTCACTTTGCATATGCCGTTGGCAATGGCTTGGGATAGCTGATCTTCCGGAGTACCGGAACCGCCATGCAGAACCAGCGGCACCGGAGATGCCGCATTGATATTTTTTAAACGCTCTATATCCAAAGCCGGAGCTTTCATATAAACTCCATGTGCAGTCCCGATAGAAACTGCCAGTGCGTCAACGCCGGTTTTTTCGATGAATTCTGCAACTTTATCCGGTTCAGTCAACATGTCCGGGCCGGATTCAGAACTTTCACCGGAACCGACCCAGCCGTTGCCGACATGACCGAGTTCGGCTTCGACAGAGATGCCGAGTTTTCTGACGGCCTCCGCGACCTCCCGGGAACGGCGGATATTCTCTTCAAAAACAGAAGCTGATGCATCCAGCATTACTGAAGAGAATCCAGCATTCACTGCCTGGATAACCTGTTCCAGGGTGTTGGCATGATCAAGATGTATACACACCGGGACCGAAGCTTTTTCTGCGGCTAATTTGGCTGCGGCAAACCAGTAATCCAGTCGACCGCCCTCCAGATCCGGCCACAATGCGCCCAGCATCACCGGAGAATGCAGAGCTTCGGCTTCTTCGGTTACAGCGCGGATCATTTCCAGATCGGAAACATCGAACATGCCGATCGCATATTGATTGTTACGGGCATCTTCAAGCATCTCTTTGAAATTTACAAGTGCCATTTTTTTTCTCCTGATATACAATTATTCTGCATTATTGAAATGATCAAGTAAAATCTTTTCAGCCTGTTTATTCCACAAGCCGCCGGCAGCTTCACAGCATGCTGCAAGTTTAGCAAACAGCGGATCGTTTTTTTGAGTTGCAAAATCAGCGATTGCAGTCAAAGGGCAGCGGATTCCCGGATAGATGATTTTTTTGCCGCCGGGGATCGAGGGCAGATTTAAAACGGTGTCGATCACTGCATCGAGTCCGCCAATGTGCGTGATCATTACTTCCGGATGGATCACATTGTTTTCCATAAGGCGCAAAGCCGTAAGCAGATCGTTGACAGTTCCACCGGAAGTGCCGGTAACATGAGTGCCGGCATAATGTACATCATAAAAATTCAATCCGGCAGTGAATTCTTTACTCAATGGGCCGGCAAAGAAATTCAAGCAGCCGTCTTCGGCCAGAATTTTTCCGGAAAGTTCCACTGCCTCTTTGACTGGAGCCATACACAATACATCATTGAATCCTCTGTTTCCGGTTGATTCCATGAGAATTTCCCGGGCATCTTCTGCCGCTGTATTAATGAATTGCAGGGTAATTCCCTGCTGACTGAATTTTTCCGGAGGAAATATTTTTTCAGCTCTGGCCAAACGCTCCGGATTGATATCTGTGACTACCAGTTTTGCCGGTTTCCTGGGGCCATTCAAGGCATAATCAACTGCTCCGAGTCCCATCGGGCCGGTACCGCCGATAATTGCCATCTGACCATTTTCCAGAAGTCCCATTTTATGAGTGTATTCTTCTTTGCCCCGGTGATAAAAAGCGCGGAAGCCGCCGATGATACAACTCATCGGTTCAGCCAGACTGCCTTTGAAAAATGCATCTCCGGTATATGGCAGAATGCACCCCTTTTCAACTATTTCGGCGGGGATAAGTATCAATTCAGAATCCCCGCCTATACTTCCGAATGAGTAACCGATGGTGTCATAATTGATTCCCGGATTGATGACCGGTTGGACAGTGAAGTGATCGCCGCAATGAAATTTACCGGTCCATTTACTGCCGACTTTAAGAATAACTCCACACAATTCATGACCGATGATCACGGGATTTTCTGCAACATTATCCGGTACTCTCTTGTGTTCGGCACCCTGTTCTGCTGTTTTGCAGGTAGACATGCAGACGCTGTCTGAAATTACTTTTGCTAATATCGAATCATCGGTAAATTCCGGTAATTCAAAAGTTTCAAGACGGAGATCCCGTTTTCCGTACAATCTTACAGCTGTTGTTTTCATATCGTTGCTCCCTGTTGTCGGATCTGTTTTCAAACAATCATAATATAATCACCGGGGGAGGGTAAATCAATCTGATTTTAATGAAAAACGTTCCTGCTAACCATTTCAATCATTTTTTTGATTGAAATTCGGCGATTTGGGTGATACATTAACTGAAAAAGGAGATATAAATGTGAGTGTGAAAAACAGAAGACGGCAAATTCAGGAATATCTTTCTGAACATGAGGTGATGACTGTTGAAGAAGCGGTAAAATTGCTGAAAGCCAGTCCGGCAACTGTCCGCCGGGATTTTTTGGAAATTTCTGTCAATGGCGGTGCTGAACGCATCTGGGGCGGAATCAGCCGGCGGATAAACCGGCAGGATAATATGATCCCATTGGCATTGCGGGAAAAGTGGTATTCTGCGGAAAAGCGTTTCCTCGCCTGGAATGCCTATAATCAATACTTCAAAGGTGTCCGTTGTATTTTTGTCGATGGTGGTTCTACGACCGCACATCTGGGAATGTTTCTCCGGGAGCCGGAACAGGTGATCATTACCAATTCATTGCCGCTTTGTAATGTCGCTTTGGAAATGTTTCCTTCCGGCGGCGGTTCGGAAATTCAGATGACCGGAGGCCGATTGCATCCGGAAAGCGGTTTGTTGCTCGGGCCGCATGCCGAAGCTGCTGTTGCTATGTATCATGCGGATTTGACGGTTCTTTCTGCTCGCGGAGTGACTTCCAGAGGAATATTCAATCACAATGAACTGATTGCCGGAATCAACCGCCGGATGATCGAAAACAGTGACCGGGTAATTCTGATTGCTGATCACAGCAAAATCGGAATCAGTGCGATGAATAAAGTGTGTGCATGGAATCGGATCGAGGCATTGTTTACGGTTGAAACTCCGGAAAATAAAGCAGTTCTTGATGAAATCCGGGCAATGGGAATAAAAGTTTTCAGTGATTCTCCGTTTGCCCCCGGCGTATAACGCGCAAAAAAAATGTTCCGTTGGAGTATAAAACTGCAACGGAACAGATAAATGTTTGTACCTTATTTGAAAAACAGGTACGTTGTATACGCACAATAAATCAGCAGCAAAAATACTCCTTCTCTGCGACTGATTTTCCAATTTGTATACATGATCGGAAAGAGTATTACTGTTGAAAACAACATCGTTCCCAGATCGATCAGATCTATTTCCGGAGCATGGATCGGAGTTATCAGCGGCGCGATGCCGAGGATACAGAGAATATTGAAAATACATGATCCTATCACATTGCCGATGGCAATATCCTGTTCGCCTTTGATAGCTGCAACAACACTGGTGGCAAGTTCAGGTAAACTTGTTCCCAGTGCGACTACAGTCAAACCGATCACTGCATCAGATATGTCGCAGGCTCTGGCTATGAATATGGCAGAGTTGACAAATAACTTTGCTCCGGCTATCAATGCCGCAAGTCCGGAAACAACAAAAACAATTGATAAAAAGTAAGGATATATTTTGTTGTTTTCCACATCTTCCGGATCAGAACCATTCTTTTTACCGTCATAAATACTGTAAAATGTATAAAAAATTATGCCGGCGAAAAATATCAACCCTTCCCAACGGGTGATGCCCCGGGAAATAAGGCAGAAAATGGTCAGCACGATGCTGGTTACAGTCAGCAATGGAAGATCAAATTTCAACAGTTTTTTATTTACTGTCAGCGGCATGATTGCAGCACTTAAACCTAAAATAAGCAGTATGTTGCATATATTTGAGCCGACAACATTGCCAATACTGATATCGCCGTTGCCTTTCAAGGCGGCATCAATACTGACCACCAGTTCCGGAGCACTGGTACCGAATGCGACCAGAGTCAAACCGATGATAAGGGCAGGGACCTTCAGTTTCAAAGCAATACTGACGCCACCTTTTATCAAAAATTCTGCTCCGTAATAGAGCAGGATCAATCCGGCGATCCCGCCGGTGATTTGTAACAATGCTTGCATAATATAACCTCTTGTTTTCAGTTGTTTTACCGTGCCGCGTTGGGCAATTTTTCATAGAACATGCCGGCACGGTCGTTGATATTTTCCAGATGCCGGGTGATTTTTCGTATTTCTTCGATCAGTTCCAGATAAAGAATGCCAACCTGCGGACGGCATTCGCCATTGTTGATCCGGGCCAGATGGCCGGCTTCAGATTCGCCTAACATGGAAAGAAGTCTTTCGGATAAGTTTTTTGCGGTTGCCACAGCATCCGGTGAGTTATCCGACAAGAGTTCGATCGTGTGAGAAGCCAGATCATTCAAGGAATTATACATCCGCTTGAATTCATTTTCCGCTTCCGGACTGAAACGTATTTTTTCATCATTGAGTTTTTCCGTGATGTTCCGGATCAATTCCGTATGGTCACCGATCCTTTCCACGTCGTTTGTGCAATGCAGCAGCATCGGTATCTGTCCGGCTTCACCGGCGGTCAGGTCGCGCCGCATAAGCTGGGAAAGATATTCGGTAATATCTTTCTGGCGGGCATCGATATCAGCTTCTCTTTTTTCCAATTGCTTGACAAATGCCTGATTTTTTTCATCGTTGTCAATATATATTTTCAACGAGCAGTCGATCATCTTCCATGCTTTTTTCAACATCTGCCGCAAGCTGCTGGTTGTTTGAGCCAG
>SUVW01000018.1:23702-58806 GCA_015061815.1 Lentisphaerota bacterium
TTTTTTCCAATTGCTTGACAAATGCCTGATTTTTTTCATCGTTGTCAATATATATTTTCAACGAGCAGTCGATCATCTTCCATGCTTTTTTCAACATCTGCCGCAAGCTGCTGGTTGTTTGAGCCAGTGCGATCGGCGGAGTATTCAACAGATGCGGTTCCAGCTTCTGATATTTGATTTTGCTGTTTTTTACCGGCAGGATTTTTTCACACAGCAGGGATATCAGAGGAATGAACGGCAGAAGCAGCACTGTTGAAAAGATATTGAATATGGTATGAGCGTTGGCGATTTGTCGCGGTGTATCTCCACCAAAACAGTCGATCAAAGCAAAAAATGCCGGTTGTCCGTTAACGGGAATGAGGAAGGTCAGGCACATTACAGTGACTCCGATAATTACCGATAACGTATTGGCCAGTGCCGCCTGCTTCGCCACCCGGTTGGCAGTGATGGCTGCCAATTGAGCGGTAACGGTCGTTCCGATATTGGAACCCAGAACCAGAGCCACAGCAGTATAAACATCGATCAGATTGCTGGCACCCAAGGCAATTATAATACCGGTACAGGCTGATGAACTTTGGATGATCATTGTTGCCAGCATACCGGCAATGATTGCTCCAATCAGCGCGAAAAGCGGAATCATTCCATTTGCAGGTGCGCATTCAAAAAGTTGAAATGCCTGACGGAAAACATCCTGATTGATCCCCTTTAATGCGGTACTCATGGTTTCCATGCCGAGGAAAAGGAATCCGAATCCGAGAATGGTTTCGCTCCATTTGGCAATTTTCTGCCGGGGAATAAAACTTAATCCCAATCCGAGAATGATTGCCGGCATAATGATCCATGATATTTTAAATGCAACCAATTGAGCTGTCACAGTCGTACCAATGTGCGCCCCGAACATTAAGCCGATACCCTGGGCGAGAGTCAACAATCCGGCATTGATAAATCCTACGACCATGACGGTCGTTGCACTGGATGATTGAATGACACAGGTTACCAATGCTCCGGAAATGATCGCTACAAAACGGTTGGCGGAAAATACCCGGAGTACTGAACGCATTTTTTCTCCGGCAACATGGTGCAGACCATCACTCATCATTTTCATGCCGAAAATGAATATCGCCAGACCTCCGAGAACTTGTATTGCTGTAACCATTTTTGAAAAACCTCACTGATTGAAAAATTATTATAAAATTTATATGTAATAAACATCGGGGCCGGCCTTGACCGGTATTGACGGATCTGCAGTCGTCGTCGCGGCAGGGGTACAGTACACCGGTAACGGTGTCGCACGGCAGACAACTGCCCTGAATAATAAAACAACCGGCAATTCAGACGCATGATCCGAACGCCGTGATTGAGTTGAAGCATAAGGTTTGGATAAGAAACTGGAACAGGGTAAAAAAATTGCCGGTACAGATTCGCTGCCGCTGCAATATTCAATGACAGAGCTGTTTTTTTCTGAAGAGCAGTGCTTTTGACCGGGAGAACAAAAACACATCAAAAGAACCGTTACGCCGCAAAGTATAAACAAAGCGGTCGTTTTGGTCAAAGAGGATGCTCTGGTTGTATTATCCGGTATCAAGCGATTGCCTTTCGGTGAAATTTGAAAAATCAAGTCTTATAATATACATCAAAAAACTTGAAAAGTCAAGTTTTCAGCCGGGACAGTAAGATAAAACAGGTTATTTGTTTATCCGGAAAGTTTCCCGGATAAAGATGCTTGTGATCAATCCGGCACATCCGGCTGCCGCCAGAAAAATAAATATCCGGCAGTACGCTTCCGGAGGAAATTTTTCATATCCGGCATCACTGTAATACTGCAGAATTCTGCCGCTGATATTTTGGAAAAATGCTATGTAAACAAAACACCAGAAATTCAGGACAGCTACCGTTAATCCCGTTTGTTCCGGAGGATTCAGCTCTTTGGCAACAAGCCCGTAAACCGGGAAAAATCCTGCCGGTATGGCGATGAGAGTAAAGGATGTTATCATCAGGAAAAGAGAATTGCCGGAGGCAAAAGCACAATAGCCGGTTGCAGCTCCGGCAATAGAAAAAATAAAAGCTGTAATAATGACGGCTTTGCGCCGGTTCCCGCATAATTTAAGCAGCAGATTGCCGGCAACATTATTGACGGCAACCAGTATCGTCAGAGTCAGAATCACCATCGAGGCAGCCGCAGGAGTCAGCGCACAATGGTCGGTTATGCTTTTTTGACCGATTTGTGAACATAATACATAGTATGCTCCGAATATGATCGGACAACTTATATTCAACAGCCACATTTCCCGGTTTTTCAACATGGCTGTCAACTCTTTGATCGCATTTCCGGGAACTGCATCTTTGACAGTTCCCCGCATCAGCAATATGATTATTGCAACCGCAGCTCCGGCAATGATTCCCGGAAGTGACATCGCCATCTGCCAGCCGGCATGTTTTGTCAGCAACACCATTGGAGTGGTGCCGCAGCTCGGTCCGAAGTAAGACAGCAGCATAACAGTTCCCAAAGCGATCGCAAATTTTCCGGAAAACAGATCACTCAATAATTTCACCACTCCAAGAAAAACGGTTCCGGCCCCCAGACCGGTCAATATCCGGCATAAAAGCATCAGACAATAACTGTTCTGCCAGGGAAAAGCGATTGTGCCAAGCGCAAAAAATGTTCCGCCTGCCAACAGTATCCGTACTCCACCGTAACGGTTGGAAAAAATACCGGCAAGCAGTTGACTGACTGCATAGGAGTACATGAATGCGGCTCCGGTGCCGGATATCATCCGGGCATCCAAACCTTTATTCAGCAAATCATTGAAAATTATTCCGGGAATCAGAACCTTTGCCATGCTGGTGAGAAAATACAAAACGATACCGCATATCAGGATCGCAAATTTTTTCCGGTAAAGTACAGATGATTGAAGCGAATTTATCATAATTTTTTCCTGAACTGAAAAATGGATTCTTCCGTTTTTTTGTAAAAGTTGTGAATATGCAGAATATAGCATAAAAAAATACAAATACAACCGCAAAAGTATAAAAATCTGTAATATTTTGCCGGTAAATCATTAATAAAATGAAGTTTCCCAATTTGACAAATGATGATTTCAGATGTATTTTATTCGTTTATATGCGAAAGGATAAGAAAATGAATACACGTTGTTTCGGGGTTGATATATACAGAATTTCAGCAATGTTTATGATTACCGCATTACATGTCAATAATCAATATTGCCGTTTGTTGAATGAAACATTGCCTGTTTTTCATTATTGTTTCGGTGTGATCGTTGAATATTTCTGTTTCGCCGGAGTAAATTGTTTTGCAATGCTTTCCGGTTGGCTGATGGGGGAAAGGGCCGGGGAATATGATCGTAAATGGGGATATAAAACCATCTCTTTTGCTGCAAAAATCGTACTTTGGGGATTATTGCTTTATCTGGTTGTATTTTTGTTTCTTCCAGGCGGCAGAGGGTATGACTTCAATATAAAAGCAACATTTATTCCCATCGTCGGCTTCTGGTGGTATATCAATGCCTATTGCGGGTTATTGATCTTTATGCCGTTATTGTGTAAAGGACTCAGTAAAATATCGCTCCGGGAGTTGGCAATTTTATCCGGATGTATGTTTTTTGCTTTTTCGATACTTCCGATGATATCACCTTTGACTGCGGAACTGTCATTGCGAAACGGTTTTTCAATGATATGGTTGATAATTTGTTTTATTTACGGAGCTGCACTCCGGAAGTTTTCTCCGCAAATTCTCTGCATCAAAAGGATAAATTATATCTTGACCGCAATTTGTTTTTTGTCGGTGTTGATACCGTCAGCGGTACATTTGCTGGCCGGGGATCGGCGTTTGATGAACTATCTTTCTCCGTTTTGTGTGCTGCAGGCTGCCACTATGCTGCTGCTTATGGCTCAGATAAATATTTCCGGACAGAAGATGATCAGGGTCATATCTTTTATCAGTACCAATTCTCTTGGCATCTATTTGTTGCATTGTTACCCTTATTTCTGGAATAATTTTATTTGCCGTAAAAATCCGGCAATTTATCCTTTGCCGCAAGAAATATTGCTGTTGTCGGCAATGATATTGCTGTTAATGAGCGGAGGTGTTGTTGTAAATTTTATTATTGAAAAAATTTATCAATACTGCCGTTTTGATTTTATTATCCGACGCATGTTTGCAATCGGAAAGAACGATACAGATTCAAGGCAATAAAAAAACCGCGAATCTCACAGATTCGCGGTCGGAAATATCAAGAGTAATTTTACTCTTCGGGTTCGGCGGCAGACTCTGACGTTTCTTCAGCCGGAGTTTCGGAATCTTCCGGGAACTCATAAGACAAGAGTCCTTCTGCGATTTCCAACAGAGCGATATCCAGCAGATTTTCAGAATCACATTTAATCATCGGACGTCCGCCTGCTGCGAGCTGTTTTGCCCGTTTGGCTGCAACGACCGAGAGGATTTGCGGATCGGGGATATTCTGTTTCGCCCGTTCCAGATAATTGTTGTTCATAGTAAAAATCCTCCTTTGTCAGTAATCAATAATATCACGATGGTTGCTGATGAGTTTAGTGTCACCGGAGCAAACATTGAGATAACGGCGTTCAAATTCCGCAACTGCATCCAAAACATAGCGTTCCGCAATCGGAGCACGGTCCGCGCAAATGGCCGCATCACGCAACAGCAGCAGTCCGACAAAAATGAATGTTTCCATTTCGACCAGATTGCGGGCCATCAAGTCATGGTAAGCCGTATCTTTGCTGCCATCATCAGTGCGTTTTTCGGCAACGAATTTGACCGCTTCCAGCTGTTTAGCATGCAGTGCAGCCAATTTTTCCCGCAACGCCGCCAATTCAGCAGGCAATTCAACGGCAAAAAGTTCTTCCATGCGTTTGTCGGCATCACGCTGCATTACTCCGCCGATCGCCGCCACGATCTGCAGCTGGGTGGTTCCTTCGTAAATATTGGTGATTCTGGCATCACGGTAGTAACGTTCAGCGTTGAAGTCCCGCATATAGCCGGTACCGCCGTGAATCTGAATGCCGTCATAGGCAATGGAATTCGCACTTTCCGTAGCCAGAGCTTTGCACATCGGAGTCAATTGCGCTGCCAGTTTGGTGTAGTATTTCTGTTTGGCCCGATCTTCATCTGACGGAGAACCGTGTTCGACCAGATGAGTATAGGTGTTGCGCAGATCCACGACTCTGGTGGTTTCATAAAGCAGCGCACGGGCGGCGGTCAAACGGACTTTCATCGAACTCAACATGGAGTAGATCGCCGGAAATTTGTCGATGCTGCGTTTGAATTGTTCACGTTCGGAAGCATATTTACGTGCTTGACGGTAAGCGGCTTCCGCGATACCAACTGCTTGCGCGCTGATCGCTACACGTGCGCCATTCATCAGACTCATAACGTAACGGATCAAGCCCAAACGGCGTTTGCCGCAGAGTTGGGCCGGAACATCATTGAACTGCAGTTCGCAAGTGGCAACACCGTGAATACCCATTTTATCCTCAATCCGGCGCACGACCAGCTGCGGACAGGCTTCACAGATAAACATTGACAAACCGCGACCATCGGTAGTTCCCTCTTCGGAACGGGCCAGCACCAGATGTACTTTGGAACAACCGTTGGTGATGAAACGCTTCATGCCGTTAAGATACCATTGGCCGTTTTCATCCTGATAGGCGCGCAGACGGACGGATTGGAGGTCTGAACCGTAGTCCGGTTCGGTCAAATCCATGGAGCCATCAAATTCGCCGGATGCAAAACGCGGCAGATAATAATTTTTCTGTTCGTCATTGCCGAAGAAGTTGATGGTTTCTGCAATATCCTGCAATCCGAAAATATTTTGTAAAGAAGCATCGGCCCGGGAAACTATTTCAGTCATCATCGTGTAGACTGAACAGGGGAAATTCAATCCGCCGTATTCGTGCCCGAGCATGACCCCCATCAAACCTGCCTGCTTGAGATCTTCCAGATTTTGCAGGGTCAGGGGATGGTAGATGACTTTGCCGTCCTTGAATTGAGCACCGACCTGATCGACAGTACGGGAACGGGCTTCGATACGTTCTCCGGCGATCTCCCCGATGATTTTCAATGCACGCTCATAGTTGTCCAGAGCATCTTTGAAATCTTTCGGAGCTGATTCGAATTTTTCTGCATTGTGATAATTTTTTTCCAGCAAACCGGTTATTTCGGCGAGCTCAAGATTCTGCAAGGTAAATTCGAGATCTTTGTTGTCAGAAAAATAGTTCAACATTGTAAGAAGTTCTCCTGTTACTGCTGCTTTGCTTTGAAAGCTTTGATCATCTGCGGGATGACCTGATTCAAGTCACCGACGATTGCGTAGTGGGCACAACTGAAAATCGGTGCATCCGGATCGGTATTGATCGCTATGATCTTTTTGGATTCACTCATTCCGGCGGTGTGCTGGATCGAACCGGAAATACCGCAGGCGATGTAAAGGCGCGGACGAACGGTTACACCAGTCTGACCGACCTGATGATCGTGACTGATCCATCCGGCATCGACAGCGGCACGGGACGCTCCGACTTCACCGCCGATGGCTTCTGCCAGATCGTAGATGAGTTTGAAGTTCTCTTTGGAGCCTACTCCATAGCCGCCGGCGACAATGATTTGTGCGCCCTGCAGATCGACTTCTTTTTCTGCCCGGACTCTTTCGATGACCTGGATCACGGTATCTTCAGCGGTCAATTCGACCGGAATACGGAGCAATTCACCTTTGCGTGAAGTATCAGCTTCACCAAGTTTCATTACGCCTTCGCGTACAGTAACCATCTGCGGATCATCCCAGGTGTTGACGATGGTGGCAATGATGTTGCCGCCGAAAGCCGGACGGATCTGCATAAGTTTATCGGTATAACTTTTTCCGTTTTTCTTGTCTTCAAAATCATCGATCTGCAAATCGGTGCAGTCAGCGGTAAGCCCGGCTAATTTTTCCGATGCGATACGCGGAGCAAGTTCACGGCCTTTGAGGGTGGCTCCGAAAAGCAGGATATTGGGTTTGTGTTCCAAAATCAGTTTCATGATGACTTTGGCGTAAGGCAGTACGGTAAATGGTTCCAGACGGGGATCTTCTGCAAGGATCACCCGGTCACAACCGTAGTGATACAATGTGTCGATACATCCGGAGAGATTGTCACCCAGTAAAATGCCTTCAAGTTTGACTCCAAGACGGTCGGCAAGTTCCCGGCCCTTTGAAACCAACTGCAAACTGACTCCGGCAATTTTTCCCTGTTCCTGTTCAATAAAGACCCAGACATTTCCAATATTAGCCATTTTTTTACCCCAGAGTGTGATCGCTGATGAGTTCATGCATAAGTCCGGCGATACCTTCAGCATCGGCGGAAACGGTTTTCGCTTCTCCGGCGGTGAGAACCACGCTCATGACCTGTTTTACTTTGGTCGGAGAACCGGGGAATCCGATCCGGTCGGGGGAAGCGTTGATATCGGCGGCGGAATACTCCTCAATGAGCAGACTGCGCGCCGCAAGATCGGCTTTGAATGCTTCAGCATCCGCGATCTCTCCTTTTTTGGCTGCCGCATCAACTTCTCCGGCCGTTCTGGCGCGTTTGTGTTTCATCATCAATTTGACATTCATCGGGCGCGGATCATTGGCATCGATCACAGTGAGCAGAGCCGGAAGCGGGGATGAGAGAACTTCGTACCCGCCCTCGATCGCACGGCGGGCGACGATTTTTCCCGGTTCCAGTGATTTGACCTCTTCAACATAGCAGATCTGCGGGATGTTGAGTTTTTCAGCGATCTGCGGACCGACTTGAGCGGTATCCCCGTCGATCGCCTGGCGTCCGCACAGAACCAGATCGATATTGCCAAGTTTTTTTGCCACACAACTCAAAGTGTAACTTGTGGCCAGTGTATCTGCTCCGGCCAACGCCCGGTCGGTGACCAGTACGGCCCGGTCAGCACCGCGATAGAGAGACTGCCGGAGTACTTCTGCGGCAGCAGGCATACCCATTGTCGCAACAGTGACATGGGCCTGATAACGATCTTTAAGCTGAAGAGCCAATTCCAGCGCATTCAAATCTTCCGGATTGAAGATCGCCGGCAATGCGGCACGATTTACGGTGCCTTCGGGGGTCATTGCATCGCCGGAAATGTTTTGCGTATCCGGCACCTGCTTGACGAACACCAACAGATGAAAACTCACGGGGTAACCTCCATAGTTTCTTGAATTATACGGCAAAATATGCCCAACCATTCTGTTAATATAATACATGTTTGCCGATTTTTCAAATTATCAATCACTTTTTTTGCGGATATGACTGCTCCGCGGGGTTGACTTCACCGGGATGGTGCTGTATTGTATAACAATGTCATTGTAGTGAGAAGCGGTTTTAAGAGTTTTTGCGGACTTTTGAGGTTGCTTTGTAAAATTGAATTTTTGCGAAAGGAATCGAAATATGACACCGGATGTGCCTTTGACTATTCAATGGTTCGTTTATGCGCTGACGGGAAATGAGATATTGAGCGATGAAGATGCTCAGAATCTGTGGGAATCTCTGAACCGTACCGGGGATTTGGCTGATTTTGCCGGAAATGTGCTGGAGAGTCTTTGCATGGGGCTTCCGGTTGAAGAGCAGGAGGCGTGGGCAGGACAAATGCAGGCTCTGGTGGATTACGCCTGTCAGCAGGCGGAGTCCGGAGTCGCTCCTGATGGAAGTGCAACCGGAGAGGGGGAGGGCGGAGATGCTGCTGAAGTCCAATTTGCCGCTGTTGAAGGATACGGAGATTTGCCCGGTTTGAGCGATGTGATGAGTTTGAGTGATGAAGAGGTCAGGGAACGGATGATCACACTTCTCACCAGTTTGCGTGCTCTGGGGTGCAGTGACTTGCATATTTCGGCCGGGTCTCCGGCATTTGTCCGCCGTCTGCTGCAGATCGAGAGGATCGATTCTTATGTGTTGACACCGGAAGATGCTCAACGGTTGAATTTTTCTTTGCTTTCAGATGAGCAGATCGCCAACTTCAAAGAGGAACAGGATGTGAGTCTGGCTTTGGAAGTCGGTTACGACCGCTTTCGTGTCTGTCTGATGGAACAGAAAGACGGTGTGGCCGGCAGTTACCGTCTGGTGCCTGACCAGATCAAAACTTTGGAAGAACTCGGATTTTTACCGAAAGATGCTGCCAATATCCGGCGGCTGCTGGATTATCACAATGGATTGATTCTGGTCACCGGACCTATCGGATGCGGTAAAACCACAACGCTTGCATCCATGATCAATACGATCAATGAAAAACGGCAGGATCATATCATTTCTGTGGAAGATCCGATCGAAATTTTGCAGATGTCGTACAACTGTCAGGTTTCGCAGCGCGAAGTCGGCAGACATACCAACAGTTACCGCAGTGCGCTGAAAGCATCTTTGCGTGAAGACCCGGATATCATCGTCATCGGTGAGATGCATGACCTGGAAACGATCGAAAATGCTATCACAGCTTCAGAAACCGGCCACCTTGTCATCGGTACTTTGCACACCGGAAATGCGGCCAATACATTGAACCGTTTGCTGGATGTGTTCCCACCGGCGCAGCAGCCGCAGATCCGGGCAATGACAGCCGGCAGTATGCGCGGGGTGATATGTCAGAAGCTGGTTCCGGATGGTTTCGGCGGTTTGACATTGGTATATGAATTGATGCTCAATACAATGGCTGTCGCCAATATTATCAGTGAAGGTAAGACTTTCCGTCTGCAGTCGACAATGGCGACTGCTTCCAAGCAGGGAATGTGTACTTTTGATCAGTGTATGTACGAAAAGTATGCCATGAATCTTATGACCAGGGAGGCCGTATTGGCGGAAATGAAGGATCAGACTGTTATTGCCCAGGTCAATTCATTGTGGGCACAGCGTGAAGCGCAGGCGGCGCGGGCAAATAAATAATTTTCCGGGAGGATCATCATAATGAAAAGAGAAGAACCGATCATCAATGGTTATTTGCGGCAGATGCTGGCCAACGGCGGGTCAGATTTGCACTTGTCAATAAATTTTCCGGCGAAGGCCCGTTTTCACGGTAATATCCAACCGCTGGATGATCAAATATTGACGGCGGAGTACATGGCGGAGTTGATGGAAGAGATCTGTCTGCCGAAAAAACGCTGGGAAATCTTTATGAAAAATCATGACCTTGACTTCGCTCATGAAATTCCCGGACTTGCCCGTTTCCGCTGTAACTTTTTTTACAACTATCACGGCATGGCGTGTGTTTTGCGTCAGATCCCGAGCAAGATCCTGACTCTGGAAGAATTGCATTTGCCGGAGGTTTTGAAGGAAATATGCTCTTATAAATCCGGATTGGTTCTGGTCACCGGGCCGACCGGAAGCGGTAAGTCTACTACTCTGGCTGCGATGATTGATTACATAAATACTTATACCAGCAAACATATCATCACCATTGAAGACCCTATTGAATTCGTTCATCAAAACAAAAATTGTACAATAGTCCACCGGGAAATCGGAATACACAGTCACTCTTTCCCGGAAGCGTTGCGTGGCGTGATGCGTTCTGACCCGGATATTGTGCTTATCGGTGAGATGCGCGATAACGAAACGATGCGTTTGGGATTGACTTGTGCCTCAATGGGAATGTTGGTGTTTGCCACATTGCACACCAATAATGCACCGCAGACTATCGACCGTATTATTGACGCATTCCCATCGGATGAGCAGGCCCAGATACGTACCATGCTTGCCGAATGTCTGCAGGCAGTGGTTTCCCAGCTGCTTTGCCGTAAACTTGGCGGCGGACGCGTGGCTGTACATGAAGTGCTGTTGTACACTGATGGTTTGCCCAATACTATCCGCGAAGGTCAGATATCCAATATCCGGACTATTATTGATGCCGGTGTCGGCCGGGGTATGATGGCGATGGATAATTCGATCCAGAGAGAATTTGATGCAGGGAATATCACTGCAGAAGAGGCTTATATGAAAGCCAGTGATAAAGGCCGTTTCCTCCCGCTTTTGAAAGCGGAGAAAAAACGTCAGGAAGAAGAAGCTGCAGCAGCGGCCGAGGCCGCCGGACAACAGTAAGTGACAAAACAGATGAATATAAGAGATCGATTCTTCCGGCAGATAAAAAAGTTCTTTTTTCCGGAATTGAACCGCCGTTTTTATATCCGTCTGTTGATAATTATTGCGGCATCACTGTTATTTTTTTCGGCTTTCAAACCGTGTTTCGTTTCCGGAAGCAGTATGGAACCGACATACCATGACCGTTCATTCATTCTGGCCTGCCGCTGGTATTATCTGTTCCGCCCGCTGCAAAGGGGAGATGTGGTGACGATAGCTTATTTCGGCAGAACTGATCTTTTAAAACGGGTCGTGGCTCTCGCCGGGGACAAGGTGGAGTTCTGTAACGGTAAATTGCTGATAAATGACGTGATACAGGAAGAAGGGTATGTGAAATATCCATGTTCGTGGACGACCGGACCTTTGATCATCCGTCCCGGCTGCTGTTTTGTTGTCGGCGATAACCGGGATCAGCGGCCGGAAGAACACAAATTCGGAGAAGTGGAGATCAAACGTATCAATGGAGGAGTATGGCTGTGAAAAAATGGATGATCCTGCCGGGGGTGCTTGCCCTGTTGCTTGCGGCGCTTGCCGTCTGGTATTTTATGGCGACCAAAGATAAACGCGAGGTGAAAAAGCTGGTCGAAAA
This sequence comes from Lentisphaerota bacterium, assembly GCA_015061815.1. Classification (GTDB taxonomy): domain Bacteria; phylum Verrucomicrobiota; class Lentisphaeria; order Victivallales; family Victivallaceae; genus UBA1784. Next base: position 35,404 of record SUVW01000018.1, read on the forward strand.
TGTTTCTTCTCTGGTCAGCAAAAAATCCGGAGATGTGCCGCATGCCGGAGTATTCAAGTTTACGAAAGTTGATGACTTTTTTTGTCCGGCAGTAAAGTTGCGGGTTGTGCAGCCGGATATTTCCGCAAATTGGTCAAGGGATGAGTTGAAAACCAATGTGGCTTTGATGCAGCGGATGATCGATGAATTGTCTGTAAATGTGACAGATATAAAAGTGGAATTGTCCGATGGATTGGCAATTTTTGATTTTGATGCCAGAATTTCCGGTGCAGCCAAAAAAGGAAGAAATGATTTTGCCGATGTTTACCGGTGCAGCGGGAGCGCGGAAAAAAGCGAAGGCAAATGGAAAATTTCTTCATTGACGGCTGAACCGATTGTGAAAAAATAACTTGTAAAATTGTCGTTTTTGCAATATATTATAAGGATGGACAATTTCAAAAGTCCTCAAAAACTCTTGAGATTACTTCAAAATTCACAAACTATAAAAATCAGGGGGCTGTTTTGAAACAGACAGTATTTTTGTTTATCTTGATGTTACTTCTGTTTGGCGGAGCAGGGGCAGCGGCAGACAGCAGAACTTTTACCGTTGGTTTTGATGCCAATTTTCCGCCTTACGGTTATGTCGAAAAGGGGGAGTATCGCGGATTTGATCTGGATTTGGCCCGGGAAGTCGCCCGGCGGCGCGGCTGGAAGATCGTATTGAAACCGATCAACTGGGAGGCCAAAGACAGCGAACTCAAAAGCGGAATGATCGACTGTATCTGGAATGGATTCACTATAAATGGCCGTGAACACTCATACACCTGGAGCGATCCTTATGTGGTTAACGAGCAGGTGGTTATGGTGAAAAAAGATTCTCCGGTGGTCAAGCTGACAGATCTGAAGGGCAGAAAGGTTGCGGTACAGACAGATACTCCGGTGATGAAAGCATTGCAGCCCGGTGGCGAAAGATATCAGGATTTGGGAAAAAAATTAAAAGAACTGGTCATTGCACCCGACTACAATAATGCGGTCATGATGCTTGAATCCGGCAGTGTGGATGCCGTCGCAATGGATGTCGGTGTTGCCAAAACCAAATTGTCCGGCGGCTTCCGGCTGCTGGATGAGATCGTGATGAAAGAAAATTACGGTATCGGATTCCGTAAAGGTGATATCCGGTTGCGGGATGAAGTTCAGAATACCTTGCTGGAAATGGTTGCCGATGGCAGTGCAGCAAAAATATCAGCACTCTATTTTGAGGGAAAAAATGTAGTGGCCATCGGTCAGATACAGGCAATTGATGAATCCGGAAAAAACAGTGAAAGCAACAAAGATGAGTTGATCCATACTGTTTGTGAATTGGGCAAGGGGTTGTTGGTTTCCATGCTTATATTCGCATTGACGCTGGTTTTTGCTCTGCCGTTGGGGTTGGTGATCGCTGCCGGCAGAATGTCGCGTAATTTTGTATTGCGCAGCTTTTTTAAAATATTTATTTCGGTCATGCGCGGAACTCCTTTGATGCTGCAGTTGCTGATTTGGTTTTTCGGGCCGTACTATCTTTTCGGTATCCAGCTGTCAAAACTTTCTTTTTGCGGAATAGATTACCGGTTTATTGCGGTCATTATCGGTTTTTCACTGAATTATGCGGCATATTTTGCGGAAATTTACCGGGCCGGTATCGGGTCAATACCTGCCGGACAGTATGAAGCGGCGACAGTGTTGGGATATTCCGGATGGCAGACATTCCGCCGCATCATCTTTCCGCAGGTGATCAAAAGAATACTGCCGCCGGTGACGAATGAAGTTATTACCTTGGTCAAAGATACATCACTGGCATTTTCTCTGGCGGTTTTGGAGATGTTTACGATAGCCAAACAGATCGCCAGTGCGACATCTTCCATGATGCCTTTCGTGGTGGCAGGCGTTTTCTATTATGTATTCAACTTTCTGGTGGCTTCAGCAATGGCGGCTCTGGAGAAAAAATTGAACTACTACCGGTGAGAAAATGAGTGATTTGCAAAAAAATAATTCTGTGTCAGTGCTTGAAGTTTCCAATTTGAATAAAAAATTTGACCGGCTGCAGGTGCTTGAAAACATTTCGTTCAACGTCAAAAAAGGGGAAGTCGTTGCGATTATCGGTCCATCCGGTTCCGGAAAAACAACTTTGCTCCGTTGTGCGGCAATGTTGGAAAAGGCTGATGGCGGCACTCTTTCTGTCGGTGGTGTGCCGGTCATGACGGATGGGGAATATGCCGGGAAAACAGTGTTGAAAGCCGGACGTCGCAAATGCGGGATGGTTTTTCAGGCATTCAATCTTTTTCCGCACATGTCGGTTTTGGAAAATATTACCGATGCCCCTGTTCACGTTGCCGGTGTGCCGAAGAGCGAAGCTGTCAGAGAGGCAAATAAACTTTTGTCGGATATGGGATTGCTGGAACACGCTTCGTCATACCCCTGTGAATTATCCGGCGGTCAGCAACAGCGGGTGGCGATTGCCCGGGCTTTGGCGCTGCATCCGGAAATACTGTTCTTTGATGAGCCGACATCGGCACTTGATCCGGAACTGACCAAAGAAGTGCTGCACGTTATCAGAGCGTTGGCTGAAGAAGATATGACGATGGTGATTGTTACTCATGAGATGGATTTCGCAGAAATGGTGGCAGACCGGATCATTTTTGTTGCAGACGGTAAAGTTGTTGAAGAAGGTGCCGCCGGAGATTTAATAAATAATCCGGTCAATGAAAGAACAAAGGCATTTATTGCCGGTTTGAAAGGTGAATAAGTAGTTATGCGTAAGATACTTCAGATCATATTTTTTGCGTTTTTAAGTTTTTTTTACGTGTTTGCCGCAGATGGTGCCGGGGAGTTACGGATGGTTACGGCGGCAAATTTTCCGCCTTATGAATTTTACAGCGGAAAGGAGATTGTCGGAATAGATGCCGATATCATGCGTGAGATCGCTGCGCGCAACGGCTTGAAGCTGATTATTGAGGATATGAAGTTTGATTCAATAATCGCAGCAGTTCAATCCGGAAAAGGCGATGTGGCCGCTTCGGCAATAACTGTTACTCCGGACCGTCGGCAGATGGTTGATTTTACCGTCGCTTATGTCAGTGCAAGGCAGATGATCATTGTCCCGGTTGATTCTCTGATAAAAAACGGCAAGGATCTGAAAGGCAAGCGTATCGGTGTACAGCATGGGACGACCGGTGATACTTATGTGACTGAAAATTTCCATGATCCCCAGAGATTTGATGACGGAAGTATGGCTGTCGCGGCATTACTTCGGGGAAAATTGGATGCGGTGGTGTTGGATAACGAACCGGCAATGGTGCATTCCGCTGGCAATCCGGAATTGAAAATGCTGGAAGAACCGCTGACCTTTGAGGAGTATGCGTTCGCGATTGCTAAAAACCGTGAGCCGCTGCTTAAAATGCTGAATGATTCTCTGAATGAGATGATGCAGGATGGGACGATCAATGAAATCCGGAAGAAATACGCTGAAAAAATTGAAGAAACTGTTGCAGAAACCGCAGCTGAAAATTCCGGGGACGGCGGTTGGAAGAGTGAATGGCATACCAATTTTATAAAAAATGATCGTTGGCGTTATTTGTGGGATGGTTTTCTGGTTACGATGCAGGTGTCAGTCGCAGCGGTGATTCTGGGTGTGGCGATCGGATTTTTCGTGGCTATAATCCGCAGTACAGCTGATTTGAATGGAAATTGGAAAATCGCCGATTATTTTTGCCGCGTGTATTTAACTGTTATTCGCGGCACCCCGGTGGTGCTGCAGTTGTTGATCATTTATTTTGTGGTTTTCGGAGCAGTTGATGTCAGCAAGGTTTTAGTCGCGATCATTGCTTTCGGGATCAATTCAGGAGCTTATGTGGCAGAAATCATCCGTTCCGGCATAATGTCGATAGATCGGGGACAGATGGAAGCCGGACGCAGTTTGGGGTTGTCATATTGCCGAACAATGATTCTGATAGTTTTGCCGCAGGCGTTGAAAAATGTTCTGCCGGCATTGGGTAATGAATTTATTGTATTGTTGAAAGAAACCAGTGTGTGCGGGTTTATCGCGCTGCAGGATCTGACTAAAGGGGGAGATGTTATCCGCAGTCAGACCTACAATGCGTTTTTGCCGTTGATCGTGGTTGCGATGGTATATTTACTGTTGGTGATAATTTTTTCCAAATTATTGGAAAAACTGGAAAAAAGGTTGAAAAGAAATGAGTGACATGGTTATATTGGAGGCCAGAAATCTGGTCAAGGATTTTTCTGCACTGCGTGCGGTCAACGATGTGTCATTTGCTTTGAATAAGGGAGAAACCGTTTTTATAATCGGACCATCCGGATCGGGTAAAAGTACTTTTTTGCGTTGTCTGAATATGTTGGAAGTGCCCACTGCCGGAAAAATCCTGTTTCATGGCAAAGAGGTGAATCACTGCTCTAGAAATATTAATCCGTATCGTGCGAAAGTAGGAATGGTGTTTCAGCATTTTAATCTTTTTCCGCATCTTACAGTATTGGAAAATATCACTCTGGCTCCGGTGGAAAGCGGTTTGCTGACCCGCAGTCAGGCCCGGGAAGAAGCGTATGGCTGGTTGAAGCGGATCGGTTTGGAGTCCAAGGCAGAAGCATATCCGATGCAATTATCCGGTGGGCAAAAACAGCGTATAGCTATTGTCCGTGCCTGTGCTATGCATCCTGAAGTACTGTTGTTTGATGAACCGACATCGGCATTGGACCCGGAAATGGTGGGGGAAGTTCAGCTATTGATGCGTGAATTGGCCGACGGAGGTATGACAATGGCGGTGGTAACTCACGAAATCGGTTTCGCAACAGAAATCGCCGACCGGATGGTTTTTATGGATCACGGTCAAATAGTTGTATCCGGCACCCCCGAAGAGTTGATAAATTCTGATAATGTGCGGATAAAAGAGTTTTTTGATAAAGTCATCTGATTGCAAAAGAAAGGAGAAAACTTATGAAAAAAATGTTGACATTATTGATGTTGTCTTTGATTTTCTGCGGCTGCCGGAGCGTAGAGGAGTTGTCTGAAGCGGAAAAAACTCTGATCAGAGAGCAGCAGATCGGAGAAAGTATGCTTGAGGCATTCCGTAAAAAGGATATTGAGCGTTATTTGCAATATATACCGGCCGGCGGCAGACAGCTTTACGGCAAAAAAGAGTTTGATAAAGAACAGCAGGAAGTGGCATCCAAACTGGGAGAAATCGTCTCTTACCGTTTTCTTACCCGTCTGGAAATGGAGCCGGCACATCAACTGGTGTGGGCGGTGCGTTTTAAAAGTTACTCAATCAAAGGTGAACCGGTGTTTAAAGAGGCTCTTTTTGCCATCGTGGTCGGTGAAGTGGATGAAAGCAAAAAAGTATTTCTTTTCGGATTTAAATAAAAAAATGCTTGAAAAAAGTCCGGAAAGATGCTACATTATACTGAATAGTTAAGTTAACCTTACATAAATAATATGGAGTTTATCCGCGAATGGACAAGAGAAAATTCTGGTTGAGGAAAGGAGCTGCCGCGTTGATGCTGGTGGCAATTTCCGGGTGTTACAGTTACAAAGAACCGGCTGTTGCGACCTTTGGCGACAGCTACAGTGCGCGGCAAAAAGATGCGGCAGATGATATTCTCAAGGATATCACTGTATTGTCTTTGCGCGATGCCCAGAAAATTGCGATAAAGAATAATCCGACTTATATTGCGGCGTACCATGCGGTTGAAGCTGCCAGAATGAAATATTTGCAGGCGTGGGGAGCTTATTCGCCGACGGTGACAGCCGGTTATTCGTTGGCATATACGCCCCAGTGGAATATCATATCCGGTCCAAATCCGCGTGCGGATTTTTTCACGCAAGGGGTGACGGCCAGAGCTGATTTGCTGATTTTTGATGGATTATCCCGTTTCTTTAAATTGAAAGCGGCCAAAAGCGGTTTTGATTACCAGGCCCGTATGGAAGAAGATGCCTGCCGCAATATGATGGAGGCTGTGGCATATGCTTATAATGCGGTGCTTCTGGCTATCGAAAACCGGCGTATTGCTCTGGAAGACCGGGATTTCCAGAAGAGTTCCCTCGAAAATACCCGGCATAAATTTGAAGCCGGTGCTGCACCATTGAGTGATGTTCTCAACTTTGAAATATATGTTAATTCGGCGGAAGTCAGTCTGGTTGCAGCTGATTATCAATATGAAGTTGCGATTTACGCTCTGGCGCAGCTGATGGGGTATCCGGAAGGTACATTGCCGTCAACGGTGAAGTTCCCGACTGATTACAAAACAACTTTTGCGGATTTGCCGGCTGTAGAGATTTATCTGGATGCGGCACTGGCCAATCGTCCGGATTTGAAGGCATATCGTGAACAGTTGAATATTGCTAAATACCAGGTTTACCAGGCATGGGGAGCTTATTCGCCGGTAGTAAAAGGATTTTTCCAGTTCAATTACGGTTTTTCAGATATCGATAATCGGACTGTGAGAAACGAAACTTCTGAAATCGGGGTGGGATTTACCGCCGAATGGACTCTTTTTAATGGAGCAATACGGTTGAACAAACTGCGTGAAGCCAAGGCCCAGCGGGCGGTTGCAGAATATCAGGTGGCAGAAAAATGGTTCGCAGTAGTGAGCGAAGTGCGTTCTGCTTATGCAAATTATGTTCAGAATGTGCGCAAGACCAAGCTTTTTGCTAAAATCCGTTCTCTTTCAGCCGAACAACGCAATTTGGTTGATGAAGAGTATAAAGCCGGAAAAGCGGAGCTTACCCGGTTGAATGAAGCCCAGCGTGACCTTGTCGAAGCCGAAACTTCTCTTGCATCAAGCTATATCAGTATTCAAAACGCAAAGGCCCAGTTGACTTCGGTAGTTGGCGGTACAAGTGCAGATTATTATCTGAATAATGAAAGTGGTGACGGGCGTTATCCTGGTCTTGACGGTGTTGAAGATGTCGTTGCCAATGCCGGACAGAAGGGGAGTGCCGGTCAAACTGCTCCGGTGAAGGCTCCGGATGTCAAACGTGATTTTTCTCAAAAACCGGCTGCAGCTGCCCCGGCGATTCCCGCCAGTGCAACGGCTCCGGCTGTGAAGTAAAAGTTTTTTTATGACCAAATGATTTTCAAAAATAAGAAAAAATCAAGTGTGGTTTATACTGCCGGTGCGGCTGTTTTGAAAAAAACAGCTGAACCGGTTGTTGCCGTTAATGATGAGATACGGCAGTATGCTGCAGATATGTTGCAGGCAATACGGGTATTTGACGGCATTGGTCTGGCCGCACCGCAATATGGTTTATCTTTGCGGATGGTGGTTTTTGATGTTCCCGGAAATAACCGCAGCGGTACTCCCGGGGAGGAATATTTGTTGCCGCGCATGCCGCTGACCGTTATAAATCCGGAAATAATCGCCAGATCATCAGAGGTGGATGAGCGTGAGGAGGGGTGTTTGTCTGTGCCGGGGATATATGCTCCGGTGGTGCGTCCGTCAAGGGTGATTTTCAGGGCGCAAACTTTGGAAGGTGAATTTTTTGAATTGGAATGCGGCGGTTTGTTGGGCAGATGCATTCAGCATGAATTGGATCATTTGGATGGCATGCTTTTCACTGATCGCCTGTCTCCGGAAGTTGAAAGACGTATCCGGGGGGATTTGAAGCGTTTGGAGAGTGCCGGTCAAAGCCGGAATTATCGCAGGATAAGTAAAAAATGAGTTTCTTTCGTTCTTTATGGGGCATTTGTTGCGGGCCGTATATTTTCCGGCAATTGTGTAAAAATTCGTTAGGCCGGGTATTGTGGCATCTGTTGCTGCTCTGTTTTTTATGCAGTGCCGGTGTCGGTATCGGCAATTATCTGTTGGTGAAATATCGTTGGCGGGCTGCGTATAATAACTTCAATGAAGTTTATGGCTCGCAGTTGAATGTATCTGATGCGGGCGTATCTCCGGCGCGTGACCCGGAAAAAAGCCGTCGTTTGGAATTGCCTTACAATAGTTTGTTGATTTATGTTTCTCCCCTGGGGCCGGAAGTTTATCCGGATGAAACCCTCAAAGATCGTAATATTATTATTTATTGGAGCTCGGCCTGTGTGGCTGTTTTCGCCCGTCAGGGAGAGGTTTGGCAATGCATGGCAGAGTACAGACCGGATGGGAAGGCAAGAATTTCCGGAGAGACGGATTTTGCCGGATTAAAAAGTAAATTGCATGAACTTACGGAATTGAAGCCGTCAGATGATTGGGAGTTCCCGGAAGAGTACAAAGATGGTTTTTCCAGTTATCAGCTATTTTCTTTTGTAAGATTATCATTCGCAGTCGGCAAAGCAGTTTTGTATTTTGTTGAAGGATTGGGGTTGACTCTTTTGACAACGCTGTTGTTTGTAGTCATGTTCAAATTGTTCTCCTTAAACCGCAGCAGTATGTTTTCATTTGCAATGTTGTGGAAAATCGCTGTATATACAGCATTCCCGGTATTGCTGGTGGTTAATGCATTCCCTGCATTGCAGCTGCCGGGGACAGGTTTTTATGATTATCTGTTTATGATCGGTTGGGTGGGATATTTATTCTTTGTTCTGCGCTATCTGGTGCAGAACCCGGACGATCAAAATGAAAAAAATGTGGAGGGTGAAGATGGACGGATTCAATGAATTTTTCCGTACTCCGGAATGGTATATGGCTTTGTCTCCGTATACATGGGAGACAAAGTTTGTTAAATTGCAAAAGAATATGATTGCGGCTCTGGCTTCCGGAATGGATGAGGAAGCTGCCAAAAAATTTCTCTACAGTGCAGAAGGCAAAAGTTTAATGAATGATCTTGCTTTGCCGATGGGAGATATTCCGGGGAATGCATTCGCATTTGTGGATACCTGCGCGCCGACAGATACGGAACGTTTTTCCAGTAAGGGCGGGGCGGTTTATTCTCCGCGCAGTGCCATTTTTTATCTGCTTCAGAGCAAGAAGGTCGCTGCCGCTGCTGCCGCAAACAAAGTTGAATATATTTGTTTGCGGCCATTCCGCAATATTACCAAAGCCCGCGAGTTCCGTTTGTTCATTTTTGAGGGAAAACTGTCTGCGGTCAGTCAATATCACCTTATTCGCCACTTCCGTCGTTTAGAAGGAGTCAAAGAGCGTTATTGGAATTTGATATCCGGTTTTGTAGATGAAATTTCCTGGAGGCTGCCGGTAAAAACATTGGTAATGGATATATATATAACCTCTGCGGATGATATAATGATCGTTGACTTGAATCCCTGGGGAGGGGATACAGATCCGTTGATGCTCAACACCTGGGAACGGGATTGGAGCGAACCTGCCGGTATGAAATTGATGGAACCACCGGTACAAGTTTCCGGAGATGTAAAGGTCTCTTTTTAATCCCAGTCCGGCAATGATTCTGCAAAATCATTGAGCTGTTTTCGCCTTTTCCGGTAATCGGGAATGATTTCTTGTACCAATTTCCAAAACTTCGGAGAATGGTTCTTCTCTTTCAGGTGAGACAGTTCATGGGCAATTACATAATCGACAGTTTCCGGTGGACATTGAATAAGTTTCCAACTGAAAGATAGTGTTCCGGCAGTTGAGCATGATCCCCACCGGGTATCGGCTCCGGATATCCGGATTTTTTGCGGAGTTAAACCGCTGGTTCTTTCCAAATTGGCCAAACGTCTGGAAATTATTATTCTCGCTAATTCCCGATAGAGCGTTATCACCGAAATCTTTATATTTTCCGGAGAATCCTGTGGTACCAGAAAAGCATGGTCAAAAATCCGTAAATTATGCGTAAAGCGCAAGGGATATTTTTCTCCGAGCAGCAGTAGCGGGGTTTTTCCGGAAAGATCCGGTTTGTTTTTTATCGGAGTGCGCTGCTGCAATCGGGCGATGGCCGCAGAATTTTCAGCGACCATATTTTTTATAAAGGAATCTTCTATATCCTCCGGGGCGCGGATCTCAAGCGAACCGTCCGGAGCAAAGCGCATGGTGATCCGTCGTTTGCGGCGTGAACGGATCACCCGTATGGAATATTTATCATTCTGCATCGGCGATAAATTTTTCCGCATCCATTGCCGCTTTTGCACCGGAGCCGGCGGCAATAACAGCCTGCCGGTAACGGGGATCGCAACAATCTCCGGCGGCGAAGACTCCAGGAATATTGGTCAGCGAAGAATTATTTTTTACCGTGATAAATCCGGAAACATCAGTTTCGATCCCGGCATCTTTGAATATCTTGCTGCATGGAGTATGACCGAGTGCGGTGAAAACCGCAGAACAAGGTAAAATCTCCTCTTTGTCGAATGTTTTGTCCAGCATCCGCACTCCGGAAACAGTATTGTCACCCACGATCTCGGTGATCAGGCAATTCAAATGGAATTTTATTTTCGGATGTTTTTTTGCCCTCTCTGCCATTATCAGGGAGGCACGCAATTCATCCCGTCGGTGGATAATATGTACTTCTGAAGCAAAACGGGTGAGAAAGAGAGCTTCTTCCATTGCCGAATCACCGCCTCCGGCGACCACGACCGGGACATCTTTGTAAAAGGCACCATCGCAAGTCGCACAGGACGAAACTCCTTTGCCGTACAACCGTTCTTCGCCGGGAACATCCAGTCTTCTGGGCGCAGCTCCGGCAGCGATTATCAAAGTCCGGCATTCGATCGTCCTGCCGTCGGAAACGGTCAATGTATGAGGTCCGCCGGGAGATAATTTTGCACTTGTGATCTCTTCATATTCAAACATTGCGCCGAATTTTTCTGCCTGAAACTGGATATCCATTACCAGATCAAATCCGTTTATACCATTGGGAAATCCGGGGAAATTTTCCACATCGCCGGTTTGAGTGAGCAGACCGCCGGGAACGTTTCCGGCAAAAACGATCGGTTTAAGTCCGGCCCGGGCTGCGTATATTGCTGCGGTTGCTCCGGCGGGGCCGTTGCCGATAATAACAATTTTTTCCATAATCAAAACTCCAGATAAGTAAAAATCACTATATGAGTCAATTTCAAAAGTCCTTAAAAATTCTTGAAACTCTGCATCGCGATTTTGTTGCGGAGCACTTTCAGAGGTTATTTATTCAATAGCCATGCTCAAACTGCCGCGTCAATTTCATCGATGCTGATGTTTCAAATTCTTTTTGAATCACTTTTGCAATTACCTCTATTATTAAAAGTACATCAGAAAATGATTTTTTTCTACTGAAAAATTGAATAATTTTATTTTTTTTATAAAATTTGTTTGACTTTGACAAAAAATGGAGTACATTATTGACAAATGTCAACTGAACTAACAAACTTTTTATTATGCGTTTTACTTATGTTTCCGGCAAACGCCGTATTTTTGAAAAATTGCGTCGCGAAGGGCGGATATCCAGAGCTGAATTATCCAGGAAGTGCGCTCTTACCCGTCCGGCAGTTTCTGCGATTGTGGAAGAGTTGATCGACAGCGGTTTTATCCGTGAGCTTGGTCCCGGGCGTTCTACCGGCGGCAAACCGCCTATCATGCTGGAATTTATCCCGGAAGCCCGTTGTGCCATCGGAATAAATTTGGGCGGCGATGGTTTGATCGAGGGGGTGCTGTGTAATTTATCCTGCGGGGTGCTGAAGTCGGAAGCGGTCGCTTATGAAAATAATTTTGAAAATATATTGAGTGGAACCGAGAAACTGATCCGGATGCTCTCCTGCCGTATTGCCGGAGGGATGCTTTCCGGAGTGGGTATCGCGGTATCCGGAGTTGTGGATAATGATTGTTCGGTGGTTCGATCCCGGTTGGATATCGTGGGAAAACCTCTGGCGGAAATGTTGGAAAAAAACACCGGATTGCCGGTGAGGATCGAACGTCGTCCCAACGCGGCTGCGTTGGCCGAAGCTCTTTTCGGTTCGGGATGTGATTCTTCCCGGCTGGTTTATCTGACAAGCGGTATCGGTGTGGGAGCCGGATTGTTTATCAATAATGAAATATTTACCGGCAGCCACGGATTCGCCGGTGAAGTTGGCCGCTTGCGGCTGCCGGATTCCCGGGTGCTGGAAGAGGCCGCCCGTCCCCGGGCAATGCTGAAAGAGTATGCAGAAACCACCGGAAAAAATGTGGATATGAATGAATTTATCCAACGCTTTTTGGATGGGGATAAGGTTGCGGATAAAGTGGTGATGGATAATGCCCGCTATCTTGCCTATGCAGCCGGGGTATCAGCTAATTTGTTTGATCCGGATACATTGGTGCTTGGCGGTGATGTTCTTGAATTCGGCGATCGGCATTTTGAAATGTTTAAAAATGAATTTCTTTCTCTGTCAATAGCTTCCGGTGTGGAAAACCCGCCTGCAGTGTTGCGTTCTATGTTCGGGCGGCGCGGAGTAGCTGTCGGAGGGGCGCAGATAATTTTGGATACACTTGTTCAGTAAATGTAATATCGGGGAGTGTAAAGATTCTCGTGATATAACACCGTTAACCATAAAACGTAAAGGGATTGAAAATGGATGTAAAAATTTTTGAAGACAAATTTGCATTGGGGAAGGCCGCTGCAGCTCTCGGCGCAGAAAAAATTCGTGCTGCGATTGCCAAAAAAGGTTGTGCCAATGTGATTCTTGCTACCGGTGCCAGTCAGTTTGAAATGCTGGAATCTCTTCTTACTGAAAAAGATATTGATTGGAGTGTGGTTAAATTTTTCCACCTGGATGAATATGTCGGTCTGCCGATTACTCATCCGGCAAGTTTCCGGCTTTATTTGTGGACTCGTTTTATTCAGAAACTTCCCGTTCCTCCGGCAGCATTTTTCCCGGTCAACGGCTCGGCAAAAGATATCAAAGCTGTTTTGGCAGAACTTGAAAAAAATATTACCGAAAATCCGATCGATGTGGCTTTTGTCGGTATCGGCGAAAACGGTCATTTGGCTTTTAACGATCCCCCGGCTGATTTCGATACGGAAGATGCTTATCTGGTTATTGAATTGGAAGAGCGTTGCCGCAAACAGCAGTTGGGAGAAGGCTGGTTCCCGACATTTGATGATGTTCCGACCCATGCGATCAGCATGAGTGTGAAGCAGTGCATGAAGTCTGCATGTATTATCAACAGCGTGCCGGATTTGCGTAAAGCAGAAGCGGTCAAAGCTGCTTTGGAAGGACCGGTAACCAATATGTGTGCTGCAAGCATGCTGCAGCTGCATCCGGATTGCACTACATTCTTGGATAAGGATTCAGCCTCGTTGTTGAGCAAATGATAGTATGATTACTGAATTCGTTTATGTCCGGCACGGTGAAACAGATGCCAATCGTGCCGGGATACTTCAGGGAAATATGGATTGCCCCTTGAATGAAAACGGTATCCGTCAGGCGCAAGCAGTTGCGGAGTATCTGCGGAACACCGACTTCGATGCGGCATACAGCAGTCCACTGTCAAGAGCTTTTAAAACTGCGGAGATAATTGCCGGATGCGGACATGAAAATATGTCGTTGTCCGCTGACGAAAGATTGCGGGAATGGAATTGCGGAGTGATCGATGGCTTGAAATGGGAGGATATTCATGCAAAATATTCCCATGAAGCAAAATCATTTTGTTTTGAACAGATTGATGTTCAAATGCCCGGTGGTGAATCAGGTGTTGAATTCCAAAATCGTGTCGCATCTTTTTTGAATGAAACAATCGTGCGTCATGCCGGAAAAAGAGTTTTACTGGTTGCGCACGGAGGAGTTTTGCAACGGATATTCAGAGTGGTCGCCGGAGTGATTGTGCCGTGTAATATGATTCCTTTTGCGGGTAATGCTTCTGTGAGCAGTTTTATTTATAATCACGACTTGAATGCGTGGCAGTTGACGTCTTGGAATATCAGAGAGCATTTGAAGGGGATTCCCCAACATATTTCGCGCGTATTGTAATTGTTGTTTTCACCGTTTGTATTTTATGCATACGGTGTTTTTTTATGCTTATTTGTTTTTAATAACAGGATATTATTTGTTGCAAATAAATGTTTTCAGATGTTCAAAATCTTCCGGCAGAGGGCTTATGAATGTCATCATTTCGCCGGAAGCCGGATGCGGCAGGGAGAGTTTCCAGGCGTGAAGCATCTGACGGGATACTCCAGGGAAAGTGCAATTGCGGTTGCCGTATAATTCATCTCCGATGATCGGCAGGCCTATCGAACTCAAATGAACCCGTATCTGATGAGTCCTGCCGGTGAAAATTTTTACTTCCAACAGCGCAAGCGGGATGTTGTCAATTTCTTTTTGTGCAATTACCCGGTATGAAGTATGTGCTTCTTTACCGTTGCGTTCCACGATCGCCATTTTTTGACGGTTTACCGGGTGGCGGCCGATAAGACTTTTTAAGACCCCCGCCGGCTCTTTGGGAATTCCCCGGCAGATGGCAAGATAGGTTTTTCCGGTTTTCCGGTCTGCGAAAGCTTTGCCCAGTTTGTATTTTGCTTCAACGGTTTTGGCGATTGCCAGACAACCGCTGGTATCTTTATCCAGACGGTGGATTATACCGGGACGCACAGCGTCATCAGCCGCAAAATCCTGTGCCATCGCCGGATAACGGCCGATAAGTGCATTTACCACTGTATGTTCAAAATTGCCGGGAGCAGGGTGAACAACTACACCGGCCGGTTTGTTTATCACCAGAAAATCTGTATCTTCAAATAAAATATCAAATTCAAACGGTTCGGCAGAAATCACCGTTTCTCCGGATACAACGGCGATTTCCAAAGTGATCACATCGCCGCTTTTTACAGTTAAGCGTGGTTGGGTGACAATGGAACCGTTAACAGTGACGGCTCCCGATTTTATGATGTTCTGCAAAAATGTCCGGGAGTAATCCGGTAAATTTTCGGCAATTATTTTGTCAAGCCGCCCGGTTTGTCCGGCGGTGAATTCATGCTTTTTTTTCATGTTTTGTGAAGTAGTAATACATGCTGCCGCCGGCGATGATCATTGCGACCCCGATCCATTGAGCCGGAGTGAATTTCCAGAAAAGATCATTGTCACCGCGTAAAGTTTCGTTGAAACAGCGCAAAATGCCGTAAATTGCCAGATAGGCGGATACTACTGTGCCGCGTTTCGCCCCTTTCTTTAAAAACTGACAGAAGATAAAGCAGAGGATGAAGTTCTCTCCGGCTTCCAGCAGTTGTACCGGATGGATCGGCAGGCCGCCGGTCTGCACCCATAACCATGAACCTTCCGGAGCTGTCACGCCCCAGAACGCCGAGGTCGTCCGTCCGAAACAGCAGCCATTAAGAAAGCATCCGATGCGGCCGAAACCATGTGCAGCGGTTATCGCCGGGACAAAAACATCCAGTACCCGGAATATATCCAGATGTTTTTTCCATGAATAAAGAACCAGACAGAGCAGAGCCAGAATGAATCCACCGTAAAAAACCAGCCCGCCGCGATGGATATAAAGGATGGATACCGGGTCTTCTGCAAAACCTTTTTCATAAAAAAATTGAGTGACATAAAATATTCTGGCTCCGGCAATTCCGGCTATAAGCGCAATTATCAGCAGAGTTCCGCATTGATCTTTGCTCAAATTTGCTGATTTGCGGTTGTAATCCAGCAGATATGACGCCGCAATAAAACCGACAGCCGCCATTACTCCATACCAGCGGATGGAAAAATTCCCCAATTCAAGAGCGATAGGATACATTTGTCAAACCTCCTTCCTGTTTTTTCCGGGCAAAAAATTCAATGATCAAAACCAGCAGCAACCCGGAAAAAATTACCAGAACCGTCCACAGAAAACTGATATCGTATATCGGCGCATTATAGGAAATGTGATTGGCGATTTCCTGTTGCCAGGGCCATAGGCGGGGAATGGCTCCCACCATAAAACCGATCAGGGCAGCAACGGTGAAATCGTAAAAATTTTTTATCAGCCAATTCAGCAGATGCACGAACATCCCGATACCGGCAATGGCTCCCAGCGCAAGAAAAAAGACTGTGCTGATATCACTGATTGTCCAGTGAAAATGGGCCAGATTGCCGACCGCATCCCAAACTTTCTGGTATTGACCGAAAATCAGCAGCAGAAATGAACCGGATAATCCCGGCAGTATCATTGCGATGATACATATCGCTCCATAGAGAATCAGCATGTACCATTGACTGCCGGCATTGACCGGTACCAGAGAGATGATTCCGAATGCAGTTGCTGCACTTGCCGCAAAACTTATCCATGCTCCCCATGACCATTTTTTCATCTGCCGGTTTACCGTTATTATACTGGCTGCGATCAATCCGAAGAAAAAAGCAAAAGTATACTGCTGGCAATTATTCAACAGCCATACCAGCAGTTTCGCAAGTGTGGCAAACGAGAGCAGGATGCCGACACCAAGAGCAAAAAGGAATCGCCAGGGAATAAGTTCATAGAGTTCTTTCCATTTACCGGATAAGAGCAGTTTCAATGTTTTTACACTGGCGATCGTGCTGATAGCACCGGTGAGTTTTGAAAATGCACCCATGATAAAAAGCATGGTTCCGCCGGAAACTCCGGGAATAACATTGGCCCCCCCCATGCAGAAGCCGACCGAAAAATTGTAAAGGTCTTCGCAGAAACGGGATTTTTCTTTCATGACAAAACGCGCTCCGAGTGATAAGCCGATTTCAAAAAATGACGGCTTCCGGGTATAAAAGCTGCCATTCCGTTAAATAAAAATGGCAACCCCGCCAGGACTCGAACCTAATCTAAATGGACCAAAACCACTTGTGCTACCATTACACCACGGGGTTGCGCGATTACACTTCTGATAATATAACGCATGTTTTTGATTTTTCCACCGGGAAAGTGTAAAAAATACAATATTTTGTCATTGTAAAGGCGGCAGATCGAGGAAAATTTGGAAAAAAACTTTTTTTTATGATAAAAAAACTTGCGTTCTGCGCTTTGGGAGATTATATTTATTGTGTGTATCAAAGTTTCTGCTCCGTTGGATACGGGTTGAGAATAAAAGATATCAGTGACATTTTAATAAATTTTTTATGAAAGGTTCGATTATGTTGAAAAAGGTTTTGTTGCTCGCAGTGTTTGCCGTTGCGGCGTTTTCAGTTCAGGCTGCCCCCTGGATGTCCCACAATTCGCGGCGGGCACCGAAAAGTTTGATCGTGGTCGGCAATTATAAAACTCCGCGTCTTATGGCGGCTACTATCAAAGGTTTGACCAGTCAACCGTATCTGATTATTACCGGAGATGGCAGTTATTTTGCCGTGTTGGCCAAGGCGACGGTGAAAATTCCTGCAGACAAACTGGATAAATACATCAATGAACTTAATCCCCGCCGGGTGATTATTGTCGGCGACGAGCGTTATGTTTCCCGGGAACAGGAAAATAAACTCCGCAAAATCAATTTGAAGCGTATTCCGCTTGTCCGTATCTATGGCGGTGATTGGGGACGGATCGCTGAAGAGTTGGATGATTTGCTTAATATCGGCAATCTGGCCCGTGAATTCCGGCGCAACTATGTGGATCTTTACATGAGCGATCCCAAATTGAAAGATCCGGTTCCGGTTGCTCCGGAAACAGACGCTGCTTCGGAAAAAACGGCAGCTGATATCCAGCAGGATGATCTTCCGGCTTCCGAGCCCGAACAGCTGTAAAAGATGGTTGGTTGTCATCATGCAGCATCTCTACCGCATCGCGATCAACAGTTTCCGGGAAGCACTCCGGGAACCGGTCTATTTCCTGATGCTCTTTGGAGCGTTGCTCCTGATAGGGCATTATCCCTGGATGACGCTGTTTGTTTTCCGTGAGCAGTTGAAACTGGTTGTTGACGGAGCGATGGCAACAACAATGTTGTTTTCACTGGCAGTATGTGTGTTGTGCGCCACCAGTACTGTTTCGCGGGAGATGCGCAATGGAACTGTTCTGCTGCTGCTGAGTAAACCGATCAGCCGGTGGAGTTTTGTTTTAGGCAAAATGCTCGGTATAACGATAGCAGCATTGCTTTTTTGTTGGATATGCTGTTTTGCTTCGGTGATTTCGGTTTATATTGCTGTTGACCAATTCCGGATGGTGATGGCTCTGTATATCTTCTTTGTCGGGTTGACTTTTTTATCCTGTTTGACCGGAATGGTGATGAATTATCTGCGCGGAAGTTCTTTTTCGGAATTTTCAGTTTATGCTGCATTCGTTTTGATCGGCGGGATGATGGTTTTCTGTCTGAAGTTTCAACCGCATCCGGAGTTGTCGCTGGCTGATTTGGGGAAAGCTCTGTTTTTGCTTAATCCGGCAGTTGTGATCATGGCGGTGTTGGCAGTGGGGTGTTCCACCCGTTTCGATGTGGTCCCAAGTATGTGTTTGTGTACAGTTTTATTTTTTCTGGGATTGATATCATCTTATCTTTTCGGAGGGAGTTTTGCTGATCCGACGCTTTCTCTGATTTGTTCAGCTCTTTATGCGGCAATTCCCAACTGGCAGTTTTTCTGGATGGCTGATGCGATGGCTGTGAATCGTTCAATCCCGCTTTCATACGTCTGGTGGGCCGTTGGGTATGCTCTGGTTTATTCGATCATTTGTGCTGTCTGGGCAATAGTTTCGTTCCAGAACCGGGAAGCCGCCGGGACCCGGGAAAATTGATTTCCTGAATCACCTATGAACGGGGCGGATAATATTTCTCTGCTTGTTTTACAGCAGGTCGATTCAACGAATACTTACGCAAAAAAGCATTTTTCGTCATTGAGTGATGGGATGGTCGTGGCGGCGATTGAACAAACTGCCGGGCGCGGCCGGTTGGGACGGAAATGGGTGACGGCCGGAGATACAGCTCTGACTGCCAGTGCGGTATTGAAAAATATCCGGGAGCCGTTTCATGCAGGAGTTATCGTCGGAATGGCCGGTTTGGAATTGGTCAAGATGTATTTGTCTGCAAGATTTGCGTTTTTTAAGTGGCCAAATGATATTTATATCCGGGAGAAAAAAATAGCCGGGATACTCTCTGAAGGAGTGTTGGACAGGGGACGTTTGGCCGGAGTGGTTTCCGGTATCGGAATAAATGTGAATCAAAGCGCGGCAGAAATGGCGTTGCTGGATAATCCGGCAACATCCTTATTTGCAGAATGCGGGAAAAAGTTTTTTCTCGAAAAAATGCGTTTTGAACTTGCAGAAAAGATAAAAAAATACTATATTATGTATCAATCAAATTCCGGGACTTTGCTTGATTTATGGCGTAACGAAAATTGTCTGATCGGCGAAGAACTGATTTTGAGTACACCGGGCGGAGAGGTTAAGCAGGGGTGCTTTGCTGCGATCGGTGAAAGAGGGGAAATGGTGCTTCGGGCTCCGGATGGAGAGATGTTCCGCTTTGATTGCGGGGATGTTAAAATCGATGCATCATTGATAAATTTCAATCTATTGGAAAAAAACATAAACAAAAAACAGAGACAAAAGGAGTATCTATGAGCGAAAAACTTCTCGGCGGACTTCAGTTGATGGTCTTTGGTATGGGAATGGTTTACGTATTTCTCATTATCATGATCTATTGTATGAAGTTGATGTCCAAAATTATTGCGCCGCTTGCTGCAAAACAAAAAGCTGCCGAAGATGCTGCTAAAGCTGCCGCTAAAAAAACAGTTGCCGCATCTGCGGATGATTCTGCACTGGTTGCTGCCGCAGTTGCCGCAGTTGCCGCCCGTCGCTGAATAACAGAAAATAAAAATAAAGGTATTTGCCAAAATGAAAAAAATCAAATTTATGGATTGTTCGTTCCGTGACGGTTTCCAGTCCTGTCTCGGCGCCCGTGTAAAAACAGAAGATTTCCTGCCGGCATTGGATGCTGCGGTGAAAGCCGGAATCAATTATATCGAAATCGGTGGAGGAGCCCGCTTCCAGGCTTTGTATTTCTACTGTCAGGAAGATGCTTTTGAAATGATGGATAAGTGGCGTGCCACCGTTGGTCCGGATGTCAATTTGCAGACTCTTTCACGGGGTGTGAATGTGGTCGGTCTTTCCAGTCAGTCCAGTGATATTATTGATCTGCATGCCAAGCTTTTCAAAAAACACGGTATTACCACCATCCGTAACTTCGATGCGCTCAACGATGTCCGCAATCTTGAAGTTTCCGGTCGGGCGATCGCCAAACACGGCTTGAAACATCAGGTCACCGTGACCATGATGGGACTGGCTCCCAACTTGACTGAAGCTTACGCTCATACTCCGAAATTCTATATCGACCGTTTGAATGAGATTCTTGCTTCCGGAATTCCGTTTGACAGTGTTGCATTCAAAGATGCTTCCGGCACCAGCACTCCGGCGACAGTTTTTGAAACCATCAAAATGGCCCGTGAGATCCTTGATGCCAATTACGGAAAAGGCGCGAAAGAGATCCAGTTCCATACTCACGATACCGCCGGTATGGCCGTTGCCTGCAATATGGCGGCTATTGAAGCCGGTGCGGACGTGATCGACCTTGCCATGAGTCCGTTGTCCGGTGGCACCTGTGAGGCGGATATTCTGGTCATGTATCAGCGTTTGCGCGGGACGGATTATACCCTTGATGTTGATCCGGAAAAAATTCTCGGAGTGGAAAAAATCTTTGAAAAATGCATGGATAAGTATTTCATGCCGCCTGAATCAATGCAGGTTTCTCCGAAAATCATCTTTTCCCCCATGCCCGGTGGCGCATTGACCGCCAATACCCAGATGATGCGCGACAACAAGTGCCTGGATAAATACGACAAATGTATCGAAGAGATGCGTGAAGTTGTAGCCAAGGGCGGTTTCGGAACCAGCGTGACCCCGGTCAGCCAGTTCTATTTCCAGCAGGCTTTCCGTAATGCCATGCAGGGCAAAAATCCCGATGGTTCCTGGAAAATGGACCCCAACGGTTATGGAAAAATGGTACTCGGATATTTCGGCAAAACCCCGGTGGCTCCTGATCCGGAACTGGTGAAATGGGCCAGTGAACAACTCGGTATGGAACCGACTGACAAAGCAGTGGTCGAAATCAACGATGCCAATCCGAAATTGGGTGTTGCCTACAATACTGAATTGTTGAAAGAGAACGGTTTGGAAGTTACCGAGGAAAATATTTTCATCGCAGCTGCCTGTGGAGAAAAGGGAATCAACTTCCTCAAAGGCGACAAGCCGATGGGTATCCGTTATAAAGAGGAAGAAAAACCGGCCGCCAAAAAGGGCGCGCAGACCTATACCGCCAGTGTCAACGGTACCAATGTGGTCGTTGAACTCAATGCCGCCGGTGATGCTTATACCGCCAAAGTCAACGGTAAGAGCTTTGATGTGAAATTGACCGAAGGAGCTGTTGCTGCAGCGGCGGCACCTGCCGCTTCTGCCGGAGCCGCCAGCGCGATGACCAGTCCGTTGCCGGGAACTGTTACCAAGATTTTGGTGAAAGCCGGTGATCAGGTCAAAAACGGTGATACGGTCATGGTTCTTGAGGCAATGAAAATGGAAACCCCGATCGCAGCAGATAAAGACGGTGTGATCGCTTCGGTCGATGTCGCTGTCGGCGCGGTTGTCGCTGAAGGTGACAGTCTGGTTACCATCGGATAAGGGAATGCAGAAAATGAGTATATTCAAAAAAATCAGTTTCGCACTGATTGTCGGTGTGGTGGCAGTTTTGACTGCTGCCGCGACGGAATGTGCGGAT
Organism: Lentisphaerota bacterium; assembly: GCA_015061815.1. GTDB lineage: Bacteria > Verrucomicrobiota > Lentisphaeria > Victivallales > Victivallaceae > UBA1784. The sequence continues at coordinate 56,954 of SUVW01000018.1, forward strand.
AAAAAAGAGTGCACTGCTGATTGTAAAAATACCATAGAAGTGCCTTTCGGAGCAGTTTTGGATTCCAAAAGCAGTGATTCTGTTTTTGAATGGTATAAGACCGCTGATGGCAAACGTTACCTTAAGTATGTTGCAGAAAAACCGGCAACAATCTACACCGTAACGATTCCTTATGATGGAGTTTGTGCTCCCGGACGTCAGATGATGATGTATCATCCGCAGGGATACAGCAAAGGTATTCTCAAATCCACCGTAGCCATTAAAAGAGTCAAATTGGCCGATTGCGTAAAAGATGCCGGAACTTTGCTGCCGGGGACGGTGCTTGGTGAATTCGAAGCTATTGAAATGGCTCAAAGTGCTGTCGCCGGAAGTGGTGAACAGGGTAAGCTCAGCGGTTGGGGAGACACTTTCGTTTCTCTCTGGCAGAGTACCGGTATTTACGATTTGTACCGTCAAACGACTGCTGATTTTTCCTCGACCTGGACTCTCGGTTTGGGACGGGTGTTGATGATGCTGGTGGCTTTGGTGCTGATTTATCTGGCAATCGTCAAAGAATTTGAACCGTTGCTGCTGCTGCCGATCGGTTTCGGTGCTTTGCTGGCAAATATTCCGTTGGCCGGAATTTCCGGACCGGATGGTTTGCAGGGATTGGTTTTTGAGGTCGGTATCAACAGCGGTGTATTTCCGTTACTGATCTTCCTTGGTGTCGGAGCAATGACAGACTTTGCCCCGTTGATCGCCAATCCGCGCACTGCTCTGCTTGGCGGTGCGGCGCAGTTCGGTATTTTCTCCGCTCTGCTCGGTGCTTTGGCTCTTGGTGCGATCGGTATTGATTTCGATTTGAAAGATGCTGCCAGTATTGGTATCATCGGGGGTGCTGACGGTCCGACAAGTATTTATCTTACCAGCCGTCTTTCTCCGAAATTGCTCGGAGCTGTGGCGGTGGCAGCCTACAGCTATATGGCGTTGGTTCCGATCATTCAGCCGCCGATCATGCGGCTGCTGACCACTGAAGCAGAACGCAAGATCCGGATGACTACACTGCGTCCGGTAAGCAAAATCGAAAAGGTGTGTTTCCCTATTCTCATTACTTTGCTTTGCGCGCTGCTGTTGCCGGATGCTGCTCCGTTGATCGGTATGCTGATGTTTGGTAACCTGCTTAAAGAAAGCGGCGTGACGGAGCGTTTGAATCAGACCGCCCAGAATGCGCTGATCAATATCGTTACCATCTTTCTGGGAATTGCTGTCGGCAGTAAATTGTCCGCCGATCAATTCCTGTCAGTTCAGACATTGGGGATCCTCTTCCTCGGAGCGGTTGCATTCAGTATCGGTACTGCGGCCGGAGTGTTGTTCGCCAAGCTGATGAATTGTTTCAGCAAGACCAAGATCAATCCGTTGATCGGTTCTGCCGGTGTGTCAGCTGTGCCGATGGCGGCCCGAGTAGCCAATAAAGTCGGTCAGGAATGTGATCCGCACAACTTCCTGTTGATGCATGCTATGGGGCCCAACGTCGCCGGAGTTATCGGTTCGGCGGTCGCGGCCGGAGTGTTGCTCAATATGCTGAAAAATCTGTGAAGATCGTATTCAGTTGATTAAAGCGTCAGGAGAGATCCTGGCGCTTTTTTATTATATCGCTTCAGCGTAAAAAAACTACCGGCTGCGCCGGTATGTTGCCGAATAGCTTCAGCTTCAAGTTTACAAAAAGTAAACCCCATGCTATGTTATATTTGGTTCGCCAACCAACATAAATCGCAAGGAGTTTACAGTAATGAATGACAATTTATCACACACTAGTTGGAAATGCAAGTACCATATTGTATTTGCCCCCAAATATCGCAGAAAAACTATCTATG
>SUVW01000019.1 GCA_015061815.1 Lentisphaerota bacterium
AAGTTCGACTGGCAGGTCTGAACATAGTGTAGTAGCAAAGGTGAACTTTTACAAACTATTTCTGAAGATTTTTCGGTACTCACCGGCAAAGCCGGTGGTTTTATTGACCTGAAGGTGTATAAAAAAATTCTGCAACCGCACTTTTGCGCAAGTTGCAGAACTTTTTTGCGATGATTTCACAATCAAAAAATCATTTACAAACGAAAGCAGATTTCAAAGCCCATAAACCCAATGCCGGATTGCTGATGTAAAAAATTTCTTCGCCGTTGACAATATTGACTCCATCTTTCAAATTGGCAAAATCATATTTTTTCATCATCTCATCCAGATCCCCGTATTCAAATCCGACAGAACGGATCTCTTCGGCGGTAACCTTTTTTCCGGGACAATAGGTAATGGTGAAACGCCCCTCGCTGGAACCATGAATCAAATGCGCTGCAGCACCGAGATTGTTACGCAAATCCTCGTTTTCAGCGACCATTTTCAAGGTATTGGGGGTACCTTTGTAACCATATTTGCGAATCAAACGATCAATTTCAGGATCTTCACCGAACTCCTGCAACCCGGGAGCCAAAACGATCAAATCACCATCATCCGCAATCGCCATACGGGTACGGTAAACCGATTTGTTCCCCAGCCAGGTGCTCTTGAATTCCTCCGGATCCAGATAAACAATCACTTTTTTCAGCGGCTTATCCAGCAACTCCAAATTGGTTTCGACACTCAATTCGGCAGCTTTCATAAACGGGTCAGCTCCGGTACCGGCAAAAAATCCCCGCATTGCCATTTTTCCACTGGCATCATCCCGCGCCATTACGGTCTGCATATAAATGATCGGCAAATCTGACAGATAGGTGTCCACTCCATAATTAAAGAGTCTTCTCACCGGACTGTCGGCATGTCCCATGATTTTTTCCAGATTGGAAACCGCTCCAAGAAAATGGGATTTATTGATCATATCCGATCCGCCGATACCTACCATAATATTTTTGGTATAGTTCGCCATTCCCACCACTTCATGCGGAACGACCTGCCCGATGGAAACGATCAAATCGTAATTATCAAAAACGATTTTATTGACTTGAACATTTACCTCGTAATCCAGATTCCCTCCGGAAAGCTCTTTGATAAAATCAGAAGAAGCTTTGCCGAGAGTAACGACATCGTTGCGCCAGTCATGGACCTTGAATGCTGACTTGGGAATATTTTTCCCGAACATCATTTCCAACTGGGCCTCATTCATCGCGCTGTGAGTTCCAAGTGCCGGCATTATATCAATATGACATGATTGGGCATATTTGCTGTAAATAATATCGGTAATACGTCCGGCGCAGGAATTCAACCGGGTATGATCCGGCGGCAGCAACAGCATACGCTTGACCGTTTTTCCGCTTTTTTCAATAGCGGCAAACACCATCTCCTGCAATTGCTGATCAGTAATTGCAACATCGGCACCGCCTTTTTCCACATACATAGCCATGAGCAAAATCCTTTCTCTGATAAAACGGCGGGCAGCACCATTTACGGATGCTCCCGCCGTTATTATGTCGTTAGTCTGACAACTTATGCGGTGTAAGTTCCGGCGACAGTGGTACCGCTGTTTTCGGTCCATGCTGTATGGAAAAATTTACCGCGTTCGGCATCTACGCGCTCATAAGTGTGAGCACCGAAATAGTCGCGCTGCGCCTGAAGCAAATTCGCCGGAAGCGATGCAGAACGGTATCCGTCATAGTAGGCCAAAGCACTGCTGAAAGCCGGAACCGGAACGCCATTGAGAACCGCTGTGGCAATAACTTCGCGCCATGCAGACTGACAATTGTCAATAACATTGTGGAAGAAATCATCCAACAGGAGATTGTCCAAATCCGGATTCTTGTCAAATGCCTCTTTGATACGTTCAAGGAACTGGGCTCGGATAATGCATCCGCCGCGCCACATCAGCGCGATTTCACCATACTGCAGTTTCCAGCCATACTCTTTAGCAGCCAGTTTCATCAACTGATACCCCTGTGCGTAAGAACAAATTTTGGAAGCATAAAGAGCTTTGCGCACAGACTCAATAAAGGCCTTTTTATCACCTTTGAATTCCACCGCCGGACCGGTCAAAACGCCGGAAGCCGCCACACGTTCTTCTTTGATGGCAGACAGACAGCGGGCAAAAACCGCCTCGGCAACAGTCGGAGCCGGAGCTCCCAGATCCAATGCGCTCTGACTGGTCCATTTACCGGTACCTTTCTGACCGGCAGTATCCAGAATGATATCTACGACCGGTTTTCCGGTTTCAGGATCTACTTTGCTGAAGATATTGGAAGTGATTTCGATCAGATAGCTGTTAAGTTCCCCCTTGTTCCATTCGGTAAACACTTCGTGGAATTCAGCAGCAGAAAGTCCGAGGACATTTTTCATGATCCAATAGGCTTCACAAATCATCTGCATATCGCCATACTCAATGCCATTATGAACCATTTTCACATAGTGACCGGCACCATTGTCACCGACCCACTCGCAACAGGGCTGACCACCGGAAACTTTTGCCGCAATAGCCTGAAAGACCGGCTTGATCTCCGGCCATGCTTCCGGATCACCACCGGGCATCAGTGAGGGACCGAGCAAGGCACCTTCCTCGCCGCCGGAAACACCGGAACCGACAAAACGCAGGCCTTTTTCAGCCAGATATTTCGTGCGGCGGATCGTATCCGGGAAGTGGCTGTTGCCGCCGTCGATAAGGATGTCACCTTTTTCAAGATAAGGGATCAACTGCTCCATCAGGTCGTCGACCGGTTTTCCGGCCTTGACCATCATCATGATTTTACGCGGAGTTTTCAGGCTGTTGCACAGCTCTTCCAAAGAATGGCAGCCGATAAAGTTTTTACCTTTACCGCGACCATTGATAAATGCATCGACCTTCTCCACAGTACGGTTGTAAACAGCTGCACTGAAGCCGTGACTTTCCATATTGAGAACAAGATTCTCGCCCATTACAGCGAGACCGATCAAACCGATATCTGCTTTTTTATCCATTTTTCAATCCACCATTGATTTTATATTAAGTTACAATAACCGATCACACTCCGCTGAATGCCGCAAATCCGCCGTCGATCGGCAGAACAACGCCGTTGATAAATCCGGCAGCTTCATCATCCAGCAAAAAGAGCAACGCACCGACCAAATCTTCCGGCTGCCCGAATTTCCCCATCGGGGTGTGAGTCAGGATCGTGTTTCCACGTGCAGTAAGGGAACCATCCGGATTAGTCAAAAGTGTACGATTCTGGTTGGTAAGGAAAAATCCCGGAGCAATGGCATTGACCCGGATGTTGACCCGGGAAAAGTGAACTGCCAGCCACTGGGTGAAGTTGCTGATAGCTGCTTTGGCACCGCTGTAAGCCGGAATTTTGGTAAGCGGACAAAACGCATTCATACTGGATATATTGATCACATTACCACCGTTGTTGGCCGCCATGTGTTTGCAGAAAACCTGCGTCGGCAGCAATGTGCCGAGGAAGTTCAAATTGAATACAAAGCCGACACCGGCCGGATCAAGATCAAAGAAAGTAGTGATGCCTTCGGCTTTTGCCTCCAGATCCTCTTTGGTCAGATACTCTTTACTGGTAGTACCTTTGGGATTATTACCGCCTGCACCATTGACCAGAATGTCGCAATGGCCGAAAGTTTCCGTGATTTTGGCCTCTGCAGCCTGCAAGCTGGCCAATTCCAGAACATTTGCCCCCAAGCCGATTGCCTGACCGCCATCGGCCACGATTTCTGAAGCAACCTGCTCTGCGGCTTCAGCCCGCAAGTCAAGGATCGCCACTTTTGCACCGGCCTTGGCCAGAGCTTTTGCCATCACACTGCAGAGGATACCACCGCCGCCGGTAAGAACAGCAACTTTGTCTTTTAAATCAACTTTCATCATCAATCTCCTTTAATATTTTTTGATGAATTACACAAGCAACATTGCATCAATATTAAAATACCATAGATTCCAACTATTTTCAAGCTTAAAAATCAGCTTTTTTTCAAGTTTGTTCACAAACTTTACCAACCGGACAAAAAAATTTTCATTTTTCCCGATTTTTACGGTCTGCCATCCGCAAAACAGTTGCGCACGTTTCCGCCGCCGGGACATGGATCCGGCAACGTCGTGCTATGGCAACAAAATTCCCGATCACTGCATCAACTTCCAGCGGTCTGCCGGTTTCAAAATCCTGCAGCATACTGGTTTTATACGCGGGAAAATTCCTGGTGTATTCGAGCTGTTCATCTGCCATCGCCCTGGTCAACGGCACCTGACAGGCATTGGCGACCTCAATAACTTCATCCATCAACTTCGAACAGAGCGACTCGACCTCTCCGCCGTCACACAATTCCCGGGTATTCAAACCGCCGCCAAGCACGGAAAGCGGATTAAACGGAAGGTTCCACAGCAGTTTGCGCCATCTTTCCAAAGCGATGTTCCGGGAAATTTCACACTCAACCCCGCCAGCCCGGAAAAGTTCTGCCAATTTTTTCAGTTTCCCTCCGGAACTCCGGTTGACCTCTCCGGCTATCAAACGCCCCGCTCCGCTATGATAAATATGATTTATCTCTGAACGCGATGCTCCTATGTAAGCAATGCAGCTGATAACCGGATTATCCGGAAAAGCAGCAACTATTTCTTCCTCTATGCCGATACCATTTTGAATCAACACCAACGGCGGATGCGACGGCAGATCTGCCACCGGCTTCAACAATGATACTCTATCGATTTCCGGCAGTACTTTCGTGGACAAAATCACCATGTCGATATCGGACGAAACTTCAGCAACAGAATGAAGCACTCTTGACGGATGAAAGGAAAAATCACCGCAAATACTTTTTATCCTGTAACCTTCTGCGGAAATCTTTTCCCACTGCCTATGCGCGACGACTTCCAATTCAGCTCCGCCCTGCACTGCCCGTCCGCAAAAATAAGTTCCGACGCTGCCGGCTCCTATCAATAAAATTTTCATCGGGAAATTCTTTCTATTCCTTCGAATATCCTGCTGCCGATGCGCACGATCGTTGAACCGCAAGCGATTGCCGCCGGAAAATCCCCGCTCATTCCCATTGATAAAACCGGTAACGGTATCTCATATAACTGTCCGGCTTCATCCCTCAACTCTTTCAAGCGTGAAAAAATTGCCGTCAACTCCGCAGTTTCAGCCTCAAACGGAGCCATTGTCATCATCCCGCATACATGTACATTATTACACTCCGATGCACACCGGACCAATTGAAACAAATCTTCCGGAGCGATCCCCCCTTTGGACAATTCACCGGAAACATTGACCTCCAGCAGCACCCGGGGATTACGTTTTTCTTCGCCCGCGATCCGTTCAAATTTTTGCAATTGGCTCAACGATTCCACCGAATGCACCACATCTGCCAGACGGACGATTTTTCTGATTTTATTAGATTGTACCGGTCCGATAAAATGCCAAATGATATCATCCGGCATCACCTCACGCTTCATCGTCAATTCCGGTTCCCGGTTCTCGGCGAACTCGCGTACTCCGAAATCATAAAGTTCCATCAGCACCGGAACCGGGATCGTCTTGCTGACCACCAGCAATTTCACATCACTTTCCGGCCGTCCGGCAGCAACACATGCGGCGGTCACTTCATCCTTTACTTTAAGAAAATTGTCGATCACCCGGCTCATTTTCCCGGCCCCCCCTGCGGGAGAGTTTTCCGCCGGTGTTCCGGCGGCAATGCCGTAATTTTAGTTCCCGGCGGCAAACTTTCTGTCAACCACACATTTCCTCCTATCACAGAATTATCTCCGATGGTGATATCTCCGAGAACCGATGCGCCGGAATAAATCGTCACATTACACCCGACCGTAGGATGACGTTTCAAACCTTTGATCAACATACCGCAAGCATTTTTCGGAAAATTTCCCGCCCCGAGGGTAACCCCCTGATAGATCCTGACATTATCTCCGATAATCGCAGTTTCGCCGATAACCACTCCTGTTCCGTGATCAATAAAAACTCCTACGCCTATTTTCGCTCCGGGATGAATATCGATTCCGGTAATTGAGTGAGCATACTCCGTCATCATCCGGGGGATCAGAGGAACTTCCAAACAATACAATTCATGAGCAAGCCGCTGAATGGCAATAGTTTTCACACCGGGATAACTCAAAATTATTTCATCAAAACTTTTTGCTGCCGGATCTCCATTATAAGCTGCTTCCACGTCTTTTTTCATTATTTCCCGGATGTCAGGCAGCTTTTTCAGCAATGCCAAAGCCATGTCATCGCACCTGGAGGAACATCCGGTTTCACAACAATCACACTCACCACCGGAAACCCGCCGCATGGCACGGGATATCTGATCAGACAATTCCCGCATACAATCCCCGAGCAAAACAAGAGCCGATGGATAAGTTCCAGCCCGGTCAAATCCCGGAAAAATCAGCTCCAGCAGTTTTTCCGTAACAGCGATCACTTCACTGCGTCGGGGCAAACTGTCCCCTCCGGCATCATTTACGCCGAAACCATCGGCGTAACTTTCCTGCAAGTTTTTATGCACCGAATCCAATGCATTCTTTTTTTCAAGACGGTTCATTATAAATATGCCTTATTCTATATTTTGTATCTGTTCCCGGATTTTTTCCATCTCCGCTTTGAATGCCACAACCAGAGAAGATGCCCCGGATACGGCTGCTTTATTGCCCAGCGTAGTGATCTCTCTGAACATCTCCTGTGCCAGAAAATCCAAATTCCGGCCGACCGGTTCATTTGACTGCAAAAATGCCCGGAATTGTCCGAAATGACTGCTCAATCGGGTAAGTTCCTCGGTAACATCGCCTTTATCGACATAAAACAGCACCTCCCGCATAACTCCGGGATCATTGCCGTCTACCGGCAGTTTTTCTTCACTCAAACGGGCCATTATCCGTTCTTTGGCCAAGGCCGGATATCCGGCTGTCATTTCCGCCAGCTGCGAATGCCATTTTTCAAGCTTTTCAAGCCGTTCAAGTAAATCGCCGGCCAGATTCAATCCCTCTTTTTCCCGCATCAGCCGGAAATCAGCCAATGCCGCTGCCAACGCTTTTTCAAAACCGGAAGATAATTCATCTGCCCCGTTGTCACCCCCGGAATAATCCAAAACTCCCGGCAGCAACATGAGAGTTTCAACCGCGACATCTCCGGATAAATTTGCCCGCACCCGGGCTGCACGACTCTCTCTGATCAACTTATCCAGCAATTGAGAATCAACATTTACTGCCTTTCGCGGTGTTCCGGTGGAATTCAGTGAACAGCGAATCTGTACAGCCCCCCGGGAAATCGCGGCAGAAACCATTTTCCGGCCGGCAGTTTCCCAAACGGCAAATTCCGTCGGCAGCGAAAAACGTATTTCCAACTGTTTGCGGTTGACCGATGAAACCTGAACGGTCAACCTGTTTCCATCCGGACAGAGGAATTCTCCCCTGCCAAACCCTGTCATACTTAAAAGCATTTTTTATCTCCTGCGCGCTGCTGTCGGACCGCAAACTTATTTTTCACTGTCCGGTAATTCCCCCCGGGCATGTTCCGGAGTCAAAACTACCGCCAAAGTTTTCATTTTCAACTCTTCATCCGTAAGAAACCCGCCGAATACGATCCCGGCGTTTTTCACCCCTTTATCCGCAAGCATGGTTACCACTAAATTCCTTTTACCGAGTTCCCATACCAGAGAGTATTGGATTTTTTTACCGGCCGCTTTTCGTGAAGCGGCGACCTCATCCGCATTATCTGTACCATTTGTATTATAATTTATCGCAATATCTGTGCGCAAAAGATACGGATAACCAAAACGGACATGATTGATTTCATCCGGTTCCATATCTGAATAAAAATTATTCCGTACAAAATTACGGGCATTATTCAATACCCCGGTCAATGCCGGTACTTTCGGATCGTATGTCCGCAACAGCACCCGGTTTGGAAACCAATAATCCATTCTCGCATCGGAAACACCGAATACCATATACAATTTTTCCCGCCCCGGGATCAACCAGGTGACACAAATCTGCAGCAATTCACTTTCAAGTTTCCCGTCCCGGCTGCTCCGCGAATCATCTCCAAGCACAGGTGAATAAAGCAATACCGGAGCATTGAACCGGATATAATTTATATCGGAAATGTTCAAACGGTCCTCGCTGCTCAAATCCCCGTTACATTCCAATAAAAATTTTCTTGCCCGTTGAGCGGCCCGATCCTGATAATAAATATCCGAATGACAACCGGTGACAATCACTGCTGTCAACAAAAACAATCCGATTTTTCTCATTTTTCGCTCCATGTTGTATATTGCAAAAATTTTGTCTTTTATATAAAGATATCATTTCCTGTTGAAAAGTTCAATCGTTTCATTTGATTTTTGAAAAAAAAACACTATTTTATAATAAAAAACAGTTCTTTAAACAAGGATAAACTGTGAAAAAGGTATTTTTTGGCGGAAGTTTCGATCCGCCGCATAACGGCCATCTGGGCATCGCCAAAGCGGCTCTGGCTTCCGGAAAATGCAGCCATGTCGTCTGGTTTCCGGCTGCAGATCCGCCGCACAAACGAAACTGTAAACGCGCTCCTTTTACGGATCGTATGAATATGGTAAAACTGCTGATCAACGGCAGAAACGACATGAGTGTTTCCGACTTTGAAAGTACATTGCCCTTTTCCCCCACCTACACTGTCGATGTGCTTGAGGCTCTGAAGCGATTTACCGGCGAGGATTATCAACTGCTGATCGGAGCGGACAGTCTGCTCGAACTGCACACCTGGCATAACGCCGGACTTCTGGTTGAGAAAACAGATTTTATTATTTACCCCCGCCAGGGCGCGACAGTAACAGAAACCGAACTTCTGCGGCATTGGGATAAAACCACAGTACAAAAACTGCTGTCTTCCATGATTTCCGGAACTTTTTTTGAAATATCTTCAACAGAAGTAAGAAAATCAATGGAAAAAAATGCTTTCAGGCATCATATTATAGAAAGTGACGGTTTTTCACGGGATATAATTGAATATATCCGGGAACACCATCTGTATGAACTTGAACAATGATCTCTGTTTTTTTGAAAGGAATATTATGATAACTGAACAGGAACGGGTGGCTAACGCAAAAAAATTAGCTGATTTCTGTATTCAATGCGCCGAAGATAAAAAAGCGGAAGACCCCGTTTTGATCAAACTTCCGGAAACATCGGGTGTCGCAGATTACTTTGTTGTGGTAACTGCCAATTCCGAACCGCATCTGCTGGCACTGTCGCACCATATTGAGCGTCAGGTGCGGGATGTTTTCCAACTCCGGGTAATTTCCGGAGAAGAGGGAAATCCCGGCGGCTGGGTGCTGTTGGACTTCAATGATGTCATTGTTCATCTGATGCTTCCGGAAATCCGGGAAAAGTATCAGCTTGAGCATCTCTGGGGCAAAAGCAAATAATTTCATCCGGTTGTCTTGAGTTATGCCAGAGTATTCAAATTGGGATGAATTTCAATGGGAAACTGAAATCAGACGGCATGAAAACAGTGTCGCTGATTTTTTTCAGGGGCTCGTGTATTGTCTTGATCTGCCGATAGATAATTCACCGGCAGGATGGAATAATACTGCGGTTCAGGACCCGGTGACTGCCAGTGACAACATTGATCAATTCACCCAATGGTCACAGGATGAGATGGAATATGAAGACATCGAACTTTCGCGTATGTACGAGCATCGTCATCCCATAATATTTTCCTGTGTTGATGCATTGGACCAATTAGCTGCCGAATGGAATCAATTTGCGGTAACGCTGCATGACTGCAAACTCCAAAAAACTTCATTAGCTGTCAGTTGCGCTTTTGCAAAACTGCTGGCCAGAACCGCAGATTTCACCGAACCATCCGCCAGATTGAATTCTGTTGCTCTGTTGGTATCTCTGGGAAAAAGAACCCTGACAGATATCGCAGATCTATTGATCCGGCTGGATAATTTTTCCCGGCTCATTCCGGAAGAAAAAAGTGTTATTACAGGTTTCCGTCAAAAACTGATGCTGCTGAGAGATCAGCTTATCGACAGACTTTTTGAACTGCGCAACTCCGACGAACCGCCCTTTTGAACCGATAAAAACATCTTACTTATTATCATTGCATGATGATGCAAAAGAGAGTTTGTCGACCAGCCCCCGGCAAAACCGGACAGTCAACTTAAAAAGCAAATGCTGATCTTCTTCACTCAATTCAGAGAGTGCTTCCAACTCACATTGCGCAATCGTATTCAGCACTTCTGTACACACCTGACGCCCGGAATCGGTAAGCCGGATGATTTTTTTGCGGCGATCGGTAGGATGAAATTCCCGGATGACCAGCCCCTGTTCCTCTAAATCATTGAGTACTACGGTCATTGATTGCCGCAACAATTTGGCTTCATCAGCCAAAACAGCAGGTTCCACTCCCGCCGGATGTTCAGACAGACATTCAAAAGCCCAAATCATATTCAGCGAAAGATTGCGGCTGTGCGCAAGTTTTGAATAAGCAACATCAGTTTGCTTCCAAGCTGAAAAACAAGCTTTGAGCCACTGCTGCTGTTTTTGTCTGGCAACTGCCATAATTTACTCCAAAATAAACATCCATATCATAACTGTCATGTTATAATATGGATGCATTTATATTATTTTGCAAATTAATTCGCCGGAAAATCCATATTTTTTCAGCGGTTAAAATGTTTCATCGCAGCCTGAATAGCCTGACGCAGATAGTTCAAAACCATATCCAGCTCTTCATCAGAAATGACCAGCGGCGGTGCGATCACCAGCATATTGCCGTTATTACGCAGGATCATGCCGTGCTCATAACACCAATCGCGGATAAAAACACCATATTCTTCTTTAAGTTTGGTACGTTTTTCACGATCATCCATAAGTTCGATAGCCCAGAGAGTACCCATCCCCTGAATATCGCCGACAACATCAAACTCATAAAGTTCAGTGAGTTTGGCGCGAATCTTCTTATCCAGTTCCGCTGCACGCTCAACCAGTTTTTCACGTTCAAAAATCTCAAGGTTGGCAAGTGCCGCTGCGCAGCTGATGCCGTGACCCCCGAAAGTACTGCCGCTGCGAAATTCTTTGCCGGGAGCACTGAATGCAGAAGCGATCTTCTGAGTGGTGATGCAGGCTCCAAGCGGAGCATAACCGCTGGTGATGGATTTACTGACATCCAAAATATCCGGAGTAACACCGAAGTGTTCACAGGCAAACCATTTGCCGGTTTTCCCGAAGCCGGTCTGGACTTCATCAAAAATCAGAAGAATACCGTATTTGTCGCAAAGTTCACGGACTCCCTGCAGATAACCTTTCGGGGGAACCGGATAACCACTGTTGCTGCCGGGAAGCGGGTCCATAAGGATCGCGGCAACGGTATCAGGACCTTCTGAAACGACGATGCGTTCCAATTCCTTCAAACACGCCAACTTGCATTCCGGATGACGCAGCCCCATTTCACATTCGCTGCATTTGACTTGAGGAGCGAAAATACTGCCGGGCATCAACGGCTCGACTGGTTCACGCAAGGCGCAAAAACCGGTCCAGCTGGTTGCGGCCAGCGTAGTACCATGATAACTGCCCCGGCGGGAAATAACTTTGTAACGGCCTTTCTGTCCGGTCTGCCAGAAATATTGACGGGCCATTTTCACAGCCGTTTCATTGGCCTCACTGCCGCTGTTGAGAAAGAAGGTAACTTCAAGATCCCCGGGGGCGATCTCTGCAAGTTTTTCAGCCAATCTGACCAGAGGAGCGGAAAATCCGTCATGATAGTTCGGGAAAAACTCCAAATCTTTGAGCTGTTCATCGATAGCCAGACGGATCTCTTCCCGACCATGACCAACCGCACAAGTGATCAAATTGGAAAAAGTGTCGATAAATTCGTTGCCGTCGATATCAGTAATGCGGCATCCTTTTCCCTTGGTAAAAATCTTCACCCCTTTGTCGAGGTCAGCATTATCCATCCAGTGACCGAGTACATGCTTGCGGGCACTGACTTTCAAGCGGGCTTTTTCGGCATCTGTAAAATTCATTTTTCCACCTTTCTGTAAATAATTTTGAGTTTATTTCATATATGCTTTGGCGACCTTATTGAAAGCAGCCACATATTTTTCCAGATGACAGATATCATAATTCGGGTGCGCAAAGAAAGAAATGGTTCTTTCGGCCAGCCATTTGGCTACCGGACAATCTACTTTGCTGTAATCCATCGCTTTGGCAGCCGGAGTATTGAAAGGATAATTGTCAGGACCGATACCATTTTTCTGCTGCAATGTGTCTTCCTTATACAACTCCGGCCACAATGCGCTGAAAACCGGCACGCCTTCGGCAGACACCGCCGCAATGAATTGTTTTATCGACACGGTCAACCGGTCAACATCCAACGCAAACGGGACCCACCAGAAAGAGTTTTTGCGTTCTTCACTGTCAAACGGACAAACCTTGACCAGCGGATGATCTTTCAAAGCATTGATCAGGTATTCACCGTTTCTTCTGCGCAACGGCAGGTTCCAGGAGTCCATACGTTCCAATTCGCAGGAGCCGATCAAAGACTGAATTTCTGTCATACGATAGTTGCAGCCGATACGGTTATGGACATACAAACGGCGGTGTTCTTCACTGATCATATCCAATCCGTTACTGGTATCAAAACCGAAATCACGCAACGAAAAACAGGTTTCAAAAATATTTTTATCATTGGTGATGATCGCACCACCCTCACCGCCGGTGGTCAGATGTTTGGTGTGGCAAAGGTTGTAGCAACCGACATCAGCGATCGTACCGGTCTTTTTACCATTGTAAACACCGCCGAAACATTCGGTGCAGTCTTCCAGAACACGCAGACCGTGCTTCCGGGCGATCTCCATGATCGGTCCCATGTCTGTCACAATACCGTACATGTGAGAAACCACGATAGCTCTTGTGCGTTCAGTAATTTTTTCTTCAATACGTTCAGGGTCAAGAGTATGAGAATAATCCACATCGGAAAAGACCGGCAGAGCTCCCAACTGAAGGATCGCAAATACCGGAGGGAAATAGATATAGCAGGGACAGATGACTTCATCGCCGGGAATAACTCCCAAAGCAGATAAAGCCATATGAACTGCACCATATTCGTTGACCGTACTTACGCAATATTTTGCCTGATGCCATTCTGCAAGTTCTTTTTCAAATTTTTTGCCGTAAGGACCGCTCCAGTAATTCAACTTCGCAGTACGCAAAGGTTCAGCCAGCATCTGATATGTTTTTTCAGAATACACTGGCCACAACGGAAAAGATTCCGTATTCAATGCCGCACCGCCCTCAATCGCTAATTTGTCAGACATTTCGCACTCACTTTCTTTATTTAAGGTTAATATATTCAAATGCAACAGCCCTTCTGCTGCACACAACCATCCTTATGCCGATGACAGATTCATCACTCCGGCATTAATTAACTTAATTTTTTGTCACACATCATCAAAAATTAGTAAATTGCATTTATTATAAACGCTGTTTACTATAAGTTGTGAATAATATACAGTTGATTTATAAAAAATGCAAATGGCCGATTTGTTTTTTTTGATTTTTTGTATCGTGCGACATGTAAAACTAAACGCACGCTGCTGAAAAAAGCTGCGTGCGTTTACGGTACAGATTCTGCCGGCAAGTAATTCACCGGCAGAATCTGATCAAAGGTAAAAACGGAAAAATCACATATATGTATGAATTCAGAAGCAAATTCCGGCTGCGCCGAACAGACAGAGTATCAATGCTCCGATTTGAACCACCGTGCGCTTCTCATGCAGAAAGATTATCGAATACAATTCAAAAAAAATCAAACAGGAACAGACCATTATCGGATACGCGATAGCACCGGCATTCGCTTTCACCAGCATATTCATTCCCGGAAAAAGAAACAGAAAAGAAGAAAGCAGGTTTGCCGAACTGCCAAACACCCCCAGACGCCAAACCTGACGGTCGAAAAGCTGCCGACGCACGACTTGGAAAAATCTGCGCAAATTCATAAAGCGGTAAATAAAACACCCGATCAACACCCCCAGAGCAAAACCATTAGTCCGCCAAATCGAGGTTATAGCATCCGCTGAAGCAAAATATGATGGCAGATTGGAAAGACACTGACTTATCCCGGTTACACCGAAAGCAATCAGTGCCAGCAACTTCCATTTACTGCTGCCGGGCTCCCTGTCTCCACTTGTTCCCAAAAGTATCAAACTGATTATCACCAGCAGGAACCCAGTTCCGCGCATCATTTGAAGCGGCACACCGAAAAAAGTGATCCCCATAATAAAGGGGAATACAAATCCGGACTGGATAATTGTCCAGACTATCCCATTGGGGCCGCGCTGCATTGCTTTGGACATTATTTCCAGCTGCAAATAATTGACCACACCGCAGACAACCTGCAAACCGAATCCGATTCCCCATCCGGCCGCTGTTGCCCGGGGGATTCCGGAAAACACTGCAATTACCAAACTGATAAAAAATTCTATCCCGGTACAGATAAAAAGCAAACCGGTCACGTCTATCCCCAGTTTAGGGGCCTTACCCATCAAATAACCGAATACAGTCCAACTCAAGCCGACCATCGTCATAGCAACGATGCCGAAAAAAAGATTCATCCCATCCATATTATACAGTTTGCACTACACTCTAAAATTCACAAAAGAGAATCTTCTTTAACGACACCTGGAACCGGGACATCGGTTTCTTCAAAACTTTTCTTATTGCATGCCAGAACCAAACGCACCAACGATGGGATCGGCAATGTGGTCACGATTGAAAGAATTATGATCGCATTGAAAAAGTTATCATTCAGCAATCCCAAATCTTTACCGATAGCAGCTGCCGCCAATGTTGCCGATAATTGCGGCACCGTCATCAATCCGGCAGCGATCCCCTGGGCATTATTGAATCCGCACAGCCGCATGGCTGTAAAACCGGAAGATAATTTACTCAAAAACAATCCGATCACAGTCAAAATCACGATCAGCCAACTGCCTGAATTCTGAAATGCGGTAAAATCGGTTTTCATACCGATGGAAACAAACAAAAACGGAATAAGGAAACCATAACCGATACTTTCCATGCGTTTGAAAAGCAGCATATCGCGCTGTTGAACCACTTGCGACAACCCCAATCCCGCAATAAATGCTCCAACTACAAGATTGATGCCCAGCAGTTCACCGATGATCACAGTGGTCAGGATCACCAGCATTACAAAGGTTATCAACACATCTTCATTCGGTTTAAAGTATTTCAAAAGCAATTTACCGGAAAAGTAAACTGCCGTCATCGACACCACCAGATATGCCAATACGATCATAAGAAAAACCGGAACAAAACTGTTGCCGAAAAAGTCCCCGCTCACATGATCGAAAATCGAAAGCGTTCCGCTTACCACCGAATGGGATATCTGCAACGATTGCCGATGCAGCTGTACACTTACTGCCAGCAATATGATACTGGCGATATCTGTAATAACGGTTGAAATCAACACAGCTGCTCCAAATCTGGTCTTGCTCAATTTCAAATCACGCATGACCGGGAAAACGATTCCAACGGAGTGTGAAGCAAAAAGAGATGCATAAAGCAGTTTTCCCGCCAGATCATCCGGTTCAAAATACCAGAACACCCAGTAACCGGCAATTGCGGGAATCAAAAAAGTAAATATACTCAATGTAATCACCGGAGTGCGCACCGACTTGATCAACTTGAAATCAGCTTCCATACCGGCAAGTGCCATCAGCAGCATCAATCCCAAAGAACCGAGGGAATTTATAACTACATTAAAACTTTCCTGCGTCTGAACAGCTGTCTGCACTTCCTGCCCCGGGGTTCCGAGAAAACTCAACGCCCGCGAAATGATCCCCACCAAATCAATCCCGATTCCGGTCGGCCCGATCAACATACCTACGATCAACAGAGAAATCACAGTGGGAATATGAAATTTACGCAGCACAAAAGGAACCAGTCCCATCATCCCGGTAAAGGCGAAAAAAAGTATCAAAAAAGCTCCATCACTCATAAAAAAACTCTCCTGCAGCGATGTTTCATTACATTCAATTGATTTGAATATAATATAGGCCGGATTTAAAAAAAATCAACCTGAATAAAAAATTTCACAACGGTTATTAAAGAAAATTTATTCAATAAATTGTTTTTATCGGATTTCAGGTGTATATTATCAAGATTTTACTCCGACACCAGAGAAAAATGATAAAAGTTATTAAAAAGTTTTGAAATCATCTTATCAAAAAAGACAAAAGTGAAAGAATATGAATAATCTGCCTGAATTCCTGGCCCTGGGAGTTGCTGAAGAGTTGATCCCGGCCCTTATTGCCAAAAATTTTCAAACCCCGTCTGCAATACAATCTCTGGCGATCCCCCTGCTGCTCTCCGGAGAAAAAGATCTTATCGGACAGGCTCTTACCGGAACCGGAAAAACTGCTGCATTCGGATTACCGGTGATCCAAACACTTGTCCCCGGGAAAACTCCCCAAGCTCTTATTCTGGCTCCCACCAGAGAGTTATCCATTCAAATCGCTGATGAATTACGTTCTCTTTCTGTAAACAAACCATTGCGGATCGTCCCGTTTTTCGGTGGACAACTGATTACCTTTCAAATGGATGAATTAAAAAAAGGTGTCGATATTGCTGTTGGCACCCCGGGCCGGATAATGGATCTTTACCGGCGGGGAAAATTGCGCCTGGATCAGTTGAAATTTGCCATTCTCGATGAAGCAGACGAAATGCTTGACATGGGATTTATTGATGACATCCGGGAAATACTTTCCCTTACCAATCCGGATAAAAGAATGCTGATGTTCAGCGCGACTATGCCACCGGAAATAATGGATATAGCCGCTGAATTCATGCGTCCGGAATATGAAATTGCCAAAACCTCCGGCGGCAGTGCCACAAATACAACACTGACGGAACAATATTTCCACGAAGTAAAACGGGAACATAAACTGGATGCCCTTTCCCGGTTGATCGATGCCAACAGTGAACTCTATGCGATGGTCTTTTGCCGTACCCGTGCCGATGTGGATGAAGTAACAGAAAAACTTCATTCACGGGGATACCGGGTCGAAGCTCTGCATGGAGAAATATCCCAGGCCCAGAGATTGCGGGTAATAAATGCTTTTAAAAAACATAAATTCCCACTGCTCATCGCTACCGATGTCGCCGCCAGAGGAATAGATGTCAATGATTTGACTCACGTGATAAACTATTCTTTGCCGCAGAATTCCGATATATACATCCATCGCATCGGGCGAACCGGCCGGGCCGGACGTCACGGAGTTGCGGTATCGTTTGTCACCCCGGGTGAAAGACGCAAACTCAAATTGATCGAAAAAGATATCGGCAATGAGATCCCATTAAAAAAATTGCCGGAAATTGCAGATATCATTGAAGCAAAGAAACAACTATTCGCCGAAAATATTGCATTATTGCTGGAAAACGGCGATGCGGCACCATATATCAATTTTGCCGAAGAACTTTGCACATTGGGTTCACATCCGGCAGAAGCACTGGCTGCCATGTTGAAACTATATTTCAAAGATGAATTGCTGCCGGAAAGTTATCGTGACTTTTCCGGCGGAAAACAAAAATCGGCAACTGACCCGAATATGAAAAAACTGTTATTGTTCTCCGGCAGAACCGACGGTTTGACCGTACCGGAGCTGATTCGGGAAATATGCGAGCGTACCGGGATAAAAGGTTCACAACTTGGAAAAATCATTCTCCGGGCTGACAAAACTTTCATCAACGCATCTCCGGCGGATGCCGAAAAAATTCTGGCGGCTTTCAAAAATGATAAAAAGTGGCACTTTAAATATGATTCTCCCAAAGAAGAGCATCGCAAAAAGGCATATTCTCCGGAGAAAGAAAAAAAGAAGAAAATAAAAACGCACAAACCGCTGCGGGAAGAGTTTTTCAAGTGGATCGCCGAATCTGAATAATTTTTGCTTTTTTAACATAATCTGCATTGAAAAAATAATTTTCTTGAATTATAGTATCATTAAGTCAGAAAATATTTTTCTTAAAAGGAAATAATTTTCATAAAAATTCCATCTGCTCCGGCAGGTGGGAGCAACATAAAAATAAAAAGGAGAAACATTATGAGAAAACATCTGTGGGCATCGGCAACAGTTGCACTCGGACTGTCACTGTCTGCATTTGGCGCACCGGCAGGCAACGCGAAATTCAATGCCACCGTAAAAAATGTCGACATGGGCGGTGAAATGTTCATGTATGAAGATATGAGTTTTTACAGCTCAATGTTTAATGACAAATTACCGAAAGTATTGAATATTTTATTCAAAGATCAGCAGTTCGGGCCGACCGTTGATGCTGCGGCTCAATCATTGATCAAGCTGTTCAATTTGCCGGCATTTAAATCAATTGCCGCCAGTTCGATAAAGACCGCATCCGGGGTATATTGCTATAAGAGTTTCACTCTTGCAGATATGCAGGCAAAGAGCATATTCATTGATCCATCCTGGAAAAATGTCCGGCTGGATTGGCAGAAATTACCGTCCGACACCAGAATCGCGATGAAATGTCAAATCGATTTGGGACATGTCTGGCAAATGGTTTATGCAGAAGCAGCAGCTTCTGCCGATCAACAGATCAAATCACTGGCAATCATGGCTGATTCATTAAAGCAGCAGGGAATCGATCTCAATGCTTTGATGAACAGCGTTGATGGCGATCTCGAATTGCTGGTCACCGGTACCGGTCCGGAAAATGTCGCTGCAAAATTGGTATTCCCGGATAAAAACGGTGCAGTTGCTGCCCTGTTGAAAGGATTTATTCCTCCGCAGCCGAACAGCAATGCGGCAATGATTCCGACTCCGTTCGGCAATATTCAGGTGATTTACGAAACCGGAAAAATCATCGCTGTCACCAAACCGCAGTTGCTGCAAAAACCGGCCCAGACTCTTATTGCCAACCCTCTGTATAAAAAATATGCCGCATTGCTGCCGGCAACGGGAACCAGTTATATCGTTGTTGATATTCCGCAAGAAGTTCTCAATTTAATCAAAGCCAATGTCAATGATCCGCAATTCAGTGAAATTTTTGATCTTCTGGTCAAACCGTTTTCAATGGTCTGCGCCTTTTCAGTCCAAGCCGACGGCGCAAAAAATGTTATTGCTTCCAATTTTTCGATCGCCAATATCGCCGGATTATCCCGGGCCTCAAGCGGTATGCTTCCGTCACTTGGCATGCGGCTCCCGGCCCTGAGTCAAGCCAGACAACGCGCATATCAGGCATCCTGCGTGAACAACATGAAACAGTTTGGTGTAGCATGCCTTATGTTTGCCAACGATTTCAATGACAAATTGCCGGATTCTCTTGAACAAGTGACCGAAAAGAAATATATCGACGAAAATGTTTGTGAAGATATCATTTATCTCGGCAAAGGAATGCAATTGAATAAAATTGCCAAACCGGCCACGACTCCGCTGGCGATTTGCGACCGTTGTTCCCACAAAGAAAATCAGGTCTGCGTACTCTACGCTGACGGCCACGTGGAATCTGTTGCGGTGCCGGAATCTGCTGATGATGAAGAAGTGCTCCAAATCATTGGCACCAAAGCCGGCATGTCCGCTGAAGAGATTGCCGCCATGCAAAAACTCCTGAATGAGGATGCGGAATAAATGAAAAAAAACACCAAAACCATCTGGCCCGGAGGTACTCAACTTGCTCCGGTGCCGGTCGTGTTGGTTGGTTGCGGCGACGGCAGTACTTTTAAATACAACTGTCTTACCGTCGCCTGGGTGGGAACTCTTTCCAGCAACCCGCCGATGGTTGGCATCGGGGTCCGTCCGGAACGTTATTCGCGTGGACTGATCGAAAGCAGCGGTGTTTTTACGGTAAATATGCCATCTGTTTCTATGGCAGATAAAGTTGATTACTGCGGAGTAGCTTCCGGCAGAGATGTCGACAAATTTGCACATTGTGGCTTTACCGCCCTGCCCGGCAGCAAAGTTTCAGCTCCGGTGATCGCAGAATGTCCGATTTCACTGGAGTGCAAAGTCCGCCACACATTGAGTTTGGGTTCACATATTCTCTATGTCGGTGAAGTTGTTGCCGTTCAGATATCCAGCGAATTTATTGATGACAAAAATCATTTTGATGTGACAAAAGCTGATTTACTGGCTTATGCACATGGTAATTATTTATCGTTGGGCAATGTTGTCGGTAAATTCGGCTTCTCGGTTAAAAAGAAGTAACTGTTGTCCATATAAAACGATTCCTCCGGTAAAACAATTCCGGAGGAATCATTTTTTTTGTTTTATTGATCAGAATGTCATAAAACATCTGACTGATGGCAGCCCTGCACGTAAAGCGGCAATAAATTCATCTTTTTCCAAATACAGTCAAGTTATTTACGCCACGCTTCAATCCTGAATTTACAGATGGCAGATAACTCAAGCGGACATATCGCGCTCTGACCATATCCATACTGCGGAAATCGATCAGCAGATCCCGGTCATTATCATAAAAATTCCAGACAGCCACCAACTTTTTTTCATCATTTCCGCTGAAAAACTCCAGCTTGTACTTTGCCGGTTCCGGCAATATTCCCTGCGTGATATCCACCCCCTCTTCCGCCCAGATAACTTGAAATGCATAAATATCAAAATCCTGAAGCAAATCTACTTCGATCCAGGGATGTTCATCTCTATCATCCGGCATCCACCAGGTATGAGTGCAATCATCAAAAGCAAATCCGGAATAACAACATCCGGCAGCACTGGATGCCAATGATTTTTTAAATACCGACACCGGCAAAATCCCCAGCCCTCCCCCACCGACTGATTGCGGAACCGCTGTAATTTGCACATGAGCATCACCGTTTACATCAAATTTTACCCGATCCATACCGACGCGTCTTTCAAACATGTGGATTCTCCGGGTCAATGCCGTATAAAATTGCCACACAGAACCATCCGGTCCCTTTACCCAACTGCCATGTCCGGTGCCGCACACCCGTCCGTACTTTTCCCGGGCGACCGGAGTTTTTTGAATAACAAACGGCCCCAACGGTGATTTACTGCGTCCCACACCAACTGTATATGCCCGGAATTGAGTCCCGCAAGCAGAGTATTGCAAATAATACTCACCATTATGCTTAAACATCGATTCCCCTTCGATCCATGCCATATCAGAATGTTCATTAAAATCGCCGAAGCACTCAAACTGATTTTCCGGATTGAAGTCCAGCAATTTTACCGGTTTCCCGATTCCTTGAATCGGATTATCCGGATTCAACTCAATTCCAAATATTCCTTCGCCGGTTCCACCGAAGTGCCAATAAGCATATAATCTGCCGTCATCATCACAAAACAGCATCGGGTCAATCCACTCCGGAGCAAGACACTTGCCTTCCCCGTCCACCGGTTCTCCCAGCGAATGATAAGGACCCAATGGTTCAAAAGCTTGTAAAATTTCTGTTTTTCCGGCAAATGGCCAACTGCTGCTCAATAAATATTTTCCCCTGCATTTAACTATCGTCGGGGCATATCCCAGTTTTTCTCCATTGGCAAATTTTATTTTTTCATATTTCCAATTAACCAAATCAGTTGACACATACGCTTCGCCTACAGATGGAAACAAATACCATCTGCCATCATCATAAAGCACTTCAGGATCACCCAATTCCCGAAAATCACGTGCCGGACCGTTAAAATTCGCCATAGATCCGGAATTTTTCCCGACTCGCCCGGGAGCAAGAAATCCAATCGGATAATTTTCCAACACCAGAGGATTGCACCAGGTATCCTCCGGTAATTTTCTTTGTTCTTTCTGCATAGCTTTCTCCATAAAAATTTTATACCTCTCTGTTATATCTGCGGTATTCCCGCGGCGACAATCCATAACGGGTTGAAAAACGACGGGAAAAATAGTTCGAATCCCGGAAACCGGAACGCAATGCGATCGTATTACATGACAAATCAGTGGTAACAAGCAATTTCGCCGCATATTGCAGTCTGGCTCGCAACAAATATTCTATAGGGCTGCATGAGGTGAACCGGGTAAATAATCTTGTAAAATTTCGCGGTGACGTATGCAGATACCGGGCCAATCCGGCCACTGTATATGAACGGGTAAAATCATTATCCAGAAGAGAAATAACTTTATTCATTCCCTCCGGGATTATTTTTTGATGATGTTTGTGTAAAGTGACGCTTTCCCGGCAAACGGAAAGTATGATTCTGGCAAGGATTGTCAAAGCATCCACTTCAAAACCTTCCCGCTTTGAAACAAGCACCTCCTGCAAATTGGTTATCTGCCTGACAAGTACATCAAGAACCGATGCATCCACATGACCGCGTCCGATAAAATTCTGTTGCCTACGGAATACCGGTTCCACCCGGAAAATCATGTTATAATTGGATATCCGCCTGAATAATCCGAAAGGTAACGGCAATTTGTCCGGTTCATACAGAATATTATATAAGCAAAGAGATGAAGACATTTCTGAAAAATAGTGACGATCGTTTCCCTGAAGCACAAAAACATCTCCAGCTACCACCGGATATTTCATGTCGTTGATCCATTGAACCCCGGAGCCGGAAACAATAACCACCAATTCCCAGAAATCATGATAATGCGGAGTGGCCGTATAATCCGGTTCTGAACAAACACGGGCCGCCACCGGAACTACCGCCATCGGAAAATCCGGACACGGCAAAAAACTATCCAATGTCAATTTCTTTATATTCATAATGGTTATTATTATAGCACTGCAACCCGATTTGTCAAGTATCAACTGATTAAAAAAATCCTGTTCAATAAAACTTTGTCCGTTTTGTTAATATTTTTGTCATTTAAGTTAAGTTTTTCAAGCATTTTATATGATACATTATTAAGCAGACAACTTTTAACCAGGAGGTACTTTTATGAAATTTGCAATTTTCATATCCAACCGGACAACTTTTCCGCAACAGTTGGTTCAAGAGGCTATCGAAAAAACAGCCGGTGCCGTGCAAAATGCCGGACATACAGCTTTACTGCCGCCGGAATCTGTCGCTGATGATGCGGCTGCACTGCGTTATGCAGAATATTTGAAACAAAATCCCTGCGATGGGATTTTAGCCGTTTTCCCCAACTTCGGAGATGAAAGTTCCTGCCTCACAGCTTTGCGTGATGCCGGAAAACCGATTCTTTTTGTCGCACTTCCGGACAAAATGGATAAAATGGGACCGGCGACCAGACGGGATGCTTTCTGCGGAAAAATAAGCGCAGTCAATCTTTTCAGACAATGCAAAATTCCACACACTGTATTGGCTCCTCACACAGTAGAACCAACCGGACTGGACTTTCAAAACAATATACGAGACTTTGCGGCAATATGCCGTATCTGCAACGGAATGAAACGTTTGCGTACCGGCTCAATTGGTGCAAGATGCACGCCTTTTAAAACAGTAAGATTTGATGAAACCACATTGGAACAGTATGGTATTTCCAATGAAACATTTGACTTGTCTGAATTGTTTTCGCTGATAAAAAACATAAAAGATAATGATGAAAATCTCCAGAATAAAGTGGAATTCATCCGCAATTACAGTTGTTGGCCGCCCAACTCCGCCGATGTCCAATTGCGCATGGCAAAATTGTCAGTCGCCATTGATAAAATGATTGAATATTATCGTTTGGATCTGATAACACTGCGCTGTTGGACAGAATTGGAAGAAGAATTGAAACTTTCTCCGTGCATGGTTCTGTCGATGCTTAATAATCAGAGAATTACTGCAAATTGCGAAGTTGACACCGTCAATGCCATCGGCATGCATATATTATCATTGGCTGCCGATGCTCCGGGGGCCTGTTTGGACTGGAACAATAATTATGGAGATGATCCCGATGCCTGTGTTCTTTTCCATTGCGGTCCAACGGCCGCTTCATTGATGAAGCCGGCGACCAAAATCGTCGACCATCCGATGTTTGCCCGAATATTAGGCTGCGGTAACGGATTGGGATGCAATGAAGGACGAATGAGATCCGGTAAATTCACCTGGGCAACCGGGATGACACGGGATGGAAAACTGTCCTTTATACTTGATTGCGGACAATTTGGAGAAGAAGAACTGCCACCAGACTTTTTCGGCTGCGGTGGAGTTGCCCATTTCACCGATTTTCAGAAAAAACTTCTTTTCATGCTTCGCAACGGCTTCCCTCATCACATGAGCTTGAGCTATGGAAACAACTTCACAGCTGTTGAAGAAGCGATCCGGTCATATTTGAAGTATGAATTAATAACTTTTTGATTTTAAAAATCCGTGTGTCAGGAATAAATCCCGGATTTATCATAAAATAAAAAGAACTGCGGCATCCCTCAAAGGTTGCCGCAGCTCTTTTCTCTTCACGAAGGAAGCTTAACGGGCGTAGTACTCGATCACGCTCATGATCTTGACTGCCACCGGAATCTCTTCGATCTGCGGGGCACGCACCAATGTCGCTTTCAGGTTGTCGAGATCAACTTCCATATAAGCCGGAACAGTGGTGTTGTTCTTTTTGGCAACTTCAGCCAGCTTCGGAGATTTTTCAGCATTAATGCTGATGACCTGTCCCTCTTTCACCAGACAGCTGGCGCGGTCGACCCGTTTGCCATCAACCAGAACATGTCCATGATTGACCAGCTGTTTGGCAGCAAAAATCGTCGGAGCAAATCCGGCACGGTAAACCATTGCATCCAAACGCTGTTCCAGGCTGCGAAAAAGCTTTTCGTGAGTCTGGCCCTCGCCGCTTTTAGCTTTGGCGAATGCGATACGGAGCTGTTTCTCACTGATTGCATAATAATTGCGGAGCTTCTGTTTTTCCATAAGCAACTCACCATAAGTGGAGAGTTTGGCGCGACGGCCTTTGCCGTGAGGTCCGGCAGCATACGGACGTTTCACACTCGGACATTTCGGATCACCCCAGAGGCACTGTCCGATACGACGACAGAACTTGTGTTTTGCTCGACTTGCGGTTGGCATAACCAATCCCTTTCATAAATGTTGTTTATTATGGCATCCGGGTGTCAAGCCAAAAATCTGATTGGGGCCCGGAATACCGTTGCAATTTTATAAATATAGCACAGATGCACCATTTTTTCAAGTTATCTTCCGGTAAAATCATTTTTTTTACATTCTTTTCTGTCATTCGGCAGCCAAAGCAGTTGAAAAACTGTTTTTTTGCGCTAAATTATGCTGATATCACTGCTAAAAAAGGATGGTATTATGAATATTGCAGACCTGACAAGAAAATTCGGCGGTAACGGAATAAGTTTTGAAGAGTTTCATAATTTTCCTGCTCTGCGTATAAAAAATGAATTCGCCACTGCTCTTGTTTCTCTTTACGGAGCCCATGTGGTAGAATATAATATTCCCGATTCAGCTCCGGTTTTATGGATGAGTGAAAAAAGTTTATTCACTCCCGGTTCCCCGATGCGTGGTGGAGTTCCACTCTGCTTCCCCTGGTTCGGCGCACCGCCGGAAGGAAAAAGCGGCAGTCACGGTTTTGTCCGCAACACGATGTGGGAAATATCTGCTGCCGGAATTGCTCCGGGAGGAGGGAATTTTGCAGTATTCTATTTGCAAACAGATGATTTTGAACTTTTCTACACCGTCACCGTTGACCGTCAACTTACAATGTCTCTGGAAATCGAAAACCGCAACGTGTCTGATTTTCATTTCGGTGGAGCATTGCACACTTATTTCAATATCAGCGACATCAATAATATTACAGTTGCTGATCTTGATCAATTGCCTTATCTCGATGCTGTTACCGGAGAGAATCTCATCCAGCAAGGAGATTTGACCATCTCCGGCGAAGTTGACCGTATCTTTACCACTTGCGGCAGTACCCGGATCGTTGATCCCGGCTTCAAACGCATAATTCACATAGACAAATACGGCAGCAACTCAACTGTTGTCTGGAATCCCTGGATCGAAAAATCCAAGCGCATGCCGGACTTCGGAGATGATGAATTCAACACCATGCTTTGTGTGGAAGCTGCAAAAGTTCCACGCACCGGAGACGGCGGCACGGTCCACAGTGGCGTGCCGGTAGAATTACGTCAAGTCATACGTGTTGAATCAAACTGCTGAATCACTTCGAATAATTACAATATTGGCGGCATCCGTAAATTTACGTTGCCGCCACTTTTTTATTTTACGATCTGTGTCTGATTGGTTATAAAAAATATTTTCTGTTCAGTCTGCCCGGTGCATCATTTTATTTTTCATCATCCGGCATAACCACTACATTGCCGATACCGCGTAAATCTTCGGATTCCATATCACTGCGGATGATATCGCAAAATTGTTTTCTCCCCTCACTGCGCAGCCAGGGACGGCGCGGCCGGTTTGCCGTCAATACGACTTCCCGGGTATTGACAGTATAGACAGCCCGATCGCCGCCGGCACGCTGCAGCTTGCCTTTATTGTCCCTCCGCAGCAACACAACCTCTTTCTGGCAAACAATCCGCTTCAAATCCCGGGTATCGCTGACTGCAATACGGGTCGGCACTGAATTTTCTCCCATATCCAATGCAAACGGATCAGCATCCAGATCTTCATCATCCAAATCAATGTCTCCGGATTTTCCCATTCCATTCTGCGGAACGTTATCTTCTATAACTTCATCTATCGGCGATGCGCCGGTGAATATATACATATCACGGCAATGGATCTCGGTGTTGCCATCGACAACTGAAACATCTCCGTGAAATTCTGAATAATCCTTCAATAAATCACTCATGGCATTACCGGCTTTCAAAATCCGCTGTGAAGGCATCCGGTCGTAAGTTGTATGTGACAAAGCTTTCACACTGCCGTCACAGAATATTTTGGTCAACTGGACTCCTCCGGATTGAATCATTCCCGGCGAAGGTTTCACTCCAGGCGGAAGCTCCCGGAATTGCAACGTCAGCATATCTGTGTGCAGCTCATCTTTGCCGGAAACCATCACCACCTCACCATTGGCGATCATCCGGGTCACGGTTTTGTTTCTCCCCTCCATCCCGGCCGCCATAGGTGAACCTGAAACTTTACTTTTCGCTCCGGACGAATTCCGGTCGGCCAAAAAGAGATCCAACCTGCGGCAATCCAGAGAAGCCTCCTGATCACGCACTTTGACCGCATTGAAAAATACCAATTTATTTTTCCGGTAATTCAATTCTGCCTGTTGCGAAGCAATGGAACTGATACGAACCACTTTTTTTCCGTCTTTATCCGCCACCTCTTTTTCTGAACGGCTGACTATCTTAACATTGCCATTACCAAAAAGCAATTCCAATTGATGGCTCGAAGTACCCTGCGCCTGTGATAAATGAGCGCGTAAGCTGTCAGTATAAAGTGTGGTATTCTGATCGGATGCCACCACATTGCCGTGAAAATTTGCCACGTTGTTTCTGCCGTCAAAATTGGCACGGTCAGAAGATATTTTACGGGCATAAATCAACATCCCCCGCTGATCACGTACCAGAGAGGTTATCCGGCAATTCTGCATTACAAACATTTTATCTTCATGCCGCAGCAATTCAATACGCTTTCCGCGCAATTCGGTATCACTGCCCCGGGTCAGAGTCGGCTCCTGATGATCGCCGGTAAGTACGATCAAACCGCGACGGACATCATATTCAAGATGTTCTGAATTGGAACTTTGCAATTCTGTTGCTATTTTTGCAGCATCTTCCGGATACTGACGGAGCAACACTTCGCCATCAGCTAAAACCCGGGTAACTCCGGAAAGTACAGCTTTTTCATCTTCAGCAGAGGTCTTATTTTCACCGGCATTCTTTTCAGACCTGTCCAGAAAAACCGTTAACCGGTCACAAGTCAGAATATTACGGCCATCAATAACTTTAACATCCCCGATAAGCATGATTTTGTTATTTTTCTGATCCAAGCGCAACTGTCTGGATTCCGCATGGATCAACCGTTGATTTTTCGGCATCGGCGCGCCGGCAAGCAACTTGCGCGGATCAAGTCCGGCATCACGTACAATAATTTTCACTTCACTGGAAATTTCTATCACCTGCTGATTAAAATCGGCCTTAAAACCATGCCCGTTCAAATCAAACATCGGTGTCCGTAAAAAAACCGGACGATCACCAAAAACTTCACCGTTACGCTGATCGATAGAACTCCCGGCTGTAAAAATCACCGCCTGACTTATCTGACAACGCGGCTCCCAAAACTTCAACACCTCCGGCATGGATGCCCCAAGCGGATACAATTTTGTCTGCCATCCATCCGGTATTTTATCCACATTAACATCCGGCAAAAGGATATCCAACATGGTATTATATCCGGCCATAAGCCGTTCCTGCTTCTGCCCGGATTCAGCAAATACCAGCAACTGCAGTTTCTGATTTTTGTAAAAGGGGATTTTCAAATGCTTTAAGTCCAAGCCTTGCATATCCTCCAGCCCACCGGAAATTACCGGCAGCACCAATCCCGCCATCAAAATTGTCAACCACCGTTTCATCTCCGGTAACGCTCCATCGCCATATTATACAAATCTTTTGCTTTCAAAACTCTTACGATCACTTCCTTCACAGCTCCATTTCCACCGGATGCCCGGGTACGGAAATCGGCGAAATCATCCAATTCATCAACAGCATCTGCAACAGCCACTCCGATCCCCGCCCGGCGGATAACCGGCAAATCTACAACATCATCGCCCAGATACAAACATTGCCGCACCTCAAGCTGTTCTTTTTCTACAAGTTCTTCAAAAGCTGCAATTTTATCTGTCGCTCCGAGATATGCAAAAGACAAATTCAACAGCCTGACCAAATGACGATTAGCCTGATCATCACATCCGGAAATCACACCGACTTTCAATCCTGCCCGGAGAGCCATTTTCATCCAATGCATATCGTGATGATTAAAGAATTTGATCACCTGCCCATCATCCAGATAAGCAACACGTCCATCGGTCAATGTTCCGTCTATGTCAAAAATAAAAGTGTTTATTACACTGAAGTCAACCGATGAGCGCATGGATGGAAGTCACTGCCTGTAAAGTTTCACGAATCTGTTTGAAGTCAAGAGAATTCGGCCCATCTGACCACGCTTTATCCGGAACCGGATGCACTTCGGTAAAAAGAGCATCTATTCCAACCGCTGCAGCAGCCTGCGCCAATGGCCGGACAAATTCACGCTGACCGCCGGAAGCATTTCCCAAACCACCGGGGAGCTGCACACTGTGAGTGGCATCAAACACCACCGGCACCCCCAAATTACGCATGATTTGAAGTGAACGCATATCTACAACCAGATTGTGATAACCGAAAGAACTGCCGCGCTCGGTAAGCATTACCTGATCGTTACCGGTACTGCGGAATTTTTCCACCGCACCAAGCATATCTTCCGGAGCCATAAACTGACCTTTTTTGATGTTCACCGGCTTCATCGTCTTTCCGGCAGCCACCAGCAAATCAGTCTGACGGCACAGAAATGCAGGGATTTGAAGCAAATCCGCCACCTCGGCCACCGGGGCCGCTTCACAACTTTCGTGAATGTCTGTCACTACCGGTATCCCGAATTTTTCTTTAACAGCGGCCAGATATTCCAAGCCTTTTTTCATCCCCGGCCCACGCCGGGAATTGCCGCTTGAACGATTCGCCTTGTCAAAAGAAGCCTTGAATATATACTGAACAGAAAATTCTTCACACAACTCCTTGAGATATCCGGCCACTTCCAAACAGAGTTCTTCACTCTCCGCAGTACACGGCCCGCCCAAAAGCGCGAGTTTTTCTCCTTTGCCGATAAGCAGATCACCAATTTTAACCTTTGTCATCTATATCTCTCCTGTTCCGGGTTAATCATTCAAAAAACAATTAAAAATTCTTCAAAAATCATTCATCTGCGGTTTTGCATCGCTGACTTTTTGAACCAATTTGTCCAGATATTTACTTGAATCCAATCTGTTTTCACTGGAAAAACTTTTCCCGCTTTTCAATCTGCCGGCAAATTTATACATCTGGGTTATCAACGGGTCAAGCGTATTGACCTCATCAACTGTCAACTTTGAGGCCTCTTTACGTAAATAGATCGCCAGATAGTTCAAATTATCGGAAAGCAATTTTTTCTCCATTGCAATTATTTCACTATTCTCCTGGATCTCGCGGCAGATGTGACGCGCATGATCAAAACGTAAAATCATACGGCGTTTGCGTATCTCATTGGCAAAAGCATCTTCACGCCGCACAAAAGCCGGAATACTCAATGCCAGGACCAATTCTGAAACAATCATCAGAAAAAAGAGAAAAAAGGCAAAAACAGCCACATAATTGCGTTTGAAATTTGCTGAATATTCTATTTTTTGAGCCACCAGAACACCTCTTTTTCCGGGTTGACGATCCATACCGTTTAAAGAATATACATTTACTTTGCTGTTTTATCAAGTTTCCAATCAAGAATTGTCCAATTCTTTCTTGCTGCAGTTTCCTGCAATGCCGCAGATGGTGAAACAGCAAAGGCTCTTCCTGCAGCCTCAAGCATCGGTATATCGTTGACACTGTCTCCATACGCCCAGACTGTTGAAGGAGAAATATTCAATCCGGCACACAACCTTTCAAGCACCATGACCTTTCCCCGGCCAACGAAACTTTTCCCGGCCATAGCACCGGTAAAACGTCCATCTGCCAACTCCAGAGGAGTACCGTAAAGTTCGCTGATCCCCAAAAACTCCGCTACCGGCTCTGCAATATAATGATTGGTGGAAGTTATTATTGCGCATGTATGTCCGGCATTTTTAAGTTCATCTATATATTTTTTTGCCTTGCTGCGGATCGCCGGACGCACAATTACTTCAAAGTGCTTTTTACACCAAACCCTCATCTCATCAGGGGTGTGTCCGGCAAATTCCCGCAGTTGAAATTCGGCAAAAGCCTCTTCATCCAGACAACCGCGATTGTACTGATCGAAGAAAAATTGAGCCTCATCCAATGCTGATTGCGGAGCTAGTTTTTCCGCCACCAAAAATTCTTTCCAGCTGACATCGCAATCGTTTTCGATCAACGTATTATCCATATCAAAAACATGCAGAGCCATATTTTTTCACCTCCCAATCATTTCGCCAATGCCAATAATGCTGCACCGAGCAAAAGCAGAAGCAGCGCCCAGCTTTTCCGACGGATATTTTTATCGTGAAAAATAATTGCCCCCAGAAAAAAACTGACAGCACAACTGCAACGCCGTACCAGCGAGATAAGTGAAATTGGTGCATCAACCATACTAACCGCAAAAAAATAGGCATAATCTGCCATTATCAACAATATCCCGGTAGCAGGGATGCTCCACTTCCACACAAAAAGATGACGGTGCCCGAAACATCGCCGTATCCCCCAGGCCACTCCCAACAGCACGACCAGATCCAGCGAGAAATACATTTGCAGCATCTGCCGGTCGATTTGCAGAATATTAAGCAGGTATTTATCATAAAGAGCTGAAGCCGCTCCGAGCAGAGTTCCCAGCGCAATCAGCTGCATTCCCCGGCTTCTCCAGGGAAATCCCTCTCTTTTACCGAAAAATGAAAAACAAATGTAACCGGCAAGTATCGCCGCCATTCCCACCGTCTGAAGCCATGTGGGAAATTCCCGGAAGATCATTATCCCGCCAAGCATTGTCCACAACGGCGAAGTCGAGCGTATTGGAGAAGCCAGTGATATAGGCAGTTCCCGCATCGCATAATAAACGCATATCCAACTTGAACTCACTAATACTGACTTCAACAGGATAAGAAAAAAATCCCGCAATGAACACTCAAAAAGCAGAAAAAAATCTCCGGTTATCAGTGTGAATACTGCCAGAAACAGTGTCCCGGACAACGTGGCAAAAAATAATGCCGGCATAACCGAATTATCTTTTACCGAATGTTTTTTGCAAACATCATATATTCCAAGGGCCACTGCAGAAAAAACTGTTGGCAGCCACCATGAATTAAACATAACCGGTTCACCTTTTTGTTCATTATATATTTAAAGTCAAGGCGCGAAAAACACGCCTTGACTTACTATTGCTGATTTACAGCCGGGATCACATCCTGACTGTTCTCCGGCTCGTCGGCCGCGCACCGGCGGCAAGCCGGATATTTTTACATCAGTTTTTCTTGCTGACGCGTTCGGCGTAAGTACCGGTACGGGTATCAATTTTAACGATATCGCCCTCGTTGATGAAAAGCGGAACCTGAATTTCGTATCCGTTGTCGATCTTGGCCGGTTTGGTAACGTTGGTGGCAGTATCACCGCGCACACCCGGCTCGGTCTCAACGATCTCTTTCTCAATAAATGTCGGCAAAGTGATATCGATCGGCTCGCCATTGAAAAGGATAAAGTTGCAGAGGCTTTCTTCAATCAGGAAGTAAGCTTTATCGCCAAGCACGTCGGGAGCAAGGGCCATTTCTTCGTAGGTGACAGGATCACTGAAAACATAATTGTGCCCATCATTGTAGGAGTAATACAACTCGCGTTCTTCGATATCCGGCTCATCAATTTTATCGGTAGGACGGTAAGTTTTCTCCATACCCGCACCGGTAATCATGTTTTTCATACGGCAGCGGTACAAAGCAGTACCCTTTCCCGGTTTGCAAAACTCAAACTCGGTAATAAGCCAGGGAGCTCCGTCGATTTCGATCTTGAGACCTTTTTTAAGATCAGATGCACTGAACATAATTTTTCTCCTGTATTATTTGATGTGTGTTCATTAGCAGAATAAAATACATTTGTATAATATAGCACATTACATACGCTTTTGCAAATGCATTTCCGAATGAACAACCGGATCCGGCTGTTTTACAAAAATCTGCAATGTAAAACAATGTTTCCAACTTCAGTTGTATATTTCATCAATCGCGGCAGGATCTTTACCGATAATCTCCATATATCTGGCAAGAAGTCTGCGTGAAGAACCCCATTCAGAGTTGGGACTCATGCAAGTAAAGAAATCATACGTGATGAGTCTTTTTACCAGCGGTGATGCTTCCGCAAGCTTCATATACAGCGACCGGTAATCGCCCTGACGGAATACTCCTTTTGGTTCGCCGTGACCGGGAAAAGGCCGCTGAAATGTTTCAATATTACCCCACATCTCAATACCGCATTTTTTGAAAAGCTCACCGATTGCCAGATACCATTGTGATAATCCGTTATCCAAAATTTCTCCCTGAAAACATGCCGGAACGGCAATACCGTCCTGCAAAGCGCAGTAATCCAGCATCCCGGCGGCCGGTTCAAAAAAGTAACGACCATAAATATCCACCCACTCATTTATGGAGTAACGGCGGGACATATCTCCGGTAAGCGCACTGAATCCGGGGGACATTAAGGTTTTCTTTTCCGGAAAATTTTTTCTGAAATAGATCAGCTCTTCCCGACATATATCCAGAAAGTTAAAATGCCACGGCAACGCTTCCAAAGTGACGTACAATCCCTGCAAACACTTGTAATCAGCATATTTAGCGACCGTCCGGTCATAGTAACGTTTTGTATCATCTATCTCTTTTTTCCAGTCGCCCAGATGAAGATTGGTGATATTCTGCGGACCACCAAGAAAAAGTTTCATATTGTACTTTTCTGCAAGGCGGAAAATCATATCCAACAGGCTTTCATCTTCCGGCCAGGTGGTGGATCTGGGATCTTCAGCGGAAATGCGGAATCCGTCTCTTTCACATTCAGTGCGGATCACAAAAAGGTGATCTATACCGAGAGCATCCAGCATCCGGAAATCCTGCTCCCACTCTTTCAAACCGGAGTTGCATATCCCGGTATCGGGGATCATCATATTCACAAAAGTTCCGGTGATCGGTTTAATAACAGCATTTTTTAACATTGTTCAACTTCCTATTCAATTTTTATTGATATTTTTCAAGAAAAATGCTTTGCTGGCCTTACCGTAAACCGGAGTGATCACATGTCCGGAATCCGGCATCGGAAGCAGAATTTTTTCACCTTTGAGCTGATTATAGAAAATATATCCGCCGGCGGCCGGAGCAGTATGGTCAAGAAAACCGACCGCCACCAGTGACGGCACATTTATCAATGCTGCAAAATTCACAGCATCATAATATCCGGCGGTAACGGCGGCATCTTTGCGCTGTTTCAACAGCTCCGGCCAACCTGATTGTCTGCCTTGCAAATGACCGAAGTGATCGCACATTGCCGGCACATTGATACTCAAAGCGGTAACCTTGCCATGAATCGCCGTCAAGGCCGCAGCGAGAAATCCACCTTGACTGGAGCCGGTGGCAAACAAATTTCTGCCGTCAAACTCCGGAATAGAAACAGCATGATCAGCAAATGCACAAATAGCAATAATACTTTTATAATAGAAGTACGTTTCCGGTTTTTCTGCTCCATAATAAAAGTAATTCATACCGAATTTTTTATTTGCCTCCTGAAAATATTCAGTGCGAAGCTTCTGATCCGCCGTCCACGGATAGCGGTGGACATTCACATGCAGACTGATGGCACTTGCCGAACCATCCACCCAGGGTTTCCCGAATCCGGAGCCTGCCCCCGGGAGATTGACGGTAACCGGATATTTACCGGATTTTGCCGGAACGATCAGGATTCCCTGAAAAGTATCTCCATCCACCGTCACCGAGAGCAGAGATGCCCGGTAACCGTTGTAAAAATTGTCAGGAAATGGTTCAGCTGTGACCTTGAGCGTTTTGCTTTTTTCTCTTGCATGCTGCCAGAATCCGGCAAAATTTTCCGGAGCCGGACGCCCGGGAAGAAGTTTTTCCGGGGAACAGGCAATTCCACGCATTTTCATACCTTTGGCAGTAATGTTTTTTCCTTTTTCATCCTTTGCCAGAATGAGGCGGGCAGTAATTACCATTGCATCTTCCACCTTGTAACTGACAACAACCGGATTTTGTTTGGTAAAATCGCAGTTGACTGCAAGCAGGCGTTTGTTGAAAGAATTATCCAGCACGAAGGTACAACTTCCTTCATTCCACGCTTCACCGTCAGCTTTGGCGGTGATGGTAAAAGTCAGAGTGTCTCCGACCTCGGCTCGGGTACGATTCTCTTTTTCTGTAAATGAGATTTCCGGAACAGGAGCTTTACCGGCATATACTTTTTTCCCTTGCAATACCCTGTCGAGGAATTTACCGACCTTGCTCCGGTAAGCTCCGGTGGTTCTGCCGGAAAGGTCATAATTTTCCAACCCGGTGACGACATTGCCTGGTATGTTGAGTAAATCTTCCCTTGCCTTGCGGTCATCAGGAGAAAGAGATGCGGCAGGAACGGCTTTCAGCAGATGGTAATATTCAATATCCTCAAAACCGTCACGCATCGCTTTTAACCGCAGACAGGAAGCCGGACCTTTATCTGTAGGATAGATCAGCAGTCCGCAGCCATTGTATTTACTGCGGTTGTTGCCGGTGTGAGAGGTCAAGGGCCCGGCTGTGATCATATCCTGATATTTATTACCGCTGATAACCCCGTAATACAAAAAACCGTCAGCACCGAATTTTTTCTGGGCGAATCCGCATAACAGGCGGGGAGCAGTCAGGGACTTCTCAATAAGCATATCCATACCTGGATCCCAGCAGCAGACATAGTACCATACCTCTTTGCCCGCTTTCTGCACCTGCCGGACAAGATCGATCTGTTCAATGAAACGTTCAGCTTGAGGGCACCAGGCATCAACGACTTTATCCAAGCCATTTGTTTTGCCGAATTCTCTATCTTCGGTGGTGGTAATGATTTTCAATTTGGGATATTTGGCTTTGACTTTTTTCATCAGCTGCATAGCCGCGAAAAATTTATCATTTTTGATCTCATCAAATCCGTAACAATATGCGCCATCCATCAAGCCGTCAGCGGCAAGAACCGGGACTGTATTATTTAAGTTGTTCATCACCATATTTTCGACCCACGACTCAAAAGGCTTGCCGAACTTTGCCTCTTTCGGGGGCAGATAGGTCACGCTGAAAGAGCGTCCGCCGCCATCACGCCACCGCTGAACATCTGCTTTCGCCAGACGCCGCCGGGTGATATAAAGAGGAGCCGGAGTGACATTGTGTTCCAAAAGCAGCGTTTCGGTATCAATTTCCAACTGCCGCAACTTTTTTGCTTCCGGAGAAAGGGAAGCAAAATTACACTGCCCCCGGCGGTAGGCAATAAATTCTGCCGCAACTTTTTCTCTGCGTTCTTTGGGAATAAAAGCGGCGTGATTGCTGTCTGTATGGAAATTTATCAGCGAGGGTTGAGTCGGGAATTTGGGCAGAACAAAATTCCACACATTGATATTTACCGGTATGTGCAGTGACGGTACTCCGGGAGCAGTAACAGTAACTTTTGCGGTGTAAACTCCTGCCGGACAATCATAAGTTGTACATACATCCAGCCATACCGCCTGCCACATATCAGCATCCAGCGGGAATTTATCAGCATACGGGAGCAATGGGTCCGGCCACCAGGTGCATTTTTCTGTCAGGTAGCCGGGTTTTGGAACTTTGACGTGTCCGACCAGCAGCGGGGTTACGGTCAATTTGCTGTTGGGTGAGTCCAACGTTACGGAAACTTTGACATCTTTCAGGTTTTTTCTGGCCCGCAATACGATCTGTACGCCTTCCCTTTCCCGTTTGGCAAGAGAAAGTGCCGGTGTACCGCCAACAATTCCCTCAAATGGAAGTTCCGCCCGGTAAACTTTTTGCATACCGCTTGTCCATGCATATCCCCAAACTGCGTCGGCAGAAAACTTCCGATTGAATTCCTCTATATTTTTCCGACAGAGTGTCTGCCACATTCGGATTTTCAAATCTTCGTACTTCGCGACAAATTCCTGCAATTTTCCGGCTCGTTTAAGCAAATCATTTTTTGAATCAGTGACAGTTTGCACCATAAAAATCAATGCTTCACGTTCTTTGCTCATTCCGGCCTGCTGCCATTGTTCAACTGAAGTTTCCCGCATAACACGGCGCATAAATTCAGCGCATTTCTTTTGAAATGATTCTTCTGAAGCTGTAAGCCGGATATTGTCGATATAGACGATACGCTCCACCGGAGAATCTCCAATAACAAACCGGACAGCCCGGATCTCTTTGCCCCGGATGGCTTCCGGAAGCTGCCAGACAACTTCACCTTTTTTCTTATCCAGTTTTGCCCCGTAGAATGGGTAGCTGACCGCATCCTGATCCAGCAGGCTCATGGTGAGCCGATCATATTCTGGCGTTGGATTAACGTAATCAAACCTCAACTCATCAAAGGAATCCCAATTGTACAGATGTCTGGGGAAACGAAAGGTCAGCCGGGGCCAGCGGTGTTCCCCCTGCCCTCCGGTGGGCATAAATATTTTACCGCTGCCCTTGCCGGAAATGACCAGTGCCGGATCATCGACATGGGTCATGCTGTTGGCATTGCCTTTCAAACCCTCAAAACTTTTTGCCTGCCGGGGATCTTCAAAATCCAACAGCATCAGCTCTGAATTCGCGTGCAGAGGAATCACTGTCAGAATTGACAGCAGATAAAAAAATCTTTTCATGTGAACCTCTAAGTGTTACAATTCCGGATTGCTCGCTGCATAGGGGCACAACCAATAACGTCCGTCGACAGTATCATCTCTTCCGCTGGGGGATTCAGAAATGGCATCTGCGTGGCCGTCGGCACAAAACATGTTGGCACGGGTATTATGCCGCATTGATGCTTCTCCAACGCTAGTGCCGCCTTTTCCGCCCCAACTCGGATGAAGGTTGTTTTTGGTGTCTGCCATGATCATCGTAGAACTCGGAGATTTGATCTGACCGCTTTTGTAACGGGTATTGTTCCCCAGATAGTAGTTCATTCCGTAATTGATCCGGGCAGAAATCGCAAAACTTCCTTCGCTGGCACTGGCAGATGGGCATTGACACTGTTCACCGCTGCTGACTCCAGCTGAAGTCCAGACATCCATAACTCTCCACCACCAATCCTCGGCATTTTGATTCCATGAACTGTAAGGATAGAAATCCTCATTAGCATCCAAATAAAATATCAGTTTATGGTTGAGATTTTTCAGCTGTGAAATACAACTGGCACTGCGTCCGCGCTCTCTGGCACTATTCAACGCCGGAAGCAAAATCGCCGCCAGAATGGCGATTATAGCAATAACTACTAGAAGTTCTATTAAGGTGAAGCTGTACAGCTTCATCTGCCGGGAGGCAGGTGAAGAACAAAATCCATTATTTCTATCCTTCTTCAGTTTGTTTAAGGCAAAGTTGGCAATTGTTTTTCCGGCAGAAGTTCTTTCAAACGATCTTTGTTTCATACGATTCCCTTTCTTAATCAAGGTTTTGACATTGCTTCGGCAACGGTGCATAATGTTGCTCTGACAAAATTAATATACCGTATGAAATTTTACAATGCAATTAAAGAAAAATTGCATTTATTAAATGAAAATAACAAAAATTCTGGCATTTACCCGTTTTGCGTAAGCTTACTTTGAACTGTCCTGCATTTGCCTTTTACGGAATGCTGCATGCTCCCTGTACTCTCCCGGAGTACAGTTGTAAACTTTGCGGAAAGCACTGTAAAAACCGGGAATGGTCTGAAATCCGCACTCATCAGCGATCCGCTGGATGGCCAGCCCGCTTAACAGCAGATTGGCAGCATGAACCAGCCGTCTGCGCAAAATGTACTCTCCGGGCGTGATTTTGAGGTGCTGCATAAACAGCCGGTGGAGCTGTACAGCCGAACATTGGATGACTGTGGTCAATTCTTTTATACTTACCGCCTCGGGCATTCTGATATTTATATGCAACAAAGCCTGTTGAAGAATGGTCGGCAGCGTTTCTCCGGCGCAAAAATCGGTGGTAATGAATTGCCGGAGCAAAGTCCCATAACACCAGATGGTTAGAAATTCATTATCGGTTTGCGGTGATAAGAATAACTTCGAAGCTTCATAAATAAAATTTTCCAGACTTCCCGGGTCCTGCCACTGCCCGATGGATGGCACCGGGCGGTTGAATGAATTGACCTCAAATGTAAATACGGCACAACGATAACGGGAAGTGCTTACCGTGTTGTTGAAAATATCAAATTCTCCGCTGCGGTGCCAGAAGATCGTCCCCGGGCCGAAGCGTTGATTTTTACCCTTGC
Source organism: Lentisphaerota bacterium (assembly GCA_015061815.1). Taxonomy (GTDB): domain Bacteria; phylum Verrucomicrobiota; class Lentisphaeria; order Victivallales; family Victivallaceae; genus UBA1784. The sequence continues at coordinate 39,123 of SUVW01000019.1, forward strand.
CATCCGGATAAAAAACCTCCCCGGCAAGCAGTATTTCAATGTTTTCCCGATTCTGCGCCAGTTTTTCCGGGATATGAGTCCGATTATCCGGATCGGCATAAACTCCCACTCTGGATAACCTTTCAACGTGGCTTATACATTTTAACGGCATAAAATATTCCCCCCTTGCGAAATTCGGGATATCACGGAATAATATAATCCGGCAGAAATAATTTTTCAAGCCGGAAAAAATTCTTGCGGTGTTGAAAATATGTCATTGGCAGGATATATTAATAGACATTATATAAAATATAAGGATTTTAAAGATGCCGATTACTGACATTTTGACAAAAAATGCCAATGAACGCGGGAATGATGTCGCTCTGGTGGAAATCAATCCGCAGGAATTGGAAAAACGTCGCACATCGTGGCGCGATTACGCGCTGATCGAACCCAGCCGGACAGACTCTTTCCGTTCAGAACTAACCTGGGGAGAATTTGAACGCAAAGCCAACCGCCTTGCCAATCTGCTTCTGACCAGACACATCCGCAAAGGTGATAAAGTGGCCATCCTGCTGATGAATTGTCTGGAGTGGCTGCCGATATATTTCGGTATCCTGAAAACCGGTGCGATGGCAGTACCTATGAATTTCCGCTACACCGCCGAAGAAATCCGTTATTGCCTGGATCTGGCGGATGCCGATTATCTTATTTTCGGACCTGAATTTGTCGGACGTGTCGAGGATGTCTGCGACCGGCTTCCCCGGATAAAATCATTTTTGTATGTTGGTGAAGACTGCCCGTCGTTTGCGGAATCATATAATGCTCTGGTTTCATGCTGTTCCGGTAAAAAACCGGATATCAGAATCAATGATGAAGATGATGCTGCAATATACTTTTCCAGCGGCACCACCGGTTTTCCAAAAGCGATCGTACATCGCCACCGCAGTTTGATGCATGCCTGTATTGTTGAGCAAAACCACCATCATCAAACTCCGGAAGATGTCTTTTTATGCATCCCTCCCCTCTATCATACCGGTGCAAAAATGCATTGGTTCGGCAGTTTTCTGGTCGGCGGCAAAGCCGTTCTGCTCCGGGGGATCAAACCGGAGTGGATAATCAATGCTGTCGCCAGTGAAAAATGTTCCATCGTCTGGCTGCTGGTTCCCTGGGCACAGGATATTCTCGATGCCATTGACCGGGGCGAAATAAATTTGAATGATTACGATCTTTCCCGCTGGCACCTTATGCACATCGGAGCCCAACCGGTTCCGCCCAGTTTGATAAAAAGATGGAAAGAACACTTCCCGCATCACCAGTACGACACTAATTACGGATTGAGCGAATCCATCGGACCGGGCGCAGTGCATTTGGGAATGGAAAATATCGATCACGTCGGAGCCATCGGCGTGGCCGGATACAAATGGGAAACAAGGATCGTCGATGAACAGCATAACGATGTCGCCCCCGGCACAGTTGGAGAATTGGCTGTACGTGGAGACGGCGTAATGCGCTGTTATTATAAAGATGAAAAAGCCACAGCAGAAGTTCTTTCACCTGACAACTGGCTCTTTACCGGTGATATGGCCAGAATGTCAGATGACGGCTTCATTTACCTCGTCGACCGCAAAAAAGATGTCATCATCACCGGAGGTGAAAACCTTTATCCGGTTCAGATAGAAGATTTTATAAGAAAACACGATTCTGTGAAAGATGTTGCCGTCATCGGTCTGCCGGATATCCGTCTGGGCGAAATAGCCACTGCTATCGTCGAAATCAAACCCGGATATACAATGACCGAAGAGCAATTCAATGAATTCTGTCTGGGACTGCCGCGTTACCAGCGGCCGCGCAAAGTGATTTTTGCCTCCGTTCCACGCAATCCGACCGGAAAAATCGAAAAACCCAAACTCCGGCGTATCTATGGAGCCGAGAAACTGGTTGCCCAGCAAAATGAATTAAAATAGGCGGCAATCATTGCCGCCTGTCTGATTTACTGTTAATACTGCGGGAACCACCGGTTCTGCCTTTGTGTTACCTGTCTGTCAGCACGAAGTATTTTTCACAAGCATTCCAGCCAGAGATGCTCCCGCATCAAACGCTTTGAGCAATTCCTCTCTGGTCGGCATATATTTGGATTGAATGAATGCAAGCGGCTGCTCAATTTTCATATTTTCCAATTCAGCAGCGATTTGTTTCGCCCCCTCACCGCTCCAACCGCATGAACCGAAAGCGAAACCGATTTTGTTAAGCGGTTTAAGTCCCTTGATGTAAGTCAGCACATCCGCCATTGCCGGGAACACCTGATTATTCATCGTTGGTGCGCCGAAAGCCACCAGACCGGATTTAGCGACCACAGTCATCACGGCACTGCGTTCACTCACCGCCAGATCGATCAACTCAACCGGCACACCGCTGGAACGCACACCATCGGCGAAAGCTCTGGCCAAAGCTTCTGTCGCATGCCACATCGTAGCAAAAACCACCACTGCCTGCGCTTGCGGTTTTTGTTCGGCATAACGCCGGTAAGCAGCAAAAACATCACCGAAATCTTTACGGAAAAGCGGGCCATGATCCGGAGCGATTATCTGTAACGGCAAATTCAACCCCGGCAGCGCATCCAGCAGGGCAAGCACTTTCGCACTTTGGGCATTGATGATATTTGCATAATATTTGCTCATTTCGTGTTCCAGTATTTCCGCTTGATATTCATCGGCCCACAACTTGCTGCCTGCCAGATGCTGCCCGAATGCATCCTGCGAAAACAACACTCCATCACGATCATAAAAACTTATCATACTATCCGGCCAATGGAGCATTTTAGTTTCCACAAAACTCAAATTTCCGGTTCCGAGAGACAGTGAAGCGGGAACTACTTCCACATCAATGCCATAATAAGCTTTCAAGGTTTTAGCCCCCATTGCAGAAGCAAAGACCTTCTCCGGTTTTATGGCATTTATCGCCTGCGGAAGTGAACCGGAATGATCTGGTTCAGCATGATTTGAAACGATATAATCTATTTTTTCCGGCTCGATAACTGTTGAAATCCGTTCCATCATCTCATCGAAAAAACCTGTCTTAACGGTATCGATAAGTGTAACTTTTTCATCAATTACCAGAAACGCATTATACGTCGTGCCTCTTTCGGTCAAATAACCGTGAAAATTACGGACACTCCAATCTACGGCTCCGACCCACCAGACATTATCGGAAATTTTCTCTGCATTGTAAAAACTTTTCATTTGCCTTCCCCCCAAGCTGTTGAATAAAATATTGATTATGGTTTTTTCCACAAGCCGTGAATATTACAGCTCTCGCGGATAATAAGTTTCGGTGACAACGGCACATAAAATGCCGCCTGCGGCAGATCACCCGGTTTCAAATAACACCGGTTGACATATGAACCGTTGATAACTTCGATCCACTGGATATAATGATCTTCTGTCATCGGATGGGGAACTTCTCCGATTTTCACCAGAATACCATCTTCACATGCTTCAACTACCGGAACATGCTTTTCCCGGGCAGCATCAACGGAATTCTCGATTTGCAGAACCATCGGTCCGCCGCAGCAAAATGGTGCCTGAACATTCTGCACATCTCCGGGGCTGGTGACTTCCAGAAGCATCCCGCATCCGGAACAACGATAGATTTCATTGGTTTTCATTTTCCAAATCTCCGTACCACACCCGAATTGAATATATATTTCCCCGTAATTTCACCGGGCACTCCCCGGTCTTGTCACTTAATATACGCTGATTTTTTACTTTTTCAACTTGAAATAACACAAAAACAGCGATATATTTCTCTTTGTATTGCGCTGTTTTTCAGCATAAAACAATAATATTTTTTGCTTTTGGAGAAAGTTATGTCAGAAAACGAAATACCTTCAGATATCGCGGGGATGCCGTTTGAAACTGCGGTGGCAGAATTGGAAAAGCTGGTAGCCGCAATGGAAAACGGCGGTCAGACTTTAAATGATTTGATGGCGGCTTTTGAACGCGGCCGTTTTCTGGCAGAACATTGCCGGAACCAATTGTCATCTCTGGAACGGAAAGTGGCAGTACTTACCGCCGATGACGGGAAGCAGGGACAATGGGAAGACTTCACCCCATCCGGACACCGCTGAAAACGAAATGGTGAAAAACCGGAAAACTGGGAAAACGAAAACCAAAACTGCAAAACTGTGCAAAACTGTGCCATTCCATAGAACAACTTGTTGATCAATGAGTTGCGATTAAATTATTCCCATGAGTGTTTCCGGTTGACAAATTTAATTACAGATGATATGCTGCTTGCGGTGTTGGAGCAAGTAGATTTCAGCTGGCAAGGCAGATAGAACGTTTACGCCCCGAAGAAACGGCATCGGAGAATCGTTTAACTGCAAATATATAATGGCAAGCGTATTACATAAATTTTCACCAATTGCAATTGTTCCCCCGATTGTTACGATTTACCGATCTGAAAAAGGGGCATGCGTTTACTTTCACGCTCGTCACCCGGATTATTTTTGCTTTTTTTGTTTTTTCAGCTTGTAATTTGCCAAACCGGAGATTATATTATCACAAAGTTTAACGAAAAACGAAGATATCATTATGGATACAACCAAACCTACATTAAAAGAAATTTCCCGCCGTTTAAATATCAGTGCGATGACAGTTTCTCTGGTATTGAGCGGTAAATCAGCCGGGCGGGTTTCTGCGGATCGTGCCGAGAAAATCCGGCAAACCGCCAAAGAAATGGGATACCGGGAAAATCGACTGGCACAGGCCATACGAACCGGAATCGTACCGCTGATAGCATTGTGCATCTATGAAGCAAATGACGGTTCTGCTTCTCCTAATTTATATTGGTTTGATATCATCGGCAGCGCAAAACGAACTTTTGCGGCGGAAAAAGTCGAAGTGCTTTTCATCACTTATTCCAGCGTGGAGGAATTTACCGAAAGAATAAGCTCATTACGCGATGCCAATATGATCGGCGGAGTCATAAGCAATCTGGCCATTCCGGGAAAAACGCATGAAATCTGCGATTTTCTCAAAAATTGCGGCCTGCCTTGTGCCGTTTTCGGAGATCCGGCAGAAGATACCGGCATTCCCTACTCAACGATAAATTCAGCTCAAATGGAAGCAGATATGCTGGCATTTCTCCGGCAGAAAGGGGCGACTGAATTAAAATGGTTCAGTCGGCAATCCCCCCTGCCCGATGCAGATGATGCCGCCAATGATCATGTTTTTTTTCATGTCAGCAGTGAATTATCCCGCACCAAACTTATTGAATTGGCGGGTGTTCCGGCAGAAAGAATAGTTATTGTCAGCCACTACATCTCTGATTTGGGTGGACATCAGGGATTCCTGGTAAAAAGCCACTCCGAAGAACGCTGTCTTCACGCTTTGCGTGCTATTCAGCAGCAAACCAGAAAAGAAAAAATAACAGAGTTTTCAAAAATAATCAATTTGACCGGTTCTGACATGACTTGGGTCGAACCGATCAGCAAAAACAGGAGTTGTAAATGAAAAAATTTGTAATCGTCGGCAATGGTGGACGCAGCGGCATGTATGTCAATGCTCTCTGTCAGGAGTACCGGGAAGAAAATAAACTTGTCGCATTGTGCGACACCAACTTTTCCCGGATGAATTACTGGAAAGATTATATTGTTAAAGAAGGATGCGATGCTCCGGCAATTTATCATGCATCAGAATTTGACAAAATGATCGCTGAACAGAAGCCGGATAAAGTAATCGTTTGTTCTGTTGACCGCACCCATCATAAATATATCTGCCGGGCGATGGAACTCGGCTGCGATGTCATTTCAGAAAAGCCGATGACTATTGATGCGGAAAAGTGCCAGCAGATCATTGATACCAAAAAACGCACCGGCAGAGATTTGACCGTAACATTCAATTACCGTTACTCTCCGCGCAACACCAAAGTCAAAGAATTGCTCGCTTCCGGAATCGCCGGAGAGATCACCAGCGTTACTTTTGAATGGCTTCTGGATACCAGTCATGGAGCAGATTACTTCCGCCGCTGGCATCGGGACAAACGCAATTCCGGAGGCTTGCTGGTTCACAAATCCACACATCACTTTGACTTGATGAATTGGTGGCTTGATTCCACGCCTGAAACAGTTTTTGCAATGGGTGGACTCAAGTTCTACGGTAAAGAAAATGCGGAAAAACGGGGTGTGACAGAATTTTACGCCCGTTCCAGAGGCAATGAAATCGCCGCCAGAGATCCATTCGGATTCAAGGTAATAGAAAGTGATGAAGCATTGATGGGACTTTACTTCAATGCAGAACATGAGGATGGTTATTACCGGGATCAAAGCGTTTTCAGTGATGGCATCTCCATTGAAGACAACATGAGCGTGATGATCCGCTACACTAACGGAACGACCATGACCTATTCGCTCTATGCCCACAGCCCGAAAGAAGGTTACCGGGTCTGTTTCAATGGGACCAAAGGACGTCTGGAATTCAATGTTGTGGAAAAAAGTTTCGTTGACGGCGGACACGAAGACTTCAACCAGCCGGGCATGCGGGAACTTGGGGAAGAAGATTCCGGTATCCCGGAAATCACCTTCCAACCGCTTTGGGGCAAACCCCGGGTCATTACCTATGAAGAAACCGACAAAGCCGGGCATGGCGGCGGTGACAAACGTATGCTGAAAGATATTTTTGTCGGCGTGGAAGATGATCCTCTGGGTCATGCAGCTAACTATATTGACGGAGCAAAATCAATTCTTTCCGGTATTGCGGCCAATAAATCGATCGCAACCGGAGCACCGGTCAATGTGGCAGAACTGGTTAAATTTTAACCGGTAAAACAACAAATTGAAGTGTATCTTAAATTTTTAAGATACACTTCAAGGAGGTGTTGAAAATTTTTTGCAATCCGAGTTTAACGCTAAACTAAAAAAAGGAGGTCTTGAAATGAAAAAAGAATTCACAAATTTGTTCATATCTGCCGTCCGGCGGGTAAAACGTATCAGATTCACTTTGATTGAGCTGCTTGTCGTTATTGCCATCATCGCCATTCTGGCAGCCATTCTGCTTCCGGCATTGAACAGCGCACGGGAACGGGGAAGAACCGCCGGATGTATCAACAACTTCAAACAACTTGGAATTGCATCAGCTACTTACACCGCCGACTTTGACGGCTACGTCATTCCATGTACAATAAAAGGTGCAACCGGTGATGTCGGCTGGTATCTGTTTCTTTCCGATGGCCGGAACAATGAATATAAAAATCTGGGATACATCAAAGATCACAATGTTTACCGTTGCCCATCCAATCCGAAGTGGAAGTTTGAAAAACGTTATCTTGGCTACGGACACAATTTCCGTACTTTTTCCTATTCCATTAATCACGAAAATTACCGGACTCAATTCAAAGAACAGCATTACACCGCCCTTGCATCATCGGGGAAATTGATGCTATTTGCTGACAGTGTCCTGCATATAACTGACCACAAAGATGCAGATTCTACTTATATTGAACCGGTAAAAGCAGTAGAATACGGTGGTGGTTACAACTGCAATGCAGCATCATTCAGACATAATAATTCCGGAGTATCTCTCATGCTTGACGGTCATGTCGAAGCAATCACATTTGACACCTGGTATGCCGGAAACAATAATTACAACTACATGAATCCCACTATAGACAAAACCACCCAGAAACTGATAATCAAATGAGAGATATACAGAAAATGACTGCAATCAAAAAAATTCTTTTTTTACCGGTATTTTTATCAGCTTTTTCACTTTTTTCTGCAGAGAAAAATTACGCTCCGGATATAAACCGTTGGAAAACTCCGCAGGGTTTCAAACTGATAAAAGGCGAAGGTCCCAATGGCACAGTTGCACTTTATCATAACCGGCAGGACAAATCCTATATCCTTGCCGCAGTACGTATTACCGGATTGAAACCACGAACAAAATACCGTTTCGGGGCAAAAATCAAAAGCCGTAATATCTCCACATTTTCAAGAGGATTCGGAGCAACTGTATGTATCGAATTTGAAAAAAACAACAAATATGCCGGCGGCGGTTATCCGCGCGGTATCACCGGGGACCGGGATTGGACAGTTATTTCCGACACCGTAACCACGCCGGACGGCAAATTTCATGCAACCATGTCTCTTTACATGCGCAAAGGACATACCGGTGAAGCGTGGTTTGCCGAACCGTTTATCGTGGAAGATAAACCGGAATGGTATACCGAACTGATTTTCCCGCGAACAAAATACGCAATTCCGCAGGGAAAACAGCGTCTGGTTTTCCATTCACATATCATCGGCTTGACCGAAAAACAGGAAAGCGTGGAGATAAAAATATTCCGGGATGGAAAAGTTATCATGCAGGATACAGTTCCGGTACTGAATGGGAAATATGCCGTTGAAACAGATCTGATTCCCGGAAATTACACTATGGAATCGGTTTTGAAGCATCCGGATGCCGATGGTACACTTTCCGGCAGAACCGGATTTACCGTCATCGGTAAAACATCCGGAACCCGGGTGAAGATCGATGAAAAAGGCAGAATTATCGTTGACGGGAAAAAATTTCTGCCGGTTGGTATATTCACCAATCAGACCGGCAAGGCCTTCACAGAATACGGCAACGTTCTGCGCCGGGAAGATATAGAAAGATTAAAAAAATCGCCGTTTAACTGTATAATGCCTTATGACGGGCATTACTGGAAACGGGAGAGTGATGGCAAAAGCGGCATGGCGGTGACCCGGGAGATCATGACCGAATTGAATAATGCCGGTATCAAAACCATTATCTCTCTGAAAGACATCCACAACCGGAACAACGGCGGCCGGAGTATCGAAGGACGCAATGGAGTAAAAGCAGTTACCGAATATATCGTTTCGTCGCTGAAAGATCATCCGGGCCTGCTGGCATGGTATTTGAATGATGAAAGTGCTGTTTCAGAATTCCGTTTGGAACAACGGAAAAAGGTTTCAATGCTCGATCCGGATCATCCTACATGGCAATGTCAGTATGATCCGGCAAAATTCGCCATGTGCGCCGGAGGTGCAGATATTTTCGGAATCGATCCCTATCCGGTTGAAACTCCAAATTCAGATATGATGCTGATTCAACGGCACTTTGATGCACTGACGTTTCAGGAGTATGACGGCAGATACTGCGTCTGGGCGATCCCGCAAATTTTCCCCTGGCATAATTACAGTCCGGCCCGGGAATATTGTCTGCCTACAGAAAAGCAGATGCGTTCAATGAATATCCTGATGGCTATTCGCGGTGCAAAGGGTTTTATCTTTTACAGTTACATGGATTTACTCAACCCGGCCCTGCTGACACGTAAAGATTATGATTTCGCCTCGCATTGGCAAGCGGTATGTAATTGTGCAAAAATGCTCCGGGAGTTAAGCGGATTTCTGCTTTCTGACGTACCGGAACCGGAAGTTGCGATCATCAATCACGAAAAATCGCCGGTAACAGCCAAAGCATTTTGTGATGATTCCGGTAAAACAGCCATCCTTATTGCCGCCACCGGCTCTGGAAAATCTTCTGCTGAAATAACCGTAAAAGGCAAAGCAAACCTGAAATCCCGTTTCGGCAACACCGTAAATCTTGGCAATGGCTTTTACCGCTTTACCGGTGAAAACATGGATTCAGATATCCTTTTTGAGTAATGGAGAGAAACATGACAGCTCCCAATATTTTGGAAATGCGCGGCTTCATGATCTGTCTGCACCAGATGAACGATTTTCTTCCCTGGTGCGGGCAGAATTGCGAAGCGGTCAAAATGACTATACGGGCGATGAAAGAATCCGGATTAAACACCCTGCTTTGTGAGTATGAAACCTTTTTCCCCTGGAGCGGCAAAGAAAAACAGATATCCTGTTCCAATGCATTTTCCGCTGATGAAATAACCGGAATCACCTGCTGCGCCAGGGAAAACGGCATTGAAATAATCCCGTTGGTTCAGGTATTCGGACATGTTTATCACATTCTGATCCACAACGATTATCATAACTGCGCAGAGTCACCGGAAGCTCCGCAGCAACTTTGTCCATTGTCTCCTGAATCATTGAAACTGGCAAAAAAATTAATTGATGATACGCTTGAGCTTCACCCGGATTGCCGATATATTCATCTTGGCGGTGATGAGTGCGGACAATTGGGAGCGTGTCCGGAATGTGCAGAATTTGTCCGCAAACACGGCATCGGCAAACTGTACAGTTTCTATATGAAACAAGTGACCAATTATGCCATATCCAAAGGTGTGACTCCGATATTATGGCACGATATTGCACTGGCGTATCCGGAATCACTGGAAGATTTTGATCAGCGTGTGCTGTTTCAATTTTGGAACTATGGTGATGCCAGTCATGGAAGTGTGGATATCCCATTGAATAACCTGATAAAAAAAGTCGCGCCCGGCCGGATCATCGGCAGTCCGGCAGCCAGAGCTGAAATGCAGCACGGAGCGATTCACCATTATCCGTCACTGATAGAAGCCAACATCGTTGAAATCAACCAAAAAATGCAGGATATCAAAGCTGTCGGTACTATTCTGACGGATTGGCCGGACACCGGATGTTCTTTTTTTGATTCGCTCTATGCCATGCGTTTTCAGGGATATACAGCCGGCGGCAAAAATAACACGGATGAATTCCGCAGCAATTATGCCCGCAGCACATTCGGCGTTGATATCCCCGGATTGCCGGATAAACTGGACAGTATTGCCGGATTCATTTCAACAGCTCCCGGATTTCAGTACCGGAAAGCCCAATCTCTGAATCGCTACTCCCGCCGCCCCTATGACTTTGCTGAAATATACTCCAATATCCGTAAGGATTATGAATCTGCGGATGGAGAAAATGAACTTTACCGGTTGATCGGCAAACGTTTTGCGGCACTAACTTTACTGAAAACATTAAAAAAACATTTACCGGAAGTTCAGAAAAATCATGCAGAATATCAATGGTATATCCTGCTGGCAGAAATGAGTGCTTTTTTTCAGGGGCTTGAAATCGGCTTACGCAAGATGCTGTTTGTAAAAAAATACTTTCCGCAAATTACCGGTGAACTGCTTATCCAGTTTCAAGTCATCTTATATTTGCAGCAGGCTCTTGATGATTTTGACCGGATAAAAGAGCTGTACCGTCAAACTCACAGCGGATTGGTTCCGGAATTAAATCTGAACAACTGCTGCTGCGAAATGTTTCCGGATGCACTAAAGTCAGGCATCGTCGGGATATTATCTGACTGCATGAAAATCAAATAAAATCGACAACCCAAAAATGGACATGAAGTCCCGGAAAAAAGGGAAAGTGATGAGTAAACCGATCGAACAACTCCGGCATGCCGGAGTAAAGCGCATAGCAGTGCGCTTTACTTTAATCGAGCATCTCGTGATTATCGTGATTATCGCGATACTTTCAAACTCAAATTGAGCATTTATTCTGCTGTTTTCTGCTATTTTTGCGTAGACCTTGTTTTGCGCAACCAATAGTTACACTCAACAACGTAATGTTATATTGCTGTTGAATATATTTATATAATGAAAATTATTCTTCTGGAATATCTGGCAACATTATTATTGCGTAATATATATCTAACTCAAGAATTTTTCAATAATCCACGGGATAAATTATTTTCCAGAGCATTTATGCAGTAACCTTTGCCATAAGTATGCATTGTTGTGTAAGAGTAGCTTAAGAGACCATATTTTTTCATTATTTCAAGGGGAAAAAACAGAAATAATAAATTTTTTGATCTTCGGCTTGATTTGACGATTAAGCAATGTTATATTATTTTTCGCTTGTTCTGATAATGCGGAATCAACAACAAATGAGGTAATTAAAAATGAAATGTAAAATTTTTCTGGCATTGCTGGTAGCATGGGTATATAGTTTTAAGGCTTTTTCCGGAATGGAATTGCAAAATGTGGAATCGATGAAAAAGGCCGCCGGAATTTGTGGAGAATTTTATTTCCGGCAAGGAAATGATTTTGCTGTATGGCAGAATAATGCCCGCAAATCTTTGATGGAAAAACTGGGTATCAGCCAAAAACTTGCAGCCCCAAGAGTCCCGTTATCTCCCAGAATTTTATGGCACCGCAAGGTGGAAAACGGCACTATTACCAAGATCGTTCTGCAATCAGAAAAAGATTATGATCTGCCGATTTATCTTTGCCTGCCTGATGGTAAAGGTCCGTTTCCGGTGTGGATATGTGTCCAGGGACATGGTACGGGAATGCATACTTCCATATCGGTAAAATGGCAGGATGAAACAACCTTCAAATATGACAATGGTGATCGGAATTTCGCAATCCAATGCCTTGCCAAAGGTTATGCTGCAGTATGTGTCGAACAGCGGGCTTTCGGCGAAAAAAGCTGCATGAAAAACCGCCATCCGGGATGTGCGAGATTGGTGTCACATGCATTCATGTTCGGTGAAACAATGATCGGCAACCGGGTGTTTGACATTGATCGTACCATTGACTTCATATACAGCAGAAATGATCTGCGTAAAGATCAAATCGGTATTGTGGGCAACTCCGGAGGTGGTACTACTGCCATTTATTCAGGAGCGATTCTGGATCGTTTGACCCACGTGATGCCGTCAAGTTGTTTTTCAACCTATAAAGATTCTATATTGGCAGTACCGCATTGTCAATGCAATTATTTCCCCGGCATGCTCTATTGGGGAGAAATGGGGGATTTAGCCGGATTGTGTGCGCCTAAATATCTGGTCATTGTCAACGGCAAAGAAGATCAAACCTTTCCGCTGGCTCCGGCTCAATCAGAATTTCAGCGGACAATGCTCATTTATAAAGCCGCAGGGGTGCCGGATCGCTGCCGGATGGTAATCGGCAATGGCGGACATCGTTTTTACAAAGCAGATGCCTGGCCGGTAATGGAACAGTTTTTCAAATAACAAACTGCCGGATGTGCGGAGGAACATCTCTGGCGGAGATGTTTTGATTGGGCGTATAAAACGATGCTCTGATCCCGAAAAAGAGATGGATAAAATTGACTAGCGGCCGGAATTATCCTGCTGCCGGTTTTATTTATTATCGAGTTTCTTCAACAATTCAAGAGCGATCGTGTTGTCATGGATAATTGGTGCCATTCCATATAAATGGCTTTCTGTCATGCATTTGCAATTAAATTGTTCCTTTTTTGCCGGTCTTCCCAGACGCAAGAATCTACCCGCTACTGTCAATAATATATCTCCAGTCAAGCAAATAGTCAAGCATCACCAAAACGCAAGAGAATAATTTATTTGCAATTCATTGATTAAAAAGCAATTACATGGAATGGTAACAATTAACAATTAAAGCCTTAATTTATATATCGTTCGATAGGATGGCACCATTTTTAATGTGCATATTTTATTGAGAAAGAAATTGCCGCTAAAAGTACCGAAAAAGAAATTGCAAAAATATTTAATGAGTTTTGTATATTATGTCCTTGAGTTATCAATAATCCACCCCAGAATAGCAATAATAAAAATTCTATCACAAAAATAATTCTGCTAAAGATATTATGCGTTTGAAATATTGAATTTGTAAGAATAATTAACATGGATGCAAGGAATAGAAAAAAGAAAACGGGACAAATCATCAAGAGAAATGAAGTAAAAAACATGAATCCAAACATTTGTGCTACAAAAAATATTGTAACAAGAGCGAAACAAACAATGTAAAACATAAAAATCAAAGGAACTATTCCTCTTTTTAAGTTATTTGTCTTAAAAAAGAACAGAATAAGACTGATCAAGATCATTAAAGAAGTGAGACTTCGAAAAATATTTGCCATATATTCTGAAAATGAACTGAATATTATCCCAAGGGGAATTATTACTGAAAAACATATTAATGGAAAAAACAATGTTCTCATTTTTTACTCCGGCTGTTTTAATACAAATTTAAGCAAACTTCCATATGATATATTCAGACCAGATGTTATATTTGAAGACCAAGTTTGATAAACAGAATCTCGTTCGTTATAAAACGTCATCGCCAGCCATAACCGGATTGCCACCGGTAACGTAAGGTTCGTTAATGAAACTTGTTTCGCCACGATGGATCAGGGCAAGACCATCCCAGAGAAAATCTTCTGATCTGCCGTTGCCGGTGAAAGACACCCTCTGATTGGCTTTTGCATAAGCCTGCTCTGTTGTGTGACAGCGACTGTTCATCATCATAATTTCTATTTTTTGCGAACGGAATAATTTAATCACAACTCATTAATCAATATATTGTTTCATAGAATGGTGCCAATTTTACTAATTTTTACCAATGTTCAACAAATTTGTTTCAAATACAATTTCTGCATTTGACAGCATCTTTAGAGAAGTTCCACTGTATTCCTGTTGAGTGATGAAATCAAATTCATTGTTTGAGACTGGGACTATTGCTGTTTTGTTGATGTCCAGATGCAGACAGCCGCTTCCCCGATTGAACATCTGGAACAAGAATTTGCTTTGTAAAATAAAATCATTCTGTTTTTCGATCAACTTTATTTGTTTAAGTTTTACCAGGGGGAAAAATTTTGCCGCTTCCGGCACATGCTTTATGTTATACCGGGGAATCTGGAACAACTTTATTCCGTGAACACATTGCTTGCAAATCAATGGAAATTGCGGAGGATCTATCAACTCCAAATTGTTGATAACCATATCTCCTTGTTGATAAAAAAACAAATCAAATTTTAACAGGGGAGAAATATAACAGCATTTGATTCCACTATCAATATTTATGCCGTAAGCAATTGCATAAACTATTGCTTTTGTTTTCTTTGACGCATTATCATTTTTGCAGTCTCCAATCCGTAACACGGCATCACAATAAAAGACAAAATCATTTCCCACATAATATGAAATTAGATTTTTAACAAATTCTCTGTGTTGTTTTTTTTCATTATTGGCTTGCCAATGGGGATTTAAGACAGAATCAACATAGACCATATTCTGCCGTTTATATGCATCAAGCATCGCTTTGTAATCTTGTGATTTCAGTGTTTGGCTAACACAGCCGCACATAAAAAATGTTGATACAAAAATTAAAGCAAATAAAAAGTTCATCATATTTGATTTATCCAATCATTTTTATTGGTAATTGGTGTCATTCCATATAAATGGCTCTCTATCATGTATTTGCAATTAAATTATTCCTTTTTTGCCGGTCTTTCCAGACGCAATAATCTACCCGCTACTGTCAATAATATATCTCCAGTCAAGCAAATAGTCAAGCATCACCAAAACGCAAGAGAATAATTTATTTGCAATTCATTGTTTAAAAAGCAATTACATGGAATGGCAACAATTACATGGAATGGCAACAATTACAATCATAATGATTTAGCTGTTATCGAGCCTTACTGCAAAAGTAGTGACGTCAGATTAAGAACCGCGACAATAACTGCTTATAAAAAGATAAATTCAAATTAGTGTTCAGGGGCCGATAACAATATGGTTCCCAACTACAAGTACCTTTTCGGTTCTGGCATTTATTTTTTTATTTATAACCTCCTGTTTCTTATTAACAT
>SUVW01000002.1 GCA_015061815.1 Lentisphaerota bacterium
CAATGGCTCTGCGGATGTAAACCTTGTTGAAATGAAATTAGCCTCAAATAGTAAATTGAAGCAAAATCTTGAAAATCAAGTGGAAATTTATAAGAAAGCAAATAATACAGTAAATGCATTGAAAGTGATATTATGTTTTTCTGAATCTGAATTAGCCAAGGTATCCCATATATTGTCTGAACTTGGACTTTCAGAAGAAAAAGGCGTGTATGTTATTGACGCTAGTCCTAATAAAATTTCGGCATCAAACGCTGTTACGCATTAAATAGGATTGGAAATGGAAACTGAACTTTGTAATATGTGTATGATCACTGATGCTCAAGGGCGGGTGTTGGTGCAGGAGAGATTGCCGAAGCCGTCGAATCCGTGGTCGGGGTTGACTTTTCCCGGGGGACATGTGGAGCCGGGAGAAACAGTTGTGGCTTCGGTTATCCGCGAGGTTCAGGAGGAAACCGGTTTGACCGTTTCCAACTTGCAGAATTGCGGATATATTCAGTGGTACAATCCAGTTAAACAGTCG
The DNA here is from genome assembly GCA_015061815.1 of Lentisphaerota bacterium. GTDB lineage: Bacteria > Verrucomicrobiota > Lentisphaeria > Victivallales > Victivallaceae > UBA1784. The sequence continues at coordinate 521 of SUVW01000002.1, forward strand.
CAGTATTTTGTATTCCTTTTCAAAACCAGCACCTTTTCCGGAGAACTGACCGCTTCCGTTGAGGGCAACGTCAAGTGGATGACTCTCAACGAAATGCTTGCCGGAAAACTCGCTCCAAACATGACCAAATACCTCGCCGTCTTCCAAAACGAAAACATCCCCCAAGCCTACGGCATCTCCGGTAAAGGGTTGAATGTTTTAGATTATAACGGAAACAACATCGAAAGTTTTAATACAAAATGAAATCTTTATTTACTGTTCACGCTGGAGAATATCTTACCGGTGCTTATATTGAAGAAAAATTATCAAACAAAGAGCATTCATACAATGTTTGGGTCCCGGGACGGGATACCGGGGTTGATTTACTGGTCACCAACTCCAATAATACCAAGATGTGTTCATTGCAGGTAAAATATACCAAAGACTATTATTTAACTCTCGGCAATGCTGATGCAAAATTTCGCAGCAATCTTACTACTTGCGGATGGTGGACTTTGGATCGGAATAAAATATTGACCTCACCTGCTGATTTGTGGGTTTTAATGTTGCTGCCTTTTGATAACAAAGATCCGCAATTTATTATCATAACTCCACAGGAACTGCTGCAGCGGTTGTCAAAGATTCATGGCAACAGTTCAAAACTCAACACTTATTTTTGGATCACCAACGACCAGGATAATCCACGGTGCATCGAAACCAGGGGACTTAAAGCTACTGAAAAGTATGCTATTTTTGCTAAAAATGAATCCCCAAAAGAATCCGTAAGAGACTTTTCTGAATTTCTCAACAATTGGAATCCACTCCTGGAAAAATTGAAATAATTGTGACTTTATTATAGGATAAAGTTGCAAGTTTCCAAACGGCTGATTGTGCAAAGGTAATATTATGAAAAAGATTTATGCTATAAATGTCAGTGGCAGAAGTTCAATGGCGAAGATTGGCGAAATCTTCTGATCAGGCTCTTAAAAAAACAACTGCTGAAACTTATCACTGCGATGCCGGAAAAGCCGGAAATTTATCTTGTTCAGAAAGATCTCATCTGGAATCAACAAACTTTTGAACTCCACCGCAACTGGCAAGACTACCTCTCGGACTTTTGAAATTTTGCTACCGTAGTTTTATGCGAAAGAGTGTCTCATTCAGATACAAAACGTATAAATTCCGGCATTTTGCTCCAAGCCGCAATCCACGCTAGACGAAATATAAACTATGATCACATATCATTAAGCACATAGTTCAAAATGATGAGATTAATCAAGCTTACCCCAATCATACGAGCATGGTTTGAAAAAATAGCATCTCCATGCTATATTAGGCGCAAATGTTATTCTATTCTTAAAAATAACCGTTGTGGAGAAAAATATTACTGTTTTTGCTCGTTGGTGGCAAATATAATTTGTGATTTTCTATGATTGTTTGGAAATATCAAACAAGGTAAAAGCACAGCTTCTGAGGTTTTTTCTAGTTATTATATGTTGTATTATTCAAGCATTTTTTGTTCTCGGTTAGTCTAAGAAATAAAAGTGAGGAATTTATGAAAATAGCACGTTTAGGACTCTGTATATTTATTTGCCTGTCTCTAATCTCATTTTGCAACTTGTATGCAGATGATTTTTCAAAATGTGCAATGATAAGGGGAGACGGGGGACGTGGATCCGGCTTTTTTATCCACAAAAACAATCAAGTATTTGTCGTCACATGCAATCATATCGCATTGAACCTTAAAAATATGGAAATTTACGATACGGAAGGGAAAAAATATGCATGTTCCAAAGTTTTATCTGCGACAGATCGTGACATTGCGATTATTCCCATTGATAATTTGGCACGGCAAGAAATAGACAAGTTACAATTTTTTCATATTGCCCAGTCGTTCCAGATTGATAATACATCCGACTCATTAATTTGTTATGGAGATAGCGAAGGACGCGGCGTTATCGTTTCTTGTCAAGGAAAAATTTTGGGGAAAGGAGGCAGGTATATTGAAGTTGATACACCTTTTGTACAGGGGAATAGCGGTGGTCCGCTTGTTGATAAAAAAACTGGGAAAGTCATAGCAGTAGCGTCATTGCTAACCGGGTTGCAAAGTAACCAATGGGTAAAAGGAACTCGCTTTGATGCCAGCAGTAATCAGGCGCGTCGTTTTGGAATGCGTCTGGATAATTTAGATTGGGCAACGCTGAAAGAATTGACTTTCCCCATGATAAAAGATACACATACTGCGAAAACTCTATTTAGACAGAAAGACTATACGAATGCGTATATATATAGTCGTAAAGCGGATTTCGCAGACTCAGAAATCCAATATCAATTGGGGTTTATGCTATTTACAGGAAAAGGATGTAAACAAAATACAGACGAAGCTATGCGTTATTTGAAGAATGCACAGGATCAAGAAAATCCGAATGCGCTTTTCTTTTTGGCGTCTCAAGGAATTTACAAGGATAATCATGAAAAAGTGCAAAAATTGCGCAAAGCTGCCTTTAATGGACATACCGCTGCGCAAATGCGTTTATGGGCAATTTATTCAAAAGGGATCCCGGAAATTCAACCTGATCAAGAGGAGGCAAATAAATGGTTGCGTACAGCAGCTGCATCCGGTGATCCCACTGCGCAATCTAATTTGGGTTGTATGTATACTTATGGCATCAATGGATTTCCTAAAGATGAATCTGCTGCATTTAAATGGTTGAAGTTAGCTGACGAAAAAAGTAAAGAAATTAATAATCCGTCATTGAGAGCTTTCGTTTTTTTTGAATTGGGGCGCGCATATTGCAATGGTCATGTTGTCAAAGAAGATGTTTTTCGAGGTGGTTATTATTTACAAAAAGCTGCAGAACTTGACAACGCCAGCGCACAATTTATGCTAGGCATTATGTATTACATGGGAAAAGGCGTCGCACAAGACCACAAAAAGGCGGTGTTCTGGTATCGCAAAGCTGCCGCCCAAGGTAATACCAATGCAAAAAAGGCGTTGAAAATGTTGGGATACTAACTTGAAAGGCTGTAAGCTATTTTGTATTATGGCAAAACTAATCCGATAATGTTGAAATAAGGCTATAAAAAAAGTCCATTTAAAATTATATCAAAACCAATTGTTAATTCACGAAATTCAAGAATTGATCATATAAGAATGTTGCAGATTTTATGAAACAAGATAATGCTAAAGTGCTTTGGCACTATACATCAATAGATACGTTGGTTAAGATATGTACTAATTTAACCATGCATGCCACACATTATGCTTTTATGAATGATGCAGAAGAAGTGAAAATGGGAGCAAATTCTATATTAAACGCTATTGAAGATATGTCTAAATCAAAAGAGGATAAAGATACATTTAACTATATTCGCACTAGGTTTAATGATCTACTTGGGGATCCTATATTAAATTTGTTTTATATAATTTCTTTTTCAAAAGCTAGAGATGCGTTGTCTCAATGGCGTGGATACACTCCAACTTGCGGGGGGTGTGCAATTGGTTTTGATGCTTCAAAATTAGAGCAAGCGTTATCAAAAAAGATAGATTCCAAATATGGAATTAGACACGCACCGATGGCATTTGTGGATTGTGTATATCCTAAAACACAAAGAGCAATTCAGTTAACTGCTGCTCCTTTTTTAGTACGAATAAAGGATTTTTATAAATCAAGAAATGAGAATAATCAAAACGAGATTGAATTGAAAATATCCCAAGAATTCTGGAAACTTATGAGTTGGACATATTGTGTAAAAAATCCTTGTTTTGAAGAAGAACAAGAAAAACGTTTGGTATTCAGTCATCTTGCACCATATTCGACAATACAATTTGAAAATAGGAAACCATTTTTGGAAATTTCAATAGACAAAAAAATTTTTCCTGATTTAATCAAAGAAGTCATAATATCTCCACACGGCAATGTTGAGAAAAATATACAATTTGTCCGTTTCTTTTCTCATGCCTTAAACGAAAAATATAATTATAAAGTTCCAAAAGGTTTGCTTTTCCCTGTAACCAAAAGCAAACTTCCCTATCGATGATAAAACGGCAATCTACTAATATTTGATGAAAAGCGTACCAGAATTATTCCTGATACACTTTTGTTTTGAATATATCTTTATTCCATTCCAAACATCTTCCGTTGCTCGTCCCAGTTTTCCTGGAAGCCTTTGCGGAACTTGGATGCCGTTGTGGTTGGCGTTGATTTGACTTCTGTGATTGCAAAATAGAGAACCGGTTGAGGATATCAAAAAACTATGTCCAATTCTTTGGGGGTAAATAAACCTGTATTCAGAGAAATCTTGTGAAATATTCTTCGAAAAACTTTTGGCATATTGAATTCAAAATTTCCTTGGACATTAAAATTTTCTTCAATTGGCGCAGTTGTATTTTTATGTTTGTTACTGTCATCGCATTGTACTGCTCGCCACTTGCTTGATAAATATAAAATCCTGTTATTGCAGTTGTACTATTAATAAAAGCTCCGTATTCCTTGAGGTATTCTTGCAATGTTTGCAAAAGAATTTCCTTATCCTCCAAGCACAAAACGTCATCAATCTTTTTAGTTTTCGCCTGAAAGGTGTTGTAGCAATGAACCAGCTCTGCGGCTGTTTTTATAGCGCCAGATACAACGAAAGATTTTTCATCATTATTAATGTTTACGTACTGCTGTTTTTCCATTATTTTTCCCCCTTGTGAAAAAACTTTTGCCGGTCAGTAATAACCAGCACCCCATTATTTGGGAAATCATTATAATATATTCCCAATTTTTTTTCAACACATTTTTGTGTTTTTTACAAAAAAATTATTGGGGAAGAAAAAATGGAACCAGGAGTTCCGCAATTAAGGTATGGGGCTCGGGAAATCTTTTTATAATCCGGCCGGAGGGAGATGGATGATTTCAAAACTGGCAGTTTTGCATTGGATGTTTTTCGATTGGAAAAATCCTCCACTATTTTTTTGTTTAAATTTCAAGTCGTAAGTTCTTAATAATTAGCTTGCGGCTTTCTTTTTTATTGGGACCGGCCATTGTTTCGGGTGAATTCTGCAATATCCCGGAAACACCTCATTCCCGGGCTGATAACTTATCGATAACTTATTACCCGTTTTGCCAAAAGTCAAGCGGATTTTTTCAGTAACTTCAAGTATATAATACCCGGAAATCCATCGGGTTGTGACCTTTGCGGATATTCGGCGGAATCCGGGTTTCAGGTGATACTCATGCAGAGAGCTATTCTATTGAAAAGCAAATCTGAATATGTCATCTTTGCCCCATCATCTTCGGATTCATCAACAATGAAAGGTGTTCTTTTTTACAAATCAACTTTTATTTTTTTATTTTTACGGAATGCACCGGGAGAAACTCCAAGTTTGTGCCGGAATTGCCTGCCGAAATAATTGGAATCGGAAAATCCGACTTCGGCAGCAATTTCCGTCAAACTTTTGCCGGTGGTCTGCAATAAGATCACTGCTTCTGAAATCCGCAGCTGCAGAGCATATTGCAGCGGAGAACACCCTACTGCGGTTAAAAAATTCCGCTGCAATGTCGCCCGCGACATACCTGAAGCACGGCACACGGCGGCAATTGTGAAATTTTCACGATAATGCTTGTTGATAAAGGTAATAGCTTTGGAAATATAATTATAAGTGCTATTCTGCTTTTTCTCCTTTTCCGAGAAAAGCCTTGACAAATATGCCAATATTTCAATAAATATTCCCAAACAGCAAAACAGATGACCCGGAATCTGATTGATACTTTCCTGATGCAGCCGGGCTGCCAACTCCAGAATGAAGGCAAAAGAATCATCTTCCGCATGGAGTTGCGGATACAATTCATCTTCTCCGGAATGGAGGAAAAACAGTTTATTGAATCCCGGTTGCTGGGCGGCATCCAATAGCGGCATAGGCAGTGCTTCGGGAATAAAGAGAATATTAACCAGAGAAAAATCGGGCGAAACATTCCGGAATTCATGATTGAAATTCCGGGGAACAATAAAAATATCATTCTTTCTGACTGTATTCATCCTGCCATTACAGAAATGCTGAGCTTCACCACGGAAAATCAGTACGATTTCCACAAATTCGTGCGTATGCGGTTTCGTGTTTTCCTGCGGTTCGCTCCAGTAAACATATAACGGGAAGTTGGTAATAGTACCAGCTGATACGATTGCCAGAGTTTTATTTTCCTGCATTTTTAACCCTCCAGACCGGTTTGATTATTAAGATAATTGCCGAAATCAGAATTTTCAATATGAGAAATATAAAAAAAACAGTAATATGAGCGTTTTATGCTTCTAAATAAGCCTTTTGTGATGGATTTAAGATATTATTATGCTAAATTAAAGAATATTGAGCAAATCTTTAATTGAGTGTGCAAAGCAGGTACGGATATGAAGTATATTCTGGAAATAATTGTTGTTTTCAATGTATTGCTTTTATCGGCAGGGATAAAAGTGAGCGTTGTTTCAGATCGTGGATCAAGACAGTACCGTTGCGGAGAACAGGCGGTTTTTACCATTTCCGTAAAAGAAAAAAATATCCCGCTTGAATACGGAGTTGTAAAAGCCGTTTTATCCAATGGCACAACGATCCATGAAACCCGGATCATAGATTTAAGTCAGTATGAAAATGATAAAATCCGGATCAACGGAACTTCGGTTCAGCCGGATCTTTTGCGTTGTGATGTAAGCTATACCCATAACGGCAAGGAGATCAAAAGTTCTTCCTGTGTGATATTTGATCCTGAAAAAATAATCCCGGCTTTACCCGAACCGGATGATTTCAAATCTTTCTGGGATGATGCGTTATTGGAAAGCCGTACTTTCCCGGCTGTTAAAACCGAATTTACAGGAAGAAACAGCCTCGGATGCCGAATTTACAATATAACAATTCCAGTTCCCGGCGGCGTGGTCAGAGGCTTTTTATCCTATCCGCCGGAAAATGGAAAATATCCGGTGATAATTCAGGTTCCGGGGGCGGGAGCGGGAATGAGTGGTAATCCGGCTTCCGACAAGGAATTTATCTGGCTGTCTTTGAATGTTCATCAATACGATCCGGAAAATTGTCAGCAGGAGTATAAAAAACTTTGTGCGGCATCTCATGCAAAAATTGCATACAGCGGCTGGGGGGCCTATATTTACGACGGAGCAGAATATCGCAAGAATTCTTATTATTACCGCGTTCTGCTGGGAATATCACGGGCGGTTGATTATGTTGCATCCCTGCCGGAAGCGATTCCGGAAAAAATCGGCTATTGCGGGGTAAGTCAGGGCGGTGGCATCGGCTTGATGCTGGCTGGTTTGAATAAAAAAATATCAGCAATAACAGTCGGGATACCGGCATTTTGCGACCATGGCGCTTTTCAGAAAAAACGGGCGGAGGCATGGCCTGAATATGGAAAATTTTTCCGCAGTAAAAATAAACAATCATTTTCTGAGGTCTTGTATTTTGATGCGGCGAATTTTTCCCGCTACATTAATTGCCCGGTACGGATAACCGCCGGAATGAAAGATACTCTTTGTCCTTTACCGGCGGTGCTTGCCGCCTGGTCAGTTATCCCTTCTTGCGACAAACGGTTATTTATGGAACCGGAAACGGCTCATGGAACCGGTTCGGCATTTCGTGATTCTGTAAATTGGCTCAAATCAACCTTGAAAGGAGAAAAAAATATGTCTTTGCAATTCGACTTACCGGTAACGGCTGATCAGTGGAACGGTTTTGACCGTTATAATTTCCGCATCGCTGATTGTGATGCATGGATCGTGAAACCCAAAGTGCCTGCACCGGGTAATAAATGGATGTGGTGCATGGAGTTTCCTGATGCATTCACTCCACGCTGCGGAGCATTGCAATTGCTGGAAAAAGGCTATTATATTGCCCATATCGTTGTCGGCAACACCTACGGCTGCCCGGCGGCATTAAAACAATTTGAAAAATTTTATGAATTTGCCGTGAAAAGTGGTCTGTCTTCCAGAGTCGTCCTGCAGGGTTTAAGCCGAGGCGGACTTTATGCCTACCGTTTTGCCGAAATCGATCCGGACAGAATTTCAGTTATTTACGGAGATCATCCTGTTTGCGATATAAAGAGCTGGCCCGGCGGCAAAGGTAAAGGCAGCGGCAGTCAGAAAGACTGGTTGAATCTGATAAAGCTCTACGGTTTCAAAGATGAAGCTGAAGCACTTGCCTGGCAGGGAAATCCAGTGGATAGACTGCAGAAACTTGCTGATGCAGGCGTTAAAATAATCCATGTAGTCGGTGACAGCGACAGCGTCGTCCCTTACGAAGAAAACTCACTGCTGGTTGAAAAACGTTATCCGGCAATGGGCGGAGAATTCAAAATTATTCTGAAAAAAGGTATCGACCATCATCCGCACGGTTTGGATGATCCATCTGAAGTAGTGGATTTTATACTGAAAAATAATTAAAGAGTGGATTATGGGAAAAAATATTGAAAATGTTGCCGATACCGGCAGCAGTAAGCAGGCAAGATTTCATAAACTTTTCGGAGATGCTTCTGAAATGTATTTGCCGGCATCACCTGAAACCATGAGTTCTTTACGGCGTGACGGAATGGATTTTCAGACATTCGTACTGCCCCGGGAATATCCGGTGGTCAGCGATAATTTTCTGCCGGAAGCGGTGAAAAATATCGCCGTTCCGCAGTTTGAGGTGCAGCCGGGGGAATTTTTCGTATTTCAAATCATGGTATGGGCACCGGAAACCGGGATCGGCGGGGTGTCGGTAAATGCCGATTCCTGGCAGGTATTTACTCCCGCAGGAAATATCCGTGCAGGAAAAGTCAAAACTTTCTTTCTCGGAAAAAGCTTCCCGACAGGATCTCATGGATTGGTCAGGGAAAAGTTTATTATCTCCTCAACTTCTCACGGTGAATTGATTCTGGAGCAGTCGTTCAATATTTCCGGTGAAATTTTAAGTGACGGCGGAGAATCAGATGATAACCGTTGTGCCAGATTACGCTGGTTGAATTCTGATATCGGCAGAGAAGATACGGTATTCGATCCTTACATTCCGTTGAGCCGCAAGGAGCGGAAAATAACTTTTCTCGGTCATACTGTAACTCTGGATGAAAATGGCCTGCCCTGCAGTATCACCTCAAATTTCTATAATAGCAATCAAAAAACCGGTGGTCCGGAAAAGGAACTTTTGAGCAAACCGCTGCAATTCAGCTGCAATGGTTCTTCATTCCTTGGTTCTGATCTGACCTTTACTTCAGAATCGGCAAGCCGCATAAGCTGGGAAGTATCCGGGTGTCTGGGAAAAACAGCTGCCCGCTTGAACGGTTTTCTGGAATTTGACGGTTTTATGCGGTTTCAATTGGAATGTACCGGAGCCGGAGAATTTTTTCTGGACCTGGAGTGTCAGAACCATGAATTTTTCATGGGTTTGGGCCGCAAAGGTGATAAAGCTCCGGAAAAATTTCTCTGGCACTGGGATAAACTTGCCTGGCAGGATGGGTGTTTTCTGGGAAATATTGACGGTGGAATCAAATTACGCCTGTTTGACCGCCGGTCGCACCGCCCTTTGACCAATTGTTACTATCACTTCCGTGAACTTCATTTGCCTGAAGCATGGCATAATAACGGAGCAGGCGGTATTTCCATCGACGGCAGCCATGTCAGAGCTTTTTCAGGCAGTCTTGATTCCGGAATGCACGATTTCGGTTTTGAACTGCAAATCACGCCATTCAAACCGGTCAATATGGAAAAACATTTGAGAACCCGTACATTCCACCCGCAAATGCCATCCTTTGCCGATGCGGATGATGAATATTGCGGAATCGATTTCCCGATGCTGCAAAAATTGGGGATCAACCGTCTGGTTCTGCATCACGGAATCGCTGCAAATCCATTTATAAATTATCCTTTTACTGCAGAAGCTCTCGGAATATTGCGTAAAATCACAGATAAAGCTCACCAGTCGGGTATGGAAGTGGAGCTTTATTACACAGTGAGGGAATTATCTATCCATCCGGCAGAATTTCATGCCTTCCGGGGAATGAAAGGGGAAATATTTTTCCCGGGTTCGGGGCCGGATTCGCTTCCGGTGACCAATTATGCCGGGCAAAATCCCTACCTGAAAGAATATCTGGATTTCCCGTATCTTCCTGCATGGGGGGAAGTGATAAAAAATGGCGTAAATAAAAATAATATCGATCTGGCTTTGGAAGTAACTCCGGAAAGCAGGCGGATGGAAAATTTTTATCTGGAAGGCTTGCGGTATTTATTGGAAAAATGTCCTTTAGACGGTTTGTATATTGATGATTCAGCCTTGTCACGCGAAGGATTTCAGCGGCTGCACCGGATATTCCGCAAGTACCGGCATAAAGCTCCATCGCTGGATTTCCACGCATGGAATCCATATGAACCGGAGTGGACAAAACAGGATTTCGGCAAATGTACCCCTGCCATGCGGGATATGAGTATTCTGCCTTATATGACCAATTTGTGGTTCGGAGAAAGTTTTGATTATGAAAAATCATCTCCGGATTTTTATCTGACAGAAATCTCCGGTTTGCTTTTCGGTCTGCCGGGGCAAATGCTTTCCAATCCCAATCAATATCGCGGGATCGTTTACGGCATGACATCCCGTTACGGCTGGCAGGGGGAACCGCAGAATATCTGGACGTTTCTGGATAGCTTCGGCATAGATGGGTTAAATTTTGAATATTTTCCGCAAAATATATCATTGCCGTTGGATATTCCGCCGGAAGCAAAGATCAGATATTCCATTTTCAGTAACCGTGACGGTAAAAAATTTATTGCACTTGCTTCATGGGATGAGCAGGAATTGCACTTGCAGTTGACCGACCGGAACTGGCAGATTGAAACGATTTCTGATTTTCAGAAAGCAACTGATGGCCAGATAATTATTCCGCCCGGTAAAGGAGTGATAATAACAAGTAAAAAATGAGCAGATAGTGCTTTCTGTTGAGCAAATCGTTAAGGAAAATGCTTTTTCGCAGAGTTACATTAAACAACGTACAATAATGGTTTTATATCATAAAAAAAATAAAAGGAGGTAAGAATGCAGAAAAACAGATTTACAATAATTGAATTACTTATCGTCTTCATCGGTATTCTGATTTTTTCAGGTTTGGCGATCCCCCTGTTCGGAAATATCGATTCTTCAGCCGGCAGAATGAGCTGTGAAGATTCTTTGAAAAAGCTGATGGCGGGCTGTCTCTCTTATCAGGCGGATAACAACGGTTACTACCCATTGGCGACAGCGGATGCGGCAAATAAACCGGATGTCTGGATCGGATTGGTTCAGACCTCTATGCTGAAAAAATATGTGCCGCAATCAATTTCTCTCTGGGGATGTCCGGAAAACAAACTGCCGAAAAAAGCGTTGGGCAGAAGCTATGCCTATAATTACGGTTACAATTTCTGGGCCTTTTCCAAAGGAATGCAGTTGAAGAACAATGCCGGATTTACCAACGACATGTTCAAAAATGAAAAAAATCCTGCCAACACCGTGGTATTTCAGGATGGAGCAAACAGAATGAATACTCCGGGAATAATCCACTGGTCGGAACAGCATATGAATCCGCAGGTGCAGAAAAGTGCCGCATCGACAGCCCATAATAACGGAGCTGTTGTCAATGCCGGTTTTGCCGACGGTCATGTTGCAGTATTGAATGCCCCTGAACAAACCTGGAACGACAGACGGAAAAACGGAGCATTTTTTAAAGAAGTTTTCCCTGATGCAGCATTCTGCTATCATACTAACTATATAACCAAATAAAAAAGGAAAGTACCAATGAAAAAGTTTACCCTTATCGAACCTCTGGTGTGTGCTGCTTGTAAAGTTAGGGTTTTGCCGTTTTATTACCTCAAAATAATTTATAAAAACGACACATCCTTACGCCCGCAAGGGCGCACTTCACGCATTTTTGACAGCGGTCAAAAATGCTCTTCACACCTTCACATCTTCACTCAATCAGCGTTCACGCTGATTGAACTTCTGGTTACTACTGCACAACAGAACTGTTTTTCAAAAATAAAAAAATACACATCCTTACGCCCGCAAGGGCGCACTTCACGCATTTTTGGCGGAAGCAAAAAATGCTCTTCACACCTTCACATCTTCACTCAATCAGCGTTCACGCTGATTGAACTATTGGTCGTGATTGCGATAATCGCCATTCTGGCAGCAATTTTGCTGCCCGCCTTGAACAGTGCCAGAGATTCCGGCAGAACTGCCAGCTGTATATCTTCTTTGAAGCAAATCGGCAGCGGAGTAATGATGTATTGTGATGCGAATGACGGTTATTACATGTGCAGTGCCAAAGATACCACGATCTCAGACGGCGGCGGCTGGGGTGTGATCCAACTCAAATTGATGGAACCTTATTGTCCCAAAGAGGTGATTGTATGGGGATGCCCGGGCAACTCAGGTGCAAAATCGACCACCAACAATACTTACTATTTTAATTACGCTTACAATGCTTATGGTTTTGCTCCGGAAATGCATGTTCCAGGAAATGGCGGTTTCAAATCCAATATGTTCAGAGGTCAGAAAAGTTCTTCCAACACCGTTATTTTTCAGGATAGTACCAGTTCCACCAATACCGCCCACCTGGTTCACTGGGCTGAGACTTATATGAATCCGAACTGTGCCGGTTCGATTGCATCAACTGCTCATAAGGCGGGTAAAACCGTTAATGCTGCGTGGGCAGACGGTCATGCTTCCAGTCTGTCAGCTCCGTATGACACCTGGGAATACAAACGCAGCAACGGTTCTGCATTCGGCTATACATTTGCGGATGCGACATTCTGGTATCACACCAATTTCAAATAAGTCAGAATTTTTGAAAATTTTGCCGGTACAGGGTATTTGTGCCTTTTTTCCGGAAAAAGAAAATAAATTAAGGTAATGTCAATAATGAAATCTCATTTTTTTGCAGCCGCAGTGATTATATCAACTGCAATCACTGCCTTTTCCGCTCCGCCGGAAACGGCACTTTTGAGCCGTTGGAAATTTGATGAGGGATATGGCACAGGCTCCTCCGATTCCTCTCCGGTAAGAAATCATCAGGCGAAAATAATCAACGGCCAATGGATCGATGGTATATCCGGTAAAGCTGTCGAGTTTGACGGCAGCGGTTATGCGGAAACTCCGTTACCGGGCAGTATTGTGCCTCTGAATGGTTTTACTATCGATTTTTATTTCAGACCCGGCAATACCAGAAATTATCAGTATGTTTTCGGAGCAAAATGCAATCCATCTCCGGGTGTACCGGGCTTTGGCATATTTATCCGTCTTGCCCAGGGAACATTTCTTGAATGCGGTATCAGCACTTCCCGCGGATGGCAGGAAGTTAAATACTTTGGAACAATGGAAAAAGGTAAATGGTACCGTTTTACCATGATCGTGGAAAAGGGACGTTACCGGGTATTTCTGGATGGCAAACAGTATGGCGAAAGAGTCATCCCTGAAGTGAAATATAACAACGCCCTGCTTTTTTATGCCGGACGCAATCCCTGGACCGAGAAAGATAAATTTATCGGTGCGATTGATGAGTTGAATTATTACAACCGGGCGATTGATCCGGAGGAACTTTTTGCCGATGATCCGCTGGCTGGAGAAAAAAATGCTGCAGTAAAAGAATATGAAGCGGCGGCAAAGTATTTCTATTTGTGCAAATTGGTGCGGCAAAAAGCATTGCCGGTCGAGTTGGATGAAGTGAAAAAACTTTTTACCGATTATGCTGCAAACCGGGCAGAGATCCGGAAAAAACTTGATATTCTGGGGAAAAAATCAGCACAACCGGATTTTGAATATACTGCCTGCGGAAAAGTTTATACAGTTTCACCGACATCTCCAAGTGCAATTCTGCCCGATGATGATCCGGCGGCAAAAGGAGCATTGGCAGCCAAAGAGCTTATGACAGTCGCAGCACAGGGGGAGTATGAAGCAGCAAGTTTCATATTCCGGGCGGCAAAAAATTTGAAAAATGTTTCGGTCAAAGTTGAATTACCGGGATTTCCGCAGAAAAATATCGATATAAAATATCTGATCTGTTGGCTGCGGGATGGCGGAGCATGGTCGAAACACTTGAATAGTACCCGTTCTCTGCCGTCTCCGGTTCCGGAATTGCTGGTCAATGACCCGGAATTCATCAATCGCCGTTTTGATCTGCAACCCCCGCTTATTACCGGAAACGGCAGTAAAGTCATTCCGGTAAAAGATGCTGATAAATTATTACCGTGCAATATCGGTGCCGGAAAAAATCAGCAGTATATTATAACCTTTAATACCGGTAAAGATGTCAAATCCGGAATTTACCGGGGCAAAGTGATTTTAAGCTCCGGTTCGGAAAAAATTGCAGAAATACCGCTGACATTGCGGGTAGTGCCGGTAAAACTGCCTGCTGCGATGACCAGATATGATTTAGATTCTCCCATTGAATACAGCGTTTATTATTGGGGACATCCAACCTTTGATAAAGTCGTGCCTCTGGGCGGCGTTATGCGTTCGATGGAACGTTTTGAAGCCGAGATGAAAAATCTGGCAGCACATGGTATAACTTCACCGGCATTCACCTTGCGCGGAGCAAAGTACCAATATGAGCGGCCGGCAGAGAACCGTCATGCCATCAGACTTGCTGTGAAAAACGGTTTATGCCGCAATGGCATTTATTTCGGCGGTTCCATTGATGCCCGTGCCAGAAGTAAAGCTCAGCTTGAAGAAGTTTACAACCGGGTGAATAAACTTATCAGAATGATTCGTGCTGCCGGAGTGAAAAGTCCGGTGTATATATATGGACAGGATGAACAAACCACCAAACTGGAACATGAAGTACAATTCCCTGCCAAACATGCCATTCACAGAGCCGGAGCATTGAATTGGGTCAGCACTTTCCCTGATGCCTTTGATTATGTCAAAGAAAGTAAAACTCTTGATCTTGCCAATGCTTATGGTGTGCCAAGCCGTGAAGAAGCTGCCAAATGGCACAGTATCGGCAGCAAAGTCTGGAACTACGGGGCTCCGCAGGCAGGTGAATGGGATCCGTCTGTTTACCGCCGTAATGCAGGTATGGTTTTGTGGTCAAATAATTATGACGGATTTTGTGATTACTGTTATTGTGATCCTTTTGTCATCGACAGCAAAAGACAATTCAATCCCTATTTTCTCGGATACGGATTTGTGGTACCGACCATTAACGGGGTGATCAACACTCTGGCATGGGAAGGATTCAGGGAAGCATCTGATGATGTACGTTTCATTACCGCCTTGCGTTTGCTCGCCAGAAATAAAGGCATTGATGAATTGAAAAAAGCTGATGCATTTCTTGATTCATTCAAGCCTGTTGAAGATGATGTTGAATTGATCAGATATATGATCATCGATGAAATTATCAAACTCAAAGAGGTAAAATAATGTCACTGTGGAATCCCACTATTCCGATTGAGCTCGGTTCCCGTCTGGAATTGTTTCTGGATGATAAAATGATCGAACACACCGAGGGCACATACCGCCGGATCCACCATCCGATCGCAGATGAAATCGTTATGACTCTGAATGAAGAGCATGAACACACTAATAATTCAGGCAGTTACAACAGTATTATTTTTGACGGCGAAAAATATCTCTTTTACTACCGGGCAAATTTCTGGCATCCGACAGAAGAAGAACCGGTGCGTAACGAGAATGTCATTCTCTGCGTTGCAGTCAGTACTGACGGGATCCATTTTACCCGGCCGCAGCTGAATATTCTGAAATCCGGTTACAATGCAGTTTTGGATTCAACTATGACCCGTGATCTGGTTCCGGATGAGTTGAATGATATTTGTGCGTCTACAACAACGGTTTTCTATGATGAAAATCCCGCCTGCCCGGCAGAGGAAAAATATAAAATGCTGGTGACCAATGAGCGTCCTCCGCACGGGAAAGCCAATGGTATCTGGCTTTATATTTCAGCTGACGGCTATCATTTTACCCGAAAAGGCGGCAAATTTGCTTTGCCGGATGGTTGCGGTTATGATTCAGCCAACCGGGCATTTTATGATCATACCATCGGCAAATACCGGGTTTATCAGCGGCAGTGGCGGATCTGCGGCAAAGATTGGGGAAGGACAATTGTTACTCACTGCACTGAAGATTTCGTGACTTTTACCGATACCCATGTATTGGAATATGATGCTGAATTTGAATCATTCTTTCAGCTGGGACAGAATCTTTATACCAACAATGTCGCTCCATATTTCCGGGCACCGCATATTCTTCTGGGATTTCCCAAGCGTTATGTGGAATGGGGACCGGAACCGGGAGTATATGTATTGCCCAAAGATTATGATTCCAGAATGCTCTCCCGTCCTGATCTCCGCCGCCGCACCTGGCGGGCAAGACATATCGAACCCCGGGCTGGTACAGCAGTAACCGATACAGTATTGATGACCAGCCGGGATGGAGTTCACTTCAAAGGTTTTGGTGATTCATATCTGATGCCGCCGCCGCAGGATGATTCCTGCAACTACGGCAGTGCTGCAATAATTAACGGTATGATGGTTACCAAATCCGCAATGGGACACGGGGCTCCGGATGAGTTGTCGTTTCTGGTCGCAGAAGGTATCTGGAACAATGCCGATGTCCGCATACGCCGTTACCATACCCGTATCGACGGCTTTGTTTCCATGCACTTCAAAGCTGCCGGCGGATCACTTTACACTCCGGTATTCATTTTTGATGGCGGAAGGCTGGCTCTGAATATTGAATGCGGGGCATTCGGTGGAATCCAGGTCGAAATCCGGGATGATAAAGAGCGTCCTTATCCGGGATTCGGGATCACCGATGCTTTGATGATCACCGGTAATGATCATCAGATGATTGCCCGTTGGCGGAATAAGGGAAGTGATTTACGGGAATTGGCAGGCAAACCGGTGGAATTGCGGATCTTTGCCCGTGATTGCGACTTGTACAGTATGCAGTTCATCCCTTATGAACCCGATCCGGAAATTCCTGAAGTATAATGAATTTGCAGTTATCAGAAAAAAAGCTGTACTGTTTGCATATTATGATCAATAATACGGATGCCAAAGCTGGTTATACTCAGCCGCAGCTTGTTTGAAAGTGATTTTTTATTCAGAGGTAATAAGTGAATTTTCATAGTCACAGTATTCCTGACCGCCGCCGGCGTTTTTATCTGTCGATGCAGAAAGTTCTTTTGCATCAGCAGGTGGAAAATCCTCTGGTGGTAACAGACAATCAGGAATATCAAAGTGTCATACACTATTGCAAAGAGATGATGACGATCCATCCTGGAGGCAGGATAATTCTCGACATCGGTAAATCGATCCATGGCGGTATCCGTCTGACTTATTGCGACGGGCCATGCCGGTTGCGGGTAAAATTCGGGGAATCGGTCAGTGAAGCAGTCAATACACCTGATCCTGACAGTTCCTGCAGGGAAGCGGTACTGGAAACTTCAAACTTCGGGATGCTTGAATACGGAAATACGGTTTTCCGTTTTGTACAAATCGAAAATATCGGAAAAGTTCCGTTTGTCTGTCAGAATATTATCGCAGTTGCACTGGAATGTGATTGTATCGTAACCGGAGCATTTGAATCTTCCGATAAATTGCTTAACGATATCTGGAAAACAGCTGTCCGCACGGTACATTTATGTATGCAGGATTACATTTATGACGGATCCAAGCGGGATCGCATCGTCTGGATGGGGGATCTGCATCCGGAAGTCAAAGGTATTTGTTGTGCATTCAGCGATACCGCGATCGTACGGGATACTCTGGAATTCATCATCCGTCAGACTCCGTGCGGGGAACCGATGAATGGTTTTTACACATATTCCTGCTGGTTTATCATCACTTTGTGGGATTATCTGTGTATTTCGTCAGATGACCGTTTTGTCAGAGAGCATGCGGAATATATCCAAACTGTTTTGCGGAAATGGAGTACTTATGTCGATGCTGACGGCAAATGCATCATGCCTGAACCGCTGTTCCTCGATTGGCCCAATGAAAATCATCCGCAAGCAAAATCAGCAGGAATCCATGCTTTGTTATATTGGATGATCACTTGCGGGATCAAACTGTTGAATTATCTTGGAAAAGACACCTCTTTCCTGCACACCGCACAGCGGAAACTCGGCAGTAATATTCCTGCTTCTGCCGGACGGAAAGCACCTGCAGCACTGTTGACTTTGACTGGATTATCCGATTGCCGTAATATTCTGGAAACAGATCCATTCGCGGGAGTAAGCACCTTTTACGGGTACTATATGCTGCTGGCAAAAGAAACAGTTGCCGCACAGAAACTCATTCGCCGCTATTGGGGCGGGATGCTGGAATTGGGAGCTTCCAGCTTCTGGGAGGATTTTGATTTGGCGTGGATGGAAAATGCCGGAAGAATTGATGAGATCCCCGTATCGGGCAAAAGGGATATTCACCTTGAATGCGGGGCATATTGTTACAAAGGTTTGCGTCACAGTTTAAGTCACGGCTGGAGTTGCAGTCCGGCACCTTTCCTTTCAGAAAGATGCCTCGGCGTATCTTTTCCGGAACCGGGCAAAGTAATTGTCAAACCTGATTTGGGTGATTTGCAGGAACTTCACGGACAGGTACCGACACCATTGGGTATTATCACGGTTGAAGCAGATTGCAGAGGTCGTAAAAATATAGTTATTCCTGACGGTTTGATTCTGGTCAAAGAGTAAACATTGAAAGTGATTTATTAAAAATGGATAGTGTGATTGAAAAACTTTCCGAAATAAAAATCGTTCCGGTGCTGGTTCTGGAAGATGTCAGAGCCGGCTTGAAAATGTGCGAAGTTCTGGTTGAAAACGGTCTTCCGGCTGCGGAAGTCACCTTCCGTACCAGTGCCGCAGAAAAAATCATCCGTGAAGCGGCAAAAGAGTTTCCCGAACTTTATCTCGGTGCCGGAACGATTCTGAATACCGGTGATCTGCACCGGGCATTTGATGCCGGAGCAAAGTTTGCCGTTGCCCCCGGATTCAATCCGACAGTGATCAAAGAAGCTGTAGAAAATGATTTTGCCTTTGCTCCGGGAGTGTGTACTCCATCGGAAGTAGAACAGGCAGTTGAACTCGGCTGTAAATTTTTGAAGTTCTTCCCTGCTGAAGCCGCAGGCGGTGTAAAGATGCTTAAATCAATTATTGCTCCTTACCGTCATCTGGGAATCTGTTTTATGCCTACCGGCGGAGTGACTTCCGCCAATGCCGCTGATTATCTTGCAATCAAAGAGGTTGCTGCAGTCGGCGGTACCTGGCTGGGGAAAGCCGAAGATATAAAAGCTGAAAACTGGGATGCGGTTGCAAAGGCTGTAAAAGCCGCAGTTGAATTGAAAAATCATCTTGCGTAAGGGAGAAAAAATGCTGAATTACAAATCCGCAGAAAGTTGTGCATTTGATGCCTTGAGTCTGGGGGAGATCATGCTCCGTTTTGATCCCGGAGCAGGCAGAATACATACGACCCGTAATTTTCAGGTTTGGGAGGGCGGCGGAGAATACAATGTTGTTCGCGGTTTACGCCGCTGTTTCGGTTTGAGAAGTGCCGTTGTCACCGCTTTTGCCGATAATCCGGTTGGACATCTGGTCGAGGACTTTATCATGCAGGGCGGTGTTGATACCCGTTTTATCCGCTGGATGGAGTTTGACGGTATCGGCAGAAGTGCCCGCAACGGATTGAATTTTGTGGAACGCGGCTTCGGTATCCGTGGAGCCAAAAGCTGCAGTGACCGGGGAAACACCGCCATATCGCAGTTGAAAACCGGAATGATCGACTGGGATGAGATTTTCGGTAAATATGGAGTCCGTCACTTTCATACCGGAGGAATTTTCGCTGCATTGTCAGAATCCACTTTTGAAGTGGCGATCGAAGCGTTGAAAAAAGCTAAAGAGTATGGTACTGTCACCAGTTATGATCTCAATTACCGCCCCAGCCTCTGGAAAAGTATTGGCGGTGTGGGAAAAGCAAGAGAGGTCAATAAGGAGATCGCCCGATATGTCGATGTGATGATCGGCAATGAGGAGGATTTTACCGCCTGCCTCGGCTTGGAAATCGACGGAGTTGATGCCAATTTGACCAATTTACAGATCGAAAGTTTCAAGGCGATGATCCAAAAAGCGGTTTCGGTTTATCCTAATTTCCGAGTCGTTGCGACGACGATGCGTTCAGTAAAAAGTGCTACGGTCAATGATTGGGGAGCGATTGCATGGGCAGACGGGAAGTTTGCCGAAGCGGTGAAACGCCCTGAATTGGAAATTTTTGACCGGGTTGGCGGTGGAGACAGTTTTGCTTCAGGTTTGATCTACGGCTTGATCACGGGAGAAGATATTGATTTTGCGGTCAACTGCGGAGCTGCACACGGCGCATTGGCAATGACTACTCCGGGAGATACCTCAATGGCGACCAAAGCAGAAGTTTTGAAACTCATGCAGGGAGCTGGTGCACGTGTAGACCGCTGAAAATGATATTTTGATGATGAATTATTCAATTGTTGATTGATCTGATAAGTCATATCACAAAGGTGTGATTATCTTTTGGCTTTTAAGCTTGGAATACATTAATAATAACTAAAAGAAGACTGTTATTATGGCGAACGCCAAAGTAACTTATATTTCGATATGTTTTGATTTACAGTATTGTAAAAATTTCTTTAATATTCCGAGGCAATTTCAAAAGTCCTCAAAAATTTTTGAGGCCTTTTGCAATTACCTCTATTGTTTTACTTTTCTTAACAAAGCAAACTGCTATGCTCAGTTGACCAGCATGAACGGCTGGGCGTACAGTTTTTCTCTGGTGACGTGATCACTGGCGGTCAAGCGCAGGAAAACGTGTTTATCCCGCTCTTTTTCATCGAGCTGATAAACAAATTCATCGCTGCCGTAACCATCCATGACCACACCCTGCGCTGAAGTGAGTTGAAAGATCATCTTTTTATTGCACTTGGCACGCAATGTCCTGCCGTCAAAACTGATATGCTCAAACTTGAATCCGTTTCCGAGGATCGCACCGTAAAATCTGCCCTGCCGGTAAGCACGCAGACACGCTTCGGCGGTGCGCTCTTCCGGGAGCAGAATGCATTTGCCCTTCCAGGTTTCCATCGTATGATCTTCGACAAAAAATCCGAAACACTGTCTGCCTGAAGCAAGGATATGATCCCATTCAACTTCGGAATTTTCAGTATAATCCAGATTGTTGTAGTTGAATACCTCGATACCCAGTACCCGGGGATCATAATCCAGCACTTCCATCATAAAACTTATCGGCAGATGCGACCAGTGGGGGTGGGCAATGACCGCACCGCCGCCGTCCGGGATCATCAGCGCGTCAAACATAGCATCCAGCCCGGTTTTCCACGTTGTCGGACATCCCAGCGCGTAGCCGTGTTCGTGAAGACCGAACTCATGTTTCCGGTCAAAGTGACTGGTTGCCAGAAATGATCCGGGCGCACAGATGTGCAGATAGACATTGTGATCGGAAAACCAGTGATGTTCGGCATTCGGTGCTTCCAGCAGAGTGCCGGGGATATTTTTTATCACCGGTTCACCCGGTTCTGCCGGAAGTTTAGCGGCGAGTTCTTTATCCCATTGTGCGACAACCGGGGCGAAGTCGATCTTTTCCCGGATGATTTTTCCGTCTTTCACGCAGCCGTTCTGACTGATACGGAAGGTATTTTCCCGGATATCCGCCAGCGGATACCAAGGTGCCGAGGGATAATAGTTGGAAAAAGTGGCAAATTCCAACCCTTGCGCCACAAAATCATCGAACATCTTTTGCGTGGTGCAATGCATGTGGGTACAGCCGGTGACCGGAGTGACCTTTTCCCAATTCACTCCGGCATAGGGATTCGGATTTCTGCTCATAACCGCCTCACACAAACCAGCCGCCGGTAGCGATCATGCGGTAACGCAATTCTCCCCAGCCGATAGTATCATATTTATGGTCAAGTTCATGGATATGGTCGATGACTCCGGATTCCAGTTCATCGATCCGGCGGACGGTTTCGATATAGCGTTCTTTAAGACCGCCGAGCCGGATCTGCATGATTTCCAGGCCGTAAGATTTGTAACCTCTGAACCACTGTTCGCGGAAAGAATCATTGAGCATATCCAACGCATCACAAAGAGCGGGAACCATGTCGCATGCTTCGGCAAGAGTGGTGAAATCCCGCTGCAGATAACCGGCGAGCAGTTTTTTGCGGAATTCGATCTTGCGGATAAGCACATTGAGGATGTTCCACGCATAATCGATATAACCGGCTTTGCGGTCATCCCGTTTATTTTCGGCAAGTTTGATCAATCTCCGGTATTCTGCGAGAGTGCGATCCCAGATATCTTCGCCGTGATGGAGCATTTCGTGCCAGACGATACCCATGAGCGGATCGTCCCACAACACGGTAGCGGTGTTGACATTTGTCCAGCGGTCAAGGGTGCCTTCGCTGTGCTGGAACTCCATTTTTCCCAGTTCGGTCTGCAGGAAATAATCCGTTCCGCAGACAGCGGAAAATACTTTGGAAATACGTTCATCACATGCTTCAGAGTTGAATGCCTTGTCCGCCGCCCAAGCCATTGAAGCAAAGGCGGATTCAAATTCGCAGTAGCCTCCGTCATCGCCCCACATAGTGTAGACGATATCCCGGCAGTTGACCTGCTGACAACCGGCGATGCAGGCGGAAACCGTCGCTTGGGTCAACTCAAAATCGCACCACAATCTCGCCCAGGTGTGGATCCCCGAAGCCATCATCGGAGCGTGACCGTTGAGACTGCGGGTACTTTGAAGCATTCCGGCATAGGTCTCTTTGTCGCGGTGGCTGTAATCCCAGTAGGCAAGCTGCACGCATTTGGGAATGGCATCGCGCACATCCTGCGGGATCTGGGAACTGTCGGTGTAGTACTCCTGATTTTTGTTGCCGAACCGGAAGTACATATCACCCCAGATGATCGGCTGCAGATCATACTTGCCGCACATTTCACAAAGTTTATTCAAATGGCGGTTGTAGATATCAAATGGACGCTCATAACCGTGAATATCCATGAATCTGCCGCGCCCGAGATCGTGAGTTTCGTCCATCCCCAGATGGATGCGGCGGGAATCAAAGGCTTCGCTCCAGAATTTGAGCATTTTTTCCAGCAGCGCATAACTTTTTTCATCATCGGGCATGATGACGTTATCGGTATCTTTGGTGGTTTCGTAGATGTGCCAGCGCAGGACGGGTTCAAGATGTCCGAGCGCCTGGATCGAAGCGATCATCTCGATGCCGAGTTTTTTCGCATAAGCATCGATCTCTCTGACCTCCTCCAGAGAATATGCTCCGCGCATGAAGCCGAAGTAGGTTTCCCCGGGAAGCTGATAGGCATCTTTGGTGTAAAGCATCGCCATGTTGTAGCCGAGCAGAGACATCCTCCGGAGCCATTTTTTGAAATATTCCGGAGTTACGACCATTGTCCGGGAGCAATCCAGCAGAATACCGTGAGTATCAAAGCAGATTTTTTCATCCGCTTCCAACCCGGCCAGCGCATAGCCGATCCCCCGGCCGGCAAAAGAGGCATTGCCGTAGGTGACGGTGAATTTTTCGCCGTCTTTCTTGACAGAAAGCCGGTCTTTATCATCGCATTTTTCAAAGAAAAGATTGCTTTTTTCCGCACATTCGATGATCGGGTATTCTTCGGCCAGAGTGCGGATGACCGGATGTAATTCTGCCGGTACGGCAGATGGGTTCCAATAGAGAGTCATAAAACAGTTGCTTTTTTTTAAATTAAAGTTCGTCAAGTTCCTGTGCTTCTCCGATGATTTCGGAGGGTTCGAGCGGATGGTCATAAAGTTTCAAATCAGCAATCGCACCGTCAAAATAGTAGTAATAGCCGCGCGAATAGGCACCGACCGTGAGGAAATCTTCGCCGTTGGTCAGCGGGAAAGTTTCGCCGGGAGCACTTTCGACAGCAAGTTCGCCGTTGAGGTAGATTTTGGCGGTTTTGCCGTCAAAGGAGAGTACGATATGGGTCCAGACATCTTTGGCGATGGGGGTTTTACCCTTGGCGGTGGCCAGTACTTTAAAACTGTTGCCGTCGCCGGTGAGCCACCGCCAGGTTTTGTAATCATAAGTGATCCGGAACCCCGGGCCTTTGCTGCCTTTGGCGGTAGCCGCCAGATCAAAGCCGTCTCCGGCATCTGCAGCCAGTTTGTACCACGCCGAAAGCGCGAAGCCTTTGGTGAAGTCAAATTTTTTCATCCCTTTGACGATCACGCAGGCACCTCCGGCACGTTTGCGGAAAGCCAACCCTTTTTTGGCGTCAAAAAGCAAGGCTTTTTTGCCCTGCGGCCCCTCGACGGCAGTGAGAAATTGACCGCGAGTGATGGAAACCGGCAAATTATTGGCGGAGGCATCTTTGATCCCCTGCGGAACCATTTCCAGAGAAACGACCGGAGCGGATTTCTCTGCCGCACCGAGAATAAACGCTGCGGCACAAACTGAAAGTACGACTGTTTTTTTCATAATATATATTCCTTATTTGAAGATCTCAATTTCGCTTACTCCGGCACGGTCGCCGTTGGTAGCGGTCACATCCAGACGTAATCCGGTGGCAGTAACGGTCGGAAAGTTGAATTCCCGTTTATACTCTTTGCCGCCGGTGACACTGGCGATTTCCACCCATTTGCCATTGACTTTGACGGAAACGGTATAATCTTTCAAACTCTTATCCAGACACCAGATAACTGCTTTGCTGAATGTCTGCGGCTGTTTGAAGTCCATCTGCACCCAGACCGGCAGTTCTTTGGCTTTGGAGAGCCACGCGAAACGCTGACCGCCGTAATTTTTATCGAATTTGATACCGTCGGCCAGATGCCACAAGGTATCGATGGGGCGGCGGAACACTTTGGCATTGGAATTGGTGGTGACGCTGACAGTGACATCTTCAAATTCCTGCCAGAGCAGACTGCCGGGGACTTTGCGGGCGGCATTGGCTTCGGCGATAAGTTTTTCAGCTTTGGCAACCGATATTTCCGGATGGAGTTCGCTGCTGGTCGTATAAACGTGTACCTGGAAATTGTCAAAGGTATCGGTGAATTTGCCGTTTTCCGCCGGAATGAAGCGTTCTTCGGCAAAAACCTGCAGTTTTTTGCTGCCGATCTCCGGTATATCAAAGGTGATCTGATGTTTTTTATCATCGGTGGAAACGGCAAAGATCCAGTAATCGCCCTTGTATTTCCGGACAATCCAGCGCACCGGGCCGCCTTTGGCGCTCATAGCGGCAGTTTTGGCTTCCGGTTCCATAAGGATATTGCCGTAATGGTTGAATTCCTTCATCAATTCGACCATACCGATCTTTAATTCCGGATAATATCTGCCATCCGGTGCGGTGTAAGCAAAGATACCTCTGGCGCAGATGATATGGGCGAGGAGGAACTCCGTCCGGATCTCATCATAAGAGGGTGTCCGGGTGAAAATAGCACCGTAATCGGCATAATTGAACCCCTGCTGCATATAAGCGATGGTCTGTTCTTTGCCGATGTTTTTGTAGAAATCCACGGCGCGGTCGAGGTAGGAAACCACCTGCCCCATGTTGGCTTTCTGCTTATCCCGGTCGATGTGGGGATACGGGTGCAGGCCGTTGACTTCGGCGGCGTCGATGAAGTCCATCATGCCGTCGACGGTGTTGTTGGAAACGAATATCGGGTGGTACGGGTCGGCTTCGCGAATGGCTGCAGCGAGAGCAACCAGCATTTTCTGCGGGAATCTGCCGTTATCCGGTTCATCGACGAGGAAGTGGGCGAAGGTATCCGGATCGACAGACAGTTTTTTGGCAGTTGAACGGATCAGAGCCAGATCTTCTGCCGAAAGTTCCGCTTTGCCGGATTTCAGCATCGTGGTAAATGGATGTTCGGAGAACTCTCTGGTCAGCCGTCTGACTCCGGCGGGAAGTCCGTGATCAAACGCGGTTTTGGAAGTTTTGATACCTTCGATATGGTGGTTGCGGGCATTCCATTCGGTAGTGATGAAGAATTTTTTACCGTCGACATACCAGTTGCCGTCCTTGCCGCGCCACACCTCATTTTTGAGGTAAGGCAGTTTCCGGAAGCTTTTTTCCACCGTACCGGCAGCCGGATCATCTGCGATCGAAGCGGTGAATTTATAATTTCCGTCGGGCAGTCCGGCGGCATCGAACTTCACATTGCCGCTGACGTTGAGGAGTTTTTCACCGTAAACTTTGCCTTTATCATCGAGCAGAGCAACTTTGGCGGCCCGTCCGGGCAGATTGATCCTGACATCAGCGGAAATTTCTTTCAAATTCTGCGTGGCAAAGATCGCGTCGCGGTAATGGGGATCACGCAGAGTGATTTCCAGCGGTGAAAAACCGATTTTCACCGGGAATGAACTGCGGTGCAAAACTGTATTTTTCTGATCATGGACCGTGATATAGCAGGTGTAGTTTCCGGCTTTGCCCAATTTGATGCCGGCAGCAGTGACTATTTCAGTTTTGCCGGGAGCAAAATCCTTTTTTACCGAAGCCATACCGGCATCGCTGTTATTTTTCAGGATGCAGGAGATTTTGGTCTGCTGTTTTTTTCCGGTGTTGTTGACGATATTGCTTGAAACATCGGCACAGATGGTTTTTCCGGCCGAGGAGGTCTTGACCACCGGCGGCGTGAAACTCCACGCATAGGGTGAAAGATCCATATCGAAGCCTTCAAGTTTGCGGAAAGCTCCGGCATTGTGAAAGAGTCCGTTTTTGCCGATACTGGAATCTTCAAAAATACTGCGTGCGCCGCGGGCGATATTGATATTGACCGGGAATTCGCCGTTTTTATCGTTGCGGATCTCCAGCGTGCTGTAAGGGATCATCACTTCGCATTCCCAGTAATCCGGATGGGAGGTGGAAACTTTGCTTCTGGCAGTGGAGTTCCAACGGATATTGGCGACATAGCCGCCCTGATTGCAGTAACGGTCGAGCATGGTATTGCCGGCAGTGATGAAAAAGTGGAAATATTCACTGCCGGTCGCCCCGATATCGAGCATGATCTCCACACACTCATGTCTGCCCAGTCCGGTACCGCCGTCCCGGGGATAGGTGGGCGGGATCACCGGCTTGCCCGGAGCCCAGAAACTGCGGAAGCCGAAATAGAATGCCTTGTCATCATAAAGGATCCGCACTTCGGTGCGGTGATCTGGTTTTTCCCCGGTATTGATAACGGAAAATTTATCGAAAACCTTTGCCTGTTTCCAGACGGTATCATCCAGTTTACCGTCCAGTTTCGGCGCTTTGTCACATCTGACTGCCACCGGATTGGCGGCAGATACCGCCACTCCCATCATCAGAAAAAAGAGCACAAAAAGGGTATGTTTCATCTCTCTGTTACCTTTCTGAATCAATAGGGCCCGAAACCCCAGGTGAAGGCTTCTTTAAATTGATCTTTTTCAAAAAGTCCGTTACTGTTAAAAGGCAGATATTTGGTATCTCGGGTACAAATCCATTCATAATGGTGGGTTTCGGTATGTCCGTCGGAATAAAGAGCATTGGCATTCCGGTTATGGCGCGGAGCAATCGCTTTATAAGTGGAAATCATACTTTTGCCCCATGCTTTATCGGCGCTGGCATCATCCCAGGTATACCACACATCAGCGTGAGTTATCAACTGCGAAGGACTTTTGATATGACCGATTTTACGCAACTGTGTAGTTTCATAACCGACACCGGCGGATTCTTTGAAATACTGACTGTTATAACCGTAAGAGGTGTATTCGGTGCGTGCGTCATAGTATTTCAGACTGGGGCAGCGGAAAATATTGTTGGAGTCGGTAAAATTTTTATTTCCGTTCTTGAGAGTCTGTCCGGTATTTTGACAGATACCGGCAGTTGCCCAATCGTAATAGGAATTTGCGGCGGTATACAATCTGACCGACGGATAAAGATCGTCATTGGAAGCCACATACATGGTCAAACCGTTTCCGATCTGTTTGAGATTGCTTATACAACTGGCGGTTCTGCCGCGTTCTCTGGCGGAGTTGAGCGCGGGCAGCAATATCGCCGCCAGAATGGCGATAATCGCAATCACCACGAGCAGTTCAATGAGAGTAAAGCAGTATTGCTTTACTCCATTGTGCACAAGGGAGCCGGTACTTTGGGGGAACATTTGCTTTTTCATAACTCTTTCCTTTCTTTTGTTATTATGGAGACAAACAGGTTACTTATTCAAAACAGATCAGCCGTCCGGCAAAATCCGTTACATACATCCGGTCATTGGCAAAGGCGGGCGCGCCGAATCCGGGAATGCCCAGCGCGATCTTTTTTACCACTTTGCCGGTATTGATATCAATCATATAAATAAATCCGTCCGCATTGGTGAAGTACATGATGTTCCCCCGGATCACCGCTCCGGAAGAGAGATTGGCACGGCTGCGGTTCCAGGTGTTATAAGGGCCGGTTTTCATCATGGCATTATCCGCCAACGGCAGTTTCCAGATGGTTTCAAGCGTATTTTTATCCAACGCGTAAAGATTTCCGGCGTGGGCGGCGGCGATTATCAGTTTTTCCGTGATCAGCAGCGGCATGGTCGAGGAATATAAACGCTCCCCCAGATCCTTCTGCGCGAGAATATTGCCGCTTTTGGCATCAAAGACAAAAACGGTTTTTGTTCCTTTGATATAAAATCTGCCGTCGGCATAGACCGCTGAAGCGGATTGCCCGCCGAATTCGCCGCGCTCCTTTTTCCAGAGCAGTTTGCCGTTATCAGCGTCAAACGCATAAATCCCGTCCCCGTTGGTGGCGGTGCAGACCACACCTCCTCCGACGGTGATGGTGTTGACCGAACCGGTATCGAAACTTTTTGCCGGATTGCGCCAGAGAACTTTGCCGGTGGCGGCATCCAACGCCCGGAGCGTATCACGGCTGCCCGCAAAAATTTTGCCGTCACTGTAAACCAGTCCGGCGGTCAATACCCGGTAATCCGCACAATAGGTGTGTTCCGTCCAGAGCAGTTTTCCCTGACTGTTCAAAGCGAAAACTTTGCCCCGCAGGTCGATGGCGAAAACTTTGCCGTCGGCGGCAGCCAGCGAATTGGGAACGCTGTTTTTGACTCTTCTGCCCCACAATTTTTTACCGGTCGCCGCATCAAAAGCGTAGATTCCACCGTTGAAACTGTTATGATTGTCGATCGTGGCGGTGAATACTTTGCCGCCGCTTACCACCGGAGAAGCCATCAGGATTTCCCCTTTTACCGGAGAAATAAAGCCGATACGGTCATAAAGCACCGGTTTGGCCTGCGGATAATATCCGTTATGGGCGGCATTGCCGAGAAAGTTTCCCCAATTATCCGTGATTTTGACCGCCGCCTTTTCCGCCGGAACAACGGTAAATTCTTTGCTGAAACTTTTTCCGGAAGCGGTCTGCGCGGTGACGGTCACCTGGCCGGAAACTTTACCGGCAAGTTCCGCCTGCCATGCCATATTGGAAAGGGTGGCAAGTTCCACAGTTTTATCCCCTGCCCGGGCAGAAACTTTGACCACCGGATCAGCGGAGTTGTAAGCGATCGCCGAGAGCGCCGTATTGCCGTTGTTTTCAAAGGTCAGCAGCGACAAGATCTGATGCTGACCGCTCCAGATGAGCGAACTTGACCACTTTTTGCCGTCATATTTCAATACGCGGACGGCAGCCGGGTTCCAATCTTCACCGCCCATATTGGTATGGCTGGTGACGTAAACGGAATAACTTCCCGGATAGTGCATCACCAGATTGTAGTGGCTGTGCGCCAGAATGACCCCTTGCGTATTATACCGGTCAAGGAAGATCTTTTTCCCCGCACCGGTAGTGAAATATATCCCGGAAGTACCACTGGAGGGCGTACCGTGCATAATAAAAAACTTCGGCTGATCTTTGGGGAGCATGGCAAGGAGTTTTTCCAGATAATCGCCGAACTCCTCCATAGTATAAGGGCGGGGATATTTGGCGGGACTTGACGCCGTCATCACACCGATATCGCCGTATTTCATGGGGGCGGCGATGAAAATGACTCCGCCGCGCTCAAAACTGTACCAGTAAGGGCCGATGATCCTTTCATAAGCACCGGGTTCGGGTTTATTGATATCGTGATTGCCGACGACGTAGAAGTGGTCAAAAGGCAGTGTTTCTGCTTTGAAGCGTTGGGCATGGGCATTCATGCCGTGCAGATTGCAGATATCTCCGCCGTTGACGATGAAATCGGCTTTGAGGTTTTTGCCGAGTTCGATAAGATCATCGCTCCACACCGCCATATTTGCGGTTTCCGGGTCGCCGTAATGGAGAAAGAGCAATTCTTTCCGGTCTGGAACAATTTTACCGGGGAAGTCGTAAACCTCTTTGCCCTTTTCCAGTTTGATAAACCTCTTTGCCGCCCGGAAAGTTCCCGGTTCGTGGATCATCACATAAGCACGTTTGCCGCCGGATTCCAAAGTGTAAGAACCATCTGCCGCAGTTCTGGTCAGATTCGTCCCGTCGGAAACGATGATCCCGGCAAGCCCCTTACCGCTGCTTTGTTCAAAAATCCGTCCTCTGATCTGCGCCGCCGCCAATTGGCAAGCCGACATGGCACTTAAAAAAAACAGGAAAATTTTTTTCATTTTTCACCCTCAATATCCTGAATGACCGACCGTAAATTCACAATGTGAAATGAAGTGCATTTTTATTTCATATTATAAAATTATCAGGTACAAAACTGTAACAACAGTAACAATATAGCACGCTTTTGACCTTTTGTCAAATACCTTTCGATCCAGGCAGAAACGAGGTCAGCCATTAAATACCGTCACTGCTGCAAATGTGTTTTCCCGGCAGGAAAAATATCTGCCATAAGCTGAACGATCTGCCGGCAATTTCCCCGAAAATCTTTATTCCCGGGTCAGCTGGATTTAATTTTTTCAGTTCTTCGGAAATTTCCATTGTCAACACCTCGTATTTTTGTATTTTAGAGGCAATTTCAAAAGTCCTCAAAAATTTTTAAAAATAAAACTGATATTGCAGTGTCACCGATTGCTGTCCTTGATTTTTGCCGCAGCTGATAGTTTTTCGTCCAATCTGGAATTGAATTCCATTTTAGACGAAGATTTTTGATTTTCCTTGATGAAACGGCTTGAAAAAGCCAAAATATCGGCTATATTGGAATTGAATTCCATTTTAGACGAAGATTTGAGGTTTCGTATGTTTATTGAACGGCAGCTTAAAACTATTATAGAAGCAGGAAGTAAGTTTTTTCCGGCAATATTGCTGACCGGTCCGCGCCAGGTCGGTAAGACAACTTTTCTGCGGCGTATGGCTGAACCGGAACGCCGGTATGTAACTTTAGATGATGCAAGCGTGCGGACTCTGGCACAGGAAGACCCCAAAGGATTTATTGAAAAATTCGCTCCGCCGGTACTGATCGATGAAATCCAATATGTGCCGGAATTGCTGAATTATATCAAAATCGTCATTGATGAACAGCGTTTCAATGATCCGGAAAAGGCAAAAGGTATGTATTGGCTTACCGGGTCGCAGCGTTTTCCGCTGATGAAAGGTGTATCTGAATCACTTGCCGGACGCATTGGTATTTTCGAAATGTCCGGATTAGCACAATCTGAACTGGCAGATAGAAAAAATACCCCCTTTACGCCTGATATACAGTTCACTTCAGAAAAAGGCGGCAGTGCAAGTGAATTATTCAAACGCATCTGGACGGGCTGTTATCCGGAAGTCATCAATGCCACGCCGCAGGAACGGGACTTCTTTTATTCAAGTTATATTGCCACTTATCTTGAACGTGATATCCGTAATTTTACGAAAGTTCACGATCTTGATAAATTCTATAAATTCCTTTGCTCCTGTGCTGCCAGAACCGGTCAGTTGCTCAATAATGCGGAGCTTGCCAGAGATGCCGGAATCGACAACAAAACAGCTCAAAGCTGGCTGACGATTCTGACCTCTTCGCGTATCGTGTATCTGCATCAGCCATACACCGGAAGCCTTACAGCAAGGTTGGTCAAGACTCCCAAGCTCTATATGCTTGATACCGGATTATGCGCGTATCTTACCCGCTGGCCCACTCCGGAAACTCTGGAAGCAGGCGCAATGAGCGGAGAATTTTTTGAGACCTGGTGCATTTCAGAAATACTGAAATCTTACTGGAATGCCGGAATCAACGAGCCCTCGTTGTATTTCTATCGCGATAAGGACAAAAAAGAAATCGACCTGCTGATTGAATCTGCTGATGGTTTTTATCCGGTTGAATTCAAAAAGTCCTCCACTCCCAAGGGTGAAGATGCCAAGCATTTCAGTGTACTTGATAAACTTAAAATAAATGTCAAAAAAGGCGCAGTAGTCTGCTGCTGTCCGGAAATAATGCCGTTACCAAATAAAGATGTATTGTGCATTCCGGCATCGTTGATTTGATGAATGACAATGATTTTCGGCTGATTTGGAATTGAATTCCATTTTAGACGAAGTTTTCAATAAGCCCCAGAAAAACAAACAGCGCACCGGGATTGTTCCTGATGCGCTGTTTTGCTTGATGGGGAATTACTCTATCCGTAAAAACTTCTTCTGTTCTTCCCAGTCTGCCGGAAGTCCGGTCTTGAGTGACTTGAGGGTAATGTGTTCCGGCAATGCTCCGATGAGTGCCAGATGGATGATTTCCGGCGAAAGCTGTGCCAACTGGAGCGTGTGAGAAATCACTGCACGCTCTTTACCGAGATGTTTGGCAAGCTCCTGCACGCTTTTGAACAATCCGTCATCCAGGTACTGCTGCCACTGAATACCGTTGGCGATAGCTTTCAGCAACGGGATCTGACTTTGTACGGTATGGGTATTTTCCCTGCGGGCAATCACTCTGGTTCTGCCGGTCTTGCGAATGATCGCAGGGAACATTGGATCGGGTATTTTTTTGCTTTTTTCTGTTTTTTAACTTGAATATCTCTAATTTAGAGTTATGTTATAATCAGAGATTATCAAAACAGGAGATTCAGCTATGCCGGTAATCGCACGATTTTACGGAATGATCATCAAGATGTATTTACAGGGCAAGGAACATGGCGTTGCTCATATCCATGTTATTTATGGTGAATGTGCAGGTGTCATTGATGTCCGTACCGGTAAAATGCTTGAAGGAGATCTTCCGCCAAAGGCGTTGTCTATGATTGAAGAGTGGACTTTGCTTCATCAGCAGGCACTGCTTAAAATGTGGGAAACCCAGGAATTTGCACAGCTTCCCCCATTGGAGTAAGGAGGTAACTATGTTTCACAAAATTTCAAATGTCAAGCCGTTGCAGAATATGATGCTGTTTGTGGAGTTCCGCGATGGCACAGAACTCATCTACAACGCAGGGGCTCTTCCGGCTCAAAATGAAATTTTTAATGAACTGAAAAATCCGGAGCTTTTTGCACAGGTCAAGGTAGATACCGGCGGATACGGAATCAGCTGGAACGATGACGTCGACCTTGATGGAGAGGAAATCTGGGCGAATGGCACTGTTGTAAAAGATGCTCTGCAGATTTCTCCCGGCTGTTCTTGTCCAACTTGCGGGCAGAAAATCCGCCGACGCAGTGAAGCACAGGCAAATGCCAGTCGGGCAAATCTGGCAAAGCGTACCCATAAAGGTGGACGCCCGATCAATCCCAACAGTAAGCGCCAGCAGATGCTTGCGAAAAAGGCTCTTGCGTAATAGCGTTTTCACTCATAAGGGGTATCGTGTTGCGTTACCGATTTTGGTAACTGTTTTTTGGCCGCTTCACACACTGGGGGTGATTCTTTTGATGTCCGTAATGATCATTGCCGAAATTTTGCCTGAAAAGGCCGGGGACAGTTTTCTTGCTTTCTGCGATTATATTTCTGCACCATTCCTTAAGATAATTAAAAAAATATTTGGAGATTCCGGCAGTGGGCACGGGTCTGCTAACCGGGCTTTTCATATAGACACTGGCGGCTTCGATTAACAGGATGATCGAATTTGGGAAAATCTCATATATTATTGTAATATATATTTCAGTATCAAGTCATAAATAACAATGCGACAGTTAATTGAATACGGTAAATAAAAACAAAGAGTTCAATCATACTTGACTGAACTCTTGAGAATTTTCCGATGGTGGGCGGTACGTGACTCGAACACGTGACCTCTGCCGTGTGAAAGCAGCGCTCTAACCAACTGAGCTAACCGCCCGGAAACAGCGTTTATGTTTATAATATAATTCCGGTATCAAAAAAAATCAAGTCATATTTACCGAAAATTCCAAAGTCCGGCAAAAAATCGCCGGCTTATCCTTGATTTTATCTTTTTCACACTGTATATTACCTGTAATGCAACCCCAACATTTTTTGATATATGGAGACCGATAAAATGGCAGCTGTTACAGTTAGTTTTCTCTACGATTTTGAACATGTTGATGACAAAGGCAGAGTGCATATCATGCACGAATTTGCTGCAAACGGGGCCAAACATCTGGTTTTAAGTGGTACCCTTATCCGCAAAATCCTCGTTAATCACAGCATGATTTCCCAATTAAATGAGGAGATGGCCGGAGCCGGTTTGAGTTTTGCCGATGCCCATGCTGTTTTCGGTAAATTTCTGGATTTGAATTGTCCGGTCGAAAAAGCCCGCCCGCAAATGCTTCTGCGCCATGAATTGAGTTTGCAGATCGCCGCTGATATGGGCGTGAAAACCATCACCATCCACACCGGCAACGAAAACGCTTATCCGGAATATGATGTCGATACTCAAACCGGGTATCTGAAAAAATCACTCGACCATCTTCTGCCGGTCGCAGAAAAACTCGGCATCACTATCTGCATAGAAAATATCTGGCACCGGATAAATACTCCGGAGCGTCTGCTGGAAGTCAAATCATGCTTCCCGACCGATGCCCTCGGCTTCTGCTACGATGCCGGACATGCCAATCTGATGGATAAGGGACGCTCGAATCCCGAATCAAATCCCTGTCAGGCATGGGGAAGCGACACACCATCATGGGATGATCACATTCTGGAAAAAATGCTTCCGCATGTAGTAAATTGCCATCTGCATGACAACTGCGGGGTAAACGACCAGCACCGCAATCCCGGTGCAGGCAATATCGATTGG
Organism: Lentisphaerota bacterium; assembly: GCA_015061815.1. Lineage (GTDB taxonomy): Bacteria > Verrucomicrobiota > Lentisphaeria > Victivallales > Victivallaceae > UBA1784. Next base: position 35,583 of record SUVW01000002.1, read on the forward strand.
GATCATATCATGCAGCTGCTCGGTCAAGCTCCCCGGCTGGAGGTCATCCAGAGCGAAGTCATCCCGGTCATGGTGAATGCCCCCATCCGGAGTATCTGTGACAAATTCGCTGAACTTGTCCGGAAAATGTAACCGGAGTGATCTGCCGGCCGGCCGCCGGGAATCAATGCATGAATGGCAGTCTGCCGGGAATATCCTTGATCACCACGTTCAATTCATTATTCACTGCGCTGACTCCCGGTAAAGCCTTCACGATCTCCACCGCCCGTCTGGCGGCCGCTGCAGATGATATATCCCCCCGGAGGGTAACGGTATCACTTTCATCGACAATGACTTCCGGGAAACGCAGCTGGAATTCCGGCATTGCACACAACCTCTGCCTGATCACCTGCGCCCGGGCAAGTAATTCCAACTGTTTTTTCCGGACTCCGGATATAGGTCCCGGCAGCAGCTGCGGAATCAGCAGAGTAACTTTTTCCATTGGTATTTCAGCGGTGTTGATGACCAGATCGTAATTATCCGGGTCTTTCCAGCTTTTTCCGTAATAAAAGCCGCAGAATTTCTCCCGGATGGAATCACTCTGGGCAACGATTTTTTTGGCTTCGCTTTCAGGGATGGCCCGTTCCAGAGCGATCTGCCGGATACGGAACTCATCCGGAGCACTCAACCGGATACGCAGACAACTGACCAGATCATGCAGCATAAAGTTGCCGCCCCGGCCGACTATTGCGATATTATCCTGAATCAGTTCCTGCAGGATAACCGTCCGCAAACTCTCCCAGTAACAACTTGCGCCGTTGGTAACAGCTCCGGCAATACCGGGTTTGGATTCATCGAAACGGGAAAAGCTGCTGCTGTCGATACCAAGTTCATTGAATCGTTTTTCCAGAGTTGCCCGGCTGACACAGCGCAATCCGAGCGCGGCACACAGGGCAAGTTCTTCTCCGCCGGCAACAGCTCCCAATTCTCTTGCGATCGTCAATACAGCCATATCCACCTCCCTTGTTGATTTTTTTGTCGCAGGCCTGAACCGTTGCTCCGACCCGTACAATGGGAATATAATTCAACCGGAGAAAAAATACAAGAGATTTTTACAAAAAAAGTTGTTTTTTTCTTTAAGCGATGTATCTTAACTGGTGAACAAAGAAAATGAAGGATATTATACGGAAAGGAGATGAATAATGATTCTGGGGGCAATTTTTCAAGACGGAGCAGTTCTTCAACGGGATATGGATATTCCGGTTTGGGGGAAAGCTGCGGCAGATTCAGTGGTCAAGTGTGAATTTGACAATACGGTATCTGCGACCAGATCATCTGCATCCGGAGATTTCATACTCTATCTGCCGCCGCACGATGCCGGCGGACCATTTGAATTGAAGGTATTTATCCCCGGCAATGAGGATGAAAAAATCATCTGCCGCGATGTTATGGTCGGCGAAGTGTGGCTGGCTTCCGGTCAATCCAATATGGCTTACATGTTGAGCAGCCGTTTGAGTGCCGGTTTTACTGCAACGGCCGATGAACAGGAAAAACTTTTCCCGGAAATGGTCATGGACCCGGAACGGCTCCGGATGTTTACGGTGGAAAAATGCGCTTCCGGTGCTCCGGAAAGCAGCTGTTCCGGCCAATGGGCAAAAGCTTATCCGGATAAATGCGGCACGATGTCTGCAGTCGCCGCATGGTTCGCCCTCGGGCTGCAATACCATCTTGATGTACCCGTCGGCATCATTACTTCCGCCTGGGGCGGCACGATCGCCGAAGCATGGATGAGCAATCAGGCTTTAAGCATGATTCCGGAAACCTCCGGCCTTGCGGCCGCTGTGCGCCGGAGCCGCTGGCAGGATAAACGCTGGGGTGAAACCGGCAGACAATTCAATTTGTACGAAGACCTCGGATATGTGAAAAAAGATTCCGGCAACAACGGTGAAGCGATGGGCTATGCCGGAAAAAACTTCGATGACTCCCAATGGAAGACGATGAAAGTTCCCGGCAGCTGGATAAAACAGTATATTTCCGGAAACGGAGCTGTCTGGCTGCGCCAGAGTGTGCAAATACCGGAATCCTGGGCCGGATGCGATCTGCTTCTGACCGGCGGTGCAGTGGATAAGCATGATATAAGTTACTTCAACGGCGTGGAGATCGGCCGGACCGGCAAGGATCTTGAAGTCGAGTATTACAATACCATCCGTTCTTATCCGGTTCCGGGCCGGTTGGTCAACGGCGGGCAGAATATTGTTGCCATCCGGGCATTTTCTTTCGCCCATGACGGTTCGGTGACCGGGGATTGGCAGCTGGAGAATCAGATGACCGGGGAGAAGATCCGTCTTAACAGTCAATGGCGGGCCAAAGCTGAATATGACTGGGGCAGAGTCGATTGCAAACGCGGCGGTTTCGGTCCGGATAATCCCAACACCCCGGGGATACTTTTTGACGGCATGATCCGGCCGCTTATTCCGGCGGCGATACGCGGAGTCATCTGGTATCAGGGTGAGAGCAACGCTGATGACAGACAAAATGCCCGCAATTACCGGAATATTCTGCAAAACCTGATCGGCGACTGGCGGCGGCAATGGGGACTGCCGGAAATGCCGTTCATCATCGTACAGCTGGCAGGCTACGGTGAAAGGAACAACTTTTTCCGGGAATCCCCCTGGGCGGAATTGCGGGAATCCCAGCGGCTGCTGGCAAAAAATGATCCGCATATTTTTATGGGCAGTGCTATTGACCTCGGCGAAGAGAGCGACATCCATCCGCAGAATAAAAAAGATGTCGGCAAACGTCTGGCCATGAGTGCTCTGCATCATATTTACGGTTGTCAGGATGCCGTCCCTTCCGGTCCGGAAGTACTAAAAGCTTATGCCACTGCAGACGGCCGGGTAAAAATCGACTTTGCCCGGGCGGAAGGATTGAAATTGACTTCGACGGCCCATACCTTCTTTCTGACCGGTGAAAAAGGTGACTGTCGGGCAGCAGAGCAGCTTGAGATCGATGATTCTTCCGTTATCATTTCCGGCGGCAATGCGGCAAATGCAGTTGAAGTATATTATGCGTGGGCAGATTTTCCGGAAACTGCACTCTATAATGCGGCCGGTTCTCCGGCATCTTCATTCCGGATCGGGGTGGAAAGAGCATGAAGATCATTATCGCTCCCGACTCTTACAAAGGTGCCATGCGGGCAGAAAAAGTTGCACAGATACTGGCAGAAGGGTGGCAGAGCATCCGGCCGGATGATGAAGTTGTGTGTATTGCACTGTCTGATGGCGGTGAAGGAATGGCAACAGCTCTGGCCGCCGCGCGCAACGGCAGATTTATTGAAATCCCCACCTTTGATGCTCTGATGCGCCCGGTTTCGGGCAAAGCGGCGGTGCTGGATAATACCGCCGTGCTGGAGAGCGCAGAAGCAAACGGGATAGAACACTTGAGTAAAAGCGAATTGAATCCTCTGGCCGCAAGTACCTACGGAGTGGGGATCATGCTGAAAAAATTGCTGGATAGCGGCTTCCGTGATCTGCTTATCGGCATTGGCGGCAGTGCAACGGTCGATGGTGGAGCCGGTATGCTTCAGGCACTGGGGGCAAAATTTTTCGACCGCCGTGATCTGCTTCTGCCGGAAGGCATCGGCGGCGGCGGCTTGCGGGATGTGGCGAAAGTGGATATTTCCGCATTGGATAAACGCCTGACGGAGTGCCGGATCAAAGTCGCTTGCGATGTGACCAATCCTTTATGCGGCCCCGACGGGGCAGCGGAAGTTTTCGGCCCGCAGAAAGGTGCAAGTGCGGAAATGGTCAGAAGTCTGGATGAAAATTTGCGACATTGGGCCGCATTATGGGATGATAATGCCGATCATCCGGGCGACGGTGCCGCCGGAGGCCTGGGCTTTGCCCTGCGGAAAATCCTGCACGCCGAACTGGTTTCCGGTGCGCAACTGATCATGCGGTACAGCGGATTTCTTGATGCCCTGCCCGGCAGCTCTCTGGTGATAACCGGCGAAGGATGCAGTGATGAGCAGACCGTCTGCGGCAAATTGTGCGCCTGTGTCGCCGAAGCGGCAGCCGGACACCGGATACCGACGGTTCTGATTTCCGGAGCATTGCGGGGAGATACGACCGCTTTGGAAAAGATTTTCTGCGGCTGTTACAGCATTGCCCCCGGGCCGGTCTCTCTGGATGAAGCGATTGCCGGAACCGGAAAAAATCTCCGGCGCATGGCGGCAAATCTGGCTGAATTGATCTCCTGTTCTCCGGCGGCAAAACTGTAATCCCGGATAATAAAATATTTTGACGGGGTCGACCCTGCCATTTTACACTGCATATATCACACAAATCGTCAATAATCCGGATATCAGGTTTGCATTTCCTTTTTTGCAGGATATATTACAGAAAAACGTAATTATTTGGAGAAAAATTTATGAATACTGCAATTTTGCTGCCGAGTGGCAATTCTGTCAATGTCAGTTGGGAAAAAAATGATTCATGGCTTTTGACTTACGAAACCACAGTCATATCCGACGGGGTGGAAGAGCTGACCCTCACCTTGAATAATGACCGGGAATCCGCTTTTCCGGATATGCTGGTCTCTTTCCGCATACCCAAAGGGGAAATCGCCACCCGCTGGAACGCCAATTTGAATCTGGAAAAGACCCTGCTCCCGGAGTGGGGAACCGCTTTTATCAGCGAACTTGCTTGCGGTGCACCGGTACTTGGATTGATAAATCAGGATGACAGCAACGCTTTGTGCTGTTCGGTATCCGATGCTCTGCGCCGGATAATCTGGAAATCCGGAGTCAAAGAACATACTTTTGAGGTCAATACCATCCTGGAGTTTTTCACCGTCCCGGAACCGCCGGAAAAGTTTTACCAGGTGACTTTGCGTTTTGACCGGCGGCAGCTCCACTTCAGCGATGCGGTCAAAGCTGCATTTGAAAATCTGGAAAAACTTCCGCAATACACTCCGGCGGCCACTCCGCCGTCAGGCTTTGAACCGCTTTACTCCACCTGGTACAGCTATCATAAAGATATCACCGACCATGAAATCGAAAAAGAGTGCGCCATCGCCAAAAATTACGGCATGGAACTGGTCATTGTCGATGACGGCTGGCAGAGTGCTGACGGTGTCTGCACCTATGCTTCCTGCGGCGATTGGGAAGTTGCCCCCAACCGTTCACAGGATATGGCGGCCCATGTCAGACGTATTCACGACCTCGGCATGAAGTATATGCTCTGGTATTCAGTGCCGTTTCTGGGGATCGACAGCAAAAATTATCCGAAACTTAAAGATAAGTGCCTTTTCTTCCGTGAAGCAAGCCAGGCGGCAGTCCTTGATCCCCGCTTCCCGGAAGTGCGTCAATTCTTGATAGACACCTATTGTCAGGCTTTGCGCGACTGGGATCTGGATGGATTCAAACTGGATTTCATTGACCAGCTGGCTCTTGCTCCAGATACAGTTGATCCGGCGATCGCCCGGAATTATGCGGGGCGGGATCACCGGAATATCGCCCTGGCCACCGATGTTCTCATGACCGGTATCATAGATGCGTTGAGAGCCATCAAACCGGATATTCTGATCGAATTCCGGCAGAAGTATATTGGTCCGGCCATCCGCAAATACGGCAATATGATGCGGGCCAACGATTGTCCGGGGGATATCACCGCCAACCGGGTACGCATTGCCGATCTGCGCCTCTCTTCCGGAGCAACTGCGGTTCACGGTGACATGCTGCGCTGGGATTATGCGGAAAGTGTCGAATCTGCCGCCAAACAGCTTTTAGCCGTCCTCTTTGCCGTGCCGCAGATTTCGGTAAAACTGGCAGAGATTTCCCCGGAACATCTGGAGATGATCAACTACCGGCTGAAATTTTACAAGCAGCACCAAAACACACTGGTGCAAGGCAGATTCATCCCCTCATTCCCGGATATGAATTATCCGCTGCTGCGCGGTGAAAGCACCAATGAAGCGATCAGTGTGATATATCTTGACCGGTTGACTGCACCCTGCGGCAAATTGGCCGGCGGATTCAACGAACTGGTGGTCAATGCTTCCAACCTTCCGGAAATAACCGTCGAATTGCCGTGCAAAGCTCACGCGGTCATCTGCGACTGCTGCGGCCGGGAAACTGCCCGGATCGAAGCAATTCAAGGGCTGAATAAGATCCCGGTCCCGGTGGCCGGAGTCGTGGAATTTACCGCCGCTGTCTGACTTTCAACGGCGGTCAAATTGACGGCAAAGAGCAAATATCGCCACCAGGATCCCTCCGGAAATCAAAACCAGTGATGGTACTTCACCGGAGGTTTCCTGCCGGGTGTAACCGGCATAAAGCAGAATTCCGGCGGCAAACAGCCCGGCCAGATTGCATACCGTGTCAAACAACCTGCCGAAAAACTTTGACATCCGCCCGCCGCGTTTTTCCGGAGCAAGAGTCGATGGTGCTTCCCCGGAACGTTTCATGGCGCAATAGACCATCAACGCAGTCATCTTTTCCATAGACATCCCGGCATGCTGTGCCGCTTTGGGAACCAGACTGTGATCGGTGTTTCCCGGCAGGGAATTCCCTTCAAGCACACGCGGCACCCCATCGGCATCCACAATAAAGTCCACCCGCAGAATATCCCGGCACCCGGCAGCATGATAGAACTTCAACGCATACTCTCTGGCCAATTCAGTCACCGCCGGCGGCAGTGACCGGGGCGGACAAAAATATTCCGTTGTCCCGTTCCTGTAAACATATTTGGCATCCCAGTCATACACGCCCCCGGACGGCGGTACGATCTCAATAACCTCCATTGCCACAGCATTAAGCACCGGCACGGTTATTTCTGTACCTTTGATGAATTCTTCGACCAGCAATTCATCGGCATACTTGAAAACTTTATCCAGTGCATCATCCCACCCCCGGGCATCCTGCACGATCTCAATACCGACCGTTGAACCTTCACATGGAGCTTTGACCACCAGCGGGAAATGCAAATCTTCCGGGATCTGCCGCGCCGACCGCGTGACAACGGCCCAGCGGGCAGTGGGCAAAGCGATCTTATCCAGCAACCGCTTGGTAGCGATCTTATCCATCACCAGCCAGCTGGATGCCGAACCGGAACCGACAAAACGGATCGCGGCTTCTTCCAGCATCCGCTGCAGTGTGCCATCCTCACCGAATCCACCGTGAAGTACCGGATAAACCACATCGGCCTCCAGCATTGTTCCGGTGATCTCACATTTGCGGATATCGGTGTGATCAACTTTGAATCCGGCATTGCGCAGAGCCCGGGAAACAGTTTCCCCGCTTTTCAAAGACACTTCTCTTTCACTGCTCACGCCGCCGCACAGAACATTCACCCGGGGCGCGGGGGTATCGCTCTCGATCAAACCGGAAAGTTCCGGATTGACCGGAATGATCTCTGTCCGCAGATAAAACCCGTGTTTATCACTGACTGCCCGGCGCAGAATACGGATCATTTCCAGATAATCCGCTTCAGTGGCATCTCCGGTATTCATCAGATAGTTGGCATGTTTTTCGCTGACCAGCAGATCCCCCACCCGCAAACCGCGCAATCCGCACTCATCAATAAGTTTTCCGGCACTGTCCTGCGGAGAGATATTGCGGAAAGCACATCCGGCGGTACGTCCGGCCGGTTCCCGTTTACGGCGATGTTCATTTTCCAGACATATTTCCTCTTCTTCCAATGCGGCATTACTTTCGCGCAATTCAAAAACCGCTTCGGTGATTATCACATCTTCCGGAATCGAATTACCCCGGTAAAACCATTGGATATCATCTTTGCCCGCGCAGTACGGCTTCCCATCATAAAAAAAGCCGCGCACCTCCTTTACCAATGAAGATATCTCCACCCCATTGGCTCCGGCATTCATCCGCAATGCGCCGCCGATACTGCCGGGAATACCGGATAAGGGGGCCAGACCGCCCAAACCGGCCTTGCCGCACAGCGAAGCCAGCAGCGGCAATTTGGCATACGCTCCGCACTCCACACAATTTCCATTGATCGCCACCCGGGAAAAGGCCTTGCCCGCCAGCCGGATGCCGACAGCTTTACATTTCCGGTCACTGCCGACCAGATTGGTCCCGGCTCCGAAAAGAAACAGCGGATGACCTTTCTTTGCCAGCAATTTCAACAGCTTGACCAGTTGCGCTTCATTATCCGGTTCAGCCAGAACCGGCAACGGAGCTGAACCGCATCCCAGAGAAGTAAGTTCTTTATATGAAACATCTGCCGAAATCTTTATTTCCGGCAGTTCCCGGCGCAGCAAATTGATGATCGAACTCATTATTTCTTCTCCTGATACACTTTATCCGCATCAAAAACCGTCTGTTCTGTTTCCCGCAAGCCATCCCCGGTCACCTCCCGGTAAAAACAACTCCGGTGTCCGGTGTGGCAGGCTCCGGGCCCCAACTGCTCGACCTTGAATACCACCGTATCCAGATCGCAATCCACCAGGATCGAATGTATTTTCTGCAAATGGCCGCTGGATTCCCCCTTTTTCCACAACTTGTTACGGCTGCGGGAGAAGTAGGTGGCATAACCGGAATTCAACGTTTCCGTCCACGATTCCGGAGAAATATACGCCAGCATCAAAACTTCTCCGGTTTGCCAATCCTGCGCCACCGCCGGGATCAGACCGCCGCTTTTCTGAAAATCCAGTTCCACCATATCACCATATCCTCCGCCGGCAATTACAGCGCACTGTCAAATTTGTCCTGCGCATCACGCAAAGCCTGAACTCCGGCAGACATCCCTTCCGGATGACGGAATACCGCTGTCCCGGCGACCAGTACATTCGCTCCGGCGGCAACCACTTTTTCCACTGTTTTTCCGCTTACGCCGCCATCGACTTCGATATGACAGGACAGACCTCTTTTGAGTATCTCCCGGCGGAATGCCGCAATTTTCGGCACCTGATCCTCCATAAAACTCTGTCCGCCGAATCCCGGTTCGACGGTCATCACCAGAACCATTTCCAATTTGTCCAGATAGGGGAAAAGTGCTTCTGCCGGAGTTCCCGGACGCAAAGACATACCGGCGGTACAGCCGTGAGCATGGATGCACTCTATGGTCTTCAAGGGATCATCGGAACTTTCCACGTGAAATGTGATATGATCCGCCCCGGCTTTCACAAATGCCGGAGTATAAAACAACGGACGGTCGATCATCAGATGCACATCAAAAAGTGCCTGATTACGCTTGCGCAATGAAGTTATCACCGGCACACCGAACGAAATATTCGGCACCATTTTGCCATCCATCACATCCAGATGCAGCATCTCTGCTCCGGCGGCAACCACCTCATCACACTCTTTACCCAGTTCACAAAAATCCGCCGCCAGTATCGACGGTGAAATCAATATTTTATCCTGCTGAAATTTTCTGATATCCTGCGGCATATTTTAATTCCTTTCAAATATATAATAAATTTTGTTGCTTCTCTTGCATCTGACCGGAGGGTGACACACATCGCGTTTCATGCGATTTTGACACGATCTCCGGGCCATCACATAAGTTTTCTGCGTTTCAAATGAAATTCCCAAGCCTGACGGCGGCGGATCTTGCGGACAAAAATTTCCGCATTTTTCCAAACCATCCGATCACCGACTTTGACCTGTTTTCCAAGTTCCCGGCCGAACCACGACGATACCGATTCCGCCCGGCGCGGCAGATCCAGCTGCGTATCCCGGGCCAGCTGCGCCAGCGGAACTCCGCCGCCGACCACCCAGAGATTATCTCCGGGCGCATAAAATGTCCGGGGCAAGGGATCAAACTCATCATCCAGATCCCCGATCAACTCCTCGACAATATCTTCCAGCGTCACCAATCCGCAGGTTTTTCCGGAAACCGCCTCGCGGATGATCGTCATGTGACAATGCTGGGCGGCAAACATTTCCAGCAGTTTTGATGCACTGTCATCTGAATCAGCAAAGGCGATCGGCCGCATGATGTCAGATACTTTCATATCACCTTTGCCGTGCTGCACCGCCAGAATTATCTCCTTGATATTCACATACCCCGGCACCCGGCTGCGATCTCCCTCGATGCACAGGGGATAGCGGGTGTGAAAGTCATCACCGGTGGCATTTATCGCATCATCCAGCGACATATCAGCATCCAGAAAAGAGACATCTTCCAAAGCGATCATCACATCTTCGGCACACTTTTCAGAGAGCGACGGCACCATCCGGATTATTCTCTCCTGACGGCTGGAGATCGCCTGATTGCTCCGCGCCATTGCCGCCAATGCCGAAATCTCTTCAGCCGGAGTCGGCCGCGCCGGAGCGTTTCCTTCAAACGGACGGTTGATGATTTTGGTCAGTTTTATCAATGGTGCCAATACCAATGTTGCGATATACAGCGGACGGACGGCCACTTTCAACACTGTCACATTGAATCTCACACCCAATGTTTTAGGCAGCAATTCCGTATACTGCACCATCACCAGTGTGAAAATCAGCGAAAACACGCCCATATATTTGCCGTACCCGAGTTCCGAAAAACTTGCTCCGGCCACAGCGGCACCGATCGTGTGCGCCGCCGTATTCAAAATCAGGATCACCGCCAGCGGTTTATCTATTTCCCGTTTCAAATTTTGCGCCAGATCTCCGATCACCGGATGCTTCTGCCGCAATTCGGCCAACTGACTGGGCGTAATACTCAATACCGCCGCTTCCATCAATGAACATAAATGTGAAACAAATAACGCACACGCCAAACTGACCGCAAATATTATCCAATTTTCCGCACTGCCCGGCAGTGCGCCGAATATAAAGTAATCCTCCACTTTTTTCCCCGATATTCAGATCTGTACGCGTTCTCTGTTTTTTGCGTACACCTTCATGCTGAAAACTTTTTATACCGCCCGGAAGGTCAGCATCCTTTCCGGCGGCATTTACAGAACAACCCGAACCGATTTTATCAAATCACATCGCTGTTGTCTCCTTGGGGATAAATTTTTCAGCGGCATCGGCCTTTTCAGCATTCATTTCCGCTTCGAGAATGCTGACCAGTGCCGGCGGCAGATTACGGCGGTTGTTGTCGATGATCCCCTGCTTGATACGGTTGTATGAGGGCAGGACATTGCGCTTGACATCTTTATTCCTCTGCACATAGCTGGAGTGGATGTAACGCGCCAGCCGTTCATTGGCCACTGCCGCATCCCGGTTTCCGTAAATCAAATTGATTATCGCTCGCTGTATAAGACCGCTGATGACTGAACTGGCTTTTTCCACGTCTGCATCCCGCACATCTTCGGCGAATTCGACCATAACAAATTCATCCAGATTGTTGCGTTTCTGCGGCCCGTCGATCTTCACCAGCCGGTCAAAAAATTCCTGCGCTTTGGTTATATTGCCGTTGATGTAGATCAACGGGATGGCATCTTTAAGATAGTTGATCTTGGCACTGCGGAAACTGTTGCCGGCTCCGCTGCCGGAATATTCAGCTTCGCCGACCTCAAAGGCTGCGTATGCCGAATCCGCCAGATTCAAGTTGGGAACCGATTGTATGCTTCTGCCATCCTCGCCGAGCATCAGGATACGGCCGCTGCGGAATGCCGCCTGCAAACTGTTGGAAACAATACGCACACAGTTGATATCCGGTGTCCGGCCGCCGGCTGAACTCTTTTCCACTCCCAGCGTGGCCCAGTAGATCGCCTGCGATTCCGGCACACGCCAATCCATTTTACCGTATTTCCGGTCGATCTCCACCATCTTTTTCGGATCGAGTTTCAATTTGCTGCGAAGCAATTCCGCCCGGAAAAACGCATCCAGCGCAGCAAATTCATCCCGGGAGAGATAGAGCCGCAACTGTTCCGGCAACGCCGCTTTGACCGGCGTGCGGAAAGCTGTGAACAACTCATCATAATTATTGTATCCGGCCTTTTTCACCGCTTCCCAGAAAGAAGAATTTTCCGGATACTTTTTAAGGAACTCATCTTTCCCGGCCGGAGCAGCCGCCAGCAATTCCCAATCCGGCGTCGTGCTGCCCAGAATATTGTTCATCTGGATCGCCATCTGATTTTTATAATACAAGTTGGCATCATCCATCAGATTGCCGAGTTTATGCAGATAGATCCATGACAACTCCCGGAAAAGCAGCGGATCATCCGGATTGTAAAGCATCGCCTTGTCCCGGATCAGCCGGATACCTTCGTTGACCCAGTACCAGCGGTCCTCGTAATCTGAACTGGTTACGGAAATATTGTACGCCAGATTCCATGCCAGATACGCCGTACCGCCGGAATAATTCGGCTGCAAATCAGTTATCCAGCGCGCCAGCTGCACCATCTCAAAGTAATTTTTCTTGCCCTTGAGCATCTCCGACCGCAGCCACAATACATCCGCCAGCAACCCCCGGAAACTGCCCAGAGCCACTGTCGTGAATACCACCGCCGGCGGCGCATCATTCACCGCTCCGGAAAAACGCAGCTGCTCTTCATTGATCACCCGGTCAAGTTTATACTCCATCCGGCGGATACCGAAAAGTGCCGCCGCTGTAACCAACAGCAGCACCAAAATCAATGTCATATTGCGGAATCTGTTCATTTTCTCACCGCCGCTCCCAATTCACGCCGCCGGTACAGCCAGATGCCGAAAAGGAACAAAGGCACACCACGCAGCAGGAAATATTTGAAAAAGAGTTCTCCAATATAGGAAAATTCGATCAGATCTCCGCCGGACAGCAGATCGGTCACATCAAAATGCTGCAGCGGAATAACCACCAGAAGCAAAAGCTGCGCCAGAAATTGTCCCGCATGATCCCAGGCCGATTCAAGGAAAAATGAGGAATCTGTCAACACCATCGACAACGCTCCGAACAACAGATAACTGACCACCATAAATACCGCCGTCGGCATCGTCAGAAAACCACCGAATGCACACGCCAGACCGGATAAAAGCAGCAGTTGTATCGTCATCACCACTATCGCCCGCAGATAATTCATCTCAAAACTGCAGACCGGGATCAGCAATTTCGGTCCGTCGGCAGTCTGATAGTAATGTTTGCCGCCCATGCGGTCAAAATTAGCAGCTTCCACCAGCACCGTACCGTCTTTGGTGATCACCCCTTTGGGAAGTTCCTTCTCGTGAAAAACCCCGGTAAAATGAGTTTCCGGTCCATTGGTCAGAGCAAAAGGATAAAGCGCGTAACTGCCATCTTCCCCGGCATGAGGCATAAACACCGCCCACTGAATGCTGCTTTCACGCTGATCTTCGCTGGAAACTTTGCCCAGATAAGGACGGTAACGCAGGATCAATGAAGTATCATTCAATTCTTCGGGTACATTTTCAAACACCCAGCGGTATGCTTCGCCGCTTTGAACTTCAATGGGAAGTTTGTCGATCTGCTCTTTGAGTTCATCGCGCATCTTGAGCAATTCCGAATCCGGCAGCTGCTTGCCCTCTTTCTGCAGTTCACGGACCCGCCGCTGAACCGCAAATTCTGCAGCCCTTTCCGGGTCCCGGGCTTTGGGCATATAACTGCGGCGGCCGACCAGCACCTGCGAACGGATACGCTCTTTTTCCGATTTGGCATTCTCCCGCGCCAGCTGACGATCCGCCAGTGCGCCCTCTTCCCCGGCACTCTGATAACGGAACATGACCATCGCATACACCGCTGCCGCCGATATCAGCAGCAACACGATATTTATCATATTGATCCCGGTCCATTTGCCCAGCCAGATCGTGATCCGCGAAACCGGTTTGGAAACCACCATGTGTATCTGGTAACTGTCTATGTCATGCGACATGATGTAACAGCCCAGCCACAACGATGACAGAGTCAGAATAATACTCACTGCCCACAAGCTGTACAGAAGTGACACCCGGATCAGATCTTCCGGTTTTCCCACTGATACTGATACCGGTATGACGGTGACACACAACAGCAAAAGCAGCAGCAGCAATTGAAAAATATGTGACCGCATCGCATTGCGGAAAGTCAAAGCAACTATGGCTCTAAACGCTTTCATTATTCACCTGATTTACCGCCCAGCAGCGAATCCAGTTTGTCATTGGCCCGGCGGATATTATCTGCCGCCTCCTCTGACCGGCTCTTCGCCGTTTCTGCTGCCGCCGCTGCGGTTTGTTTAGTTTCCAGTACTGAAGCGATCTTCTCATCGGCACTTTCCACCGCTGCTGCCGGAGAATCTTCCGGGCCGGCGGCCGGAGCTGCAGCACCGGCATTTTCCTGCATAAGCGAATTGAGTACCGCATTTTTATCCGACTTATCCACGCTGTCGCCCACCAGATATTCCGCAATGCCGCCACCGCCGGCAACTCCGGCAGTTTCGACACTTTCACGTCTGGCTTGAGAGATAACATCGAGGAAGAATTCTTCCAGCGTCCGGCGGGGATGATCAACATTGAATTGTTCCCCCTGCAGATTTTCCCGGAGCAGGCCCAGCAGTTTATCCATCGTTTCTTTCGGCAGCTGCGGAGTCAATATCCGGGTCTTGTCACTGACGGTCAGCAGATCATCCAACGCGCCCTCGGCCCGGATCTTGCCGCCGTACAGAATTATCACCCGGTCGCAGATATCTTCCACATCGCTCAACAGGTGGCTGGTGATAAGAACGGTTTTGCCCCGCTTTTTCAATGCCAGTATCAAATCTTTCACTTCCCGGCATCCCAACGGATCAAGTCCGCTGGTCGGTTCGTCAAGGATCAGAAACGCCGGATCATTGATCATCGCCTGGGCCAGACCGATGCGCCGCGCCATACCTTTGGAAAATTCCCCCACCCGGCGGTAACGCGCATGGGCCAACCCGACCATATCCAACAGCTGATCGATCCGCCGCTTCCGGTCTTCAGCCGAAATATTGAAAAGTGAACCGAAGAAGTTCAATGTCTCTTCCGCTGTCAGAAATTTATAAAGATAAGACTCTTCCGGCAGATAACCGATCTCCCGCTTGGTTTCCACTTCCCGGGGGGATTTACCGAAAACGGTAACTTTGCCGCCGGTGGGATAGAGCAGCCCCAGAAGCATCTTCACGGTTGTGGATTTCCCCGAACCATTGGGGCCGAGCAAACCGACCACCTCTCCCGGTTTGATCTCAAAATCAATACCGTTGACCGCCCGGGCTTTCGGCCGCTGCCAGAAATCCCGGAACATTTTGGTCAAGCCGACAGCCTGTACCACCGGTTCATAATTGCGTTCCATCTGTAAATCCTCTTACGACAATTGTTTTTCTGAATCAGCTTTATCCGCCAATGTCAGTTCTTCACCGGTACGCACCAGACGCGCACTGTTGAATACGATCACCAGCGTACTGCCGGCATGGATCACTGCCGCCCAGATCGGAGTCATCAATCCGACAATGGAAAGAATCATACCGCCAAAGACAAACAACATACCGAAAATCAAATTCTGATTGATCACCACCTGGGATTTTTTCGCCAGGAAAATCAACATCGCTATCCGGCGCAAATCGTTGGTCATCAACGCTACTGAAGCACTGTTGATCGCAATATCACTGCCGATAGCTCCCATCGCGATACCCAAATCACCGGCTGCCAGTGCCGGAGCATCATTCACACCGTCACCGACCACTGCAACCGTATGGTCGCGTTTGACATTTTCCACAAATTCGACTTTGGTTTCCGGCAGACAACCGCTTTTGAACTCATCGATATTGAGTTGACCGGCGACCTCTTCGGCGACCGACTGACGGTCACCGGTGACCATCGCGCAATAACGGACTCCGAGGCGGCGCAAATCTGAAAGCAGTACCTGGGATTCTTTACGTATTTTATCGCGGAAACCGATCCAGCCGATAACTTTGTCATTTTTGCTGACATAAACCACACTCATACCGGCAGCTTCATCCGGGTCGCTCTCCGGCAGGATCAAACCGTTTTCCCGCATCCAGTTGGCCCGGCCGACCCGGCAGAGTTCACCGGCGGCGGTACCGGAAACACCTTTACCGTGTTCCTCGGAGAAACCGGATACTTCATCCAATTCCAATTCGGCTTCCTGCGCCAGTTTGATGATCGCCAAAGCTGTCGGGTGGTTGCTCAACCGTTCCACCGATGCCGCGCAACGGAGCAATTCCGCCGGAGAAACTCCTTCAACCCCCTGCAGCTTGACCACCGAAAGCAAACCGTCTGTCAACGTACCGGTTTTGTCAAAGACAAATGCCGAAATCCGGCTGGCCAGTTCCAGATGGCTGATATTTTTGATAAAAATGCCCAAACGCGCTGCCGCCGCCACTGCCGCAACCACCGCAGTCGGAGTTGCCAGCACCACTGCACAGGGACAGGCAATGACCAGAAACGCGATAACCGAATCCATATCCCGGCTGAACCACCAGGTTATCCAGGCGATCATCAACACCGTCGGGGTGTAATATCCGGCGTAGCGGTCAATGATCCGGACTACCGGAGTACGGCTGGCTTCCGCCTGCATGATCATCTCTTTGACCTTGCCCAAAGTGGTGTCGCCGCCGACCTTGGTCACGACGACATCCACTGCACCGGTCAGGTTCTGCGTACCGGCAAAGACATCATCTCCGGAAACTTTTTCCACCGGCACGGATTCACCGGTAATGGAGGCCTGATTGACGGTACTTTCGCCGGAAATGATCTGGCCGTCCACCGGGAAATTTTCTCCCGGACGGATACGGATGCGGTCACCGACATGCAGATCCTGCGCGGCAACTTCACGCTCTTTGCCGTCTTCGCCGATCAGATTGGCGGTATTTGGAGTAAGTTTGATCAACTCCTCGATCGACCGCTGCGCACCGCTGGCGGTACGGGTTTCGATGATAATGGTCACCAGCAGGAAAAATGCGATGATCCCGGCAGTCTGGAAATCAGCTTTCACCAAAGCCGCCAGAATCGCCAGAGCCACCAGTTCATTCATGTAAACTTTGCCTTTGACCAGATCTTTGACCGCCGTGATGATGATCGGCAGAGCCAGAATAAATGCTCCGAAAAGAGCCGACATGTAAGAAGCGAACTGCTGTTCCGGCAGCAACGCTTCCAGAATAAAGCTGTTGGCGGTCAGAATACCGCCGACCAGTGCGAAAAAGACCCGCCCCATACTGCGGTCATGACCGACACCGCCCTCGGCTTTGTGATCGTGTCCGCAAATACAGGTGCTGTCCTCTTTATGGTGATGATCGTGACCGCAATTGCAGTGATCGTGTTCATGGTCATGATGGTCGTGACCGCAATTGCAGTGATCGTGTTCGTGATCATGGCCGCAGGCGCAGCCATGCTGATGTTCGTGGATATTTTCGCTCATGATTATTTACCCTCCCCCGCCCCGTCGGCAGCGGTGGCTGTTTTCGGTTCACGGTTAAGTTTGAGCCAGAGGGACTTGCCGCTTCCCTGGGGGCCGAGTACGAATTTGTCACCGTCTTTATAAACGTCAGCGGCGACCTCTTTAAGCATTTCAGTATAAAGAGCCATCGTCAAAGTACCCGGATTGTTCCGGTGCTGTTCATAAATTTTATTGAAGTGATCGCTCTGCGCTTCCAGCTGGGCAGTCACCCGGTTTTTGTATGCTTCGGCGGCAGCGATGATCGCCGCGCTCCGGGAAACTGCTTCATTTTCCTGTGTGACCTTGTAAGCCAGTGCCTCGTTGCGCAGTGCGGAACTGGCATTGGCCGCCGAAGTGACCTCTTCAAATGCCTCTTTGGTCTTGACCGGCGGATAAATGCGGTTCAAGCCGACATTTTCGATAACTATACCGCAATCATGGGCTGCCACCAGTTTGGCGAATTCCCTGCGGACATCGTCGCTGTATTTGCTCTGTCCGGCATAGAGGATATCATTGACTTCAGACTGTGCCGTTACCGAAATCACCGCCCGGCGGAAAAGATTGCGCAGAAACGTCACCGGACCGCGAGTACCGGTCATGCCGTCGGCATCTTTGAACTCATCATCCGGAGTGACTTTGCCATTCTCCACCGGGAACAGGGGAGTAAGCAGATTGCAGTAATACTTCTCCGGATTATCCACCCGGTAGGCGATCGTCCACGAACTGTGAACGATATTGGCATCACCGGTCATCACATAGGTATCCCGGCCGGGTTCCAGAGAATCCCCGCCGCCACTGGGCGTGGCTGCTGCCGCGAAATCCACTTCCAGAAGCTGCTGACTGGTCTGTACCCGGATAAACTGATTGACCGGGAAAGGCAGAAACCAGTGCCCGCCGGTGGTGTAAGTGCCGGAGATCCGGCCGAAACGGGTCACGATCACCGCCTGCTGCGGTTCCACTGAAAAGTATCCTGCGCCGCTGACAAAGTAGATCAATGTGGCGATAATGCCGATCAACAGCAGTAAAAACGCCACGCGCAGACTTTTGGCCAAAGACTTCAACCCGGCATCATAACGGCCGCTGCGGTCGAATTCATTGGTTATTACACTCTTGTTTTCCTCCATGATCGCTCCTTATTACTTGGTTGCGGGAGCCTGGGCTCCGGGGATCACAGTTCCGGGTTTCAACAAATCAAAAGGCGGCATATCGGTATTGACCACCATTGTGGTACGGCCGCGCATCATCACCCGCAGAGCTTCGATCTTGCGGAGAAATTCGGCCAGTTCCGGATCTTTGGCGAATTCTTTGTAAAATTTGGCCGCTTCCGCATCTCCCTGGGCGCGCAATTTCAAAGCATCAGCTTCAGCGCGGGCGATCTTCTGATCCCGTTCCAGATTGGCTTCGACCCGGATCTTTTCCGCTTCGCTCTTTCCTTTGGAAATATTTTCATCCGCAAAGCGTTTGCGTTCAGCGATCATGCGTTCAAAGACCTTTTCCGTAACCGTTTTCGGCACGCCGAGACTGTTGATGCCGACATCGACGATCTCAATACCGAATGAGGAAGTATCCCGGGTGAGAGTATTTTTGATCTCGCTCATTATCTCATTGAGCTTCAACATTTTGCCATCAGCATTGACGACCTGGTCGAATTTCCGTTTCCCGAATGCGGTATTTTTCGCGCTCCGCATCAGAGTATTGAGTACATCTTCGGCATTGGTCACATCTTTGAGCTTGCTGAAAAAAGTTTCAACTGCACTGATACGGTAATTCACATAAATACCGACGATGATATTATGTCCATCCTCGGTCACGGTCTCTTCCAGTTTGCCGCTGCTGCCCTCATAACAACGGATGCGTTTGTCAAAGCGGTAGACCTTCTGAAACGGGAAAGGCCAGCGGAAGTGCAATCCGGCCTCTTCGACCACTGACGGTCTGCCGAAGGTCGTAAGTACTGCCACTTCGGTCTGATTAAGCTGAAATGAAAATACCGCCGTAAGCAAGATCAATGCCACGATCAGACCGAGGAACATCGTCGGCCAATGTTTGAAAAAATTTCCCTTTGCCATAATTTTATTCTGCCTCCAAATTATATTTTTTATTGTTAATTCTTATCGCTTAATTCAGACACGTCAAGATTCACCAGATCCAGTCTTTCGTTTTTCTCAAAATTCATCTGGTAAACCATATCTTTGATATCAGCCGGCACCACATACTTCTGTACAGCCGCGCCGTCACTCTCCAGAGCTTCCATTTTGGCATTGAGCATAAACATCTGCGGCATGCTGCGGAAGGCTTTCAACTGTTCACTGAAGCGTTCACTTTCAGCTTCGGCGATGACTTTGGCACTCTCTGCCCGGCTCAATGCCGATTTTTCGATACTGAATGCCGCTGCCTCTGCCGCCGGCAGAACCGTATTGCGGTAGGCTTGAGCTTTCAACGTTTCCGTCTGCCGTTCCTCGATGGATGAGATCACATTCTGATAGGCCGGGGCGACATTTTCCACCGGCGGGTGAGCATCCATGATCGCCACGCGGATGATCTCGACTCCCAGTTCGTTCTGATCGGCAAGCTTCTGCAAATTCTGCTGCAGAACCGCTTCGGCCCGTCCCCGGCCGGAAGCCATGAAATCTTCCATCGTCGTACCGGCCAGAAATTCAACAACTGCCTGTTCACCAAGTTTTTTCATCACTGCATCCGGATCAGCATTGCCGTAAGCATAACGGACAACTCCATCCTCACGGATGCGGTACTCCACCGGAATGGCCATGTTGACAAATGAAATACCTGAACTCTCCGTATTCAAAGCGGATGCCCCATCTTTGCCGCGACCGGTGGTCACTTCCGGTTCTTTGACTGCCACGACAAACGGATCTTTGGCCACGCCGTGTTCATTGGTCCACAAAACCACCGGAGAAGCTGAACGCTCTTTGGCAGTTTCCATGCTCTCACCGATAACCATCCGCTTCACTTCAGTGCAGCTGAATTGACGGATCGTGCCGAAAGGATAAGGAAGTGTCCAGTAAATCCCCGGAGTAAGCACCTCATCAGTAAGGGCTTTCCCGAATTGTTCACGGATGCCGACATTGTTGGGACCAACTTCATGAACCGCTGTAAATCCCCAGAAAAGCACCGCCCAGAGCAGCAGCACCGGAAAAAACGATCTTTCGATAAATCCGTATATCCATGTCCCGGAAACTTTGAAACCGAATTGATAATCCAGTGCCGAAGCGATATTCCGCAACACCCCGCCGGGTTCGGTAAAGAGTGCCAGAAGCTGGCTTTCAAAAACCGGACGGCTCTCGCCGATGGTGCGCGGACGGTAAAATTCTATAACTGAATTGACGATAAATTCACCGCCCAGAATAACGAATATCCAGAAAAACACCTTCGCAACGATCGGATCAGCTCCCACGATGTTGTTGCTGTAAAGCAGCGCGCATACCGCAGATGCCCCCAGAGTGAGAAAACCCATCATCAGCCATGCCCCCACCGGACGAAGCCAACGGAATCCGGCCATACGCGACTGACCGACCATGAAGGCCCCGGAAAGGACACTTACCATCATCAAAACCGCCGAAATCAATGCCGTATGTACCGGAGAACCGGTCATTACCACCCCGGCATCCTTGCGGAGATTCCAGGTATCGACATTGTTCCACAGCATCAGAGCGATCACTGCCATCGCCGCCACTGCGATCACAAACGGGGCGAAACGGGTATAATTGGCAAAACTCCGGCCGGCAGTGAAGCGGACATCTTCTTCCACATTCAAAGCACGGCTTTCCATCCGTTTGGCCAGCAGGCGTTTCTCCTCCTCCTCGCGCTGGACGGCTCCGTAGAGTATCCCGTAAATAAACGACACTGCTGAAAACAACAGAGCCAATGCAAACGGCACTGCCGCCAGAGAGAGGACATCCCCACCCCGCTTGGCTGCCAGTATCAGCACTGCGACCAGCAAGATCAATGAACCGATCGCACCGATAACTGACAATTTAGTCAGCAGCCGCGCCCGGTCATCCGTACGTTTGTATTCTTCTGTTTTGTCCAATTTTTCACCTTTCTATTGGTTTGACAAATTTTTACTGCAACTTAACCTTAATATATACTATTACACCGTCAAAGGTCTTTTTTCAACCCCTGACGGTAAAAATTATGCAATTATCATTCCGGCAAAGCGGGGTTTCACTTGATTTCAGTGATCGAACCGGCTTTGACAATGATCGCGCCGTTTTCTCCGAACCGGCCATCTGCCCTGCCGGAAATTTTCACCTTTTTATTCTCCATCGCCTTGAGCAGAGCCGGATCATCACTGCTGACAAAAGCCTGATTCAACCCCTCCGGAGCTGTGAGCAGCGTATAGTCGGTTTTGGGAGAACTGCTGTACTTCCATTTTACCAGAACTCCCTGCAATTCAATAACTTCCTCTTTTTCCGGTGCAAATTTTTCTTCCGCATCGGCTTTGACCTCTTCAACTGCCGGATTGACAACAGTTTTGCTTTCTTCCGGAATATTCTTTTCCTCTTTCGCCGGGCTCTGCGCTTCAACTTTCTGTGTATTTTCTTCAGCGGCGGCAGCAGTACCGGCGATATTGCCTTTTTCATCGAATTTTGCCGGATCGTAATTCACCAGAAATGATGCAGCATAAACTTTTATATCCGCTGAAGCCGGAACTTTGATCCGCACCCAGCCGTTTTTGCTGCTGCCGGTCTTTTCCACTGCGGTCCCCGCCGGAAGAGTTCCGAAACAGGGGGCTTTGGAGTCCATCGCCGAACGCATATTCAACTCTCCGGTAAGTTTGCCGTTGCGGTTGATCCGCGCTTCGGAAACATAAATGGCCAGAGTTTCCGGAGCTTCGACTTCCAGCCAGTTGCCGATGATACGGCGTATACGCAATTCCGTCTTGTCGGCGACCTTGCCGATCACCGGATGCTGAAGTCCCGGTCCCAGACGCAAATTGAGCAAATCCGCATTTACTTTGCCCGGGATCACCGGTTTTTCCGTGCCAAAAGCCGGGATACACAGGATGGAAATCATTGTCAAAACTGCAAAAAACGTCTTATTCATCGCTATTTTCTCCTTTTTTGTTGCATTTTTACAAATATACAGTATTTTAATATACTTGACTAACACGTGTGGTGCAAATGAAAAACGAAAAAAATTCTCTCAAAACCGGAAAATATGTTACCGCTTTCCTCCGTTACCTGCAAACGGAAAAAGAGTCTTCACCTCATACCGTTGCCGCGTACCTCGCCGGAATCAAAGAATTCGCCATCCTTGTCCGTGATTCCGACCTCACTTTTGATCAGTGGCAAAGTGTCGATCGTGAGCAGGCCCGTTCTTTTGTTATCGCTCTGCACGATGCCGGAAACGCCAAACGGTCGATCCGGCGCAAGCTGTCTGCCATGCGTTCTTTTTTCCGTTTCATGATGCGTTCAGGAGAGGTCACAAGCAATCCGTTCCTTGATCTGCCGGTACTGAAAACGGATAAAACTTTGCCGAAAGTAATGAGCATCAACCAGGTGGAACTGCTGATACAGGCGGTCGATTCCTGGTGGAAAGATGCGGAAGCCGCCGGTACTGTCCGTTCTGCCGGGGGCGCACTCTTTTCCTCATCCCGGGATAAAGCTCTGATCGAAGCCATCTACTCCGGCGGTCTGCGCATCAGTGAGGTTCTCAATCTTGATTATGCCGATGCCGACATTTCCAGCGGCGTGATCAAAGTACGCGGCAAGGGAAAAAAAGAACGCCTCGCCATGCTCGGGACTCCGGCAAGAACCGCCCTGCGCGAATATCTGCGTTACCGGAACGCCGCCGGAGGCGGCAGAGAGCGTAATTCCCCGCTGTTTCTCAACCAGTCCGGCACCCGTCTCACCCCGCGTTCATTCCAGCGCAACTTGAAAAATTACCTCCTTGCCGCCGGTCTGCCGCCGGACTTCACCCCGCATAAACTGCGTCACTCTTTTGCCACCCATCTGCTCGATGCCGGTGCCGATCTGCGCAGTGTGCAGGAGATGCTCGGCCATGAGAATCTTTCCACCACCCAGATCTACACTCATGTCAGTGCGGAAAGATTGAAAAAAGTCTATTCGCAAGCTCATCCTCTGGCTGTCAGAAAGAAGAATAAATGAAAGATTTTCCCGAATTACCGCTTTTTCACCATCTGGGACAGATTTCCGGAGCCTTGCTGGAGAAAAAATGTGCCGTCATCGCCGCTGAACCGGGGGCCGGAAAAACAATGCTGGTGCCGGTGCTGGTAAAATCTCTTGCTCCCGGCGGCATGACCATTCTCGTTGAACCCCGCCGGATCGCCGCGAAAAGTGCGGCTCACGGGATCGCTGCGATGCACGCTCTGCAAATCGGCAGCGATACCGGTTTTGCCGTGCGCGGCGAACAGTGCCGGTGTGCTCATGATGGTATTCTGGCGGTGACTCCGGGTATTTTGCTGCAGATGCTGCAGGAAGATCCGGCTCTGGAAAAGGTTTCTGCAATCATCTTTGACGAATTCCATGAACGCTCCGCCGACACCGATCTGGCTCTGGCCCTGGTGCTGGATATGCGTGGATCTTTGCGCGAAGATCTGCTGCTGACACTCATGTCGGCCACTATGGAAGGTGAAAAAACTGCCGCTTTTCTCGATGCTCCGCTGATCACCGTCCCCGGCCGGGGGTTCCCGGTGGATATCCGCTACCGGGAAAATATCATCCATTGGCAGGATATTCCCCGGATGACCGCCAGAGCAGTACTGGAAAACCTGTACACCACCGGCGGAAATATTCTGGTCTTTCTGCCCGGAGCAATGGAGATCACCCGCTGTCAGGAGCTTCTGCAGCATCTTGATCCCCGGGAATTTGCCATCCATCCGCTGCATGGTTCGCTCCCTTTTGACCGGCAGCAGGCCGCTTTGCGCCCCGCCGCAGCCGGAATACGCAAAATAATTCTGGCCACCAATGTTGCCGAGAGCAGTCTGACCATCGACCGGGTCGATTGTGTCATTGATTGCGGTTGGGAAAAACGGGCCGACTGGCATCCGGGAGCGCAGATGACTTTTCTGGAAAACCGCCGCATCACCAGAGCTTCAGCTGTCCAGCGGGCCGGACGGGCCGGCCGGACGGCACCGGGGGTGGCGATCCGCTGTTTTGACCGCCTGACTTTTGAGAAAATGAATGCCAATACTGAACCGGAAATACTGCGTTCGGAACTTTCCGGAATACTTCTCGCCATCGGCTGCTGGGGAAGCAGACCGGGGGATTTGAAATTTATGGATATGCCGCCGCTTCCGGCGGTGACTGCCGGAGAAAAACTGCTGCAGGATCTGGATCTTTTCACCCGTGAAAACCGTCCCACTCCGGCCGGAAGAGCGGCCGCCGCACTGCCGGTATCCCCGAGGATCGCCGCAATGATGATTTTTTCCCCGCCGGAATTGCGGCAACAGGCAGCGGAATTTGCCGCCATTCTGGAAGAAAAAGATGATTTCAACGCTTACAACACCGTCGATCTGCGGGAAAGGATCCACCGGATGCGAAACGGACAGGGAAATTTTCATATTCAAAGAAATATCTGTCAGAAATTATTGAAACTCTTTCCGCCGCAAGCAGAAACAACAGATGCCGATTGGGGACTGCCCATTGCCATCGCCTTTCCGGAATGGATAGCCCGCCGGAAAAATGCCGGGGGCACGGTATACCAGCTGGCCAATGGCAAAGGTGCTATTCTCAAGGAGGATGATCTTCTGCGTCAGCAGGAATTCATCGCCATCGCCCGGTTGGACAGCAATCTTTCGGGAAACGCTGTTATCCGGCTGGCTCTGCCGGTCAGAAAAGAGAGTATCGAAAAATTCTTTTCCGCCCGGATAAAAGAAAAATATTCCACCGTTTTCGATCAGGAAAGTGAAAAACTGCTCTCTTTTGCAGAAAAAAAACTTTCCGGATTGACCTTGAGCAGACGCCCCTGTCCCACCCCCCGGGAGATGGTTGTGCCGACTCTGCTCAAAGAGATGATACACCGGCAGATGCAGCTGCCGCCGCCGGAAAACAAACGCGCATGCGCATTGTGGGAACGTATCCGTTTTGCCGGGAACAGCGGCACTGCAGAAGTGCCAAAAACAGATGAAAATTTCATCCTTTCTCTGGCAGAGTGTTTCCCCGATGATATCAATACGGTCAACGATTTGAAAAAAGCGGACTGGTACAGTGCCATGCGGCGCAAACTGGATTTTGAACAGCTCCGTCTGCTCGACCGGCTCTGTCCGGAATTTTTCACCGCTCCCACCGGAATGACCTTTCCGATAGACTATTCCGGTGAACAGCCGACACTGTCCATACCGATCCAGCAGCTCTACGGTGTCACCACCCATCCGGTTGCCGGAAAAAATTCCATACCGCTGCGTATCGAATTGCTCTCTCCGGCACGGCGGCCGGTACAGATAAGTTGTGACCTGCCGGGATTCTGGCAGGGATCGTGGAAGCTGGTAAGAAGCGAAATGCGCGGCCGCTATCCCAAGCACGAATGGCCCGAAGATCCGGCGCGCGCACTTCCCATGCGTCACTCGGTCAAACGGTGATCGCCGTTAAAATACCAGAGTGACCTCTTTGATCTCCATTTCCAGCATATACGGAGTGTTGCCCTCGTAACCGATCAGACTGCGGGCAAAAACAGACTGTTTTTCCGCATTGTAATTGATCGTACTGACTCCGAAATCAGGATTGTCATTAACCCGGATGGAGATCCGGTCCGGATTCAGCGGCACCCGGCAGGTGACAAAACCGGTATCATGGAGCTGCTTGCCGCTGCCGTCACTGATCTGATAACGGATCTGCATACTTCCGGCGTTATATTCGATACGCACGATATAATCCTGTTTCTGCAGACCTTTCCAGGGTTTGGCAGTGACCGGCTTGCCGAAACTCACTCCGGAATAAAAGTGAAGCAATGCTCCGGAATCGGATTTGCCGAAACGGACAAAAGCATTCTGCATTTTCCTTTTGCTGTTGGATACGCCCACCCAGATATTGCCGTAAGGTTTGATATTGGTGACAGCAAGTTTGAATTCCACCTGAAAATTCTGTCCGGAAACCGGCGGGATGGCGATGGATCGCTCCATATACTCCAAATTGCGGACATCTTTGTAAGTGGCCTCTGCCAGTTCCGGCTGGGTGGCAAAATCAAATTTGACGGTTTTGGGTTCTGCCGCTGCTGCACCGAGAACCGACAGCGCGAGGAGCATCATGATTTTTTTCATTTTCTTTTTTCCTTTTTATTGTTTCAATTTTTGTAAAATTTTCCCGGCAAATAAGATTGCAGCATCTTATTTATCCCCTTCCAAAAAATACTTCCGGCACATATCATCGACCTTCTCTTTCAATCCCGGCAATGTGGCCGCACTGAAAAATGCCATTCCCGGCGATTCCGGAGCCAGTTTTCTGATCAATGCGATCTGTTTTTCCAGATAAGCCGCATGATCTTCCGCGCTGCCGAATCCGGCGTAATTACGGTGAGTGCCCAAACCGATAATGGTTTTGTCGAGCACCCCCATCCGGCGAAGCATATTTATATCCTTTTTCAAACTCTCTTCCATCGGAGCATTAAAGGTATGATAACGCTCCGGCATAACCAGATCGATCGTACCATCTTTCAGAGCTTCAACGATCTCCGGCTTGAGATTTGCCCCGATGTGCCAGAGAGCGATAAATGCATCCGGGTGGGTTTTACGCAACTGGCGCAATACGGAAATATATTTTTCCGGTTCAATATTTCCGCCCAGTTCATCATACTGCAAACCATCCGGAGCATCCGTTGAATCAAGTATCTTATGGTAACCGGAAATATCATCCGATTTGACACAAATATGCAATCTTTTACCGCCAACCCGTTTCCAGTGTTCCGGATTATCTGTCCCGGCGGTAGCGTGATCCAATTCAGCGGCATTTCCGTACCAGATGAAGTGCAGCGGCTTATCTGCCGCATGCAGCTGCAGCAGAAGTGAATTATTCTCCATCTGCCGGTCACTGTCGGCGGCGATATTCAAAGCCAGCTGATGTTTTCCCCGTTTTTCCGGCTGCCAATTCCCTGCGACCATCACCGATTCTCCGGGGGCCAGAGAAATCTTTTCCCGGATCACCCCCGGCAAAGTAACTTCGGCACTGCCAGCTTTTCCGCCGCAGTTGCTTATCCGGAACGCTATACGGTTTTCCCGGCCGGTCACCGGATAGCGGGTACTCAAGAAGACATCCTGATTTTTCACCACATTACTTTGGCCATCGATCATGAAGTCAGGGAAATCCCCGTAACAGAAGTAACTTTTTGCGGCAGAATCCCTGCCATTCACATCCTGAATGCACACCGTATAAAATTCGCTTTTCCCCGGCTGCGGCGCAGGCAGACGGAATTCTGTCGCGGACACCGGTGCTTGTTCAATAATTTTACCGGCCTTGTTTTTGAGCTGTATTGTCCGGCTCATGCCCCGGATCTCCAGCGGCAGCGGTTCCCACACCAGCCTCGTTCCCTGCTTGTCACTCCGGACTGAAAAATCCACCGGCGGCAAAGTATAAGCCGGATTCTCATCCACCGGCCCGGCCTGAATGGTATAATCGCGGGTTTCTCTGCCGAATTTATCGCACGATGTCACCATATAGTAGCCCTGACCGCCGGACTTCGGCACGATCAGGCAGCTGCCGTCGGCGGCCCGGCACCGCTGGCGAACGGCAAAAAAGATATTCTGCGGAGTGATCTTTTCCGAATAACGGTAGATCATCACATATTCTGCCGGGGCATTTTTCCACGCCACCAGTGTTTTACCGCCATCCGGACGGCACTCTGTGATCTCCAAAGCCCCCAGATACAACGGCAGTAAAACTGAAATCAACCATAACTTTTTCATCTTTTCACCGTACCATTACCGGCAGTATCTGCTGATGATCCAACAGCGTATCGCTGATATTTTCCGGGATTATCTCCATGAAAATTTCCGTTCCTCCCCGCTTTTCCGGGGTCCACTGCACTTCAACAGTCGCCGGTTTCGGGTAACTCTCCAGGCGGAAAGCCGGTACGCTGTTGATTTTACTGCTGCCGATAAGTTTACCGCCGTAAGCCGGATTGCCGCAGTAAAAATTGACCGTGACCGCCCCGGAATCCATTCCGCCGGCATTGAAAACTCTGCCGATGATTTTGACCTTTTTTCCCGCCACCGGCGTGTCAATGATCCGGATCGCTTTGGGATAAAGGGTCAATACCGGAGAGATAAAATATTTCTCACACAAACTGTCGGCGAAAAATATCAGCGGTTTATTGGTCATCTTTTTTCCGGTGGCATAAATACCCATCCCCGGCATTTCCGGAGCAAAACGTTTGATCGTGCGCACCTGCTCTTCCAATTCATCATTGGTCATGGTGAAAACTTTGGAATTGCCGTGAATGCCGACCGTAATGACGGAACTGTGCAGTACATCCTGACGGCGCGCCAGATCGATCCGGAAACGCATGGTGTCATCAGGACGGAAACTTTTCAAATCCGGAATAAGATAATTCACATAATTTTCCAGCATCAGCAGATCGACACCTTTTTTGCGGTAAAGGCCTTTGGCCAGATTCAGCGTGGAAGTGGTCGGCACCCCGCACACCCAGAGTGCAACAAAGAGGTCTTCATTAACCGCACACATCTCCTGCAATCCCCTGAATGCCGTACTTTCCCGGAGCTTGAAGTCATCATAACTGCCGATCTCGTCGATCATAATGCCGTCAAATCCCTCTGTCCCGCGCCGGTAATACTTTATGGCTTCGGCGATGCCCTGTTTTTCATTGAACTTCGCTCCGCGCCACTTACCGGCCATCACACCGCGATGTTTCCAGTAAGCGATATCTCCGGCATTTTTTGCCAGAACCATCGTCGGATATTTGCACAATTCCAGTTTTCCCTCATTATCGTGACTGCCGAACCAGGGGAAGTGCAATTTCCGGGCAGTTACCGGGAATACCTTTTCCGCCGTCACCGACTCTTTGCCGCATTTGGCGGCAACCATGACTTTTTTCCAGCCGGTACTCTCCGGTTTATAATCGAATAACGCTTCATTTTTTCCGGAAGTGAGCTGTACTTCTCCGATTTTTCTGCCGTCAACTTCAGCGGTGACTGTCAGCGGCATTCCGGAGGCAGCTCCGGAGACCCGCACCGCCAGCACCGCCGGAGCATTCACCACCGGAATCGCCGGACGCACCGCGATATCATGATTATTCACATCGATTTTCAAACTTCCCGCCATAACCGCGACTCCGGCTGCCATCAAACCCATAACTATAAACTTTCTCATAATTTTCAACTGCTCCCCTTATCCAATATCAAAGAAATGACGGTCCACGAGTTTGCAATGGATTAAACATATACTGCCCTTCATCCGTGTAAACTGTTTCATACGGCAATGCCACTGCATGACCGTCATTGAAAAGATAGTTGCCGGTTTTGGAATGTCGGTAACTGATTTGACTTTTATAGGCACTCCTGCCACTGCTGTTATCTGAAGCGACCTTGTACTTCTGCGCAGCCGTATCACAGAAAATGGCAATGTATGACGGAATTTTTGCCCGTTTGACCACAGTTCGAAGACTGATATTATAACCGTAGGTCAGTCTGGCCGGATAGTATGTCCACGCAGCATTCTGTACAGTAGCCACCCAGGGATCATCGGCTCCGCAATCGTAAATAGCCCATTGACTGCTATTGGCATCAACTGCCTGCGGGAAAGCAACCTTACGCAGAATGATCGGCCAGTTTTCCGAACTTCCATCCGCAAGTACCACATCATCCATCGCATCGCAATAGTAGCTGAAGTCGTGATAGACCTGTTTCAAATTGCTCAAGCAGCTCGTAGCGATCCCCCGTTGACGGGCCGAATTGAGTGCAGGCAGCAATATCGCCGCCAGTATCGCGATTATCGCGATGACTACAAGAAGCTCAATCAATGTGAAGCGTAAAAGCTTCACATCCGTATACGGATGTTGATGTTTCATTTTTACCCTTTTCATTTTTTCCCTTTCATTCAGTTGATTATTAATTTTCCGGCGATCCTGACTGATTCTGCCGGATCACCCCCGAAATTTTCCAACAATTCAAATGCCTTTTCCGCCATTTTGATATTATTATGCCGGTAAGAGGCGAATAATCCGGTTTCCATCAGCGGGATATCATCCAGCGCGGCCAGAGAAAATTCTCCGAGCAGCGGTCTGTTTTCCCGGTTCCATATATCATGGATATTCACCCCGTAAGCAAAAACCAGAGCCGTAATTCCTTCTGAAAGAGCAGCTGTCAATTGCGCCGCGACCGGTATCTCGCCGGATAAACAATAACATACACTGTGCCGCATCAACGGCAGATCATGCTCCCAGTGCCAACGCCAGAATGCACTC
Source organism: Lentisphaerota bacterium (assembly GCA_015061815.1). Lineage (GTDB taxonomy): Bacteria > Verrucomicrobiota > Lentisphaeria > Victivallales > Victivallaceae > UBA1784. Next base: position 66,233 of record SUVW01000002.1, read on the forward strand.
TGGATATCCGGGCGCACCCCATTGAATGTTTCCTGAACCAATCCGATTTTACGGTGACCGGCAGCATAAAACGCATCCAACATCTGTTTCAAACCGTCAACTTCATCAACTTTCACCGTTGGAAAACTTCCCGCCCGCCACCAGTCATTTATCATCACACAAGGCAGTTTACTGCGGATAAGTTCTTCGCGTATCAGGCTTTCACCCCCGCCGACTCCGCAGGGAAAACGGATCACCCCATCCACAGAAACCGCAATCGCTTTCTGCAGAAATGCGATTTCAGTATCACTGTGTTCACCATTGCCCATCAGCAGCCGGATACCGCGTTTCTCGGCTACTGCGGATAAAGCTTCGTAAAAATCCAGCACCTGCGGATTGCCCTGCAGCCGCAACGGCAGAGCTATCAGCTGCAAATCCTTTTTCCCCGGTAAATTAACGTACACTCCCAAGCCGTTGCGCCCGACAAGAATGCCGCGCCGGATCAAACCGGTCAATGCCCGGTAAGCTGTCGGCGGCGTGACCTGATACCTCTCCGACACTTCCCGTACTGAATAAAAACGATCCTCATGGGAAAAATTGCCGGAATTCAATTCCTGCAATAATTTCTGTTCCAGAATTTCCACTTTGCCCGGAGTGATTTTCCGGTTGCCGGGAATGATCATTTTGACCACCTTTTCATTTGCCTTTCCATGATTATCAACACTTTAAACATATCCCAACTTTTTATTTATGTCAAGTATTTTAATGATCAGACTGACAAAATTTTATCAAAAAAACAGCTTTTCAAACCTTTTCATACGCCATTTCTATTTTCCCGTATAAAGGTTCCGGACAAAAAAAACGCGCCGTCGTTTTTATTCTCCGCATAACGGAGGATCAACGGGCGCGATCAGGGGGTGTGATTTACAGTGATGAAAAGATCAGTTTCCGGAATTCTGCACCAGATGCTGAACATTGATGGGCAAATTAGTGACAGTTTCCACTTCTCTGCCGCTTTTGATGAGAGTATTTTCGATGACCAGATAATCGAATCCGGGGATAATGACATCGTTCCAGTGGTTCCCGATGCCGCGCAATGCCACATCGAGCATGGTAACGATATTTTCGCCCAGCGGTTCTTCAGATTCCAGAGTTATCGCTCCGAAAAACTCCTGACACTCGGTATAACCGGAATTGTGAGTCCCGGTATAAGGTTTCAGATTGGCGAGGTCGATCTTTTTCCCGAATCTGGCACTGACTTCACCGGCTTTACCGGCAAAATAATCGACCAGAGCCTGTTCCTGGATCTTGGCGGGCAGAGCGTTTTCCGCAACGCGGCAGTAGGCATCGAATCCGGTTTTATACGCTCCTTCCACCAGATCGAAAAAGTATTTCTGACCGTCAGTCACCTCATCCGGAGAATTCACCGCAATTACAGAACGCCGGATGCAGCTGTTCAAACCGTCGCACTTTGCTCCGACGCCGAGATGCACATAATCACCGTATTTTATCTCCCGGTTGAGAGCTTTACCGATAAGCGAACGGTTGGCTTCATTGGCTCCGACCATAATATCAAAACCCAACTCTTCCGCGCCCATTTCCCGGGCGGCGAAGTATCCCCATGCGGCGACTTGCGTTTCCAGCATTCCCGGTTTCAAAACCGCCAGCATCACGCGCATGATGATATCGGAAATTTTCCCTGCCTGACGGATAAGTTCTTTTTCAGCGGGACTTTTTTCATACTTGATTTTGTAGTAAAGTTCCTGGGCATCGACCACTTGCGAAATCTGCTGACAGTAATCGACCAGCGAAGCCGGGATCACCTGTCGCGGGGTCAGCAAAGCGATTTTTTCCGGGAGGATCCCGCCATTGGCGGCGGCGAGGATATCTTCAAATTTTTCAGCGGCAACAGGATATTTTTCATCAGCCAGTTGGAGCAATTCAGCTTTGTGGACAGTTACCGGATGATCAGCCGTAAGCTGTTCGGCGACATAACCGCCTTCCAGACCGGCGATCAGATGGGTTCCGGTTTTTCCGACGACGGCGGCGACCTGTTCGACCGTCAGATTGCAGTTGCCGCACAGATACGGCACATCGCCGCAGTAGTGTTCATCGGAAAAAACCAGACCGACCTCCAGACCGTTGTCTTTCAGAGCATGGTAAAGTTTTTCAGAACGCGTCCGGTACTCTTCCGCAGGTATCCGGGCAAATTTATTGATTTCAGGAGCTTGGGCCAGAATATTTTTTACCAGTTCGAAATCATTTTCCAATCTTTTTATATCAACCATTTTCACATCTCCAGCAATTTATCCAATCCGGTAATTTTCCGGGGTCTCATTTTGTTGCGTATCAGGGCCTCGGCGTAACGGACACCGATCATTTGTCCGCGCATGGCGGCACGGGATGACAACATCTGATCAGCTCCGCCGACCACTCCGGTCTGTGAAGCGTAAACCGCCATAGCTTCCAGTTTGGCACTCATAGTACCGGAAATATCGACAAGCAGTTCCGGTTCGGGCATAAGTTTGATAACTTCGAAGTGATACAGCGGCACATCTTTATACACCGGTGCGGCTTCGATCGCACAGGCCAGAGAAGCATGGAAGTGTCCTTCGGCGACGGCGACACTTACGTTCCGGTGGTCGCGGTAGTCGCTCTCCAAGTGGGTGAATACCGCATCGGGTTTGAAAGAACGGATCTCTTCAATGACCAGACGGTAAGTGGAATTATCCGCCGGAATGCTCCAATCCAGCAAATTGAAGTTGCGGTAACTGCTCACGCCCAAGATACTGCACACTCTGGCCACCTCTCCGGCCCGGGTGGCACAGATGGTATCTTTTTCTTCCGGTGAAGCATACCCCTCGGCTCCGGCGGAGAAGTGGACCAGCCGGATCTCCGCGCCGGCATCGGCAAATTTGCGGATCGTACCGCCCAGACCGATAACTTCATCATCGGCATGTGCGCAAAAAACCAGTATTTTCATAGTTTTCATCTTTCCAGAAAGGTGTGGACTCCAAGATAATGTTCGATATAATCGTGGACAAAACGGATGCTTTCGCGGTGGTCTTCTCTGGAGAACCATCCGGGCTGCAGCAGAACCAATCCGCCGATAATACCTTTGCGCAGCGCATGGAAAACATTGGGCAGCATGACTTTAAATGTTTCAACCGGCATAGGACCGCCCTCGGCGCAACCGTTGCAATTGGCGTAATTGTGCATATAAATACCGCTGAAAACCGGTTTTTTGAAACGTTTGGCGATCATCTGCACATCCCGGATATAATCGCACTCCCAGTAAGCGGTACTGGTGGTCATATTCCAGTAATTTATCACGTCAAAATAATCCCGTACATCCTCCAGCTGATCCTGATTCTGCCAGGTGTAGCGCACCAGATGGAGCTGCAGAGCCGGATTTATCCGTTTTATGGCGGCATAAATTTCGGCGAGTTCTCCGGCCTGCATATCTTTCGTCGGGCCGACCAGATCGCGGAAGTCATCGATGATAAGGGCGGTTATCCGTTTGTCTTTCAGTGACATTTCCGCAATTTTCACGGCCGTAGCCAGATATTGCAGATCCCACTTTTCGCCGATATTATCCAGCGGCACATGGGAAAGCGGCATCATCAGTTCCCGGGCATTCTGCAGCCGGCTCCAGAAAGTCGGATCATCCAGTACTGCCGGATCAAAGGTGCTGTTCATGGGCACAAGATTATCAGCGGACATGTAGCGCGCTCCGGTTTCCAGACTGCACCAGGTCGGATATTCCACCGACGGAACCAATGAGGGGAACTTTTCGATGGTATATCCCCACATCCAAATTCGGTTGTTTTGCATAATTCAGTTAATCCTTTACGTTACTGATCAATAGTGAACCGGTTTTCGCCGGGGTGCAAATCATACACCCGGTTTGACGATTCCAATTTTCCGGATGCCGGAGAGGTTACCTGCAGGGAAATTTTATCATCCTGCTTCTGCCATGCCAGAGATATCCAGCCTGCTGAATGACGGTACTTGACGGCAAAGTCATCCAAACCCTCCGGAAAAACCGGCTTAAGGATCAATTCTCTCATCGCCGGATTTTCCCATGACGGAGCGATACCGCCGGGATAACGCATCATCCATGCGGCGATATCACCGAACATGATATGGTTGCGGGAAAAACTGCCGTCCCAATATTCCCAGAGGGTGGTTGCACCCTGTTTTATCCAGTTGCCGTAGCCGGGATATCCGGTTTGAGTGAGGATTTTAAATGCCAGATCGCTTCTGCCGCAGTCGGCCAGCAGCCGGGGGATGAATTTGGCTCCGACGATGCCGAAATCGGCTTTGCCGCCGGAATTTTCATAATTGCCGATGAGACTTTTCAAAGCCTGCTCCCGGTCGATATCCAGCAGATATTTCAATGCCAGCGAAGTGCTTTCCTGCCGGTCGGCGTGGACGGCCATCAACTCTCCGCGCAATTTTTCACCGCAGGCGGTAAAGTGTTTACGATCATCATCACAGCCGAGCAATCCGGCAAATTTCGCCAGCATATCCGCTTCCATAATGTAAAAACAACTGCTGACGAACTCCACCGGGGCCGCCTTTTCCGGAAACGGATGGCAGTGGTCGCCCAGACCGAAACGGATGATGCCGTCTTCAGAAATGGTGCCGAGATAGTTGAAGTGACGGACGATCGCGCTGTAAAATCTTTCAATGGCAGATGGATTGCCGGTGTGGATATAAATTGCGTAAGGTATCAGCCAGAGAGCCGAATCCCATACCGGCCCGGAACCGTAATTGTAACCCCAGCCCGCAGAAGGCGCAACTGCGGCAAGTTGACCGGAACCCCTCTGGGTGTCAACGATACACTGCAGGTAACGCAAGTAACTCGTTTGAGCATCAAATGCACTCAAACCGCTTTCGGCGGCAAAAGCGGCATCAGCGGTCCAGCCGTTCTTTTCCCGGTGGGGGCAGTCGGTGGGGATGCCGACGAAGTTGCCGGAGTAAGAGGCTATCGCCGCAGAATACAACTTCTGCATGATCTCATGGGAAGTGGAAATTTCCCCGATCCGGTCAAAATTTGTCCGGATCTCCTGCACATCCATTCTCACGACTTCCGCGTTGCCGGAAATACTCACTTCGATATATTGAAATGAGTGATAGACAAACTTCGGCGACCACACCTCGTCGACCCGGTTGCCGCGCAGCGTGTATGAATCGGTCTGCACCGCATCGCCGGGGATGAATTGTCCCAGATCCACCTGCGTGAATTTTCCTTCTGCAGAGAGATGGTCGCTGTAACGCAAAGTGACTTTGCTGCCGGATTCACCCCGGACGGTGATCCTGACCGTACCGGTAACGATGCGCCCGGCATCATAGACAAAAGGAAAAAGTTTTTCCGTGACGGCAAAGGTGTTGACCACTGCGGCCGCCGGAGCATTTTCCGGCAGCAATTCACCGCCCGGTCCGGGTTTGATCACCGCCCGGTGCCACGCGGAAACATCAAATCCCGGAGCCAACCAGTTGTCAAATTCCAGACGGGCATCATAATACTCCCCGCCGTGCCAGTTGTTGAAAACGATCGGCGAAACTCCGGAAACCTGCCATGACGTATCGCTGACCAGCAGAACTTCTCCGCTGGAACGCAATTCAAATATCATTTTCGGATAATCCCGCCACGAAGCAGTGTTGAACTGCCAGAAATCATTGACCTGACAATTATACAATCCATTGCCGAGGATCGCACCGAAAACATTTGTTCCGGGCTGCAGAGCAACCGGGTATTCCCGGAAGTAACAATGCCGGTCGTAAACAGACGGTGCCGGATCAAGGATACCGGCAGAGAGCTTTTCCCCGTTGAAATAAAGTTCGGCCAATCCGATACCGCAGAAGCGGACAACTGCCGCTGCCGGAGCATCACCGGACCAAAGGTATTCCCGGCGGAAATATGGCGCAGGCAGCCGTTTGGCATAACGGCTGGTCATTATATCCGGAACGGAAATCCACTTGGCTTGTTCTGAAAAATTTTTCACTTTTTTTATCCGTAATTTCAAGGTTCCTGCAGCGGTTCGGGCGAGATTTTACCCGGATCAAGAACTTCACCTTTACCGATGACTTTCATCACTGCTCCTGAACTCAACAGCTTCCATTCCCGGCCTGTACCGCAACAGCAGCAGATATCAATAATAATGATAACATTTTATACATTGACACTTTCATACAATATCCCTTTCGTGATACTATATAACCGACCCCATACAGATGACATAATATATAATTTACGAAGAAAAAAGCAATGTTATAGTGCATTACAGCCGGCATTGGAACTGAAAAAAATAATTTTCCAACGGCAACACAAAAATAATTAAGTGTATTAATATTAAATTCATGCATTAATTTTCCGATGGCGGGAACAGTTACACTGCCGGAACGTTTTTCGCTGATACCGTAAATATTACCGTTGTATTCATAAAACGCACACCGGATCTCATCGTTGGGAACCGGAACATCAGCCAGCCGCCGGGCAAAACGGCTGGTCATTATTTCCGGAGAAGATATCCATTTGGCCTTTTCTGAAAAACTTTTCACTTTCTCATCCGCATTTTATGGTTCCTGCGGGGGAGTGATCCCATGCTTTTTCCAATGCTCAAATCTCCGCGCTCTCCGGCGGTCGATCGCCTTTTTGAAAGCGTTCTGTCCCTCCAGAACTTCATCCCGGGGGATCTGCTGCCAGCACGGTTCCGGCAGTGGAGAATTGCCCCAGACGATCACCTGCAGCGGTTCCAGAGAGATATTTTCCGGAGCCAAAGCAGCAGAGTTTCCGCCGTAAACTTTCATCACCGCTTTTTCCGGCAAAGTGACCTTGACCCGGCGTTTTTCCACTGAAGTATTGAGCAAAATACCGTAAATATTGCCGTTGTACTCATAGAGCGCACAGCGGACGTCGGGATCGGAAACCGGCGCATCTGCCAGACGTTTGCCGTTGATGAACAATCCGGAAAGCTCCTGCAGCTCTCTGGAAACTTTGAACAACTCCTGCTGGAACTTCCAGTTTTTGATTTGTTCAGGCGAATAAAGTATATACCCGTGACTGCCGCTGGTCATTGCATCGAATGCCATAAAGCGCGACTCCTCATAAGTCGGGTAACGCTGCAATTTTGCCGGATAACCGTAATCGCTCCATGAATTGCCCTGCAGACACATCCAGACCGGCTTTTTGCCCTCGACCACTTCGGTGAATCTGCGGGTGTAATCTCCCACCACACCGGGCAGTTTATTGGGCAGATTGGAGTGTCCGTTGGGGTACGGTATCGGGTAGATATCCACGCCGAAAATATCAGCGCATGCCGCATAAAGTTTCAGATCAGGAATTTCGTTGCGGGGAGCTTCATTGATCCAGACCGGGTGATGCGGGTCGGCAGTTTTGACAAAGTTGTAATAGTCCGCCATCCGCTGTACCGGCCACCCTTTCCAGAATGGTTCATCGCTGGTCATATAACCGAAAAATGCGGGGTGATCCATCACTTTTTTGGTGACTCTGGCGGCGAAATCCCGTTTGAATTCCTCAAAACGGTTGGGATCTTTGATATGTCCGTACTGTTCCAGATAAATGATGCCTTTAATACCGTATTTGTGGAAGCGGTCAAGTTCCCGGAGCATGTGAGCTTCGGCGTTAAAACCCATTATGCACATATTCACCCCGTTGCGGGAAGCTTCATAGAGCAGGCCGTCCTCGACCATTTCAAAGAAGTAAAAGACCGGGAAAAGCGGTTTGCCATTGACGTAAAAGTAGTGATTTTTTCCGGCGATGACTTCATTGGGCGACGGCGGAGCGACGGTGACCCGCTGACGGATGGTTTTCTGAATACCGTTTTTGCCGGTCAGCAGCGAGATCAACTCATATTCACCCCCGGGCATTTTGGCCATATCGATGGCAACGACCCCGCCTTTATCCGGAGAAACCGGGCCCTTGACAGCGGCGACACAAACTTTTTGAGCATCGATCAATTCTGTATCGTGCCAGGTGGCTCCGCCGGAAACGGCAAATTGCAGTACCCGGTTCTTCTCTCCGGCATAGAAGGTCTGCCGGTAAGCCGGATGGATGATTTCAATTTTCCACGCATCCCGGATATCCTCTTGGAGTTCTTCCAGACGGAGGTTGGAAATTTTCACTGCTCCCTTGCGGGTTTTCAATTCAAAGAGGATATCGATCTTTTTATAACGGACTTTGGACGGGATGGAAAAATTCTGAAATGCATTTTGTTCCTTGTTTCTCACATCCTGAATGAGAAATGAACCCAGTACACGCGGAGCGGTGGATATCTGCAAGTTGTGAAACATCGCCGTCGCTCCCGAATCCCCCACGCCGCAGGCGGTGTAGTGCAAACGGTACTTTTTGCCCGGGACGACCGGTACGCCAATGAGTTTTGCCGCCCCTTTTCCCGCATTGATGGTGATACTCTCACCATCCACCGTGTGCCTGCCGCCGCCATCCCAGGTGAATTTCACTTCCCCGGAAGCGGAAAAAGTCCGCAATAATAACAGAGAAAGGATTGATAACGGAAAAAATAATCGCATACTTACATTTCCTTATACACAGTGGCACTGGTGGTCGGCATATCATAATATGCAAATTTCGTGGAAATCCCGGATTCTTCCCGGACTTTCCCGAACCATCCCGGCTGCAATGACTCAACGTGACCGTCAGCAAATGATGCACTCATTGTACCATTGTGACCGAAAAAAGGTTTTGCATCTTCTCCGGTTCCCAGTCCATAGTTTGAATGTTGACGTTTGTTGGAGGCACTCCATGCTTCGGAAAAAACCATCATCCCGGAAGGATTTTTCAACTTCCGCATATCAATCACAAAATAGGCATTCGGCCAACCAAGTGGATTTTGAACCGCATCTTTTTCATTTACCTGATTTGGGGAATAAAGGGCGGTAGAATTTCCCGGTATTGCGATATAAGGTACGGCATAAAAAGCTCTGTATGTAGTTGCGTTATCACCTTTTTTGGGAATCCATCCCGTGTATTTGGGGCAAGTGATCACATTGAAATCGGGCAACAGTTCCATGCCGTTTTTATTATCTTTACCAACCTGATTTCCATTCACAATTGAAAACAATGTAAAATTCAATGCGTTTTCTCCGTTTTTCAGCAGCAGAACATCATTATTACTTTCAGCATACATAAATCCGGCATAGCCACACTGTTTAAGATTGTTGATACAGCTTGCTGTACGTCCGCGTTCTCTTGCGGAATTGAGCGCAGGCAGCAAAATCGCCGCCAGGATCGCGATGATGGCAATGACAACAAGAAGTTCTATAAGAGTGAAGCACACGTGCTTCACTCCAGTTGACTGGAGTGATTGATACTTTTTCATAATAATGGAGCCTTTCCTGTTTTTTGTTTTTCAATTAAAGTCCGACAGTTTCCCGCTTACTGTCGTATACAAACCATTTGCCGGAAATACCGGAAGCCTCACGCTGTTCAGTTATAAATGCCAGCTCTTTACCATCGGCATGGCCGTCGGCGAAAGCCATATTGTTTTTGCCGTTATGCCGGAAATCCAGTTTGGTGTTCTCATTTTTTGCCAGACCGTAGGTGCTGTGCGCCTTTTTGCCTTTGGCATTCCACGCTTCAGCATAGATCACCGCCGAATCAGGGTACTGCAGTTTTTTGAAGTTCACCGCCACATCAGCATTGGGCCACTTGCGGAGCATGTGGAAGCCTTCCGGTTTCTCATAGGGAGTAAGAGAATAGTTGTTGTTGAATAATCCGTAGGGAACCGCATAAAATTCACTGAAATGCCAAGTGATCCTTTTGGGAAGCACCGTTGTTTCCGGGCAAATTATCTCGTTGATACTCAATCGCTTGACACTCTTTTCCCCCGGATTGCCCACACTGACCCCATACGCCATCGTCATCAAAAGTTTACCGGTACTGCTGTCACCGTACTTCAGAATGGCCCGGCCGTCGTGGTCACCGGCATAAGCCAGTGTCGCCCGTATGCACGCGCGCAGATTATCCAGACAGGATACCTCTTTGCCCGCACTCTGCGCCGAAGTCGCCGCCGGAACAACCAATGCCAGCATCACCGCAGCCATCCCGATGATCAGACACAATTCCGACAGGCGGAAACAATAATTTTTCATTCCTTTTCACCTCCACTGGATTTTTTGAGAACTTTTACTTACCTCTTTGATTTTTAATCAGGAAACCGTTTCAGGGAACGTTATCCATCAACTCTATAATAAATATACTCCGGAAGTACTTCAAAAAAAATATCACAAAATATCATTAATTATCCTGCGCTGTCTTTAAGTTGAAATTTTGTCATTTTGGATTAAAGTATATTCATAACCGGACGGTATGACAGACAAATCCGGAGGGGGTATGACAGAAATCAGCAAACATTGGGAAAATGCCATTATTATTCAGGCGACATGCCGGGAGTTCCGCATGGGGGAAAATTACCATTATCCGCAGGTGCAGAGCTGTTATCTGGCGGCATGTTTCACCGGTTCCGGGCGGATAAAGGTCAACAACCAGACCTTCGATATCACCGCCGGCAAAGTGATCTTCGCCCCCTGGAACCATACCATAACCTATATGCCGCACCCGGATTCACCATTTGTGCTGGGCTGTATCCACCTCATCCCCGAAGCTCTGGAACACGGCGACATCCATTACAATGCTTTCCATACCGTGCATCCGGATCATCCGTTGTATTTTTTGCGCAAAAATGAGGTGGTTTCCCGCTTCAACCGGGCGGTGTGCCGGACTTTTTCACCGGACAGCAACTTTTTCTATCTTCTGCGCTATGCCATTGATTGCTTCGTTTCCCAGGGAACTGAAGAACAGTTGCGGCTGCTGGCAAGATTGTTCTTTTACGAAATACACGCCATGATCAACCGCATTCCGGAAAATAATGAAAAATACCCCTCCGCACTGCAGAGGATGCTCCATCATATAGATGATTATATGGAACTGCCGATACTTATGCAGCAGTTGACGTTTCACAGCAACTTATCTCCGGCGAGCATCTACCGGATGTTCCGCAAATATCTGGGGACCACGCCGCAGAAGTACATCATCCGCCGGAGACTGCACCATGCGGCCCGGATATTGCGCAGTAATACCGTTTCCATATCCGCGCTGGCCCAGAGTCTGCAATTTTCCACCGCCGGAAACTTTTCCCGGGCGTTCAAAGAGGAATTCGGCATATCTCCCCGGCAATTCCGCAACAATCCGGCCATAAAACTGCCCGCCGGGAAACTCTCGCGCCCACCGCGCCACATCGACGACGGAATGAATCCCCACTTCACCCCGAAATTCATCCCCGAATCAGAATTTTAACCGCGTTTTTGCAGATAATTTTCATACAGATAGTCCATCGGGACATGCATCTTTTTTATCCGTTCATAATTATCCAATACCGCCGGTAAACGCTGTTCATACTCCTCTTTGGTACACATTTTCAACACCTTCTCCATATCCGATGCTGTCGTGATCTGAATGATGCCATCCGTATTGAAATAATCCCCAATTCCGGTTGCACCAAGATAGATCGGAATAGTCTGATTAGCCAATGCAGAAACAATTCTTTCGGTCCAGAAATATGGTTCCACACAATTTTCAATGGCGATGGTGAAACGGTAATTGCGCAAAACATTATCCAGAGTAACATATTTACCGCCGTCAAATGTGCCATATGTGTCGGCCCAGTGATTATTTTTACACCGGAAAGCCAAATCCAAACGGAATTTATGCAAATCGCACATAATCTTGTCTGATGAGATGATAGACACATTACGATCCTTGCGCGTATAAATATCCGCCGGAGCAAAAGAGGCATTGTACAAAAAGGAAGCAAACGGAACAAATCTGGCATTATCAATTTGTTGTAAAATTTTATCAGAATAGGTAAAAATATATTCAAAATCCTTTTCCAAGCCTTTATATTTGTCAAAAAGCTTGTAGGATTTCGGTACGATCGCCGGAGATTCACACAGAAAACCATAACGTCTATCCGGATTCCCCTGGGTTTCCAACATGGATTCGTGACTGTAAAAATGTGTTTTCAGACCAATATTATACCGGTCAAAAACAAAATAACGGGACATCCGGTATGGGGTGGTGCGAAAATGCTTATCACGCAGAAAAAACTCATCCAGCTTTTCACCGAATTCATTATACAGATTGGATGAACCTTCTTCTATTCTGGCCCTGGTATTGTAATTGGGAAGATATACATAACCATAAGCCCGGTTCTTTTTTCTCCGGAAACGGCGATAAAAAAATTCAAATATTTTGTGATACATCAAATTTATCTCCATCTGTCGGGTAATCATAGTTCCAATTTATATTTTCTTTGAGCAGCCGGGCCGGAGTTCCTCCATATATTGCGTTGGGGATCAAACAACTTTTGGTAACAACACTGTTTGAAGCTATGACGGTATTGTCTGCAATTTCCACCCCTTTGAAAATGGTTATTCCGGTGGTCATCCAAACATGATTGCCAACAACGATATCCTTGCTGCGATTGAGAACTTCACCCGTATTGATGTCATAAATAGCGTGACCATCAGAAGCTGCGATTTTGGACCCGGGGCCGAAAAGACAGTTGTCACCAAGTTTAATATGCAAACCGGGTTCCCGGTTTGCCCGGATGCTTGTATTCGGGCCGGGCAGCAGATTATGCCCGATGTCAATGGAGTTATTCAAAGGTGAAGCATCCAGCTCCATATATTTAAGTTTGGTATTTGACGATTGAAATTCGATCCGGCAATCATCGCCCAACCGGGCGACACAATGACGGAAGCGTACACAAGGCTCGTGCAAAATAACCGTTGAATTTTTCCCCTTGAATCTTATTTTCAGACCGAATACCCAGAAAACCCGCCGTTTTTTACCATTCCGGTCAATTTTATAAATGCGATTGCCTCTCATTATTTCACCGGCTTGACTGATAATTTAACTCTTATTCCTAAAATCTGCATAATTTTAACCTTGTTCAAACCGCGCCACTCATTGCGGATGGAAAACAGCCATTCTCCCCAAGAACACTTTTTACGGTCACACCGGGCAACAACAGCAGCAATTTCCCGCCGCAATACCGGATCATCTGTCAACTGATCCAAAATAAATTTTTTTATCTCCCGGTCATTCTGCGCTCCGGCAGAACCATGTAAATGAACCAGAGAGGTTGATACCCGCCTGTATTTCAGCAATATTTCCGGCAAATTGGCAAATTTTAATCCTTTTACCATCGCCCGCACCCACAAATCATAATCTTCGGATGTTTTCAACCCTGGATCATATTGTAATGCATTATCACGGAAATTTTTTATCCGGAGCATAGCACAATTGCTAATAAACTTGCAGCCGCCCAGAGAATCCAATATTTTTGGAAAAAGCAGAGGCGTTGAAACCAAACCATGCGGAAACGGCTGCACTTTACCGCTTACTCCGGAAAAATCCGGATTTTCATCCAGAAACAACACTTGCCGTTCCAATCTGTCCGGCACAGAAATATCATCGGCGTCCTGCCATGCGATATACTCTCCAACGGCAGTTGCCATCAAACGGTTGCGGGTAGCTGAAACTCCAAGATTTCTCTCATTCTGCAAAAACTTTATTCTCGGGTCGGAAAAACTTTCTGCTGTTTCCCGGGGAGAAGAAGCCGAACCATCATCGCAAATCAGCAATTCAAAATCGGTAAATGTCTGTTCGAGAATGCTTTTAATTGATTCACGCAGATATTTCTCATCTGTATTGTACACCGGCATCAGAACAGAAACTTTCATCGGCTCTCCTGCTCCAATCTGGATAAAATTTCCGGATAACGTTCAAAAATTCTGCGAAAAGCCTCATGCGGCGACATCCCGGCACTGCCATTGTTTATTTTGCATAAACCACTGCTGCCGGTTTCTTCACGCTGCCATATATTTACATCATGATTTCTGACCGTTGCAATCTTTTTGCCGTTAATAACCGCCATCGCCCAGAAGTATATATCATCATAAGTCGGGATAAGGGTCTTTACCTGTTCAATATCAAAAATATCCTTATGCAACGAATGCGGCGGATAAACAGTTCCTGCTCCGCCCATTAATTGATTCCCGAAAAACGGAGCAAAACGGTTATTGGCATAATGCGCATAAATACCGATTTCACCGTTGCAAGCACGCAAAAAAGCTGCCCTGCGGGTATGGATATAATCCGGACTTTTCAAATAAGCATGATAAAGACTTTGCAGCCAATCCGGCTGATAATAAATATCATCATCAGCGGTAACGATGATATCATCCGGGAAATCCCGCAATGCCGGGATCAGTTTTTTATAACTCCTTAAATCCTCACACCAACGGATCTCCAATCCCAAATCACACAGTTTCAATAACTTTTCCGGCAAATCAGCGGTCTTGCCGGGAAATTGGGAATCAGCAAGATATAAAATCACTTTATCCGGTTTCACACTTTGCTGCAACAATGTATTTATTGTTTTATCGACAGAATCGATCCGCCCGGGGAAGCTGGTCAGAGATACGATCAATTGCGGTGAACGTTTTTCTTCAGAAAGTCCGTTGTTTGTTGCTGCATGATACTCAAACTGCGCTCCATTTTTCGCCGCTATCCGGATTTTTCCGAAAAGCTCGATATTTATATGAGCATCTAAAAATCTTATCAGAAAAAATTTCCTTTTATTTTGTATCACCAATCCGGAACGAAGTTTTTTCCGGTAAAAAGGAACTATACCGAAAAGGCAGAAAGTTTCCTTGCCATTAAACTCTTTTATTTTCAACAAATTAAATTTGCCGATGGATACAATTTTTTTGTTGATCGTCCGGTCGCGTCTGGATAACGGCAAACCATTTTCTTCAAAAAATCTGATGATATATCTTTTGGAATTCACCCGGTCGGCGATCTTTTTTGCCGACTGTTTCTGCTTGACCGTCGATGCCGGATTGGCGCGGTAATAGTAAACTGCTCCGGCAGCAGTGACCATAACAGCAGATTTCTTCAAAACCCCAGGCAGCCACAAAACATCTTCAAAATAAACGTTTTCAGTAAATTTCTCGTCAATGATCAATTCCCGCCGGTAAAGCTTGCTTACCACATAACAGCATTTCGGGACATTGCAGAGTGCAATTTTTTCCGGCAGAGTTTTCACCCGTTTTTCTCCGGTATAATGCACCCGGAATTTTTCATGACGCTCCCGTTTGCGGATAATACTGCCGGCGGCTATATCAGCCTGATTCCTTTCGGCAGCATCATAAAGCTTCTCCAGAAATTCAGAATTTACAAAATCATCTGAATCAACAAAATTTATATATTTGCCGGATGCTTCTTTCAGACCGCTGTTTCTGGCGTTGGACAATCCACCGTTTTTCTGATGGATGACCTTTATCCGGGGATCTTTTCCGGCATATTCATCCAGAATTTTTCCGCAATTATCCGGAGAACCGTCATCCACACAGATGATCTCGATATCTTTCAAACTCTGACCCAACAGAGAATCCAGACACTCCGGCAAGTATTTTTCCACCTTATAGACTGGAACGATCACTGAAACAAGAGGCATAAAATTTTCCTGATTTGCCATACATTTACAATAAATACGGCTTAATATATACTCTTTACGGACAATAATCAAGTATTTTTCAACCGCCGGTCAAATTTTTTACCGAAATGCCGCAATCCAGAGGAATGACAGCTCCGGTCATGGAATCGCAGGATAAAAGAAAACGGACCAATCCGGCCAATTCTTCCGGGGGCACCGCCCGGTGCAGAGGAACTGCCGGCAAAATTTTTTCCATCCGGGATTCGGGGGCCCAGGGGGGCGGCAGCATCGGTCCCGGAGCAACGGCATTGATCCGGAAACCGCGCTTCGCCCAGCCGGGAGCAAGGCGGCGGGTCAATTCATTAAGCTGCTGTTTGCTCTGATGGTAAGCTCCGGTTCCCGGCAGCAGGGCAAAAGCATCGGTGATATTGACAGCGGCACCGGCGGGAATATTTTGTGCAAAAAAGTATTCCAGCAATCTTTGCGGGGCGCGGAAATTTATTTTGTCATAAAGTTCGGCGGCATTCAGATCCTCCGGCGACCCCGGCCGGTGAAAGATCGCTGCATTATTTACCAGAAGTTCAAATTCCCCGATCCCGGCAAGCATATTACCGATCTCCCTGTCATCGGCCAGATCGGCACTTACCACCATGTGTCCGGTTCCCGGCAGAGCCGCACACAACTCCTGTGCCGTATCCGCCGATTCCCGGCAATGGATGATCACCCGACAACCGGCTCCGGCCAGTTCGCGGACGATGGCTGCTCCTGCTCTTTTTGCCCCGCCGGTAACTAAAACTCTCTTTCCTTGCAAAATCATCCTTGAAATTTCTCCTTTTGCATATTATATTCCGTCATTGCACATATTTCAAGGAGGTGTCTGTATGAAAAAAGATAATTTTACATTAATTGAGATTCTCGGCGTGACCGCACTTATCATCATACTTCTGCTTATCGGTGTCGGCGCATACAGTTATGCTGTGGATTCATCCCGGGAAAAGTCCACCCGGGCGACCATCATCCGCCTGGAAAATGCTTTCAAAATGATCCAGGACAGAGGACTGCTGCAGGTGACTACCGGTTCTGCGTATGTAAAGATCAAATTTGACAGCGAAAATAAAGAAGTATCTCTCGGCAGTAAGGAAATTTCCGGTGAAGCGTGGAAACTCTTTGTCAAAGCGGTGGATGCCGACAGTATCGACAGTATTCTGGACAGCGATAATTTCATCTGCGACGGCTGGGAACAACCGCTTTATCTCCGTTTCCCCGGCAAATTCAATCGCGGCGGCTTCGACATCATCAGTGCCGGCAGTGACGGAAAATTCGGCAGCGAGAATGAGGATGTTCCGGCAACTGAAATCGGCAAATACAAAGACAATGCCGGTGAACTTATTTGCGATGATATTGCCAACTTCCTCTGATCTTTTAACATTATCGTTATTGTCTCATGGGACATTCCCAAAATATTCAGGAAAGAAACCATATTTTATGAAAGAAAAACTTTTGATCGGGATCGACTTCGGTTCAGACAGTGTCCGGGCGGTTCTTGTAAATGAAAACGGAGAAAATCTGGCAACTGCCGTAAGTTTCTACCCCAGGTGGAAAGAGAAAATGTACTGCAATGCCGCCGGAAATTTATTCCGTCAGCACCCGCTGGACTATCTGGAATCCATGACCGCAGTCCTGCTGCAGGTGTTGGAAAATCAGGATCGCAGCGCAGTTGCCGGTATCGGCGTGGACAGTACCGGTTCCACTCCGTGTGCTGTCAATGCTGACGGCGTGCCGCTGGCTCTGCTTCCGGAATTTTCCGGAAATCCCAACGCCATGTTTATTCTCTGGAAAGATCACACCGCCGTTTCCGAAGCAGAAAAAATCACCCTGACCGCAAAAAATTCTCCGGTGGATTATACCATGTACTGCGGCGGTTCATACTCTTCGGAATGGTTCTGGGCCAAATATTTGCACATTCTCAAAGAGGATGTATCCATCCGCCGGGCCTGCCGGGGATTTGTGGAAAATTGCGACTGGATAACCTCTCTGCTAGCGGGAGTGCCGGTCAAAGCCGGCCGCTGTGCCGCCGGTCACAAAGCGTTATGGCACGCCTCGTGGGGCGGTCTGCCGCCGGAAGAATTTTTCACCGCCGTTGACCCGCTGCTTGCCGGACGGCGCGGCGAATTGTATACCGACACATTCACCGCTGATATTCCGGTGGGTAAACTCTCTGCTCAATGGGCGGAAAAACTTGGCTTATCCACCGATGTGGTGATCGCCGGAGGGGTGCTGGATGCTCACGCCGGAGCAGTCGGCACAGGCATCAAACCCGGAGAATTGGTGAAAGTTTTCGGCACATCCACCTGTGATATGCTGGTCACGCCGTCGCTTGACCGGTGTATTCCCGGCATTTGCGGACAGGTTGACGGTTCCATCGTTCCCGGGATGATCGGTCTGGAAGCCGGTCAGTCGGCATTCGGTGATATTTATGCCTGGTTCAAAAATGTCATAAGCTACGGCGGAGAAGTTTCTATGGAAAAACTCTCTGCCGAAGCGGCATTGCTGCCGGATAATGAGATCATCTCTCTGGATTGGATGAATGGCAGACGCACTCCGGATGCCAACAATTCCCTCACCGGGGCGATCTTCGGCTTGAATCTGGGTTCTTCCGCGCCGATGATCTTCAAATCTCTGGTGGAATCCACCGTTTTCGGAGCCAAACGCATCGTTGACCGTTTTGTTGCCGAAGGTATCGGGATCGAAAAGATCATTGCCGTCGGCGGCATTGCCGGTAAATCACCGTATATCATGCAGTTGTGTGCAGATGTGCTGGATATGCCCATAAAAGTTTCGGCCGCCGCGCAAAGTTGTGCATTGGGTTCGGCGATGCTGGCGGCAGCGGCCGCCGGAGTACATGAGAATATCGCCGTTGCCATGCAGAAAATGCATGCCGGATATGCAGTGGAATATCTGCCGGACAAAAGCAAAAAGGAGATGTTCCGTAAAAAATATGAGCGTTATCTGCAGTTGGGGAAACTCTGGGAAACGGAGATAATGGAACATTACCGGCAATAATAAATTATACATGAAAAGTAAAAAACTGATTTTCGCTTCGGATTTTGCTCCGATCCGTCACTTTGCCCCGATGATGAAAGATCATCCGCAGGCGGTTTACGGTGATTTGCTGCCCCGGCTGCAGAAGGCGGATTTCGCGATAGTTAATCTGGAATCCCCGCTGCACAATGACGGCACTTTCATCGCCAAAAGCGGCGCAGCTTTTTCCGGGGAAAAAGAGCATATCCACGCGCTGTGTGCCGGAAATTTCCGGGCCGCCATCCTTGCCAACAATCACACTTTTGACAGCGGGATATCCGGTTTTGAAGCAACTTGCCGTCTGCTGGATGAATACCATATCGCCCATGCCGGAGCCGGAAAAAATATCGGTGAAGCGCGCCGGGAACTAAAGATAACCGCCGGTGATATCCGGATCGCGGTATTTGCGATCTCTGAAGGCGAAGATATGCGCGGGGCCGCCGACAACACTCCCGGAGTACGCCCCTGGGAGGTCGACCGTCTGGCCGGTGATATCCGTGCGGCCAGAGATAAATACGATATCATTCTGGTTTCCGCCCACTGCGGTCTGGAATATCAGCCTTTCCCATCATTTTACGTTTATGAAGCCTTTGAAAAATGGGCAGCTTCGGGAGCGGATATGATCATCGGGCATCATGTACATGTTCCGCAGGGGATGACACATTTCGGTCATACACCGGCCTACTTCAGTCTGGGCAATTTTGTCTTTTATCAGCCGGTGGATCTGCTTTACCGCAAAACTGGATACTTTCTGGAACTTGAGGTAAATAAAAGCGGCATAATTTCCCATAAAGCAGTACCTTACCGTATCAGTGACAACGGCCTGAAACTTCTTGCCGGGGAAGAGGGAAAGCAATTTTTCCGGCTTTTCGACCGGCTTTCAGCACCACTGCAGAGCCGGGAAAAGGCCCGGCAGGCGTGGCATGCAGTACTGGCATACAACGGTTTGGGCGGATTTCAGGATGAGTTGTCGCGCATACTCAAAACCATGCAGGATGATCCGGTCAAAGGAGCTGCGATGCTCCGCAACCGGCTGACCTGTATCCAGCACAGCAGTCAATGGATCGACGGAATGAGCCGGATAATGGATGGAAGCATCAATGATGCACCGGAAGAATTGGTCGCGCTGGTCCGGGAATTTATGACGGAGAAAAGTGCAAAATGAAAAGGATAATCGTCTGCGATTCCGGTTTGGGCGGATTGAATATCGCCGCCCGCTTCTGCAATACGGAAGCTCCCGGCCTTGAGGCGTGCGAATTGATTTACTTCAACGCTTATCCGGAAGCGGGGATGGGGTTCAACAAACTGCCCTCTTCCCGGAGTCAGGAGGATCTGCTGCAGACAATTCTTGAAAGCATGGAAAAGTTTTCTCCGGATATGTGCCTGATAGCCTGCAATACGTTGAGCATCGTCTATGAAAAACTTGCCGCACGGTACACTCCGGGATTTCCGGTTCTCGGCATAACCGGTGCCGCGCTGGAGGGCATGTACGGTGCTCTGCAGAAAGAACCGGCAAGTTCCCTGCTTGTTCTCGGGACCAAAACCACCGTTGACTCCGGACTTTATATCCGGCGTCTTACCGACCGGCAGATCCATCCTTCGCGTCTGGCCTCACTGGCCTGTCCCGGTTTGGCGACAGCTCTGGAATCTGATCCGCGCGCTCCGGAAACAGTCGGCATGATAGAACGCTGCGCCCGGGCGGCGGCAGAACTGCTGCCCGGAAATATCCCGGTGCTGCATCTGGCGTTATGCTGTACCCACTTTGAATTTGCCGGAGACCTGTGGACGGAAAAATTCAGCCGCTTTTTTACCGGCAGGATCAATATCGTCAACCCCAATTCTCTGATGCAGACCGGTACAGCGGCGGCGAACTGCCGTTATCTTTCGCGTATCGGATTTTTCCCCGGGGCCCGGGAGAATATGATCCGGTTTTTTTCCGGCAACGCCCCCATGCTGGCTTGCGCACTGGAACAGGCGCAGGCGGATAAAAATTTGTTTGCTTTTGACAGCAGTGTATATAAAGGATGAGAATCATGAATAAACCATGCGTGGTGCTTTTGACCGGAGCCGGGGGCGATGCCCAGGGCTGGGGCAATATGCAGGTGACTGAAGCGGTGAAAGCGGCGGTCATTGCCAACGGTTTTGATTGCCGGATAATCACGGCTGAAAACCGCGAAGAGATGATTGCCGGAGTGAATGCCGGAAAGTGCAGCATTGTCTGGAGTGCGCTTTACTTTTTCACCTCCCGTGAAGATATTATCGGCATTCCGCCGGATGCGGTGTGGGTGGCGGATGTGCTGGATGAACTGCATATCCCGTATATCGGACCGTCGGCCCGGACCATGAAGTCCCTTATCGGCAAATTTGACACCCATGAAATACTTTCCGCCGGAAACATCATGGTCCCGAAACATATCCTCTGCCCGCCGCAGCCGGTTGAAGCGGTGGACTTTTTCCCGGCCTTTGTCAAACCCAACGGTGAATCCCGTTCTGTGGGGATAAATGAAAACAGCGTGGTGGAAGATCCCGCCGCTTTAGCCCGGCAGACAGCTTTCATACATGATGAATTGCAGCAATCGGCCCTGATCGAGGAGTATCTGCCCGGCAGAGAGTATACCGTGCTGGTCATCGGCAACGGTAAAAACCGCGAAATACTGCCCGGCAGAGTCACCGTCGATCCTCAACATTACGGCAAGTACCCGGTATTGCGCAGTGACTTGCGCGGCGTTGGTCTGACTCATGTTTCCCTGCCGGATGATCACCATGATGAAGCGGTGGCTCTGGCCGCCGGAGCATGCGATATTTTGAAGTGTGAAGATCATGTGAGGATCGACATGCGTGAAGGAGCCGACGGAAAATTGCGGATCATAGAGGTGAACGGGATACCCGGATTGAAACCGGAAAAAAGCTGGAGTCCGCAGATATACAGTCTTTATCACCGGTCGGATGATCCATATAAGGCATTGATCGGGAAAATCGTTTCCTGTTCGCTGGAGAGGATTTATGAAAAATGATCGTGCCAGACCGCTGATCCTGCTCAACACTGCCGTCAATACTTATATGGGACGGGAGTGTGAACAGCTTATCAGCAATTACGCGGAAATGGTTTACGCTTCCGGAGCATTGCCGCTGCTGCTGCCGTCGCTGGAAAAAAGTGATCATATCAATGCGGCACTGGATATGGCGGATGCGGTGGTATTGATCGGCGGAAAAGATTATCCTCCGGAATATTACGGTGAAAAGCCGCATCCGGAAACCAAACTTGACCGTCTGCGCCCGCACTTTGACATTGCCCTGGGGCTGGAGATCATGCGCCGCGACCTGCCGGTTCTCGGTATTTGTGCCGGCTGCCAGCTGCTGAATATCGTCAACGGCGGCAAACTTATCCAACATCTGCCCAATGCATCTGAACATACGCAAGGGGTGATGCATCCGGCCCGGATCATCAAAGAAGGATTTTTTTCACGTGCAGTCGGTGTCAGACCCGGTGATACCATCACTGTAAACAGTTTTCATCATCAGGCTCTGGATAAAGAATATATCGGCAGCGGTCTGACCGTAACAGCGGTTGCCTTTGACGGTTCACCGGAGGTGGTGGAATACTCCGGAGAACGGATGATCATGGGTGTACAGTTTCATCCGGAACGCATGGAGGATATCGGAGGAAAAATATTTTCAATGCTCTGTGAAGAGGCAATGAAATACTAAACCTGCCCGGCTGAACCGGACTGAAAAGGGAAACGGTTTGACCCAACCGGTGGATGTATCACAACACAACATAAAATAAAAGAAAGAAAGGTTAAAGATCATGGATTTTCTGGAAGTAATGCGTTCCAGACGCAGCTGCCGTTCATACGACCCCGCCCGGGGCGTTTCCCGGGAAGAACTTCTCAAAATCGTTGAAGCCGGAAGACTTTCTCCCAGCGGCTGTAACTCTCAACCCTGGAAATTTATCATCGTTGATTCTCCTGAAGCAAAAGAAAAGTTGTGCGATGCCGTCGTTGTCGGCAATGGTGTTACCGGCGCTCCCTGGCGGCACCAGGTTCCGGCCTTTATCATTCTGGTCGAACAGCCTGCCCGGGTGATGCAGAGCGTGCTTGACCACTATCAGGACAGTCAGCACTTTGCTCCCGGTGATATCGGAGCAGCCTGCATGAATATGTGTCATGAAGCTTTTTCACTGGGGTTGGAAAGTTGTATCATCGGGATGAATGATCAGGAAAAAATGGAAAAACACTTCCATATCCCGCATGGTTCACCTGTCCGGCTGGTTCTGGCCGTCGGTCACGCTGCGGCTGGGGATGTCCCGCAGAAAAAAGTCCGCAAAGAGCTGAAAGAAATCTGTTCATTCAACGATTGGGAATGATTTTTTATGATGGATACTCTGCATGACAAAGTGGTTCTTCTGACCGGCGGAGGTGGAGGCATCGGCCGCGCCATTGCCGAAACTCTGGCCCGTCAGAAGATGAAGATAATCCTTTTAGGCGGTAAATCCCGGGAAAAACTGGCCGAAACTGCCGGCATTGCCGGTCAATACGCTCCGGTGGAAATCATCCCCGGTGATCTGACTGATCCGGAATTCATGCGCTGCGCAGTGGAAAAAGCTGCCGGAATATTCGGCGGCACAGATATCCTGATAAACAATGCCGGAGTTGCCCAGAGTACGCGTTTTGAAGATGTTTCGGCAGAAGAATTTGACCGGATAATGAACATAAATTTCAGAGTTCCTTTTTTCCTGACCCGGCAGGTTTTGCCGCATCTGAAAAGATCCGGACACGCCACCATCATCAATATCGCTTCAGTAGTATCCCATGCCGGCTATCCGCTGCAGAGCGTCTATACGGCCTCCAAGCATGCTCTTTTGGGTTTTACCAAGAGCATTGCCCGGGAGTACTGGCAGGAAAATATCCGGGTCCATGCCATCTGTCCGGGCGGCGTTTACACTGACATGGTAAAAATTTCCCGGCCGGATCTTTCGCCGCAGGGGATGATCCAACCGCAGGAAATAGCTCAAATCGTGCTTTTTTTCCTGCAGAACCGGGGGAATGCGGTCATTGATGAAATATTGGTACACCGGGTGAATAAGGAACCTTTCACGGTTTGAAAGGATTTTCCGGCCGCCGTGAACATTTTTTCCGGGGTTTTATCCATCTGCTCCTTGAAAAAATCCGTTCAAAGTATTATTCTATATGGATGGCAGTAATTTACCTCAATGGAGTATGATTTTATGGATATTTTTCTGGAATATTTGAGTGTCGCCGGCTCGGTGATTTTTGTTTTCATAGCTTTGGGCTTCTGTATTTTTTCCCATGAATTGGGCCACTTTCTGGCCGGGAAACTGATGGGACTGCATATCGATGCATTTTCTCTCGGGTTCCGTCCCATCTGGCGGAAAAAATACAAAGGCGTGGAGTACCGTATCGGTTGGCTGCCGCTGGGCGGTTATGTGGAACTGCCGCAGGTGGATGCTTCCGATGATGTCCCCAAAAGCGCGGATGGCACTGAATTGCCCCGGGCCACACCCAGGGCACGGATCGTCACGGCCGTTGCCGGTCCGCTTTTCAACATAATTTCCGGTTTGCTGCTGGGCTGTATCGTATGGTGGGCAGGGATACCGGAAGCCACCCCCAGAATGAGGGAGATCGAAGTTTTGAGTGTCCCGGAAAATTCTCCGGAATACGCTGCCGGTCTGCGGAACGGGGATGTGATCGTAAAACTCAACGGCGAAGAATTCCATGACACCTGGGAAAATTTCGTCAAAAAGGTGCTTTTTACCATCAATGAGATATCTCTGGAAGTACGCCGCAACGGTGAGATCATCAATATCAGTTATCTTCCGGCGGAAAATCCCAACGCTCCCGGCGGCGAAAAGATCGCGTATCCATTTTTCAAACCGCTGCTGCCGATCAAACTGTATCCGGTCAGCGGCGGGATCGCTGACCGGGCCGGTATCCGCAACGGCGATATCGTCACCGCTGTGGATGGTAAGGAGATCACCGGAGCAGAAAACTTCCAGTCGGCACTGAATTTTTCCAACGGGAAACCGTTGACCGTGACATTGCTGCGTGATGGTGAAAAGTTCGATGTCACCCTCACTGCGCAAGCGGTCAAGGCTCTGGAACATGAAGAGCGTTTCCTTACCGGCATAACGATGAGTCAGAGTGGAAACGACCGGGTCCGGATCGCGGCTCTTATGGCCGGAGGTGCTGCCGCAGAAGCCGGAGTGCAAGTCGGTGATGAGCTGCTTAAAGTCGATGACCGTCAGATCACAGCGATGCAGGATATGCAGGCATATATTGCAGAAAAGCGTTCCGAACCGGTAACACTGCTTCTGAAACGTGACGGCAAAGAACTGACAGTCACTCTGGCCGCCCGCCGCTTCGCCGCTTATGAGATCGGTGTTTCACTGGCCGCTTACAATCACCCCAACCCCATTGAATTATTCATCGACACTATTGATATGAGCTGGAAAAGTTTGCGGGGCATAGCCACTACTGTCGGCAACAAGCTCCACCTGACCGGAAACAGCAGTTCGCTCAAGCCGAGTCACATGTCCAGCACGCTGGGTATCGGAATGGTGCTGTACACCTCGATCCGCACCAGCTGGTCATACGCGCTGTATTTTGTTGTGGTGATCTCTTTTGCGCTGGCGATATTCAATCTGCTGCCGCTGCCGGTACTTGATGGCGGCCACATCTTTTTCGGTGTTCTTGAGTGGATAACCGGACGTCGGATACCATCAGCAGTGATGAAGGTCATTTCGGCAATATTCATCACCCTTTTGATCATGCTGACATTGTATATCACCTTTTTTGACGGCAAGCGGCTGATCCGGAAAATTTCCGGCAATACCGTCCCGCCGGTGGAGCAGAAAAATGCGCCGGACAACCCGTAACTTTTTCCTCGGAACCATTGGTATCGGTTCATCCCACCGGATAACCATCCAATCCATGTGCAATACCCGGACACAGGATGTTAACGCCACACTGGCGCAGATCGGGCGTCTGGCAAATGCCGGTTGTGACATTATCCGGGTGTCGGCAGATACCCCGCCGGATGTGGCAGCTTTGCGGGAAATTTGTGCCGCATCCCCGCTGCCGGTGATAGCGGATATCCAGTTTTCCGGTGAAAGTGCCATCGGTGCGATCACCGGCGGCTGTGCCGGTATCCGGGTCAATCCCGGGATCATCCATGACCGGAAACTTCTGGAAAATATTGCCGGGGCCGCGAAAGATCATGGAACCGTGATCCGGGTGGGAGCCAATGGCGGCAGTTTGAAACTGCACCGTATCCCCGAATTGACTGCACAAGGTCTTTCAAGGGAAGAGGCAATGGCCCGGCTGCTGTGCGAAGCGGTCATTCAACAGTGTGAATTACTCGACAGTTTCGGGGTTACCCGGATCAAGGCGGCGGTAAAAAGTTCAGATTTGATCGTCACATTGAAAGCATACCGCCGTCTGGCGGCAATGTGCGACCTGCCGCTGCATCTGGGACTGACTGAAGCTGGCACTGCCGCGCGCGGTGAATTACGTTCAGCGATCGCCATCGGTTCACTGCTTGCAGAAGGGATCGGAGATACCATCCGGGTGAGTCTGACCGCCGAACCGGAAACGGAAATCGCTGCAGCCAAACGGATTTTGGAAGCTTGCGGTCTGGGGGAAGAGAGTGTGGAGATCATCTCCTGCCCGACCTGCGGCCGTACCGAAGTGGATTTGATCGGACTGGCTGAAAAAGTGGAAAATATCATCGGGCAGATGCAGCGGGAAAAACGCCGGTTGCGCTGGAAAAAAATTGCCGTAATGGGCTGTCCGGTCAATGGCCCGGGAGAGGCCCGCAATGCCGATATCGGTATCGCCGGCAGCCGCAACGGACAACTGATAATCTTTCAGCACGGCAAAGTTGCCGGAGCGTATCCGGAAACTGAAGCATGGAAAATTTTTATCCGGATGCTTGAAGCATAAAAACTTCCGGCACAACAGAACACTGACATCAAAAAATCTTCCTGTTTTCAAAAAACACTTGAAATATAGTGGAATACGAGGTATTACACAATACCCCCTCCGTTTTTCCCGTTGGGCAACTGCGTTTTCCGCAGAACAGATATCAAAGGTACGGAAGAGCATTTGTTGATGTTTTCACAATAGTATTGCCATTTGCAGCTTGAAAAAAGTTTGTCTGACAGATAAATTATATAAGTGCCCAAAAAAAGACAATGGAAGGATATAAAAAATGCCTCGCATCTCGTGGAAGGTCAATCTGGCCGCGTTATGGTTCTCACAATTGATGGTTCTGGCCGGATTCGGGGCATTGATCCCGTTTATTCCGCTGTTTATCAAGAATGAATTGGGGGTTTCCGACCCGGGACAGCTGGCACTGGCGGTCTCTTCATTCAACTTTTTCGGAACTTTGGCTTATGCGATATTCTGTCCGGTCTGGGGAGTGCTTTCCGACCGTTTCGGAGTAAAACCGATGCTTTTGCGCGGCACGTTTCTGACGGCGGTACTCTTTCCTCTGATGGCCTATTCCACCTCTGTTTTCTGGTTGGTATTCATCCGTTTTCTCTCTGCCGGCTGTGCCGGAACCACTGCGGCATCCCAGGCGATGGTCGCCCGGAATACTCCGGATGAATATCAGGGATTTGCCCAGGGGGTTTTGAGTACGGCCATCTGGGGAGGTTCGATGCTGGGTCTGGTTGTCGGCGGTCTGATGATCCACTACTTCAACTACAATGCGGCATTCTGGTTTTGCGGGGTGCTTTATATTCTCGGCGGAGTGGCGGTGTTATTCACCCGGGATATATCCGTCCGGAATATTCCGGTGAAGCACAACAACTCCGGGACTCTGTGGGAGAGGATTTTTCCGAAATTCACCAAAGCGGTGTGGGCGATGCTCTGGCTCTTTATGCTCATGGGATTGGTGCGCAGTTTTGAAGTAGGCTATATTGCATTGAAAGTTGAGGAATTGACCGGAAAAGACAGTGCGCCATTGTGGACAGGACTCGTCAGTGCAGCAGTATGCGGTGCGGCAATTATTTCCGGAGTGTTTTCCGGTTATCTGGCGGACCATTGCCGTCCGGTTAAAATACTGGTTCCGGTAATGCTTTTTTCGGCAGCGGCAATGGTGATGCAGGGTATGGCGGACAATCTCTGGATCTTTGCCATCGGCCGGGTGCTTCTCTATCTGGCGGCGGGAGGATTACAACCGTTGCTGCAGAAAATACTCTCTTCCATCACTCCGGCGCGCAAACGCGGTTCGGTATTCGGTTTTGCATCCTCCGGCAGCTCTGTCGGCAACATGACAGCGGCGGTATTAAGCGGATTTGCCATGACATTTTTCGGGATATCCGGAGTATTTTATATAGGTGGAGCCTTATTTGTCATCGGCCTGCCGCTGTGCATACATGGCATCATGCTGGCGACCCGGCCTTTTGTTTTTCACCGGGCGCGCCACTGACAAAAGCGGCTGTTTTGGCAATTTCCGGTTTGTTGTGATGTGCCGCCCGGTAACATGCAGTTTATTCAGAAATATTCAACCTTGTATGGCAGAGATGTGATAAAATCCCTGCCGTATCTCCGGGTGACGATACGAGAATCCAGTACTGCGATCTTCCCTCTGTCCTGCCGGGTGCGTATCAACCGTCCCGCCCCCTGCCGGAACTTCAATACCGCTTCCGGCAGAGAGTAACCGGTAAATGAACTTTTGCCGGAATTTTCCAGCTTTTCCATGCGTGCCGAAGTCAGCGGTGAACCGATGGAAGCAAACGGCAGCCGGGTGATTATCACCAGACTCAAATTCTCTCCCGGCACATCCACTCCCGTCCAGAAACTGTCCGTCCCGAAAAGCACCGAATGCGGAGTACTCTGAAATGTCCGGAGCATAGCGGAACGGGTCATCCCATCCCCCTGAACCAGCAGCGGCAGACCTTTAAGGGCAAAACTGTCTTTTAATGCCTCCTGACAATACTTCATACTCTGATAACTGGTGAAAAGCACAAAAGCACTGCCATTGTTTTCAATGACCAGATTCCGGATGGCATCGGCCAGTTTCGGCAGATAATCCGGCACTGCCGGTTCCGGCATCCGGTCAGTCAGGAGCAGTTTTGCCTGTTCCGGAGAAAAAGGAGAATCCAGTTTCATCACTTCGCCGCCGGCAAAACCGATACGGTCGATAAAATAATCAAATCTGCCGGATACAGTCAATGTTGCACTGCACAACATGACCGGGATTTCACCGTTAAACAGCAAATCATTGAGCAGCTGTGCCACATTCAACGGCGCGGCACAACAATTTATGCTGTTTTGCTCATCCTCGATAAAATAGACGGCATCAGGGATCATCCGGCCGGTGAAATTGACCAGTGCATCGGTAAAACTGCGGCATTTTTCACTGTTGGCGGTCAATTCCGTACGGAAATTTTCATCATCGGTATTTTCCGCCAGACGGTCAAGTTTTTCAGTCAATTCGCAAAGAATATTCACCAGTGTTTCCGGCATTGCATCCGGCAGTTTTTCATTCAGCCGCAAAGAGTGAGTGCCGCTTTTTTCCAGCATTTCACCGTAAGGGGCAAAAAATCCGTAACTCTCATCTCTGGCCCGCTGTACCAATGCGCGCAACTCCGGCATATCCGTCCCCGGCCGCATCAGAAGTCCTTTGGCCCGTTCCGGATGAAACAGCCGGTTGAATGTACTTAAAAATGCCGTCCGGGAAAAATGCAGTCCCAAATGGGAAGCTGCACTGTTTTCCAATGTATGTGCCTCATCGATCATCACGGCATTGTAATCCGGCAGCAGAGTGCCGCCGTTGCCATGTTCCCGGCGGATGGCGATATCAGTAAGAAACAACGCATGATTGGCGACCACGATATCCGCTTCATCCCATTTGCGGCGGGCCTTGAAATAGTAACAATTCCGGTAAAATTCGCACTTCGGCCCCGCACAATTACCGCTTTCACAGCAAACCAGATGCCAGATGGAACTGCTGTCCCGCACGCCATCGACATAGTTGCGGTCCCGGCCGTTTTCCAGATCGCTTATGACTCTTTCGGTTTCCAGGATCATCTGCGGCACCGGCAGCAATTGATCGCGCTGTTCACCGGAAAGCAGTGCCAACCGGCGGCGGCACAAATAGTTGCTGCGCCCTTTGGCAAGCGCGACATTGAAGTTCATTCCGGTCAAATCCTGCAGAAACGGCAAATCTTTCTCGATCAGTTGATGCTGAAGATTGATCGTTTCGGTCGAAATCAGGGCCGGTCGGCGGCTGTTGACGGCAAAGTATATCAACGGGAGAAGATAGGCAAAACTTTTTCCGACACCGGTGGGAGCTTCAATACAGATATTGGCTCCTGTTCCGAGAGCCCGGGCGATGGCCAGTGACATGGTCAACTGCTGGGGACGCTCCTCACATGGAGAATTATTGACTGCCCCGGCTCCGGCGAGTATACCGCCGGGAGAAAAAAATTCCCGGCAGCAGGCTTCAAGATCGATCTGCTCATCCTGCGCGGTTTCATAACTTACAGCAAATTCATCCAGATTGAAATTTTCTGCAAATTCTTCTCCTCCCTCATGGTCGATCATCATCAGCGGCACTCCAGAAAACTGCGTATGGCCGCAGAATAACGGTCTATCACCTTATCCGGCAGCTGAAAGTGTTCTCCCACCCGCCGCAATACTCTGGCCGCATGATTTTCCCTGCCGCTGGCCAGATCGGCAGCACTGCGGCGGATTTCAACGGCTATCTCCTTTTCCGGTGAATGATAACTGCCGTCAATGCTCATCACCGCAGTTGATGAGAGCGCAAACTGTAAAGAGAACAATTCTTCTCCGAGATTGAGAGCCAGCCCCAGATTTCCGGCAAATGCCGTTGCCTCGGCGCAAAATCTGGCCAGCTCTTCCAGCGTGATCTGATTGCTGTCACTGTAGCGGAAATAACAGAATGAACCATTGTCAAACATCTGCCACATCAGCGGTTTATTTTGAGCCAGAAATCGCACCGAACCGGGAGTTTCCTGACCGGATGCTGCTTCATCCCGGCTTAAAAACAGCGGTTTGCTGCAGGGGAACACCGAATTTTGAATAAGCGCAAGCCATTGCCGGATATCTGCCGGTAAAGTCAGCGGCACATCCGGAATAATGGCAAATTTCAACAAAATCCCCTTTCTCCCGCTGCCGCGCCGACGGCGGAAATAGTTGCCGGCATCGAGGATCAAATCGTTGCAATGAGCCGCATCATCGGGGATATTCTGCCTGCTTTCGTAGAGTATTCCGCGCAAAATACGGCCGAGCTGTTCTCTTTCATTGCGCATACAGCGGCGGAGAAGTTCCTGCATTTCATGAGCGCGGCGGGCCGGACGGCTGGAAGCTTCTGCGGTGCGGATGTAAAAAATTCCCTCCTGCAACTCCCCTTCCACTCCCCGGGAACAGACATGCGGCAGATTTTTGAACGGCTTGACCGCAAATATCACATACCGTTTCCCATCCACCAGCGGACGTTCGATAATATAATCCAGCGGCGGTTCGATATGAGAATTGATAAAGTTCCCCACCGGAGTCGGATCAAAAGTCGCGGCCTGCTCTTCAGACACCCCGGTGTACATGCAGGGGATACCGGAAGCATCTTCGGATACTCCGATCACCAGAAATCCCCCCCGGGTGTTGGCAAAAGCGGTCAGATGGCGGACGATCTTGCCCTTTTCCTGACGGCTCATATCCCGCCAGGACATCGCGGATTTGTAATCAAGTTCATCTGATTCAACTTTCCGCTTCACCAATTCAGCAAAATCATAAGAACGCATCGCACACATAAGGATAATTCTCCATAGAATTCTTTCTCCGGGAAAATATATGGCTGTTTCTGCCGCTTGTCAAGCCGGATTGCACAATAAAACGCGGAAAAATTTTCCCTGTCCGCAACACTCCGGTGATCAGGGCCGGTGAATGACGATCATGGTCTGGTCATCATTCTGCTCATATTCAAATTCATGGACCGCTGCCATAACTTCATCTATTATCGCATTTGGCGTATCGCGGTGATCGCAGGCGACATGAAAGGCGTTGGCCAGACGTTCGGTGCCGAATTCTTCCCGGTCATGGTTGAGAGCTTCGCTCAAACCGTCGGAAAAGAGCATGATGCTGCTGCCGTGATCCACTGCCAGACAGATCGTGTCAAATTCAGCATCTTCATCCGAAAGCATGCCCAGAGCGGTCCCCAATGGCGAAAACCGGCGCAGATGGTCGTGAACATGCATGATCATATCCGTATGTCCGGCGCGGCCGAATTCCACCAATCCTCCGCGCTTATCGATCAGACAGCACCCCATCGTAATAAAGCGGTCGGCATCCGAATCCCGGTTCAAATTGGCATTGACATCCCGCAGAAATTTGGTCAGTGTGGTAAATTCCGCTGCCATCGCCCGGGCAAAACTGCGGGTCATCGAAGCAAGGATACACGCCGGCATACCTTTGCCGCAGGCATCACCGACCATCACCAGCAAGCGGTTTTCATCGATTTTGACCATATCGAAAAAGTCACCATTGACCTCTTTGGCACTGGTGGTTCTGGCGCAGACAGAGAAATCCCCGATAGTGACCTCACCCGGCGGCAGCAGCGAATTCTGAAACTGCCGGACAAACGCCAGTTCCTGATCGATCCGTTCCCGGCGGCTGATCTCACCGTAAACCTGTACCAGCTGCTGCACCATCAACACCTGGGCGGAAAGGGCCTTCAAACGGTTGTACTGGGCGTTGGAAAATGGTTTGCCGGGAAGCATCCGGTTATCGACCGCGCATATCACGCCGTAAACGATCCCCTCTTTGCTCATCGGCACAGCCATGATGCTGCCCAGATCATCTTTATCCGGATAACTGGCGAAACGTTCATCAATACTGGCCAGCGGAACCAATTCCCCGTGCCGGGATTTGGCGATGGAACCGATGAAACCTTCACCGACATTGACCGTTTCCCGGCGGAGCTCCTCCAGAGATTTCTGATCGGACGACGAAAATTTACCGGCCGCAGCACACAACGGATACTCTCCGCAAACGCCCAGCGCGATCAATCTGCCGTCGTTGATCCCGTAGATGGCCACTGAACCGGCTTCTATCTGTTCCCCGACGTAACGTGCCGATGAATGCAGTGCGCCATCCAGACCGTCTTCACAATTTATCCCGGCGGAAAAACGGGAGAGAAAGTTGGATATTTCCGTGCGGCTCATCACCGCACCGGTCAAATCCATACGCAACTCATGCGCTTTACGGTAGAATGAAGCGGCGGCGATCAGTGCGATCACCAGAAATACCGATAATATTGCTACCGCAACAGTCAATTTTCAACTCCTGAATTAATCCGCCAGATATTCCTGCAGTGACTTCAACACCGGATTGCCCTGCCGCGCTTCCCGGATACCGGTTTCAGTAGCACGGGCGGCAGCGATGGTGGTCATATACGGTATCTTGTATTGGATGGCCAGCATCCGGATGCAGCTGTCATCGATCTTGCTCAATTTATCCATCGGAGTATTGATGATAAGCGCGACCTCCCGGTTGCGGATGAGATCGGCAACATTGGGACGGCCCTCATTGAGCTTGCAGACATCACCGTGTTTGATACCGTGCGCATCAAGGAATTCCCCTGTACCCTCGGTGGTGATCAATTCAAATCCCATTTCAGCCAGACCTTTAACTATCGGCAGCATCTCATCCCGGTCGCGGCGGCGGACCGTCACCAGCACTTTGCCCTCAAGCGGCAGCCGGGAACCGGCAGCCTGCTGGGCTTTGTAGTAAGCCATGCCGAAGGTGGGAGCCAATCCCATAACTTCGCCGGTGGCCCGCATTTCCGGACCGAGAACCGGATCGACTTCCGGGAACATGTTGAAGGGGAAAACCGCCTCTTTGACACCGAAATATTTGGTCGGCGGATTGCGGAGAAGTGATTTGAATTCGCTCAATTTCGCCCCCAGCATCAAGTTGGTGGCGATCCGGGCGATCGGAGCTCCGGTAACTTTGGATACGATCGGCACGGTCCGCGAGGCGCGAGGATTGGCCTCAATGATCCACACTTTGTCATCACAAACCGCGAACTGGACATTGAGGATACCAATCACATGGAAATCCCGGGCGATAGCCGTTGCTTTTTCCGCAATGACATCCAGATGTTTTTTGGCCAGTGTCACCGGCGGAATGGAACAGGCCGAGTCACCGGAATGGATACCGGCAAGTTCCACGTGTTCCATAACGGCGGGGATATACACCTCATTGCCGTCACAGATGGCATCGACTTCACATTCGATGGCCGGATCAAGGAAACGGTCGATAAGCATCGGATATTCCGGACTGACCTGAATAGCCTCCACCGCATAGCGTTCCAGAGTTTTTTCATCATAAATCACCGCCATGCCCCGGCCGCCGAGAACGAATGAAGGACGCACCATGACCGGATAACCGATCTTCCGGCCCAGAGCGACGGCCTCATCCAGAGAACGGGCGATGCCGGATTCCGGCTGATTTACTTTCAGTGCAAGCATTCTTTCGCGGAAATACTCCCGATCCTCTGCCAGACGGATGCCTTCGGGCTGGGTACCGACGATATTGACTCCGGCATCTTTGAGTTCCTGGGCGATATTCAACGGAGTCTGACCGCCGAATTGTACGATGACACCGGCAGGTTTTTCCTTGTTGTATATGCTCAAAACATCTTCAGTGGTAAGCGGTTCAAAATAGAGTTTATCACTGGTGTCATAGTCGGTGGAAACAGTTTCCGGGTTGCAGTTCACCAAGACCGATTCATAACCGGCATCACGCAGCGCAAAGGCGGCATGCACGCAGGTGTAGTCGAATTCGATACCCTGACCGATACGGTTGGGGCCGCCGCCGAGGATCATGATCTTTTTCTTACCGGAAACCGGCACTTCATCAGGTGCGCCGCTGTAAGTGGAGTAGTAGTAATCCTCATCGCCTTTGACTCCGGAAACCGGCACACGGCAGTAGGTGGCAACACAGCCGAGTCTCATCCGGCGGCTGCGGATATCCTTTTCGGAAACGCTGAAAAATTTGGCCAGATACTTATCGGAAAAGGCATATTTTTTCGCCGTGATCAGCAGTTCATCGGGCAGATTCATCCAGGTGAATCTGGCCAGTTCCAGCTCAAATTGAGCCAGCTCCCGGATCTCGCCGAGGAAGAATTTGGCAATGCTGGTCAATTTGAATGCTTCATCGACGCTCAAGCCCTTTTTGAATGCTTCATAGAGATGGAAAAATCTTTCACTGGAAGGACTCGCCACCAGCGGACGCAACTCATCAAGAGTCAACTCTTCGATCTTGCGGATCAATCCCGGGCCGCTGCGGCCGATCTCCAGAGAACGGATGGCCTTCTGGAAAGCTTCTTTGAAGTTTTTACCGATACTCATCACTTCGCCGACGGCTTTCATCTGGGTGCCGAGAGCATCTTTGGCCTGCGGGAACTTCTCAAAGGCCCAGCGGGCGAATTTGGCTACCACATAGTCACCGGAAGGAGTGTATTTATCCAGAGAACCATCCCGGTAATAGGGCATCTCATCCAGTGTGACTCCGGTGGCCAGCACGGTGGAAACCCGGGCGATGGGGAATCCGGTCGCTTTGGAAGCCAGCGCACTGGAACGGCTGGTACGGGGATTGATCTCAATAACGATCACCCTGCCATCCACCCGGTTGCGGGCAAACTGGACATTGCAGCCGCCGGTAACGCCGATGGCATCAATGATCCGGTAACTGTAGTCCTGCAGCTGCTCCTGCACCTCTTTGGATATGGTAAGCATGGGAGCAACGCAGAAACTGTCGCCGGTATGCACACCGATCGGATCGACATTTTCGATGAAGCAGACTGTTATTTTCTGTCCTTTGGCATCGCGGACGACCTCCAGTTCCAGCTCTTCCCAGCCAAGCACGCACTCCTCGACCAGCACCTGACCGATCAGGCTTGCGGCCAATCCCCGGGAAACGACTTCGCGCAATTCTTCAACATTGTAAACGATACCGCCGCCGGTTCCGCCCATCGTATAGGCGGGACGGAGGACTACCGGATAACCGAGTTCAGAAGCGATTTTTTCCGCTTCTTCAACGGAATAAGAGGGTTCGGATTTGGCCATCGGGATGCCGAGGCGGTTCATGGTGTTTTTGAATTCGATACGGTCCTCGCCCCGTTTGATCGCTTCCAGATCGACACCGATGACCTCGACGCTGTGTTTTTCCAGAATTCCGGCATCGTGCAGAGAGATCGCCAGATTCAATGCAGTCTGTCCGCCGAGATTCGGCAGCAGGGCATCGGGTTTTTCTTTGGCGATGATGCGCTCCAGACTGTCTACGGTAAGCGGTTCGATATAAGTGTGATCCGCCATGCCGGGGTCGGTCATGATAGTTGCCGGATTGGAGTTGGTAAGCACCACTTCATAACCATGTTCGCGCAAAGCCTTGCACGCCTGGGTACCGGAATAGTCAAATTCACATGCCTGCCCGATAATGATCGGACCGGAACCGATGATGAGAACTTTTTTGATATCTGTCCTCTGTGCCATAAAAAACCTCTTTTCCCGTAATATTTTCAAAGTGCGCTCAAATCTGAAAGAGCCGCCGCATAAGACCGGGATGTAATATACACCCGGAACACGATTTAGTCAAGCGGTTCAGAGCATTCCTTTAGTGGAAAGAACGCCTTTTACTCTCCCGTCATAAGAAAGTGCCTGATCCAAAGCTTTGGCCAACCCTTTGAATATCGCTTCAAAGAGATGGTGGGTTTCGCAGGACGAGAACATTTTTATATGAAGATTGAGTCCGCTTTGGATGGCAAACGCCTGGAAAAATTCGTGGAAAAGCCGGGTGTCGATATTATTCAGCTGTGCTGCCGGCGGAGTCACATCATAATAAAGTCCGCCGCGTCCGGAGAGATCAAGCGCGATCATAACCAGAGTTTCATCCATCGGCAGCAGAAAGTTGCCATACCGGCGGATACCGGCTTTATCTCCGGCAGCTTTGGCCAGCAGCTGACCAAGCACGATCCCCAGATCCTCCATCGTATGGTGGCAATCGACCTCCAGATCACCTCTGGCCGAAACATTCAGATCGAAAAAACCATGTTTGGCAAAGAGTGTGAGCATGTGATCCATAAAGGGGATACCGGTGGATATCTGCGATTTGCCCTCACCGTCAAGTTCGATGGAAACGGTGATATCAGTTTCGGCGGTCTTACGGGAAATTTCAGCAAAACGGCTCATGATTATTTTCCTTCGCGTTCCAATTTCAGTTGCAGAGCGATACAGGCATTACGGAGCAGACCGGCGATGGTCATCGGTCCGACACCGCCGGGGACGGGGGTGATGAATGAAGCTTTTTCCACTGCTTCGGCATATTTGACATCCCCGACCAGCCGGTTTTTACCGAGAGCTTCATCAAAAATGCGGTTGATCCCCACATCTATGACCACTGCGCCATCTTTGATCATGTCGCCTTTGACGAATTCCGGTTTGCCGATCGCGGCGACCAGAATATCCGCATCAAGCGTATAACGGCGGATATCCGGAGTTCCGGAGTGAACGACCGTTACAGTGGCGTTGGCACCGGCGGCTTTCTGCATCAGCAGTGCCGCCATCGGTTTGCCGACAATGTTGCTGCGGCCGATAACGACTGCGTGTTTGCCTTTGGGATCGATCCCGGAATAACGGAGCAGTTCCATCACGCCCCAGGGGGTACAGGGGTGGAAACCCGGTTTCTCACCGATCAGCAATCTGCCGACATTGCGTTCCGCAAAACAATCCACATCCTTATCCGGATCAATGGCCAGAATCACCGCACTTTCATCGACTTGCGGCGGAGGAGGCGACTGCACCAGAATGCCGTCGATATTCTCATCGGCGTTGAGTTCCCGGATGACCTGCAGCACCTCTTCTGTGGTGCTGGAAGCACTCATGGCGATCATCCGTGATTCGATACCGGTATCCGCGCAGGCTTTGACCTTGTTGCGGACATAAACGGCACTGGCTGGATCATCGCCAACCAGAACTACGGCCAAACCGACTTTTCTGCCGGCACGTTCCGCCAGTTTTGCGGCGATGGCGGCAGTTTCCTGATTGATTTTCAGGGCGATGGATTTACCATCAATGATGGTTGCTGGCATGGGAATTATCCTCCATATATATTTATTGAAACAGTTTTGTCCTGCAGAAAATATAACACCATTTCTCCGGGAAAACAACTCCTTGTATCCGATTATCCGGCAAAATTACTTTTTCTGTCCCGGCGATTGTCCCCGTTCTCCGGCGATCCGGCGGCGCAGCTGCTCCCAATAATCCAGACGGCGGCGGATCTCCCGTTCAAATCCCCGTTCCACCGGATGGAAAAACTTCTGCCGGCTCATGGATTCCGGAAAGTAATTCTGCCCGGAAAAACCTTCCGGGGTGTCGTGATCATAAATGTACCCCTCGCCGTAACCAAGTTCTTTCATCAATCCGGTCGGAGCATTGAGAATGTGGGATGGCGGCGTAAGTGAAGAGTACTCTCTGGCGCACTTTTTCGCCGCCATCCAGGCTGTTTCCACCGAATTTGACTTGGGTGCTGTACCCAGATATACGATCAATTCCGCAATCGCCAGTTCTCCTTCCGGAGAGCCGAGCCGGTCATAACTTTCCCATGCGGCAATGGCCAGCGGCAATGCCTGCGGGTCAGCCAGTCCCACATCTTCAGAAGCGAATCTGGTCAGACGGCGCAGCAGATATTTCGGGTCCTCGCCGCCCTCGATCATTCTGGCGGCCCAGTATAATGCGGCATCGGTATCCGAACCGCGCAGGGATTTATGAAGTGCGCTGATCAGATTGTAGTGTCCTTCCCGGTCCTTATCATATACCGGAGCGCGTTTCTGAACGACTTTCAGCAGAGTTTCCGGGTCAAGCACCTCATTCATCCCGGTCAAATCATAAACCGTTTCCAGCAGATTGATGAAATATCTGCCGTCACCATCAGCCAATTCGACAAGTATCTTTCTTGCGGCATCATCCACCGGCAGCGGACGGTGCTGCAAAGCTTCGGCACGGGTGATAAGCTGTTCCAGAGCCTCCGGCGCAAGCGGTTTGAGTACAAAGACCTTGCATCTGCTCAACAACGCGCTGTTCAATTCAAAAGACGGATTTTCCGTTGTCGCTCCGACCAGAGTGACCGTACCGTTTTCCACATAAGGCAGAAAACCATCCTGCTGGGCACGGTTGAAACGGTGTATTTCGTCGATAAAAAGCAGTGTACCTTCGCCGTAGGCCCGGTACTTCTCCGCCTCTTCAAAAGCTTTACGCAAATCCGCCACTCCGGAAAAAACCGCCGACAGTGCCACAAAACGCATACTTGTGACATTGGCCAATATCCTGGCCAGAGTGGTTTTCCCGCACCCCGGCGGCCCCCAGAGAATGAAGCTTGACAGCTTTCCGGAGTCGATCATCCGCCGCAAAGGCGCACCGGAACCGAGCAGATCATCCTGACCTACGATCTCGCCGATAGTCCCCGGACGCATCCGGTCGGCCAGCGGCCGGGAAACGGTATCTCCGAAAAGTGATTGCTGGCCATTCATTTTTCCGCTTCGCTCCAGCAGGAATACGGTTTGCGGCTCAATGCCCGGTTGGTATAACGGCTGTCGGCTGAAATTTCCTCACCCAGCCACGACGGACGTACAAAAGCAGTATCCTCTGACGGCAATTCGATTTCAGCGGTAAAAAGTGGAGCATTGGCCTTTTCATACTCGTCGATCTCCCAGAAAAGACCATCTCCGGCGGGTACTATGTAACGCCTCTTTTCCACCGGACAATCAAGGGCAAGCGAATCAAACATCGCAACTGCATCTGCCATCGGGATCGGGTATTCAAACTCCAGACGGCTGAAATTTTCCGCCTTGCCTTTGATCGCCAGAAAAGCCTCATCGTCCTGAATACGGACCCGCACCGTTGTCCCGGAGGCCGTCAGATATATTTGAGAGATCCTTTTGACCGCGATCGCCTGCGGCCGCCAGGAATCATCCTTTACCAGAAATTTGCGTTCTATTTCCAAAGCCATTATATATCTTCCGCTTCCATAAGCATTGCAGTTTCATCGCAACAGTGCCGTTTTTCACATCTGGAACAATCGCTCCATATCTTCTCCGGGAAAAGAGATTTGGGGACCTCCCGGAAACCGATCTTGCAGAAAAAATCCACCTGCAAAGTCAAGGCAAAAAGCCGCCAGTCTTTACGGCTGACTTTCAGTTTTTCGATAATGGAAGCGATCATTGCGCGGCCGATACCGCTGCCCTGATACTCCGGAGAAACCACCAGTGAACGGACTTCCAACAAATCATTACCGAAGTCCCGCACCGCCACACAACCGCACAATTTGCCATCGCAAATTGCGACAGTAAAATTACTTATGAAAAACGTAATATCCTCACGGGAACGCGGCAGAACGATTCCCTGCGGAGAATACAACTCCAGCAGCCGGAATATCTCCTCCACATCTTCCGTTGCCGCTTCCCGGATAATCAGAAGTTTTTTCACGGTCACTCTCCGGTGATTCCGTCTGCTGCAGAAAAATTTTCTTCAAAACATCCGAAGGCGCGGAATTTTTTGTAGCGGTCAGCTTTGAGTTCCTCCCCGGATAAAGCGCACAATTCATCCAACTGTTGCGCCAGCACCTCTCCCAGCAATCCGGCGGCCCGTTCATGGTCGCGGTGCGCTCCGCCCTCCGGTTCCGGGATTATGGCATCTGCTATGCCCAGCTCTTTGAGCTTGGCGGCGGTCAACTGCAATGCATCTGCCGCTTTGGGAGCAAACTTGCGGTCCTTCCACAAAATGGCCGCACATCCCTCGGGGGTGATAACTGAATAATAAGCATTTTCCATGATCAATATCCGGTTGCCCACTCCGATGCCGATTGCGCCGCCGGAACCGCCTTCGCCGATGATGACTGAAATCACCGGGACTGTCAAATTGAACATCTCCCGCAAATTTACCGCGATCGCTTCAGCGATATGACGCTCCTCACTGCCCACCCCGGGATATGCTCCCGGAGTATCAATGAAAGTGATGACCGGAATTCCGGCCTGATTGGCCAGACGCATCAACCTCAATGCCTTACGGTATCCTTCCGGCTGCGGCCATCCGAAGTTGCGGAATACATTCTCTTTCATATCCCGCCCCTTCTGGGTTCCGATGACCATCACTTTGCGCCCTCTGAATGTCGCCGGACCGCCGACAACAGCTTTGTCATCGCTGTACCGGCGGTCACCGGAAAGTTCCATAAAATCCGGGCAGAGGAATTTTATATAATCCATCGTGTACGGCCGGGCCGGATGACGGGATATCTGTACCTTCTGCCAGGGGGTGAGATTGGAATAAATTGAGTGCATGGTACTATCCAGCTTCTCTTTCAATGCAGCAGTTTCCGCAGAAACATCGATCCCGCTGGCGGCAGAAAACTTTTGCAATTCTTCGATCTTTTTACGCAGTTCCATCATCGGAGCTTCAAAATCGAGCATGATTTCAGACATAAGAAAACTTTCCGTTATTTTAATATTTATTGTCTTATTTATTGAGGCAATTTCAAAAGTCCTCAAAAATTCTTGAAACTCCGCATCGCGGAACTTCTTCCCACTTTCGCTCCGCCATGACAAACCGGATGGAACAGAGCGTTATTGCGCGGTTGACCGATCACAATATTTGTGACCTGCTTCTGCATACAGCAATAAACGCAGCTGCACCTTCAGGCGGGTAAATTTCACAAAATTCCGGACATTACCTTTCAGTTTCACTCCACTATCCTGACCGGCGAACCTTCCGGGATCAGACTGTAAAGCAATGAAATATCTTCGTTATTCAATTGTACCGCGCCGCTGCGCAGAGAATTTTCAGCTGCCGCTTGAGAACCGCTGCCGTGTATCGACAGGTGAAGTATCGGAGCATCAGGACGTTTTTTCCCGGCCAGAGTGATGAGAAAATCGCCATAGGGATTCCCTTCACTGCCATTGGGGAAGACCCGCCCGTGCGCATCCCGGAAAACCGGCTTGGCAATACGGCTGCAAACCACCAGATCGTCCCGCAACACTCCGGGAAGAGTCCGGATGGGGAAGAGGACAAAGGGTACTTGTGAATCGCCGGTGACCCGGTTCAGCTGCAACGTGCCGCTTTTCCGGGAAATGACCAACTGCCATGAATCAGCTTTGATGAAGGTTATTTTCTGCCCGATACGGATGCTGTCCGGATTGTCGATATGGTTGTATTTCCGGACAAAGTGGCGGGTGTTTTTATACTTTGCCGTAAGCAATCCGAGGGTGTCGCCGCCCTGAACAGTGTGGGTGACGGCATATTTTGCCTGCTTCCAGGAACCATCCTGCAAAGCTTGACGGAACATTTTGGTATGCACAGCAAGTTCCGGAGCCGGCGGATCATATTTGGCATCATTGTTTCCGGGAACGGAGACGCTGTTTTCCATTTTCCCATCTCCGGCCGGATCAGGGACACCCCCCCCCGGCTCCCCGGGCTCTCCTGAAATGCCGGTCGCCGTTTCTCCCGGGGTATCGCGGTTTACCGGATCAGCCGTTTTGCTGCCGGTATCAGAAGCGGCACTGTTTTTTTCAACAGCCGCCGGAATATTTTCCTTTCCGGCCTTTTGCTCCTGATCGTTTGCACTGTCATCCGGCACAATGGCGTAAATGACCGCTGTCGTAACAGCTGCGACAATGCAGAAAAGCACTGTTGTACGCATGATTTTATCCCGGCGGTAACGCGGCCTTTTGACTTCGCGCTCCACCTCAAAATTGAATCGCGGCATATTTATATTTCCCAAATTGTCTATATTTCAGGCAGTTCCATTGCCATTGCGCCTTATATAATATAAGACCGGAGTGTGATTTTTTCAAGGGGAGTATTGGCATTCCTGAACTTTTGATGTTATATTATGCACAGATACAAAGCGGTGTATCCGGATCAATGAGGTGAATGTTTAACAGACCGTCACCGGAAAAATCACGGTTCCGGAGAGCAGAAAGAGGTAATTGCAAATGAGTCTGATATTGAGTATTGAGAGCAGTTGTGATGAAACTGCCGCTGCAGTAGTGGAATCCGGTTCACGGGTTTTATCCAGCGCAGTCGCTTCGCAAATCGCCAAACACGCCCCGCACGGCGGCGTGGTGCCGGAACTGGCGGCACGGGAACATCTCAAAGCCGTGATCCCGGTCACCGAAGGAGCATTGAAAGAGGCCGGAGTCACTCTGAAAGATATCAGTGCCGTTGCCGTTACCCAGGGGCCGGGATTGATACCGGCTCTGCTGGTCGGGATGAATTTTGCCAAAGGTATCGCCCAGGCCAATAATCTGCCGCTGATCGGAGTGAACCACTTCCTCGCTCATATCTACGGGGCATTCCTCGATGGCGGGGAAACCATCCTGAAAGAAAAATCCACCTATCCCATTCTGGCCCTGGTCGTTTCCGGCGGACACACTTCTCTGCTGCTTATCAGCGAAGACGGTTCGGCGCGGCAGTTGGGATGCACTATCGATGATGCCGCCGGAGAGGCTCTGGATAAAGGGGCCAAACTGCTTGGTCTGGGATATCCCGGCGGCCCGGTGATGCAGAAAACCGCCGAAACCGGTGATCCGGAAAGATTCGACTTCCCCCGGCCGCTTACCGGCGGTGCTGGCAGAGCATTGAGTCAGGAAAATCTTTACAACTTCAGTTTCAGCGGCATAAAAACTGCCTTGCTCTATCATGTCCGCAAGTCGCAGGAAGCTGGCATCTGTGATGAAAAATGGCTGCATGACACCGCCGCCGGATTCCAGAGAGCAGTGGTTGATGTGCTGGTCAGAAAAACATTGAGCGTACTGAAAAACTTTCCGGTGAAAACCGTTGTGGTCGCCGGCGGCGTGGCCTGCAATGCCGAATTACGCCGGATGATGGCCGAACGGATCGGACGGCGGGTGGATCTGCGTATCGCTCCGCCGAAATATTGCACCGATAACGCCGCAATGGTCGGCGGCATTGCCTGGCACGCATTCAAAAAGGGTATCTTTTCACCGCTGAATATCGATTCATTCGCCCGGCTGCCGCAAATCGTGGATGTGCCGTTTGTCGATTGAACCGGATCTTTTGTGTGTCAGAGAGGATTTTCCGTAAAAAGCGTGGAAAAATCAAACTCTTTTTCCAGTTGGGTCAAACACTCTCTTTCCCGGCGGCGCATCCGGCGGCGCGGTGCCGGTGAAAGATCATCTTCCCCGGCACTGTGCAGAAGACCGTGAACTATATATAACGCCATTTCCCATGAGTATCCGCCGGGACGTTTACTGCCTTCGCGGACAGCGGCATCCGGAT
The DNA here is from genome assembly GCA_015061815.1 of Lentisphaerota bacterium. Classification (GTDB taxonomy): domain Bacteria; phylum Verrucomicrobiota; class Lentisphaeria; order Victivallales; family Victivallaceae; genus UBA1784. The sequence continues at coordinate 110,177 of SUVW01000002.1, forward strand.
TGATGATCAATTCGATCATAGTTTCATTTTCCGGATATCCACTTTCATCATCGAAGTATGAAAAAGTTATCACATCAGTCGTCCCTTCATGGCCAACCAATTCTGCATTGTACCGGGCCATGCTCCGGTCATTGACAAAGAGCAGATTGAGATCCCAGACCGGTTCCACCGGCAATCCGGCAGCGACGGCAGCGGCGTGGCAGAAGCGGCGCAAATCACTCTTTTTCGGCGGCCGCATCCGGCGGTTCTGCCAGCGGCAATGCAGTTGTATCATCTGTACTCTCCTTTTTGTATGCGATCCGTCCATGATTGAAACTTATCAGATCGGTAATGAAACACTCCCGGATAACATCCAATTCATGCATCGTCAAATTGGAATTCCGCAGCTGTCCGCCCCGTATCCGGCCGATAAAAATATCGTTGACCAGCGATTCCAGCTTGGCCGGAGAAGGCTTGTTGAGCGAACGGCTGGCCGCTTCACAGGCATCCGCCAGAGAAATGATGCTCAACTCCTTGCCCACCGGCGGTTCTCCGTCATAGCGGAACTGGGATTCAAGCACCGGCAGATTTTCGCCGTGACTCTGCTCCAGCGCGCGGTGATAAAAAAATGAGATCAGATCATCTCCATGATGCGTGGCGATAGCCTCCCGGACAAAGCTGCACAACCGGTACTCCCGGGCCAGCAGAAGTCCCTCTTTAACATGCCCCCGGATGATCCCGCAGCTGCGTTGCGGCGGCATTTTAAGATACTCTTTGGGACTGTCCACATTGTTTTCCACAAAGTATTGGGGCATGGATAATTTGCCGATATCATGAAACAGCGCACCGGCTTTGGCCCGGGCCGGATTGGCGCGGATGGCTCTGGCGGCATCTTCAGCCAGAGTGGCGACCGTCATGGAGTGGAACATCGTCCCCGGAGCTTCACGTTTCAATTTTTCCAGCAGAGGATGGTTATAATCGCTCAACACCATCAGCGACATACTGGTATCCACATTGAAAAGCAATTCAAAAACAAATACAGCCAGCAGTGCGGCCATTGCACCGGCAAATGCATTGCCGATGATCAGCAGCGGAATAAGTTTCAACATCCGGATATCGCTGTGCAGAGAGTAGATCGCATCGCAATTTACCACTGCCGTAAGCACCGCACCGCAAAAAAACACCCTCACGAAAAAGCTGCGGTAATTGGTCACATCCCGGATGAAAAGCGTCACCAGTGCCGCAATGGCAAACCAGCGCAAAGCCAATTCAAATGAACGGTCAGGCAGGATCATCAACGCTGATACCGAAGCTATCAGAAATCCGGAAAACAGAGCAGTCCGGTTGCCCAGCAGAATTGACAGCAGAGCCGCACCGAAAGGCATCGGGATCATAAAGAGCATCAACTCATAATCCGGCAGAAAACCTTTACGGAAGAGATAAAAGAAGAGCTGTATCGCTCCGAAATTGGCCAGCAGAGAGAGAATTATCGCAAATCCGGCAATAGTGAATTGACGCGGCGTCCGGAATATTTGCGGGTAGACCCGGTATAAGAAAAAGAAGGAGGTCAAAAGCAGAATAAAGCTCAAAACCAGCTGATTGCCCAACAGAGCCAGACCGTATCCCCGGGGCAAAGCAAGTTTTTCAGCTTCAAACATATCGACATTTTCCCGGGTGATAAGCTGATTGCGTTCGATAAGCAGTTCCCCCCGCCGCCGTTCTTTGACCACCGGTTCAACATTTTCGGCAGCAGCATCCGCCGCTTTTTCACTGGCGGCACGGTCAAAACGGAGATTACCCCGGGAAAGCAGTTTGATCAATACCGCTGTGAATTCTTCAGCTGTCAGCGGCGGCAGATGGAGCAAACCGGATAATTCAGCGGCACATTCCGCAGCGGTCGGCGGCTGAAGAGTGTAGGAGATATCTTCCGGGGAGAGGATGTGAACATTCCGGTTCTCCGGAAGTTTTTCACTGCTCCCGGCGATACCGTGATGCAGAACATCCTGCAGTTTCTGCTCCAGAACCGTTTGCTTTTGTTCCAGTTCCGGCAGGATGTGCGACAATCCGTGCATCTCCATTGCCAATTGAGAACCGAAAGAATCCCCCGGAGAAAATTTCGGATCGCGGCGGTTGCGGAGAGTGGCAAAAAAAGTTGAACACTCCTGGCGGATCTTTTGAGCAGCTTCCGGATCGATCCGGTATACCGGAAGTTGGGCTTTGCGTGCCTCTTCCTTTTTTTTCAAAGTCGCCGTAGTATCGGTATAGGAAAAACCGGTTCTGGCCCAAACGGAAAAGGGGGCATGCTGGCCATCGACCCAAACGGTCAAATCCCGCTGGCGGTTTTCCGAAAGCAGCAGCAATACCGATGCGACCGTCCAGATAAGTACGGTAACCAGAATATACGGTACGGGAGATGAAGATAAACTTTCTTCGATATATTCCCGGTCGAGCAGCGGTTTTCCGGCAACTCCGGCGCGCCGGACAAACGGAAAAAACTTCCGCCAGTTCATAATTCGGCCTCCTCTTTATTGTAAGCGGTTATGATCTTTTCCAGCAGCCAGTGCCGGACGACATCTCCGGGTGAAAAATGTATAAAGCTGATCTCTTTGACGGACCGCAAAGTTTTCATAGCACGTGCCAGACCGGATTTTTCGTTTTTCGCCAAATCTGATTGAGTCGGATCTCCGGTGATAACACAGCGTGACCCGAAACCGGGACGGGTAAGAAACATCAGCATCTGTTCTTCAGTGGTATTCTGCGCTTCATCCAGAATGATGAAAGCGTTATTCAATGTCCGGCCCCGCATGAAAGCCAGCGGCGCAACTTCGATAATATTCCGGGCGATCAGGGTTCCGGCCTCTTCCTGCGGGATCATATCAAAAAGAGCATCATAAAGCGGACGCAGATACGGAGAAACCTTATCCTCCAGAGAACCGGGCAGAAAACCGAGTCTTTCGCCGGATTCCCGGGCGGGACGGGTCAGGATTATGCGGGAAACTTCTCCTTTCAAAAAGAGGTTGACCGCCATTGCCATTGCCAGATAAGTCTTGCCGGTCCCGGCCGGACCGATACCGAAAACCACCTCATGTTTGCGCATGGCATCGAGATATTTTTTCTGGGTAAGCGACCGGGGAAGGATCTCCCGTTTCCCCGGACTGACCTGAACCCGGCTCTCCCAGAGCGAAGATACCGGCTCCCGGTTTTTCCGGCGCAGAATCGTTTCCGCATCATGGCGGTCAAGTTCCCTGCCCCGCAGAATAAAAAGACTCTGCAATTCGGATAAAGCGTTTACGGCCTCACGCAGATCATCCGGTTCTCCACTCAATTCCACCCAGTTTTCCCGGGCGACAGCGGAAACTCCGAAGCTCTGACGGAATTTTTCAAGCAAACGGACTTCATCTCCAGTGCCGACGGCACGCAGAGAGAAGCCCGGTTCAAAATAAAAACGCTCGCTTTCGGCCATTTAAATGCGCTTTTTCAAAGTTTGGGAATAATCAGTTTCATTCCCGGTTTCAGGGTGTGCGGGCTTTTCAGGATATCGCTGTTGGCCTTGAAAATAACGTCGCTGAAACGGGCATTGCCGTATGATTTCTGCGCGATCGAACCGAGTGTATCACCGGAACGCACCTCATAAACGGTACTGTTGGTCGGATCCGGCGGAATAACTTTATTCTCATTTGCTGCCGGAGCAGTTTCGACCGGTTTTTCTGCTTCTGCAACCGGAGTTTCTGCCGGTTTATCCGCTTCTGCAGCCGGAGTTCCGGCTTCTGCGGCCGGAGCAGCTTCTGCCGGTTTTTCAGCCTCTGCGGCCGGAGTTTCAGTTTTTTCTGCCGGCAAAGTCATGACTTCCGGTTTCACCTCTTCATCTCCGGGCTGTCCGGCCGGTTCATCCGCCTGCGACCGGGGGGCACGCACATTTGCTGAAACGCGATCTTCAGTATGCCCCTTGAAAGATCTGGATGTTTTCGGCGGCGGATTGTAGTTGGGATAACTTTCCCGGATGATTGCCTGCCATGCCGCTTCCTCCTGACTCAACGGCGGTGTGGCAATCCGGGTGTGGCGGCAGCCGGCGGCAAAGATTGCCAATGTCGCACTTATTGCGGCCAGAACCAGATGTTTTGTCATGATCTTTCCTCCAAACTTATTGATTGTAAATATTATGCTTCAAACTTTTTGAAAAGCATCGTACCATTGTGACCGCCGAAACCGAGATTGCAATTCATCGCATAACGGACATCCCGCTTGCGCGCAGTATTCGGGGTGATATCCAAATCGCACTCCGGATCGGGATTTTCATAGTTGATCGTCGGCGGAATGATACCGTCTTCGATACTCTTGATACAGGCGATACACTCCAAACCGCCGGCTGCCCCCAGACCGTGTCCGGTGGTTCCTTTGGTACTGCTGACCGCAACTTTGCCGACAGCATCCCCCAGCGCGGCTTTGATCGCCAGAGTTTCGTATTTATCGTTGAGTGAAGTACTGGTACCGTGAGCGTTGATGTAATCCAGCTCATCCGGAGCGATCCCGGCGTGACGCAGAGCCATCTGAATGGCCCGGGCACAACCGTTGCCGTCCGGCGCAGGACTGGTGATGTGATAAGCATCCGCAGTTGCCCCGTAGCCCACTACCTCCGCAAGGATCGGAGCTCCCCGGCGGACAGCATGGCCCAGCTCTTCAAGAACCAGCACACCGGCACCCTCGGACATGACAAAACCATCACGGTCACGATCAAACGGACGGCTGGCATGCAACGGATCATCATTGCGGGTACTCAAGGCTTTCAGGGCACAGAATCCGGCCAGACCCAACGGCACGATGCTGGCTTCAGCACCACCGGCGACCATCATATCCGCATCGTCATGTTTGATCGTCCAGAAAGCTTCACCGATGGAGTGACAACCGGTGGCACAGGCGGTGACCAATCCCAGGTTCGGACCGCGCAGATCGTAACGCATAGCTACTGCACCGGCAGCCATATCGCTGATCATCATGGGAATAAGGAACGGGGAGACCCGGTCGGGGCCCTTTTCCAACAGCACCTGACACTCCTTGCCCATCGTGGCCAAACCGCCGACACCGCTGGAAACCATACAGCCGAAACGGTCGCCATCCGGCCGCTTTTCCCCGGGATTATTGCTCAAACCGGCGCACTGCAGTGCCTCGGCGGTGGCGATAATTGCGTACTGGGTGAAAAGATCCATCCGGCGGGCCTCTTTCGGAGAGATGAAGTTACTGACATCCAATCCTTTGATCTCTCCGGCGATATGGGTGCGGTAAGCACTGGTATCAAACCGGGTTATAGTTCCGATACCGCATTTGCCGTTGACCAGAGCGTCCCAAAAAGCCGGAACATTATTTCCGACACAGGACAACACCCCGTATCCGGTCACCACTACTCTGCGTTCATTCATATTCATTATGCCTCAATGCTTTGATTTCACTGACTCAAAATCCGCGCTGTTTCCGGATATACTGTTGTACGATCCTGACCGGTCATGCGCAGCAATTTTCCGGAAATAAGAGAAAAGGGCCACCAATCATCACTGATCAGCGACCCCATTCGTGAAACTGTTATGCGCAAAACGCAATCAGTTCGCTTTGCTCTCGACGTAAGCGATAGCGTCACCGACAGTGGTCAGCTTTTCCGCTTCTTCGTCCGGAATATCGGCACCGAAGGCCTCTTCCAGAGCCATGACCAGCTCGACCTGATCGAGAGAGTCGGCACCGAGGTCTTCCACAAATTTGGCTTCCGGGGTGACCTGATCTTCAGCAACACCCAACTGCTCGACTACGATACTTTTTACTTTATCAGCGATTTCGGACATCTTTTTTTCCCTTTCCTAAAGTTGGTTTTAGAGTCCCAGTTCTTTCAATTTTTATTGCACCAAAACAATGCGTCTGTTATAATATCGCTTCTTAACAGCAAAAAGTCAAGTCTTTTTCCGCAAAAAGCTGCTTTTTTATTCCTTTTATCATATTTTTTTCTGATTTCACGACAATATTTTGTTCCGTTGCGGCTTGAAAAAATGATGGCGGCGGGATATTTTATAACCAAAACATATCAACATATTGATTGAGGTTTCCGGTAATGAAGAATTTATTTTTATCAACTGTTCTGCTCTCTGTTTTTTCCGTTTCGGCGGTATTGCCCGGCGACCGTCCGGGGGAGAGCCGCAGCAAACTTGAGTGGCTTGACTGTTCGCCCATGCCGCTGGGAAAACTGGATAAAGAAAAGCACCGCAGTATCCCCGGCTTGCGGGCGGTGGTTTTTATGTATACCCGGGCATCTGACAGTGACCGCCTGACCGCCATGCTGGAAAATTTCCGGCGGCAGTACCACGACCGGCTGCTGATTTCGATCATTACGCCGGATACATTGAGCGATGCCCGGGAATTCCGGCAGCGTCACCGGGATGTCCGTCTGCGGATGGCGGTGGATATTGAAAGGAAAGTCACTCCGGAGTATATGCATCAAAGCGCAATGATCTTTCCGATGGCATTTCTGATGGATGCCGGCGGCACCATCCTCTGGCGGGGCGAAGCGGTGGATCTGCCGGAAGTCTGCGAAGCACAGCTGGCAGGCAAACTGGATTTGAATAAGCAGAAAAAACTTGATCCGATGATTTTGGAAATGCAGCAGCACATGCGGGATGGAAATCTTTTCAAAGTCCGTGAAGCTGCCGGAAAGATCCTGCAGTTTGCTCCGGAAAACGGTTCCGCCCTGCGGATGGCGGTATTTGCCGCTGAAAATCTCGGGCAGACCGGTGAAGCATGGCAGGCGGTCGCCGGAGCATTGCAAAAAGCTCCTGATATCCCCAGACTCCACTTTTCAGCGTTGGATATGGTCAGCCGCCACCGGCAGCTGCGCAAACATCTGGATGAGGTGATTGAAAAATTCCATGCCCGGCCGTTTGCTCCGGAAGTGCGTTGTGCATTCATCGAAAGACTGCTTACTGACTTCCCGTTTGAATCCCGGGCCCTGATCGGGGCGGAAAAGATCCTGGCCGGAACTCCGGCGGCATTGAATGCCATGCCGGAACAATTGGGGATCATCCTGATGGTCCGTTCCCGTCTGCGCTATGCCTTCGGAGATTTGGTTTCAGCGGAAGCGGATGCTGCTGAAGCGGTGCAATACTTTAAGAGTGCGGGATTGGAAAAAGCCCGGATGCAGGCACAAATGCAGCTGGATTTTTACCGTACTTTGCTCAAACATCTTGATTCAGGCAAATAAATGAATCAGTCTGACAATATCACAGCTTTTGCCAGTGCCATCGGCGGCGCAGTCACCGTCATCCGCCTTTCCGGGCCGCAAGTTCTGGATATCGCCAATCGTGTCTGGCGCGGCCGCACTGCATTGAGTGCCGCCAATGTCCGGAAAATGATGCTTGGCCGCGCCGCCGGAGATCAGGTGCTGGCGGTCTACATGAAAGCTCCATTCAGTTATACCGGGGATGATGTCGTTGAATTGCAGTGTCACGGCGGAGCAGCGACCGCCAACGCAGTGATGAAAGAACTCCTTGCCGCCGGATGCCGGATGGCAGAACCCGGAGAATTCACCTGCCGGGCCTTTCTCAACGGCAAACTCGACCTGCTTCAGGCTGAAGCAGTCGCGGATATTATCGCCTCTTCCGGTTCAGCAGCACTGCATCTGGCCCAGAAGCAGTTGGCCGGAAGTTTAAGCAACCGGATCAATGAGTTATACGATCAGATCATAACTTTGCGCTCGGAGTGTGAATCGCGGCTGGATTTTCCGGATGAGGAGCTGGATTTTGACAACAGCGTACCGGAAAAACTGCAAAATGCCGGAAAAAATATTGAAAAACTGCTGGAATCCGCCACCGCCGGAGCGATCATCCGGGATGGAGTACCGGTAGTTCTGGCCGGGAAGCCCAATGCCGGCAAATCCAGTTTGCTCAATGCCATTTTAGGTTTTGACCGGGCGATCGTCAGTGCCATCGCCGGAACGACCCGGGATACGGTGGAATCCGATGCCGTCATCCGGGGCATCGGAGTAAAACTGACCGATACTGCCGGTCTGCGCGAAAGCGATGATCCGGTGGAAAAAATGGGGATCGAGCGTTCATGGAATATGATCCGTTCCGGTGCTGTCACCTTCTGGCTGCTGGATGCTTCGGCAGATGATCTGCTTGCAGAAACAGCGGCCATCGACCGCAACGCCCCCGGATTGATCGCAGTCTGGAACAAGTGTGATATCGTTCCGGAACGGCAACTGCCGGAAACCGGTCTGCCGACGGTAAAAATATCAGCTCTGACCGGAGAAAACATCACCGGACTTTTTGATGCTTTTGAAAAAACCGTTTTCGGAGGTGCCGCTCCGGTCATGCCGGAACTGGCTCTCAATGCCCGCAGTGCCGCTTTGCTGACTGCTTCGCTGGAACATCTCACGCGTGCGGCCGGATTTTTCACTGACGGAGATTATGAATTGTCTTCGCTTGAATTGGCCGAAGCTTCGGTGAAGATCGGGGAGATCACCGGACGGAGTGCGGCTCCGGATATTCTGGATAAGATATTCCACAAATTCTGTATCGGCAAATAGGAGGTGATTCATGGATTTTCAAACAGTGGCATCGACCCGGCGGACCATCCGCAGATTTGAACAGCGCGAAGTTCCTGAAACAGAGTTGCGCCATTTGATCGACATGGCCCGCTACTCATCGTGTGCATCCAACAAGCAACCTTTGCGTTATCTGGTAATCCGGGAAAAGGAGCTGGTGCGTCAGATATTTGAAACCACCCGCTGGGCGGGATTGGTCGCTCCGCGCCGGACTCCGCAGTGGGGAGTCGATGCGCCATTGTGCTTCATTGCAGTGACCGCACCGGAAAATGCCGGAACCTTTATCCATGCCGATGCCGGGGCGGCGATCCAGAGCATGGAATTGGCCGCATGGGAAAGAAAACTCGGATGCTGCTGGTTTGCTTCATTCGACCCGGAAAAGGTGCAGGAACTGACTCTGCTGCCCGCCGGATACAAAGTGCTTTATCTGGTCGCAGTGGGATTTCCCGCCGAAGAACCGGTGACCGAAAATGCGGAAAACGGCGATGTCGCCTATTATCTGGATGAAAATGATGTATTGCATGTCCCGAAACTGTCTGCTGACGAGATAACCAGATGGCTGTGAACAAAAAAATCTTTCCATATCTGACAGCAGCGATACTGCTGGTACTGCCGTTTCTGGCCATGCCGCTGGCATTCTGCCGTTTTACCGGAAGACCGTTCCCTTTGTACGGGTTGGTAACGATGGTTACTCTGCCGGTCATCGCGCTCTTTTCCGCCGGGATGCTTCTTTTTTTTCCCGAAAGGCTCAAACAGCTTTTATCTGACCGTAAGTTATGGCCGCTTGCCGCAAGCGGTATTTTGCTGACCGCAGTTGCCGGATATCAAACTCTGACCGGCATGATCACCGCCGAAGGTTTCCTGACCGTAATGTTTTACCTGCTGACACCGATGGCCGGGGCGATAGCAGCAGAAGAGTTGAAAAAACTTCTGCCCGTATTCGCTCCTGCCGCAGCGGGAATATTGATATACAGCGGGGTCATGTCAGAAAAATTCACCGGATTGACCGGAAACTGGAATTGGACCCAGGGGGCGGTGGTCGCACTGCTGCCGGGAATATTGCTGCTGCGGAAAAAGTGGTACGATTCTCCGGCAAAATGGAAGTATGCCCTTATTTTTCCAGGAATTTTTCTGCTGCTGTTTGCAATATTTTTTCCGGATGGTGTGTCCCGTTCGGCTCTGACTGCAGCGGTGTTGACCGCCGGAATGATATTTACCGGTCACCGTTTGACTTCGCCCCGGAGCCGTAATATACTCATTCTGGCTTTTCTGGCAGTTGCAGCAGTGGTTTTTGCGGTGGCCGGATTTGCCGGGGACAGCGGTGAGACCCGTATCCACATCTGGCGCGGCGCGGCGGGGGTCATCGGGGAGTATTTTCTCACCGGCTGCGGACAATTCAGCGAATATATCCGGATGTATCTGCCGGAAGCCTACTTTTTCTCGTCATTTCCCGCCCCGCACATCGATCATGCCCACAACGATCTGCTCAATATCTTTGCAGAAAACGGCATTGCAGGAGCGATATTTTACCTAACGGCGATCTGGACAATTCTGCGCCGGGAAGTGCATAGCGCGCCGGAAACTTTCTGCCGGTGGATCTTTCTGACACTGCTGATCTGCGGATGGTTCGATCAGCACAACATCACGGTCCTGTGCGGCACGCTTCTGACGTTGAGTGCCGGAATACAGCTTGCATCCGGCAGGCATCCGGAAGAATCCGTCTGCCGGTGGCGTCCGGCGGCCATCCCGCTTGGAGCTGCAGCAATCATTTATGCGTTTTTTATGATGGCGGTCAATCTGTCATCCGGCAGCTTTATCCGGCGCGGGGATCTGCAGCTGTTCCGGGGAGATATTGCCGGAGCGGTGAGATCGTACAATGATTCCATCCGGGAAAAACCGACAGTCCACGCCCTTTATCAACTGGCAGAATTGTCACTTGTCACCCAAAGACCGGATCGTACATTCCATTATCTGGAAAAACTGGAAAGTGATTGCGCCCGCCGCTGCTACCGCCATTCCCAGCGGCTCAAAGGAGTGGCGGCGATGATGACCGGAAATTTCACCGTTGCCGCCGAAGCAATGACCAAAGAGTTGAAAAACGCTCCTTTCAGCATTATCAATGCCCGGTGGAATTATCTGCTGCTCTGTTCTATCGGCACTGCTCCGCAAACCCGGAACGCCGCCTGGGAACACTTGCGTTATCTCTGTTCCCTGCGCGGGATAACTCCGGAAGCGGCCGCCACCATCTCTCCGGCAGTCGATGACGGAGCATTTCCGGTCAATCCGTAAGGATCCTCCGGGGAGCAGTCGAAACAGCGGCCACTGCCGCACGGTCAAGCAGTTTATCCAGATCCGCAAAAGAACTCAATCCGGATGCTTCCGCCCGCAACGCCGCTGGAAAACCGCGACCTTTGAGGTAATCATGCACGATTTTCCGCGCCTGACGCATGGCAGAAGCCTCCCCGTAAAGCGCGATCATTTCCGAAACATGGAAGCGGACGATGCTTTTCCACTCCGCCAGAGCCGGCGGCAATTTCCCTCCGGATAATTCACCGAAAAGCCAGGGATTGCCCATGATCCCCTGTGCCAGCATCACCCTTGAACAACCGGTCTCCCGGCGGATGGTATCGTAAGTTTCCCGGGAATTCACCCCGCCGTTGGCAATCACCGGAATATCCGGGAATGCCTCCCGGACCGCCCTGATGACCGAAAAATGTACCGTCCCGGTATAAAAGTGACTCCTTGTCCGGCCGTGAACCGTCAAAGCCTTCGCTCCGGCATCGACCAATCCGGCACACAATTCCAGCGTGGGAGCCGGATCAGTTTCATCCAGTATCCGCAATTTGGCCGTCACAGTAAAACGGCTTACTCCGGCAATCGCCCGGAAACAGGCTACCGCCCGATCGATATTCTCTCCCAGAGCCGCACCGGCACCCTTTTTCACCACTTTGGGAACCGGACAGCCGAGATTGAAATCCAGAAGCGAAAAATCTCTCTCATTGAGTTTGGCAGTTGCGCGTTTGAGCAGCTCTTCATCTGCTCCGACCAGCTGCACCGCCAGAAAATCCTCTTCCGCGCCGCGTTTGAGCAGAGCTTCGCCGTTGCCGTTGGCGTAAGCAAGACTGGCCGCATCGACCATTTCGGTAAAAGCATACCGGCAGCCGCAACGGTACGCCGCACGGCGGTATGCCAGATCGGTAAAACCGGATAACGGAGCCATGATCAGGGCATTTTCCGGATATATAAAGCCGGGTGTCATCGCTTAAAAAAGTTCTTTGCGCTGACGTTTGGCTTCGGCGGTGGCTTCGGCAGTGACTTCCGCCAGCATAGTTTCGCGCATGTCTTTATCCATTGCCATGAAATTACCCATCAACTCATTTTCCGCCGCAGACAAACTGGAAAATCCAGCCGGTTCCGCCGGAGCAGGCAGAACTTCGGCGAAACGGCGGATGATCTGCTTTTTCTCCCTGTCGTTGAAAATGGCGAATTCATCCAGCAGAACTTTCTGCTCGCTGAGCATATTCACCAATTCCGGGTGACGGCGGTAGGCACTTCCCAGACGCGGCGGCGGAGTTTTGATCGGTTCGGGGCCCTCAAGATAAGGTTTGAGCAGCGGATAGAGTTTATCCCAGGTCTCACTGCGGATATTTTTTGCCTGACGGTCGATATAACGGCGCAACAATTCAATGCGAATGCCGTTGAGCCGGGAAATATCCTCAAAGGAGAGATTTTCCGAACACTTCTCCACCGCCTCAAGGAACTCTTTATTGAAACTTTTTTCAACTTTGTCGGACATGGTCAATTCCTCTCTTCCTGATAGTCAAATACTGCAGCCAGCTTTATCAGATGGCGGAATACTTTTTCATCATATTTTTTTACGGTCTGCAAAAAAGCGATGATCCGCCGGAAATTGCAGTTGCCGGATAATTCAAATTTTTCGATCTTTCCGTCACTGAAAAGAATGCAAAAACTGTTCCCGTGCGGCATCAGAATAAATGACGGGACCGGAACTGCTGATTCGATCCTGCCGAAATAAAATACGGACAACTCCGGAGAAACTTCATATTTACCGGCGGCCATATCCGGCTTTTCTTTCAACATTCCGGCGGCTTCCGGCAATATCTGCTCACAGCGGCATGAAATATTTTCCTCATTCTCCGCCGCTTCACTCTCTCCCGCGTTCTCCCCTGCCTCTTCCGCTTCCCCGGCATCCTGCTGTTTTGCACTCGGAAACTTGATTTTTCCCAGCAATTCAGCAAAATCCAGAGCGAGCAGCCCATCCTGAAGCTGCCATGCTCCGATCTGATTGCTGCGAAGCAGAAAACCCTCTTTTTCCCGGGTAACAGTGATGATTTCCGGTGCTTCACAATCCGGATAAAGGATATTCAGCTCTCCGATGGCAGTGCAGCTGATCGATTCTCCGGCAGAGGCGATCATAACGGCTACTGCCTTTTCCGGCTGCCGGTAAAACAGGAATTCCCGTTCTTTCCCGGGTTGAAAACTGACGGAGGAACGGAACACTTTTTCCACATCTCCGGTGGAGTAGTATACCGTGCGCCCCTGATGATGGGAAACAATGGCACCATTTCCCAATTTGATCCGGGAAAGCTGATTTTTCCCCCCGGGGCCCATCGCCGCCAAACGGCAGAAATTGAATACCTTGGCCGAAGGATCGGGAAATTCGATCTTGAATGAATCTTCACCCTCTCCGAGCAAAATGATCTCCCAGATGCCGGCACAGTTTTTCAGCAGTTCCGGCAGCGGGAATCCGGATGGAAACGCTCCGGCAAAGGCATCCTGATACATCCCGGAACGGGAAAGTGCCGTCAGCAGAGCTTCCGGCCGCAGATCAGCAGCGGCAGCACTATAATAACCCGCCGGCAAACCGGAAATAAAACCGGAAACATCGATCCGGTTTTCTGCCGCCGGCAATTCATTTATCAATCCGGGCGCAGACGGCTCCAGAGCCAGAAAGCCCCGGCTGTGACACCTTTCACCCGAAATCACGGTCGTACTGTGCCCGCTGCCGCCGGCATGTTCCAAACCGGAAAGGTCGCGCAAAAGATGCCATGAGCTTACATAAAACATCAATTTGCGCTGTTCAGTATCGACCAGATCACCTTTCCAGAGGGTCTTCTCAATGATCCGGTCAACATAATCGGAACTCATCCGCCACGCAGAAGCGGCTGTCACCGAAAATTCGATGCCCTCCTTATCCAGATGTTTTCCGATACTCTCAATTACCGGACGCTCCGGCGGCACAGCGGCACAACCGGCCCAAGCCAGTGCCACCGCTGCCGAGATCAGCCGCCATCCGGTAATCATTCAACTCTCCTTTCAGAGCAATTCCGCGATCTGTACTGCGTTGAGAGCCGCGCCTTTAAGCAGCTGGTCGCCGGAAACAAACATCTCCAGCCCGCGTTTGTCATTGCGGGAGATATCCTGACGGATACGTCCGGCAAGCACATCATATTTTTCAGTAGCATCAACAGGCATGGGATAGAGTTTGGCATCCGGATCATCGGCCACCGTCACCCCGGGAGCTGCCGCGAGAATAGCGCGGGCTTCAGCAGGAGTGATCTCCTCCTCAAACTCCAGATTGAGAGATTCAGAGTGGGCGCGGAGAGCCGGAATACGCACACAGGTGCAGCTGACCGGCAGATCGGGCAGGTGAAGCATTTTGCGCGATTCATTGAGCATTTTCAGCTCTTCTTTGGTATACCCGTTATCGGTAAATGCATCGATATGCGGGATCAGATTGAATGCGATCCGGTGGGCAAACGCTTTGGGCTCGATTGCCTGACCGTCAAGGATCTGCCGGGTCTGTTCAATAAGTTCAGCCATGCCTTTGGCACCGGCTCCGGAAGCGGCCTGATAGGTGGCAGCGACCAGACGGCGCAGTTTTTTGGCACGGTGCAGCGGCGCAACAGCGACCAGCATGATCGCAGTGGTGCAGTTGGGGTTGGCGATGACACCGTTATGTTTTTTGATATCTTCGGGGTTGACCTCCGGCACGACCAGCGGCACATCATCATCCATGCGGAAAGCACTGGAATTGTCGATCATCACCGCACCGGAATCGACCACATATTTGCGGTACTCTTTGGAAATACTGCCCCCGGCACTGAAAAGAGCGATATCCACATCTTTGAATGAATCATACGTCATCTCCTCGATAACGAGAGTTTCACCCTTGAATGTCATAGTTTTACCGGCGGAACGCGCAGAGGCGAGCAATTTGAGATTTTTCACCGGAAAATTGCGTTTTTCCAGTGTTTTGATCATTTCGACACCGACCGCACCAGTGGCTCCGGCGACAGCGACATTGAATTCTTTTGCCATAATTGTCTTTTTCTTTCTTTGGTAAAAAATATCCGGTCCATCCGGCTTTTTCCATTTATCAGGAATATAATATAGCGGAATATTTGAAAAATGCAATCTTCGGGGTTATATTTTTATGGAATGTTTTAATATAATTGCAGGATTTTCTATGGACTTCATCAATTTTGACCTGGAAAAGATGGATGTTTTTCAGGTGGCAGAACTTCTGACTTATCACGACAGGTGCTACTGGCAGAATAACGCTCCGGAGATATCCGATGCCCGTTATGATCAGATCGTTGAAAAACTCCGCGAACTTGCCCCTGAACACCCGCTGCTGACCCGGATCAACACCCCGCAAGTAGCTTCCGGCGGCAAAGTTCATCACTCAAAAGCCATGCTCTCACTGGATAAAGCATACTCCCTCGATGCCCTTTTGCAGTGGGCGCAAAAGTATGCCAGAACTCCGGATGAATTGCTGCTGGTCGAACCGAAATATGATGGTATTTCCGCTGATTTTGACGGTACTGTCCTTTCCACCCGGGGCGATGGAAGCACCGGAGAGGACATTTCCGGCAAACTGCCGCTTATCGAACTGGAATCCCCCGGCTACCGGGGCAGAGTTGACCGTCCGGTGCGCGGAGAGATCGTCATCCGGGATGATGATTTCAAAAACATCTATTCCCGTATCCGCAAAAAAGATGGCGGCACTTACAAAAATTCCCGCAATGCCGTTGCCGGCATCATGACCTTGAAAGATATTTATCCCATGCAGATCCAGGGGGCCAAACTGACCCTGGTGGATTATTCGCTGATCTCGAAAAGCGTGCCGCTGGATAAATTGGCCGGACAATGGGAAGATTTGAAACTTGCCTTTGCCGGACTGCCCTATCCGATGGATGGTATCGTTCTGAAGTTTGCCGATGCCGCTTTCCGGGAATCCCTCGGAACTACGGCGCATCACCCGCGCGGTGAGATCGCTTACAAATTCACCAACGTCAGCTGCCAAACCACTCTGGTCAATGTCCAATGGAGCTTCGGTAAAAATTTTCTCACCCCGGTGGCCGAACTCGAACCGGTGGAGTTATCCGGGATCACCATCAAACGGGCATCTTTGCATAATATCCAGAACATTCTGGATATGGATCTGCAGATCGGCGACACCGTCACCGTCGAACGGGCCGGTGATGTGATACCTTTCATCTCCGCATCCGAACCGGGATTGATCCGCACTTCACCGTTGATCACCCACTGCCCGGAGTGCGGCGAAGAGCTGGTCCGCAGCGGTCCGGAACTCTGCTGTCCCAACAAAGAGTGTCCCGGTTCATCTCTGCAATTGTTGTGTGCCGCCATCCGTAATCTGGGTATTGAAAGACTCGGGGAACCGACGGTGAAAAAATTGATGGCTCAATACAATATCCGTCACCTGCGCGAACTTTTTGATCTGCGTCAGGAAGATCTGCGCCGCCTGGAAGGATTCGCGGAAAAATCTGCGGCAAATTTATACCGCGAAATACAAAAAGCCAGAGAAGTCGATGACTACCAGCTGCTTGCCGCTTTGAATATCCCCGGGATCGGCCCGAATATCGCCAAATTGATACTGGAAAAATTCCCGGTGGAAAAATTGCTTGAAGCCACCGTTGAAGCTCTGGCAGACATTCCCGGTATCGGTCCGGAGCGCGCCGGAGCTGTAGTGGATATGCTTCAGGAAAAAAAAGAGGAATTTTCCGAATTGCTCAATGCCGTAACTATCCGTAAACATGAGGCAGTTCCGGATGCTCCGGGAATATGTTTCACCGGGAAAATGCCGGAAAAACGCTCCTTTTACGAAAAACTTGCCCGGGAACACGGTTATATACCGGTGGATTCGGTCACTTCAGCATTGGCTTTGCTGGTGGCCGCCGATGTCAATGACAACAGCTCCAAATTGAAAAATGCCCGCAAACTGGGAATAAAAATTCTTCCGCTGGATGAATTTCTGGAATCTCTTGCCGGTAATGAAAAAACGGCAAACCCTCCGCCTGATAACGGAGAATTTGCCGATTTGCCGTTGTTTTCCTGAAAGCAAATATCGCCTTTGCCGCCGTCACCGGTCGGCCGGAACCAGCATATCGATATATTTACGGATAGCTGCGATACCGGTGAATTTTTCCACATTCTTGCCATTGACCACCGCCAGTGTCGGTGCCTGACTGATGGCAAACGCTCTGGCCTTTTCCGGTTCCTGATCAGCGACCACTACCGAATAGACGATACCGGCCCTATCCAGAAATGTCTTGGCAATACGGCAGTTGGGGCAGGTCGTCGTGGTGAAAAGGATCAACTCTTCGGCTGAAACGGCTTCTGCGGACTCTTTCGCCGCCGGAGCATTGACCATCACCGGAGTGCAGGAACATCTGCCGCCTTCGCCGAATTCCCGCCTGATCGCAGTATAAGCATCGTATACCTTGCGGTCCTTGTACTCCTGGGTCTTGCCGTCATTCCAGTTCTGCACCGGACGGTAATAACCGGTGATACGGCTGTAAACTTCAGTCTTGCTGCCG
The DNA here is from genome assembly GCA_015061815.1 of Lentisphaerota bacterium. Taxonomy (GTDB): domain Bacteria; phylum Verrucomicrobiota; class Lentisphaeria; order Victivallales; family Victivallaceae; genus UBA1784. The sequence goes on from SUVW01000002.1 coordinate 127,598, forward strand.
CAATCCGGACATTTGAACTGCTCACCGGCAATGTAACCGTGATTGTGACAGATGGAATAGGTCGGTGACATGGTGTAATAGGGCAGACGGTAATTTTCCGCGATCTTGCGGACTAAATTGGCCGCCGCCTGCCAGTCGGGGAGTTTCTCTCCGAGGAAGGCATGGAACACGGTACCGCTGGTGTAGAGAGTCTGCAATTCATCCTGCACATCCAGCGCAGAGAAGATGTCATCGGTGAAACCTACCGGCAGATGCGAACTGTTGGTGTAATACGGTGTGCCGTTTTCAGAAGCAGTCACGATATCTCCGAAGCGGTTTTTGTCATGCTTGGCCAGACGGAAACTGGTGGATTCCGCCGGAGTGGCTTCCAGGTTGTAAAGGTCGCCGTACTGTTCCTGATAGTCAGAAAGTCGTTCACGCATGTGATTGAGAACATCTTTGGTGAATTTCTGTGCTTCGGCATTGGTCAGGTCTTTTTTGATCCATTTGGCATTCAGACAGGCCTCATTCATACCGACCAGACCGATGGTGGAGAAGTGGTTGTCGAATTTGCCGAGGTAACGTCTGGTGTAGGGATAAAGTCCCTCATCCAGCAGTTTGGAAATGACTTCACGTTTGATTTTGAGTGAACGGGCGGAAATATCCATCATGTGATCAAGACGGTTGTAGAAATCCTCTTCATTCTCCGCCAGATAAGCTATGCGCGGCATGTTGATGGTAACCACACCGATGGAACCGGTGCTTTCCCCGGAACCGAAGAAACCGCCGGATTTTTTACGCAGTTCCCGCAGATCCAGCCGCAGACGGCAGCACATGGAACGGATGTCGCTGGGTTCCATATCGCTGTTGACGTAGTTGGAAAAGTAGGGAGTGCCATATTTGCTGGTCATCTCAAAGAGCAGTTTGTTGTTTTCCGTTTCGCTCCAGTCGAAATCCCGGGTAATGGAGTAGGTCGGGATCGGATACTGGAAGCCCCGGCCCTGCGCGTCACCCTCGATCATGGTTTCGATGAATGCGCGGTTGACCATGTCCATCTCTTTTTTACAATCTTTGTATTTGAAATCCATCTCTTTGCCGCCGACAATACAATTCTGTTCGGCAAGGTCAGCGGGCACGGTCCAATCCAGAGTGATGTTGGAAAACGGAGCCTGCGTACCCCAGCGGGAAGGAGTATTGACACCGAAAATAAATGATTCAATGCACTTTTTCACCTGATTGTAATCCAGATTGTCAACTTTGACAAACGGAGCCAGATAGGTATCAAAACTGCTGAAAGCCTGCGCACCGGCCCACTCATTCTGCATGATGCCGAGGAAGTTGACCATCTGATTGCAAAGCGTGGCCAGATGAGAAGCCGGAGCAGAAGTGATTTTGCCGGGAACACCGCCCAAACCTTCCTGGATCAACTGTTTGAGTGACCATCCGGCACAGTAGCCGGTCAGCATGGAAAGGTCGTGCAAATGGATATCCGCATTGCGGTGGGCGTTACCGATCTCATCATCATAAATTTCCGACAGCCAGTAATTGGCAGTGATCGCGCCGCTGTTGGAAAGGATAAGTCCGCCGACCGAATAGGTGACAGTGGAATTCTCTTTCACGCGCCAGTCATTGATTTTGACATAATCATCGACCGTCTTTTTGAAATCAAGGATCGTGGACTGGGCATTGCGGAGTTTTTCCCGCTGACGGCGGTAGAGGATGTAAGCTTTGGCAACATCAGCGTAACCGGCTTGAACCAGAACGGATTCCACACTGTCCTGAATATCTTCGACCGCGATGAGCCCCTCTTTGATTTTGGGTTCGAAGTCAGCAGTGACTTTCAATGCAATAAAATCAATGATCGACTGATTGTACTGTTTTTCCTGCGCCTCAAAGGCCATTTTCACTGCATCAGCGATCTTTTTCAGATCAAAGTCGATGTTTTTTCCGTTACGTTTCTGAACCTGATACATTTCCGACAACTCCCTTTCTGTTTTTCTTCTTTCTTCATTTCTTTCCAAATCTCTACCTGCCGCGAATCTCCGCCGCCGGAACAAATTTTTTCACTTCCGATAAAAAGCCGCTCAACTGCCCGTCAGCGACTTCAAACTCTTTTGCACTGCCGCCGAGGATCGCCCCGGAATCTTTGAACGGCTGCAAAAAATAACGTTTCGCCCCGGCAATTTCCCGGCCGATCGCCGAAAAATCTGCGACTTCATGCAAATTCCCGGTCACTGTCGTGCGAAACTCATAATCAACATTGCCGTCCATCAGCAACTTCACTGACTGACGGACCTTTTCCCAACAATCCGAACCGCCGGTCACGGCGTATTTTGAAGGCGAATTTTTGATATCCATCGCCACATAATCCACCGCCTGCTCCTGAAGCAATTGCAAAAGCAGCTGCGGAAATGAACCGTTGGTATCCAGTTTCACCCGGTAGCCCATCGCTTTGGCCGCCTGCATAAGCAGAATGCTCTGCTCATGCATCAACGGTTCACCGCCGGTCACACACACACCATCCAACCGGCCGCTGCGGCTTTCAAGAAACTCCAGTATATCCGCAAATGTGTACTCCAGATCATCCATTTTGCCGGTCACCAAAACCGGATTGTGGCAAAAAGGACAACGGAAATTACACCCGCAGGTGAACACCGTACACGCCACCAGCCCCGGATAGTCCAGCAGCGTCAATTTGTGCAGACCGAAACGCATATTTACTCTTTTTTTATCTAATCAGGCTCTTGTTTGCGCGCCTGATTACCACAATATATAGTAAACAGCCTCAAAAAAGCGCACAATATCTTGTTGTTTTTCAATATATCACCGTTCCCGGATATTGCAAGTATTATTTTGAAAAAAATCACTATTTTTTCCGGGTGCTTTGATCATTTCAGGCTTGTCACAGCGAAGTACAGCAAAGATGCAAAAAAATAGATTGTTATTGTTTGAGGCAATTATCCCGGCGGAAGCGGCGCGAGATAAGGTCGAAGTCAAAACAAGGCGGATGAGCAGGATCCTCCTTCGCCGGAGGCTACGGCAGGACAAGGTGCAGTATAAACCTGCCCGACTGAACCGGCTGCCGATGTTTTAACAAGAGATTATCCGCGATGCAACACCGCACCGGTGGAAGCGGCGCGAGATAAGGTCGAAGTCAAAACAAGGCGGATGAGCAGGATCCTCCTTCGCCGGGGCTACGGAGGACAAGGTGCAGTATAAACCTGCCCGACTGAACCGGTAACCGATGTTTTGACAAGAGATTATCCGCGACGCAACACCGGATCAATTGAAGAGCAGTGACAAGGCAGTATTAACATTGCCGAATGGTGCGCTGGTCGCCACTCCATTGATTTCCGGCGTTATCTCATCAAGAATTTTCCGGGCGATCCGGATACCTTCGCGTTTCTGCGCCTCTTTATCTCCGGCGTTTTCCATCGCCGCCATGATCCAATCCGGCACCACCACTCCCGGCACTTCGTTTTTCATAAACAACGCATTGCGATAACTGGCAAAAGGCCAAACTCCGGCGATGATCGGGATATCATGTTTTTTCCGCACTTCGCGGATAAATTTCAACAGTGTCGGCGGGTCAAAAACCGGCTGGGTAATGATATATTCCGCACCGGCAGCGATTTTTTCATCCAATCTCCGGTACTCTCTTGCCATGTCTATTGCATTGGGATCGGCACCGACTCCGGCAACGATCGCGGTCTGCACGCCATTTCCCAACAGCTGTCCGCCGGCATCAATGCCCCGATTCAGGCGGGATTGCAGTTTGACCATGCCGATGGCATCCACATCAAACACACCGGAACTGAATGGATAATCCCCCAATTTCGGCGGATCACCGGTAATAAAAAGAATATTCTGCAGTTTTTTCGCCATGCATCCCAGGATCATGGATTGCAAACTGATAAGATTCCGATCTCTGGCACAGCAGTGGACGACTGTTTCGATACCGCCTTTTTCCTGAATTTCAATTGCCGTGATTATCTGGGATATCCGGCAGCTGGCACGCGGCCCATCCGGAATATTTATTGCATCGATCCCCGCAGCGGCACAAATTTTTGCCTTTTCCACCGTTGCACTCAAATCAAATCCTTTTGGCGGAGTCAATTCGATCAGCCGGAGAAACTTCCCCTGCGCCAGTTTGGCACCGAATGAACTTTTTTGCTCCAGCGGTACCGGCGGCAATTCATCCCCGGCTTTCACTTCGATCACCGGAATATCTTTCGCCGCCCCGGCAGCCAGAGGTTTGAGTGAACGCACCATATCGGCAATATGTTCCGGAGTGATCCCGCAACAACCGCCCAAACCGCGCGCGCCCAGATTCAAATACCGCATGCAATAGGTGGTGAAATATTCCGGAGTGGTCATCTGCATAAAACGGTTGTCCACGCTTTTCGGCACTCCGGAACCGGGCTGAACAATCATCGGATACGGCGTCTGATGTATGATTTTTTCCAGTGCCGCCAGAGTTGTTTCCGGACCGTTTCCGCAATTCAAACCGACTGCCGCCGGAGGAATTTCAGCGGATGAAAGTCTGGCCAGAACTTCATTCCATGAGGTGTTATCACTCAACACCGCTTCCGGAGAAAGAACAAAACTGATCACGACCGCGATCCGCTCATCCCGGATGGCCGCCAGAGCAGTTTCCAGCTCCTCCAGTTTGGAAATCGATTCAAAAATAATGAAATCAGCTCCCCCGGAAATCAGATACTGCACCTGTTCGGCAATCGCCTTTTTCCGTTCACTGCCGCCGGGACCGACAGAACCGGCGATCAATATTTCCGGATGTCCGGCGGCCGCTTTGCGGGCATTGGCGACGGCGGCATGATTGATCTTCTGCGTCCGGTCGGCAATACCAAATTGCTGAAGCGATACCGCATTGGCATTGTAGGTGTTGGCAGTCAGAACTTCCGCACCGGCTTCCACATAGGATTGATGGATGGCGGTCACCACTTCCGGAGAAGACAGATTGAGATCATCGTAAGAGGTGTTGACAAAAAAGTTGCGCCGGTACAGTTCCGTACCGAAACCGCCGTCAAAAATCAGGATATTTTCCGCGAGCCTTTTCTGTAATTCAGCAACCGTCACCGCTGTTCCTCCTGCAAATTACGGGGGGAAAGAATCCACCACTGGAGCATAAAAGCCAGAAATATTACCGCCGCCGCAAAAATAAACGGCGCACTGTTGCTGCCGGAAAGATCCACCAGCATACCACCGATAAAAGGTGCGACCATACTGGTGATACCGACGATAACTTCATTGCCGGCAACAAAAAAACTGTTCCGCACCGGATGAGCCAATGAGTGGTAAACCAGATAGAAGTACATGCACCCGGAATAGACCCCGTAAAGCAACGCCGCCAGATAAAAACACCATGTTTCCCCGGCAAAAGCAAAGATAAGCAGCGCGGCGATACCCGGCACATTCATCAGAAACGCCGGAAATCTCCGTGTCATCCAGTCCCGGCTGCGGCAGAGCAGCAGAGCCATTGCCGCCTGACTGAAACTGACCAGAGCCAGTATACAGGCGATGTGATACCTTGAGATCAACAGATCGGTCCCCAATTTCGGCCACATCGACCGGAGCTGGCAAACCGTCACGGTCCCCAGGCCGCCGACGATCCAGCCGAGTATTGCCAGTCTGGTATAATACTTTTCAGAGTGGATATTTTCCGCAGCGGCAGAATTTTCCGGAAGTTCCCCTCCGCCGGTGGTCTGCTTCTTTTTCTGCCGGGCGATAAGCAGCACACTGACCACGATCGCCAGAGAAAAAATCAACGTGACGATAAATCCGCCGCGCACCGACAGACGGGCAAAAGCCAACGGCCCGGAAGCAAATCCGGCACTCCAGGTCATCGTATAAAAAGATGTGGCACTGACCGTGCCGGCAGACTTTTTACTGCCGCTTTCAATGGATTTGGCAAAAATCTGAAACGGCGCACAGAAAAGTGCCGCACCGATACCGGCTGTTACCAGCCACAAAAACTGTGTGTACACTCCGGTAAAGATGATAAATCCCAAGGCCGACAGAACCAATATCCCGCCGCCGGAAAGAATGAAACGCAACGCATTGGAAATTTTCACCAGACGGCTGATAACCATCGTAATCAGACAGTACGCCACTCCCCAGGCGGTAAGCGAACTGCCGATGATCACCCCGGAACATCCGGCCTGTGAAAAACGGTAACTGGTGATAAAGAAAAAGCCGCCTTGCAAAAAATTGACCGCAAACGGAATAAAATATGCCAATATTTTTGTCAGCATCTTACCGCCCCCCGAACCGGAAAAACATATTGGATATCAAAGCAATCCGCACTTTTTAAGTGTCGCGCTCAAAAGTTCCTGATGCGATGCACTCAATTCGCACAACGGCAGACGGTATTCACAGGCTATCTCTCCGCGCAGAGCCATCGCCGCTTTGACCGGGATCGGATTGCTCTCAATGAAAAGATCACGGAAAAGCGCGTAATATTTACGGTGGAATCCGGCGGCAGCCGCGAAATCCCCCTTGAGGGCCAGCGCGACCATTTCCGACAATTCACCGGGAATGATATTGGAAGCGACACTGATAATACCTGAAGCACCGACAGACATCATCGGCAGAGTCAGAGAGTCGTCTCCGCTTAAAACCGTGATATCGCACACCTCTTTGATGGCAGAAACCCGGTCAACACTGCCGCCGGCTTCCTTGACCGCCACCATCAGCGGATTAGCCGCCAGACGGGCAACAGTTTCGATGGCGATCGGCACTCCGGCCCGGCCGGGAACGTTGTAAAGCACCACCGGCAGTTGGGTTTTTTCCGCGATCGTGGAAAAGTGCCGGTAGATCCCCTCCTGCGTGGGTTTGTTGTAGTAAGGAGTCACCTGCAAAGAGGCATCCGCACCGGCGGCTTTTGCCTCACGGGTCAGATGGACAGCCTCTTCTGTAGAGTTTGCTCCGCTGCCGGCGATGACCTGACAACGGCCGTTAACGATCTCCACTGTCCGGGCAATGACCTGAATGTGCTCTTCCGGAGAGAGGGTCGGGGATTCCCCGGTGGTGCCGACCGGGACAACTCCGGCGACTTTTCCGGCGATCTGCCGTTCCAGCAACTCTTCAAACGCTTTATAATCCACTTTCCCGTCGCGGAACGGGGTCACCAGCGCAGTATAAACTCCCTGCAAATCCATGATATCCGGTTCTTTCTGAAATAAGAATTAAATTGTTGAAAATCTTCTCACAAGGTAATTGCGACAGTTTTCACAGTTACCTCTTTATATAAAATAATACCGACTGTTGATAAAATCAAATACTGAAACTTGAAAAATCGCTTCAACTGTATTAAATTATGTATAAAACCCGTCCGTCCCGGATGGAGAGCGCAAATTCTGTCAGTCAGGAGAAAAGATTTTATGAAACAGTTTATGACCATGTTGGCAGCAGTTATCGTTTTAAGCGGCTGTGTAAGTATCGAATATACCGGAAAAAATGCGATCCCCCGGGATGATGATGAGCAGATCGCAGTATTTACCGATTCAGCAAAAATACCCCGTAAATATGAACTTCTGGGTCAGGCCGTTGCCCGGGGCAGTTATCAGGAAGTTTCCCGTGACCGGATGATCGGGAAACTCCGGGAAAAAGCCGCCGAAGCCGGAGCGGATGCCATATTGATAGTTGAACATCAGGTGTTATCCGATCAGGAAAATGCCGTTTCCTCGCCGACTTTCATGAGCGCACTGGATTACGATGAGACCGAGGGCAACTGGAAGCAGATATACACGGATGTCAACCGGGACTTTGTCAATACCCGGCGCAATCAAACTTCCACCACCGCCGGCAGTTCCAACCACTTCACCCGGGTGATCCGGGCGGAATTTCTCCGCTGGCAGAACTCCCGGCAGAAATAATTACGGTGCAGAGGCAAGTAAAGAATATGAATGGAGAAAAATTTTTCACCCATAAAAATAATCGTGAAGCCAAACTTTTCAAACTGCGCCTGCCCGACGGCTTCGGGGCCGATATCACCAATTTCGGCGGCTGCATAGTTTCGCTTTACGCCCCGGATGCCGACGGCAATCTGCGGGATGTGGTTCTCGGCTGGAAAAATCCGGAAAACTACATAACCAATCCCTGCTATCTGGGGGCTCTGGTCGGCCGGGTCCCCAACCGTATTTCCGGCGGCCGGTTCAACCTTGACGGGAAGATATATCAGCTCTTTCTCAATGATAACAACATCTGTTCACTGCATGGCAGTTTCGGTTATTCCCACCGTCTCTGGGAGGTGGAAAATGCCACTGATACCGAATTGACTCTGACTCTGAACAGTCCGGATGGCGATGCCGGTTTCCCCGGCGAACTCTTTGTCCGTGCCGCCTACCGGCTGTTGGACAATCATACTCTGGAAATGGAAATATCCGCTGAAAGTGACCGGCCGACAGTGGCAGACTTCACCAATCACACCTACTTCAACCTTGACGGTGAAAATGCCGGGAGCTGTGCTGAACATACCATTACTGCCAAAGCTGATTTCATCACGGAAACCGACCGGTATCTCCAGCCGACCGGTAAATTGATCGATGTCACCGGTACTCCTTTCGATCTGCGCAACGGGCGGAAATTCAAAGATATCCTGCGCGACATCCCGGAAGGATTTGACCACAACTTCGTATTGAGCAGAACCGATCACGTATATCAGGAAAATGCCGCAGTCGTTACAGCCGGCAATTCCGGAATAAAACTGGCCGTGCATACCAGCCGTCCGGGAGTGCAGGTGTATATGGGCTACTGCCTTGATCACGAAGTCAACGGCAAAAGCTGTTATGAACACAACAGCGGCTTCTGTCTGGAAACCCAGTCCTGGCCGGATTCAGTAAATCATCCGGATTTCCCGTCGATCCGGGTGGAACCGGGCAAACCCCATCACAGCGTGACCAGATACGAGTTTTCCATCGTAAAATAGTTTTTGTCACATTGTTGTGATGCATTGCATCGTGACAAGCCGGGGAATCTGACCGTTTAGCTTTCCCCGGTCACTTTTCCATTTGCGAAACTTTTTCCGCTATCGCTTCATCCAGCAATCCTGATTCATAAAGCAGATCCAGGATGGTATAGCGGTGGCGGATAAGCTGCGCAGTCTTTATGCCGTGCCGGAATTGTTCAGTACTCAAACCGATTTCTGCCGGAGTTACCGGACAACCGGCAGTGCGCAGGATTTCGCGTAATTGCCGGTACGGTATCAGCCGTTCCCGGATGCCGGACTGCAGTTTTCCCCAGATATCTCCGATCAATTTCCGCCGCCGGATCAATTTTTCACCGCACAGGAATTTGCCCAGAGCAGTATTTTTCGGTGCATCACCATAACAACCGGCCTTGAGCAATTCATCGATTTGCGCTGTCCGTTCTTCCACGCTCAATCCGGCTTTCATCCGGGGAAGCAGTTCTTCAAAAGAGTGGTCAAGCACAAATTCCATAAGCAGAGTGCTGGCCAGCATTCCGACGCCGACCTTGAATCCGTGCGAAACATCTTCCCCGTCTTTGGTCAGGCCTTCCATCTCCCAGACATGGCTGAAAAGATGTTCCGCTCCGGAAGCCGGACGGCTCTCACCGTACATCTGCATGCTGTATCCGGTCGCCGCCAAACCGTCAAAAATCGCCAGCATATCATCTTTGTCTGCCACCCACCGGCGGATATTGCCCTGAATAAGTTCCCAGACATCCTGACGGATCGGCTCTTCCCCGACGGCATCGGCGATCACCCAATCCGCGCCGGCCGGAACTTTGGTAAGCAGATCGGCGAAACCGGAAGCCAGCATCTCCGGCGGAGCTGTTGCCAAAATATCGGTATCGGCACATAAAGCCTGCGGAGCCGGACACTTGACCGTCTTTTTGGTTCCTCCGACCACCAGCGCGGCTCCGGCGGCAGTATAACCATCCACCGAACATGCCGTCGGCACACAGCAGTAACGCAAATTGGCCAGTGATGCTCCGCACTTGGTCAAATCATTGATCACACCCGAACCGACAGCCACCGGCACGCATCCGGCCGGAAATTTTTCCGCCAGCTGACGGCAGTATTCATAATCCGGATGCAGCTTCGGCTGTCCCGGAAAAATGTATTTGCCCGCCATCGGTATCCCGGAGTCAATCAGAAATTTTTCCGCTGCCGCCCCCGCCGCACGCCAGGTGTTTTCATCCGCGACCAGATAGGCCGCCTTCCCCGGAAAAACCTGCTGCAAAACTTCCGGCAGGTACTTCAAAGCTCCGGAACCAAGACAAAACAATTCCGTTTCCAATCCGGGGGGAACCGGGATGACCGGCATACTCATGATCTATCCTCCATAAAATATCGTAAATATCTTTTATTGATGCTGCAATTCCTCTCTAATATATATTGAAAAAAAAATAATTCAAGCTTGAATTACCCTGCAGAACAGATTATATTAAGGAAAAGTTAAGGAGATTGTTTAGCATGGATGATTTTACTGGATTTCCGGCGGTAAAAGCGGTTTTTCTCGATATGGATGGTACGATTTATCACGGCAGTACCCTTTTTCCCACCACTTTGCCGTTCATAAAGTTCCTTGAGGAGCGCGGCATCCGTTACGCCTATTGTTCCAATAACACCTCTTACAGCAAGCAGGAGTACGTTGCCCGTCTGGCAAAATTCGGAATTCCGGCCGCCCCGGAAAACTTCTACACTGCCACCGACTTTCTGGTGGATACCCTGAAGTCGGAACACCCGGAGTGGAAAAGAGTTTTTCTGCTGGGTATGCCGGCAATGGCCGCCGAACTGCAGGAGCATGGTTACCAGATCGTCGATGATGAACCGGAAGCGGTCATTGTTTCCTTTGACAAACTGCTCTGTTACGAGCGTCTTTGCCGTGCAGCATATTTTGTCCGGGAAAAAGTTCCCGGTTTTTCCACCCATCCGGATCTTTTCTGCCCCAGTGACCAGCCGACCTGTCTGGTCGACTGCGGAGCGATCTCCCGCTGTGTGGAACTGGCCAGCGGAGTCAAGTTGCGCCAGCTAGGCAAGCCGGATGCCGGATTCATCCGCTGCGCCGCCGCCAGATACGGTCTTGATGCCGCCGAAACGATGATGATCGGCGACCGGCTGGCCACTGATATTGCCGCCGGAGCAAATGCCGGAAGCATGACCTGCCGGATCATCGGGCCGGGAGCAGATTTGAGCAGTTACGCTCCGGTGACACCGGATTGGACATGCAACGATTTGGGAGAATTACAGAAACTTTGGGAGAATAGTATCAATGCTTGAATTTATCACTGAATTGGCTGAATCAGCAGGGAAAGAGTCGCTGGAATACTTCGGCAAAATAACTGAAAACGACATCGAAGGCAAAGCCACCAGCAAAGATCTGGTTTCCATCGCCGATAAAGCAATAGAAAATCTGATCATCACCAAAATCACTGAACGCTTCCCCGATCACGATATTTTCGGGGAGGAGACCGGACACGCCGGAAAAAATTCCCCGTACTGCTGGGTGATCGACCCCATCGACGGCACTCAATCATTTGTCAAATTCCACCCTTATTACAGCATTTCCATTGCCCTTTACAAAGACGGCAAACCTTTTGCCGGAGCCGTCAATGCTCCGGCTCTGAACAGAATGTTTACTGCCTGCAGCGGCCGGGGGGCATTTTTAAACGGCAAACCGATCCAGGTTTCCGGATGCACCATTTTGGAAGAGGCGGCATGCGCCACCGGCTTTGCCAGATTGCGGGAAAACAAGGTGGAACCGGTTCTGGAAAAATTCAACCGCATCCTGCCCCGGCTGCGGGATATCAAACGGTGCGGTTCAGCGGCACTGGATCTGGCGATGACTGCCGCCGGAGTTTTTGACGGCTACTGGGAAGAGGGTCTGCAGCTCTACGATGTCGCCGCCGGAGCGATCATCGCCCGCGAAGCCGGAGCAGTGGTATGCGATTACAACGGCAAAGAGAATTTCCCGGCCGACGGCATCATCGCCGGAACTCCGGCCATCGCCCGGGCGTTGCTGGCCGAACTCAATGGAAAGTAAGAAAAACAGAAAACTTTTGCAATTACCGCAAGGCGATATTTTACAAAAAATTTCAAGAAGCACTTGACAAGTTGATATCTCAATGGTATACTACACGAAGACCGTGCGGTAACCAACTCTAATCGTGGTTTTACTTCTGTAAAACCGGAATAATGGAGAAGAGCATATGATTGCTGAAAAGTTATTTTTTACTATTGTTGCATTGGGTATATTATTTCTTCCTTTTAGTGTTGTTGCGGCAGATAAAAATGCAATGTGGCAACAACTGATAGAGCAAGAAGGATGTTTATTATCATCAACAGATATCAACTATACTATTTCGGGAAGTGTGTTTGAAAAAAAACTGTGGAAAAATTTTCTTAACTATGCGCAGAATAACAAGGCTGTTTTCTATTCAATTGTTAATAAATTTGGCAGTCGCAAAGCAACAAAACTTCATATCTGTAATTTCAGAAATGCTACGGAGGGTGAAGTTGCAGTGTTTGTGGTACAACGCATTGTTGAAAAAAACTGGTATTCTTATGATGGTAATAATGATAAATTAAAAGTCATCGCTCAAAAAAAAGCAGCAGCAAAAGTACTATTATTGAAGAATGTTATTGAAGATAAAGAAATGTGCAAAGAATTACAATTTTTTTTCAAGCAACAATACAATCTTAATAATAAAAATATCACGGGGAAATGCAAATAATGGTGCTTGTCTGCAAAATTAGATTTGCACGTTATATATGAGTGATTATGATGAAATATCGTATGCACTTATTAATCTTTATTATTTTTTTTAAGCTTTCAATTTCGGGCGCCGGAACGATCACATTGACTGACACAACTCCTTTGCCGTTGACATTGCAAAAGATCGAATCTCTTTGCGGTGAAGGCAATTATAACGCAGCTTTCAATGTGTTGACAAAAACATGTACGCGATACAAACTTTCTAAAAAAGATCTTGAAATATATAATATACTGACAATATATAATACAATCAGCTTTTTCAATGATGATTACCGGGGACACAAGTTTTTTGCAGATCTTAAAGAAGAGATTGCAAATATCCTCCCCCACCTGCTGCAGCAAGAAATTTCAGAAGGTGTTTCCATTGAATTGATAAAGTTCTGGTATTTTTCCGGCAATAAAAAACAGGCTTTTGATTTTGGGAAAAACATTGAAACACACAATATAAAATTCATTCATGGCAAATCATTTATTTATAGTTTTTCCTTTGGCTATATTCTGGATTTTGAAATAAAAAACGGTAATTTGTTTAACGCGTTCAAAGTCTTGAACAATCTCTTTTTATATACAGAAACAGTTTCTTTTGGAACATATATGAAAATGTTATTCTTCATTCCATATAAAATCTTATTCCAAATTGGCGGATAATCGGCACATTCTATGGAACAGCATATTGATTAGTGAGTTGTGATTAAATTATTCCGGTTGAATGACGATGATGTGCTGTTTTTGCTCTTACGCAACAAGACCTGCTTACGATAAAGCCAATCAGCTGGTATCCTCCACAACAGACGGCAAAGTAACTCATTATGCCTGCGATGCCGCTGGGAGGTTGATCAAAGAGGGCGATAAATCATACTCTTACGGCTGGCCGGATAAAGTTTTGAGCGTAACTGAAAACGGAAAGCCTATCGCAGGTGCGGCGTATTTTATGAACCAACCGGTAAGATAATTCTCACCCCCGGCACGACACCAGAGAATTTTTATTTGAAACTGCACCGTAAAAGCATCTTCTCCGCCCTTTTCGACAGAGAAAAGCCGGAAAAAAATTCCAAACTCCTTGACGGATAAATAAAAGCGTGCTATATTAAGAATTTGTACGGTTTATTCCGGCACGGTGCCGGGATAAATGGGAAGTTTGAACAGAGTAAACAATTTAACAAGAAACAAACCAAATGGAAGAAAACAAATTCGCGGAGAGCTTTCTTGATTTCAGCGGCATGCCCGAGAGCATGGAAGAGCTGCTGAAAGGCAAGGAAGAGGTCGGTATCATCAGCAAAGGAAAAATCGTTGCCGGCAAAATCGTTGCCAAAACCGCTGACGGCGCACGGGTGGATATCGGCTACAAAGCTGAAGGATTCATCCCGGCAGCTGAATTCATCAATTTCGAAGAGATCAATGTCGGCGATGATATCGACGTATTTCTGGAAGAGATCGAAAACCGGCAGAATATGCCCACATTGAGCCTGGAAAAAGCCAACTCCATCAAAGCCTGGGAACGCATCACCACCGAATACGGCGAAGGTCATATCGTCAAAGGTATCATGCGTCACCGTGTCAAAGGCGGTATCATGGTCGATGTTGAGGGTTTCCCGGCCTTCCTGCCCGGCAGCCAGCTTGATGTCAGCCCCGTCCGCAATATGGATGACTACCTCAACAAAGAGTACGAAGTCAAAATCATCAAAATCAATGTTGAGCGTCACAATATCGTTGTTTCCCGCAGAGAGCTGCTGGAAGAATCCCTCCGTGAACAGCGCGCCAACCTTATGGGCGACATGCAGGTCGATTCAGTGGTCAAGGGTATCGTCAAAAATATTACCGATTTCGGTGCATTCATCGACCTCGGCGGTATCGACGGTCTGCTTCACATCACCGATATCTCCTGGGGCCGGATCAACCATCCGGGCGAAGTTCTCACTGTCGGACAGGAGATCGAAGTCATTGTCATCGGTATCGACAAAGACAAAGAACGCGTTTCCCTCGGCCTCAAGCAGAAGACCCGCAATCCCTGGGACGATGTCGTTGCCAAATATCCCAAAGGCAGTCTGGTTTCCGGTAAGGTGGTCAATCTGATGCCCTATGGTGCATTCGTTGAGATCGAAACCGGTATCGAAGGCTTGATCCACGTTTCTGAAATGTCATGGACCAAACGCATCAACAAAGCCAGTGATGTACTTGCCAAAGATGAAGTTGTCGAAGCAGTCGTTCTCGACATTGACCGCGACAGCCGCAAGATCTCCCTCGGCCTCCGTCAGAAAGAGCGCAATCCCTGGGAAGTTCTTGCTGAAAAATATCCGGTCGGCAAACACATTGTCGGCAAGGTCCGTAATATGACCAATTACGGTGCATTCGTTGAAATCGAAAATGACATTGACGGAATGATCCACGTTTCCGACATGTCCTGGACCAGAAAGATCAACAAACCCAGTGAAGTTCTCACCCCGGGACAGGAGATCGAAGTCGTCATTCTCGAAATCAATCCGGAACAGCAGCGCATCTCTCTGGGTCTCAAACAGGCTGAAAACGACCCCTGGAGCAATATCAACGAACTCTACAAAGTCGGTGATATCGTCAAAGGCAATGTTACCAAGATCACCACTTTCGGTGCGTTTGTGGAATTGAGCAACAAGATCGATGGTCTGATCCACATCTCCCAGTTGAGCAACGAGCGTGTTGACAAAGTCAAAGATGTTCTCAAAGTCGGCGATGATGTTGAAGCCCGTGTGATCAAAGTTGACACTGATGAACGCCGTATCGGTCTTTCCATCAAAGCGGTTGACGGTGACTTCTCCGAAGCCGACCTCAAAGCCGCTGAAGAAGAGTACACCGCCGCGCTCAAACCGGGCGAAGCAATGGTCAATGTCGGTGAAGTCTTTGAATCCGGCGCAATGGATGCGCTCAAACTTGACTGATCCGTAATTACCAATTGATTGTCAAATAAACGCGCTCCGGAAGTTGAATAAACTTCCGGAGCGTGTTTTTTTGCGGTTGCAAATCAACGTGGTGAGTGCAGGCGTGGTTGGCGGAGCGACCGTGACGGACAAAACGGACTTAACAGACAATAACGGACAGGGGGTGGTTACACGTCTGCAGACAAACGCTTGCAGTCTGCACCCCGCGCCCAGCGCAGCGGCACGTTTGCCGCCCGCGCCCCATCGGAGGTGGTGTGTCTGTTTTATCTGTAAAGTCTGTCATGTCTGTTTTTGTCCGTAAAAGCGCATGCCAAATCGAGCGCAAGCGAGCCGACAAAAACAGCGGCACGTTTGCCGCCGGGCGCAAGCGAGCCAACAAAAACAGCGGCACGTTTGCCGCCGCCGCTCCGTTGCGGAATTGGTCATCAACTTTTGCAATTACCTCTGCAGTAACATAATTACACCACAATATCCTCTTTTTTTGCCAAATAGTAATTGCTTTTTTCCTCCCCGGCAAGTAAACTATACATCAGACAGGATCTCTCAAAACACAAATGGAGGAAAATATGAGAAAAGTCTTTTGGCAAATCGCACTGTTGTTATTCACCCTCTCTCTGTCCGGAAACGACAATAATGATGCCGTCTGGAATCAGGAGAATAATTTCCGTAACTGGAAATATTTCGGCAATGCTTCCGGCACAGTTGCCAATGGAGTGATAACCATGACCGATATCCGTTTCGACAGCCGGATATCCAACTTCAAGGTCAATTTTGATCCGAAAAAATATGATACATTCACCTATACCTACCGGGCCTTTGACGGGGCGGGGAAACGCGGTGGAGAGTTGTACTTCTCGCACACCGGGGAGAAGTTTTCCGACAAACGTTCCTGGCGGCTGCCGCCGATGGTCGCCGACGGTCAGTGGCACACCATCTCCGTCACGCCGGATGACTTTACCAGCTTCCGCACCGGCGGGATGATCACCTCACTGCGCTTTGACCCGACCAATGCTGCCGGAGGCAGAATCGAAATCAAAGAGATCAAATTTGAAAAACGCTTCACTCCGCCGGAAAAAATCGTCTGGAACAAAAACAATTTCGACTTGTGGACATATTCATATCACACCAAAAAAGAGGTCGTTGACGGCATTTTGACCCTGACCGATATCAAAAAAGATTGCAATATCGAAATCAAAAAGCTGAAGATCGATCCGGAATTGTACAATACTTTCACATTCACCTACCGCGCCGAAGGCACCGGCAAAGGCGCGGGCCAGCTTTACTTCGCCCATGCCAAACAGTTCTATAATGATGCCCGTTCCTGCCGTATCGCTCCGCTGACCGCCGACGGTCAATGGCACACGGTATCCGTTTCGCCCCGGGATATGGAATTGTGGCTGGCCGGCGGGAACATCATTTCGCTGCGCTTTGACCCGACCGATTCGGCGGGAGGAAAAATCGAGATAAAAGAGATGATTCTGGAGAAGCGGGACCCCGCTGACTTAAAAAAAAACTCCCTTGAATTGATCGAAGCGAAACTGGATGCGCCGCAGTGGCCGGATCTGAAATCGGAAATCTGGCCCTCCGGCAGCAGAAACGTACAAGCTGGCAAACACTATTTTCAGGGAAAAATGATCAAATCCCCGGAAGATAAAGTCCGGGGCGGCAAACACCATGAGTTCTTTCTGCGCCGGGAATTTGAATTGAAAGAAAAACCGGTTCACGGTTATCTGCAGTATACTGCCGATGATTGCGCGCAGGCTTTTGTCAACGGTCATGCTGCCGGATTTTCCAATGACTGGCGCAGCTGTCAGGTCTATGATGTCAGCAAATTTCTGCAGGCCGGAAAAAACGTATTGGGCATACATTACTTCAACACCAACACTCACGGCGGCGTGATCGCTGAACTCTACGTGCAGTACGCCGACGGCAGCTGTGAAAGGATAAATTCCGATGAGGGCTTCAAAAGCAATATCAAAGAGATGCCCGGCTGGAACAGAACCGGATTCAATGATTCAAGCTGGGCCGGTATCCTGCACTGTCCGCCGCCGCCGGCTGCCCCCTGGGGAGTCCGGCTGCCCTACCGTTACTTCAGCGACATGCAGCGGGTGAAAAAGATCTCTTTTGCGCCGCAAAGTGTTACCGCCGGAAAGAGTGTCCGTTTTCAAATAACCTGTGAAGGCAAGATCCCGGAAAATCCGGTCAGTGTTTCCATTCTCCTGAAAAAAAATCTGGTCTGGCGGGATGAAGTTACCGTTGATAAAACCAATTTCATTCCCGGCGAAAACGGCCTCTGGACCCTTGACTTCAACTATCAGGTCCCGCTGTATTTCAATGATAAATACACCGTCGCGCTGGAATCGGATATCTTTTCCGCCCAATCTGCCGATTCTAAAGCGATGGTTCTGGAAATCAAACGGATCGATCGTGATCCGAAATTCGCGCAGAAAAACACCTTCAAAGTCGTAAAATCCGCTTCCGGGGCACCGGTATTCCAGCTCAACGGCAAGCCGTTTTTTGCCGCCTGGGTCAATCCTCCGGCAAAATATCAGCATCTGGCTCCGATCCCGGCCAATGTGGCAAGCGTGATTTTTGATGTCAAACACTGGTGGGGCGAAGGTGACACGATCCTCACCGATGTTCTGGACCATGAAGCGCTGCGGGTAGCCAAACACTTTCCCGATGCCTACTTTATGTGGACATTGGTTTGCAGATTCCCGGCGGACTGGCGCAGCAATAATCCCGATGAAATGTGTCAGGATGAAAATGGTCTGCCCAACGGCGGCAGATACTCTCTGGCCTCGCTCAAAGCCCGGCAGGATTTCGAAAAGCAGATGGTCAAAGCCATAGAATATCTGGAAAATTCCCCCTATGCCAACCGCATCATCGGCTACCGGATTGCCGGAGGATATACTGTGGAATGGCTGGGCTGGGAATCGGCCAGCGGCAAAGCTCTGGACTTCTCTCCGGCAGGTAAAAAAGCATTTGCCGCTTTTGCCGCAGAAAAATATCCGCAATTGGATAATTTTGCTGTTCCTTCCGGTGCGGAACGGAACAGCCTGGACGGAAAATCTCTGTTATGGGATCAGAAAAAACACCTTAAAACCATCGCTTACAATGACTTTTCCTCAAATACGACAGCTGACTTCATGCTGCATCTGGCCCGGAAAGCCAAAGAACTTGTCGGCAAAGACAAAGTCATCGGCACCTATTACGGTTATGTTTCCACACTTCACCATACCGGTCGGAGCCAGTACCGCAGTCATTACGCGCTGAAAAAAGTTCTCGATGCCAATACGGTTGATTACATCATGTCGCCCAACAGTTACCCGTTGCGCGACATGGGGGAAACCTGCGGCGAAATGAAACCTTTTGCCACACTGCTGAAAAACAATATCATTCCGGTATGCGAAGATGACACCCGCACCCATTACGGTTACGATGTCAAAGGCAGTCAGAGGCAAACCATCACAGAAAAACAGACTATCGCCCAGGAACTGCGCAATATGGCCATCGCCATCTGCCGCAACTCCCCGAACTACTACTATCCGCTGACCAACGGTACGGAAATCTCTTTCCCGGCAATGACCGGGCTCATCAATAATCTGAAAATCACCGGACAGCATATTCTGGAGAACAACACCGCCCGTAACGCCCAAATCGCACTGGTTGTCAGTGAAGAATCCATCAAAGCCATGCCGCCGGTCACCCAGATGGCCCGCAGCGGTATCATTGACCAGTACTATAAAGGCAATGGAAATGTTGCCAAAAGGGAACGGATCCGTCCGGTGCTGACCTTTGAAAGTTTCATCGGCAATCAGGGACGATT
Organism: Lentisphaerota bacterium; assembly: GCA_015061815.1. Taxonomy (GTDB): domain Bacteria; phylum Verrucomicrobiota; class Lentisphaeria; order Victivallales; family Victivallaceae; genus UBA1784. Next base: position 147,076 of record SUVW01000002.1, read on the forward strand.
CAACCGTTCCGGTTCTCCGGTGGATCAACTGCTTGCCGAAGATCTGGCTGACAATCCGGGGGATTACAAACTCTATGTCTTTATAAACTGCTTCAAATACGATGATAAATTCCTTGCGGCGGTGAAAAAACTTCAACAGCGCGACTGCGTGCTGCTCTGGCTCTATGCTCCGGGCTACATCAAAGGTCTGGAAAGCAGTACGGATAATATGAAAGAGCTTACCGGCATGGAATTTTCCCGTATCGACAGCGGCATTCCGGCGGCGGTGATCCGCAAAGACGGTTCGGTTTTCGGCACCCCGGCGGCCAATGTCACTCCCATGTTTGCCGTAAGCACTCCCGGTGTCGAAGTGCTGGGGAAATACAAAAACGGCCAAACCGGAGCGGCGGCAATGAAAACCGGCAAAGCCCTCACCGTCTTTTCCGGAGCATGGCAGCTGGATATGAAATTTATATCAGACATTCTCGACCGGGCGGGGATCTACCGTTTCAGCAAAACGCTTGATCCGTTTGAAGCCAACGACTCTCTGCTGATGCTTCACGCCCGTTATCCCGGGAAAAAGACCATCACATTGCCGCGTAAAACCGATGTGCTGGATATCATGTCCGGCGAAATCATGCGTGACTGCAAACAAATAGAATTCGATGCAGAACTGCATGAAACCAGATGTTTCTACTACGGTGACGATGCCGGAAAATTGAAGGAAAAAATAACCGGCAAATGAGGTTCGCACTGACGGAAAGGAGGAAAAAGAGATGAAACCGGAGTATCATCACTTCAAGTTGGAAAAGTATACTTCATATCCGATATTATGCAACTTTATGCGTCCGTTTCTCAATTTTGAGAAGTCCAGAGATACCCGTCACTGCCATGAAGATTTCTATGAATTGGTGATATTTGTCGATGGTACGGTGCTTGACCGGGGAATGGATGAAAATGTGCAGATACTGCAGCCGGGATATTTTTTCATCTATGCGCCAGGCTCGATACACCATTACGACAACATGCTTAACACCAAATACTTCAACATACTTATCCATCAGAGTATCATCGATGATGAATTGTTGTTGAAAAAGGACTGCATGCCGGAATTTGAAAAACTTTTTCCGGAATACGCCGAGAGGACCGATATATTCCAGCTGGATGACAGCGGTTTGAAAAAGGCGATAGACCTCTCTTTTGAGTTGAAACGGGAACAGGATGAAAAAGCTCCGGGCTACCGGGAAATGATACCGCTGCTGCTGGCCAAACTGCTGATAGTTCTGTGGCGCAACCGCAAATTACAGACGACACTTCAGGATAATGTATTGTCGTTCCGCATCAGCAAGGCTCTGACTTTCATGGAGAAAAATCTGGAAAGGAATCTGACTTTGGAGGAGATCGCCCAGCATGTTTCCATGAGTGAAAGTTCTTTCCGCCACTACTTCAAGGAGGTGACAAAGTTTTCCCCGATACAATATCTGGTGATATTGCGTCTGAAAAGTGCCCTGCAGATGATCTTCATCGGGCGGAGCATAAATGATTCGGCCAAATTATCCGGCCTGCGCGACAGCAGTTATCTGGGCAGAATGGTCCGAAGATATCTGGAACTGCCGCTGCATCACGTCGTTGAAATGCTGACTCATTCCGGGACCACTCCGGATGTGCTGTTTGAAAAATTAATGAAACAATAATTAATAACGGTCTGATCCACGCGGTTTGCGGATCAGACAAAAGCAAAAGGAGGAAAATTATGAAAGACATCAAAAGGATGCATTGTTTGCTTGCTCACAAGCAAGCAAACCCCCGGGGGTTTACTTTGATCGAATTGCTCGTAGTCATTGCCATTATTGCCATTCTGGCGGCGATATTGCTTCCCGCGCTCAATTCAGCCCGGGAACGCGGCAGGGCAGCCAGCTGCATCAACAATCTGAAACAATTCGGATTGGCATTTGATGTTTATACGGATGCAAGCGATGACTTTTATCCCAATTATCCTTGGGGGAAAAACCGGGTGTTCACGTATTCTGACGGCGAAGTCAGAAGTGCCTGGAGTGATGCGATCATGTCGACCAAAAGTGTCGGTCTGGAAAATTTCGTCTGTCCCTCCATGCCTCTGCTTCCTGATTACCTGCCGTATCAGGCATCCAATTCATCTCCTACGGCATTCAGCCATTACGGCTATAATAAATTTTATGTCGGAAGTGAATCAAAAGATAATAATAACACTCAAGACTCTCTCAAACGTTCAAAGGTGCGCTTTGCGAGTATGCTTTATATCCTGATGGACAGTTTTGATCCATACAGTAATTACCCATTGCGCCAAGTCGGTAGCGATTGTGTTAAAGATTCCAACACAGCTGCCGGAACAGCTTCTAAGGCAACAGATCATGGGCAACCTCACTCCCGGCACAGTAAAAGTGTCAATATTTTATTCGGCGACGGGCATGTGGAAGCCAAACAAGCAGCATTGGATGATCCTTATCTGCAGCTGACTAATACCGGCAGTTATAAGAGACCGACGGTCAAAACCTATGGCCTCAAGGCTCAACATTGGAACGGTGGAAAATTTGACTGATGACCGGCGGGAAAGGTAAGCGGTCAGAAATTTTACCGGTGGATGCATCACAACAAAATGGAATAATAATAAAAAATAAGAAAGGACAACAAATGGAACATTCACTTTCTATCCAGAAAGTGAAGCTGTACAGCTTCACGCTCATCGAGTTACTTGTTGTTATTGCAATAATAGCGATATTGGCATCAATACTTCTGCCTGCCCTCAACTCGGCGAGAGACAGGGCACATACTGCCAGCTGTTTGAGCAACATGAAACAGCTGGAATCGTCAGCAGCAATGTATGTTGATCAGAATGATGGATTTATGGCTCCAATAAGATACAGCAGTTCAGATGGTATTTATACCCACACTCTGCTCAAAGGCAAATATGCTCCGGCATCTTCATTTGTCTGTACAGCCGGGATCAACCGGGCGGAACAGTCTGCCACCGGGCACACCCGGATGGCAGAGTGGAAAAATTCGGCAGAAACAGAGAATTTTCTTAAAAACGGCGGAATGAATCCTTACGCATTTCCGACTTACGGTTTGAATACCATCATCCGGCTGCCGCCTGACGCATCCGGGGAACTTGGTCTGTTGAATCCGGAAAGCGGCAAATACGATGCCGTGCATGTAACGACTCAACCAGGGAAGTTCAAAAATCCATCAACAAAAGTATTATTCGCAGAATGCTTTTTCTCAGATTTCTGGTCACAATACTATATCGGATGTTATACCGCTTCCCCCAGTACATTGATGCCGCTGCACAGTAAAGGTAAAAGTGCAACCATCGGCTACATGGATGGGCATGTTGAGACGCAGATTTTCAGCGACCCGGCTGCGCCCTGGCTGGATTTACCGCTGATCGAGTATTTTTCACGGGATGTTGACAACCCATAACTTTTTTATTAGCAACATAATTTCGAAATCATTTGAATATCATGGCTCACTATAATAATTCCGGGGAACTTTTCCCCGGAGCATACTGGCTGCGTTCGCCATCTCCGGATCGGGATGAGAGAGACCGCCGGATCCAATTGCGGCGGAGTTTCATATTGGAAGAAATCCCTTCCCGGGCGGAAATACGTGTAACTGCGGATGCAAAATATTCGCTCTACGTCAACGGACACTTTGTCAATTTCGGTCCGGCCCGGGGATTTCAGCGGCACTGGCCCTTTGACCGGATCGATATCGCCCCGTATCTGCGGCAGGGGAAGAATGTCATTGCCGCACTGCTCTACCAATTCGGCATGGGCAATTACACCTATATTTATGACGGCGACAACGGCTTTCTGCTTTCCGGAAAGATCGGCGGCGAAGATATTTCCACCGGAGCCGGATGGAAATTGCGTCCGGCCCCGGGATATATCTGCGCAGTGGCACGCGGTTCCGGGCAGTATGGTTTCCATGAATTCTTTGATTTCACAGCATCAGATGATGACAACTGGTTCTCCCCGGAGTACGACGATTCATCGTGGAAAAATGATCCGCGTAATTCCATGCGGGTGGCCGGATGCATGCCCTGGCACAGCTTTGAAGAAAGGTCGATACCGCTGTTGACTTCAGATGTCCTTCCGGCAAAACAGCAGGTTTTGCACTCCTGCCATCTGCCGGCCGAAGATAACTGGCAGAAGCACCGGCATATATATTACAGTTACCGCAATGAGTGTTTTCAGTGGCAGAAAAGTGATATCCCCGCCGGTGATACATTCGTTTTTGACCGCGATATTACCGCATTGACGGTTGACTTCGGGGCGGAAACGGTCGGGAAACTCATATTTGATATCGATTGTCCGCGCGACGGTGAAGTGCTGGACTTCATCACCCGGGAAAGACTCAATGAAGAAAAACCGGATATCCCTGATTCTCCCTGCCATCCGCAGACACTTTTCGGCGGCCGTCTGATCCTGCGCAAAGGCAGAAATCAGCACGAATTAACAATGCCCTGGGGGCTGCGCTATGTAATTTTCTGGAAACATCAGACCGGAAATCTGAAAATCCGTCTGGCCATCCGGCAGGTGCGCTATCCGCTGGATATACATGGCAAATTCATCACTTCTGATGACCGCCTGCAGAAAATATGGGATATGTCAGAACATACGCAAAAGTGTTGTTCCGTAGACAGTTTCATTGATTGCCCCCAACGGGAGAACGCCCAATGGTGGGGAGATGCTCTGGTGCAGTCGCAAAACACTTTGTGCCTGTCGGCCGATCCGGCTCTGCTGGCACGCGGTATCCGCCAGATCGCGGAAAGACTGACTCCGGACGGGTTGACCTATGCAATGGCCCCGACCGCCGGACATGTCTGCATACTGCCGGATTATTCTGCGATGTGGCTGATCACCATCTGGGCGCACCACTTCCAGACCGGCAGTACCGAACTGTATGAACAACTGCATGATACGATCGAGGCGGTTTGCGGTTATTTCACCGGAGAAGCGGCAAAAAATCCGCAGGGCCTGCTGACCTTTGACCGGAGATACTGGCTCTTCCTGGACTGGTGTGATGAGTTATTCAAAGACGGCACGCCGACACTTTACAATCTGATATGGTTGTGGAGCTTGAAAAAACTCTGTTCCGCAGCTCAAGCAGCCGGGGATACCCGGATGTATACCGCAATTTCCCGTCAGTTGACCGATGGTTGCGCGGCGGTGATAAAATATCTTTATGACCCGGCAAGCCGGATGCTTTATGATGGACTCACCCGCGATGGACGGCCGGTGGAAACCCACTGCCCGCACACAGCGGCTGTCGCCATTTTGCTGGATATCCTGCCGGAAGCTCACGACCTCTGGCTCAAAGAGATCCTGCTGCCGCTGGTAAATGGTGACCGGGGAAATACCTTCCAGCCCAGTTCATACTTTATGTTTTATATCTTTGAAGCGTTGAAAATCAAGGGATTTCATCGGGAGGTCATCGACTGTATCCGCCGCTGGTGGGGCGAATTTGCCGATGCCGGATATTCCACCACTCCGGAAAATTTCCCGGAAAAAATTTCCGCTGATTTGAGTTTCTGCCATGCCTGGAGTGCCCATCCGCTGGTCCACTTTTCCCAGATACTTCTGGGGGTGACCCAAACCTCTGCCAACTGGCAGACGGTGAAATTCGCTCCGCTGCTGATCCCCGGTACTGACATCCGGGGGACGATCCCCACGCCGCACGGCGATATCCAGGTGTCGATCATCTGGCAGAACGGCAGGGCTGAAAAGAAAATCGAGCTGCCTCCGGGCATTGAACTTGATAACCGGAATTAACGTAATATTCCGGAAATAAAAAGCGGTTATCCGGATTTTTTGCCGGAAATACATTGACAAATCCGTATAATGGTGTTACTTTAACAGGCAAAAGGTTGTGCTTTGCAAGCGCAACCGGATCGTTGAGTAAAGTTGATTTCAAATATGAGGATTTGTCAATTATGGATAATTTTTCCGGCAAAATGTCTCCGGATCTGCTTTCACCGCTTATGCGCCGGGGAGCAGAATTTCTCGGAACCAGATATCCGATCATCTGCGGAGCAATGACCTGGGTTTCCGAACCCAAACTGGTTTCCGCTGTCTGCAATAACGGCTGTTTCGGCTGTATTGCCGGGGGCAATGCCCCCACCGCTGTTCTGGCCGCGCAGATCGAAGAGACCAGAAAACTTACCAAAAACAATTTCGCGGTAAACCTTATCACCATCGCCCCGTCCTATAAAGAACATCTGGCCATGCTCAAAGATGCTCATGTGCCGTATATCGTCTTTGCCGGCAGTTTCCCCCGGGAAAGCGAAATCCTTGCGGCCAAAGCCACCGGAGCAAAAGTTATGTGTTTTGCTTCGACCATATCCATTGCCGACCGGATGATCCGCTTCGGTGCCGATGCCATCATCCTTGAGGGCAGCGAAGCCGGCGGCCACATCGGGCACGTGTCATCCATGATCCTTATCCAACAGCTGCTTTTCAAATATGCCGACACCATTCCGATTTTCGTTGCCGGCGGTGTGGCGACTGGAAAAATGATGGCGCACCTGCTGCTTATGGGAGCTGCCGGAGTACAGTTGGGGATCCGTTTTGTGATGACAGAAGAGTGTTCGGTACATCCGAAATTCAAAGATGTCTTCCTTAAAGCCAACGCCCGGGATGCCATTGCCACTCCGCAATATGATTCCAAACTGCCGGTCGTGGCCGTGCGGGCATTGAAAAACAAAGGCATGCAGAAATTCGGAGCTTTGCAGCTGCGGCTCCTGCGGGAACTGGAAGCCGGAACCATCCACCGCCAGCAGGCCCAGGAGGAGGTGGAACGCTTCTGGGTGGGTGCTTTGCGCAAAGCCGCTGTCGACGGCGATGTGGATGGCGGTTCACTGATGGCCGGACAATCCGTCGGCCTGATGGATAAAATCACCACCATTGCCGGATTGGTCGATGAATTGCTCACCGATGCCAATGCGGAATTGCTCGCAGTGAAAAACCGGCTCAACTGACCGTATATATTCACGTGACCGATGGATTATATTGACCTGCACACCCACAGTAATGCTTCCGATGGCACATTTTCACCATCGGAAGTGTACTCTCTGGCTCTGGAACTTAATCTGACCGCGATCGCCCTGACCGACCATGATACCACTGACGGACTGGAAGAATTCATGAATGCCGGAAAAGAGCATCCGGAATGTGAAGCCGTCCCCGGCGTTGAAATCGCCTGTCAGCTGGCAGATAAAGAGATACATATCGTCGGATTGTTCATCGACCGCCGGAGCAAGGTCTTACAGGAGCTGCTGGATTTCTGCCGTTCGGAAAGGATGAAACGCAACCGGGATATCTTTTTGAAGCTCCATTTTCTCGGCTATGATCTGGATATTTCCATGCCGGAATTCGGCGGCAAAAATCTTCTGGAGATCGGCCGCCCCCACTTCGCCCGGGCATTGGTCAGACATTACGGTTTCCCATCCATGCAAAGCGGTTTCGACCGGCTTCTGGGACACGGTAAACCGGCATGGGTCAAGCGCAAATACCCTCTGCCGGAAACGGTCATACAAGCCATCCATCTGGCAGGCGGTGTTGCCGTCTGGGCGCACCCGATAACACGTGATGTCCCCGACCGGGCATTCCTGATGCGCTCCTGCCGGAGATTGAAAAGCATGGGACTGGATGCCATTGAGGGCTATTACAGTATGTTCAGTGCCAGAGAAACGGCACTGATCTCTGAAGCGGCCGCCCATCACGGTCTGCTGCTTTCCGGCGGCAGTGATTTTCACGGTGACAACCGTCCCAACACCCTGCTGGCTTTCGGTTCCGGCGGCTTGCGGATACCGGAAGAGCTGTTTTTCAAGTTGAAAAACAGCAATTGCCGCGATTTGAACAGCTGAACTTCTTTCAACCGAGAGTTTTGAGCAGTTTCCCGGCGAACAGCACTCCGCGCGGCACATGGAAAAAGGTCTTCCATTTGCCGCCTTTAAGCGTATGGGTGACTTCACCGCGCCGGTTGCAGTAGGCGAACCATTCACCGTATTCCGGATCAGGATAGTGGGAAAATGCGTATTGATCGACCTTTTCAAACCATTGGGCAAATTTGATATCACCGCTGGTTTTGTATGCATGCAGACAGGCTAAAGTTGCTTCGTTATGCACCCACCAGAGTTTCATATCATGCTGCAATTCAATATGCGGCTTACCCAGAGCATCCATAAAGTAGAAGATCCCGCCATACTCTTTATCCCAGCCGAATTCCAGAGTGTTGGCAATGATTTTATTGATCGCCGCGATTTTATCATCCGCGCCGGGAATATTTTCCAGATAGTTGAGCAGGAACCACATCGCTTCAAGGACGTGTCCCGGATTCATCTGCCGTCCGATGGAACTTTCCAGATCCGGTTCATCACGGTCGACCGGCATATTTTCAAAGACCAGACCGAATTCGGAAGAGTAAAATTTATTCAGCACCATATCCACCGCCGTATCCATTGCGGAATCGAAACGGCTGCTGCCCAGACAATCATTCATCATCAGCCCCAGATTGGCCATCATCATGTAGTGTCCGAGAGAAAGATAGGCTGTTTTACCCGGCATGCTCTTATCCCACTGCAAAGCACTGTTGCCGCTTTTAGCTCTGGCAAGATAATTTTCCATCGCCTGACAGGCGGCGTCGGCATGAAGTTTATTGCCGGTGATCTTGAAAAGTTTGGCACTGCCCATCGCGGCAAAACAATCCGAAAAAAGACTGTACGGAGCCATCGCCGGCACTCCCTGCCGGTTAAGAGCGAAGTAGTAGCGGCCCTTTTCATCCCGGCCGTGACGGTAGAGAAAATCAAATCCGGATTCGGCCAGACGCACGAAGTTCTCATCCCGGTATCCGGCCAGATACAGCTCTGCGAACATATACACTATCCGCCACTGCATCCACATATATTTGGTCGAATCGTATACACTGCCATCCCGGTCAAGACTGGTAAAGTAACCGCCGCACTCCCGGTCCTCACAATGCTTTACCCAAAACGGAATGATGGAATCCGTCAATTCTCTCTCATATTTTTCAGCATATTGACGCCAGTTTATCATATATCGTTATTCTCCAATTTATTGCATAATGCATTCATGCCGGCGGTGCCGCAAAATTCAGGGCATTGCCTGTATATTTGTTTCCTGATGTTCCTGCAGGATTCCAGGTTTTCTTCTGCTTAATTGCTGTTTGCGGAATTGTTCCGGAGTCATCCCGATCTCCCGGTGGAACAGCTTGATCATGTAGTTCGGCGAACAAAAACCGCACTCCCCGGCGATATTCTGCACCGGCATATCGCTCATCGTCAGCATATCACACACTTTCAACAGACGGACATGCAGCAAATACGCCATCGGCGACAACCCGGTTGCCGAACGGAATTTTTTGGTATAAGATGGGATGCTCATCCGGGAAAGAGCCGCAAGCTGCTTGAGCGTGAACTTCTTTTCCGGCTTGTCTTCCAGCATACTGATAGATTCCAGGATACCGAAACTCTCCACGCCCAAACTGTTCTCCGGCCGGGGAAAACGGATCGCCGGGATCAGGAATTCCAGAAAGAGCGCGAGCATCATCGTTTCAAATCCATCATGCTGCAAATGCGCTTCGCGGATGGCCAGATCCAGACATTGCACCGCGCGTCTCAACAAACCGCCGGAAAGGTGCAGTTTTTTCATTTCCAATCCGGTACGCCCGTGAAGCAGGATATTCCAGTTGGGCAATGAGTGCAGATGGCTGAAGTCATCCAATATTGCCGCATCCAGATAGATATTGTACAGCACCATGCTTTTGCACTGTTCATAAGCATGAAATTCTCCGGGCAGGATCGAAAAAAGATCACCCTGCACCAGCCCTTCCTTATAAACCACCCCGTTGCGTGAAATGTGGGTGTGCCTGGCACATCCGCAGGCGACAAAGGCGATTTCCGTAAATTCATGCGAATGCATCGGCACTTGCGGATTCTGGGCATCCCGGACGATCTTCAACGGAAATCCGGCAGCCATATTCACCGATGCTGCTGAAAAAAATTCCCCCGCCACGATCGATCCTCACTGTTTCACGGAATGATTTTTGCCATAACAACATACCGGAAGCGCAGAATGCGCTTCCGGCAGAATAGATTTTTCAGCCTCAATAATTGGCCGCTTCGATCTCGAAATATGCCTGCGGATGTTTGCAGGTCGGGCAGAGTTCCGGAGCTTTGTCACCGACATGGATATGTCCGCAGTTGCGGCACTCCCAACGCTGCGGTCCGGTTTTGACATAAACTTCGCCCTTTTCGATATTTTCGATCAGTTTGCGGTAACGCTGTTCATGGCGTTTTTCGACTTCCGCGACCCGGGCAAGCTGACGTGACAATTCGTCAAAACCCTCGGCGGCGGCCACTTCTGAAAATTCCCGGTACATCTGCGTCCACTCTTCGTTTTCTCCGGCGGCAGCAGCTTTGAGGTTGCTCAAAGTATCACCGATGCCGTCCAGAGCCTTGAACCAGAGTTTGGCATGTTCTTTCTCGTTATTGGCAGTTGCCTCAAAAATTGCGGCGATCTGTTCGTACCCCTCTTTGCGGGCCTTAGAGGCAAAGTAACTGTATTTGTTGCGGGCCTGGGATTCTCCGGCGAATGCATACCAGAGATTAGCTTCAGTTTTACTTCCTTTGAGTTCCATAATGTTTTCTCCTTTTTGGTGGCGGAAAATTCCGCATTTTTTTATTTCACTGCCTTGCGGCATCTTGACAATCTTCACAAATCCCGGTAAAACGGATCTCCATGTGCCGGATCACACCGGGAACGCTTCCGGCAAAAGAAGCGACATTATTTTCCAGAGCGAAATCAGAAATATTTCCGCAGTTTTCACAGATAAAGTGGCCGTGCGGACAAGTGTTGCTGTCATATCTGGCACTGCTGACATGATCCAGACGCCAGATGAGATTGTGGCTGGCAAATTCATTGAGGATGCGGTAGACACTCTCGCGGGTCATCGTCGGCAGATCCTGCCGCACTGTGTGCCATACCGAATCAACATCCGGATGATGACGGTTGCCGAAAACACATTTATAAACGGCCAAACGCTGCGGAGTGCATTTCCACTTGAAATTCCGGCAGATCCGGGAGAAATTTTCCTGTTGGCAATGATCCATTTTTTGCTCCTTTGACTGCTGTTTTCTTTTGAATCTAATTAAATATAACAGTTAATTGCAAAAAAAGCAAATGCCTTTTTAAAAATTTTTTTAATTTTTTTTATTATTGAATCAATTTCAAAAATCCTCAAAAATCTTTGAATTACTTTTGCAACTACCTCCCGTCGTGCCCCGTCTTCGTTTCCCGGCGCAGAAAAACGAAGACGGAAGGATGCAGTGCGAGATAAGGTCGAAGTCAAAACAAGGCGGATGAGCAGGATCCTCCTTCGCCGGGGCTGCGGAGGACAAGGTGCAGTAAACCTGCCCGACTGAACCGGTATCTGCTGTTTTGACAAGAGATTATCCGCGATGCGACACCGACGGGAAAAATGGGAACGGTTCGCTTCTATCGGTGGATGCAGCGTGAGATAAGGTCGAAGTCAAAACAAGGCGGATGAGCAGGATCCTCCTTCGCCGGGGCTACGGAGGACAAGGTGCCGTAAACCTGCCCGGCTGAACCGGTATCTGCTGTTTTGACAAGAGATTATCCGCGATGCGCCGCCGACTGATATAAAGGAGCGACATAATTCTCTTTGCCGCCAGCCCGTTTCCAATCCGCATAAACCACAAACAGTGTCACGGTCGCCAAAATCGTCAGCAAAAAGTCCCAGATAAAGATCATCCGGTAACCGAAAAGATCCGTGCAATACCCTCCCAGCATGGAAGCGAAAAACATTATGGAACAATTTATCAGACTGTTGGCACTGGCAAACTGCCCGTATTGTTCGCGGGGCACCAGATAGAGCAGCAGCGGGCCGCTGGAAAGACTCTGGATGGCATAAATGACTACGATCGCCACTCCCACCACCGTGAATGAAGCGGCATCAGTTACGAAGAAATATCCCCAGAGATTCATGGCAATGATCACAAATCCGCTGACCATAAAGATGTATATCGGATGCAGTTTATCCATGATTCTGCCCATCGGCAGCACTATAACAGCAGCGATCACCGCACCGATGGCCATTGTATTACCGAATTCTTTCGGAGTCATTCCCAAATCTTTAGTGGCAAAGAGCAAATTGAACATTCCCCGGCACAGAGTCGATGCCTGTGTCACACCGGTGGTGATAAAGAGCATGATATAGATCCGGAAGCTGTAACATTCCCGGAAATAAAGAGCCACATGTTCTTTGATACGTTTGATCAATTTATCCTGCCGGTTGATATTGTCATCCACCGGAGGGTATTCGCCCTCTTTGACAAAAATGCAGAGCATGAGATAACTGAAAAAATACAATCCGCCGATGATCGGGAACCATATTTTCGGATTATCCACCGCCGGTGCCAGAACAAAGTAGTTGAATACAAATGTCACTCCGGTCCCCAGAAATGAACTGGCCGCCATAAACCGGCCGATGAATTGTTTGGGGATCACATCAGCATAAACATAATAAACCACCGAACCGGGGATCAGATACGCCAGCTGAAAGACGATGACCAGTACCGCCAGCACCCAGGTGCCGATCTGATTCAACCCGGTTTCCGGCAGACAGACCCGCTGGATGAATGCCGCGATATCCGGTTCATAAGCGATCAGGATCATTATTCCGACGACAAACGGGGTGGATACCGCCAGATAAGGTATCCGCCGTCCCCAGCGGGTTCTGGTCTTGTCGCTCAATGTACTGATGAACGGGCAGACAAAAACATTTATGATCGACGGTATCGATGAGGTAAGAATAGCCATCGTCGAAGCAGAAACATGATGCTGATCGAAAAGGATCGGCATCAGAGTCGGAACCATCTTGTAAGCCAGCAAGTTAAGCGAAAGCAAAGCCCCCAATACCCAGAACGATACAAAGAGCAGTCTGGGCATAGTGTAAGTAAGAGTGCCGATAGAATAGGTTTTGGCAGTACTCATAAAATATCCTCCACCGAAAGACAGTTACTTGCAGAAGTATTCCAGAATATCCGGAGCGATTTCCGGAATTTCCCGTACACACAAATCGGTTCTGGCCGCTTCATGGGCCTTGATACCGGTCAGCACCGCCCGCATTGCTTCGACCGGATTGGTCAGCGGAGCGGCATCATAACGGACGAATTCCCGGAAGTTTTTCATGATCGCCGGATCAGCACCGGAGTGAGTCCCGGGGATACCGCGCAGAGTGATCGTTTCATCCGGCTGCAGCGTATTGGCTGCCCGGGTGTGCCAGATCAGGATCTGGGCATTGTCACCGACGCCGTGATTTTCGATCCGTCCTTTAGTACCGATGAAAGTGTAGTTGCGGTCGCTGTCCGGGGTGTAGTGGCACTGCAAATAGGCGCACTGTTTGCCGCTGGCCAGCTGCATCAGCACCATGTTGGAATCTTCAACATCGATCACCGGATTGTAGGGTACGGTCACTGCATCCGGCGGATAATTTTTATCATCCCAGAGAGCTTTTCCGGGAGTTCCCGGTTCGCGGCGCGGGCACTTGTCGTAAACAGACAACATTCCCATCGCGCTGACTTTTACAGTGTGGGAACCCATCAGATAGTGCAGCACATCGATATCGTGCGCCCCTTTCTGCAAAAGCAGACCGGTGGAATAACGCTGTTCGGCATGCCAGTCGTGAAAGTAAGCATCGCCGCCGTAATTGATAAAGTGACGGCACCAGGCCAGCTGCACTTCACCGATCTTCCCGGAGTCGATGATCTCTTTCATCTTGTTGATGATCGGGAAAAAGCGCATATTGTGGCCGAGGTAAAGTTTCTTTCCGGCCTTCATCGCCGCCCGGAGGATCTTTTCGCAACCTTCAATGGTAATGGCCAGAGGTTTTTCCAGATAAACATGCTTGCCGGCTTCCAGCGCGGCACAAGCCATCTCCTCATGCAGAAAGTCCGGTGTAATGACGAAAACCGCATCGATCTCCGGCTGTTTCAGCAATTCGCGGTAATCGGTGAATGCTTTGGCCTCCGGAAAACGTTTGGCAAAAGCATCCAGAGATTCCTGATCGACATCAGCTCCGGCGACAATTTCATAACCCTCTTCCGGCAGGTGGTTGTTGTCCTGAAAGACACCGCCTCTGCCGCCGACACCGATAATACCGAATTTTGTTGTTTCCATTTTTTCTCCAAATTATTTTTATTGAGATAATTGCAAAAGTAATTAAAAAATCAGTCCCGTTGAGATCGACACTTTTTTGAATGTCAGTGCAGCAACACCTGTTTTTTCATAATTCAACTGTAAACAATTTCATCTGCTTCCGGCAGCACACAGTTTGAACCGTCCGGGAACAGCAGCCGTTGATTCATAATTCCGACACACATATTATTTCCGATATTATTCTGTCCGTCATTGATCCGGCCGACCAGATGTGCGACGGCTTTTTCCGCGAGCAGCGGGATATTGTGCCGCAAAACCGGCGGAGGATCAGAGAGATAGTGGATAAATTCCGAATCGCCGCCGCTTACTATGGTGACATCCCCGGGGATCTTCACCCCGTTGCGCCGCAAAGCATCCATCAGAACCAGAGTTATTTCATCGGAAACGCTGTACAACACTTCCGGAAGTTCTTTTTCCTCAAGCAGTTTTTCAATGATATCCCCGGCGGAGCGGTAGTAGTCATATCCCCGGTTGCCGGACGGAGCATAGATCCGGCCGTCAATACCGTATTGACGGGCCAATTCCGGGAACCGGTTTATATACGGGGAATTTTTTTCTCTGACGCCGATACAGCATCCCATGCGCCGGATACCGCGATCGGCGAAATATTTCAGCAGTCCCGGGAAACTTCTGCCGCCCCAATTGACCGAAATATAATCCATATTGATATTTTCCACCGGATGACTCAAATGCATCATCGGCGGAGCATTGCGCAGGATTTCCGGCAATTGAGCTGCCGATTCCGGATTTTTGAATCCGAACGACCAGATGAATATGCCGGCCGGAATATTGATGATGTTGCGGACAAACTGCAGTTTTTTCTCATCACTCAAGCCGACGATAAATTGTACCAACAGCTGAAATCCCGCCTTTTCCGCCTCTTGTGTCAAATATTTCAAATGCAGAGCATCGGTGTAACGGCATGCACAACCGACAATACAGATAAGCAGATTGTTGCGGTTGCGGCGCAAACAGCGGGCCTGATAGTTGGGGCGGTAGTTCAATTCTTCTGCCATCTGACGGACCTTTTTCACCGTTTCCGGCTTGAACTTATACTTTTTACTGCCGGAAAGGATATAACCGACACAAGCCGCCGATACCCCGCACAAACGGCCCAGTTCTTTCTGTGTTATTTGTCCTTTCAACTTCGCATTCCCCTTTTGACTTTATCGTAAAAGCATTGATATTAAAATACACTCTCAAACCTGATTTGTCAAACCTCCGGAAAGGTTTTTCTGTGAAATTTACCGCTGCATATAACATCTGTTTACATTTTTTCAAGCGAAAAGATGCGAACTGCTCATCCCGACTGCCATGTAAAAGCAGGCCGCAGACGTTTAAAAACAAAAATGGCAGACCTGTCGAGGATTCGACGGAGGGCGGAGCCCGAACGAGCCGGAGCAAAGCGACGGCAACCTCGGGAAAGTGAGTAATCCTTTTTTTGCACCGCAAAAAAGCAACGATAAAAAGAAAAAACAACGGTGGGAAAATTTATTTTCCAGAGCCGTTGCTTGCTTTTTGCAGTGATTACTCACGGAGCAGGGTAAAAAAATGGCAGACCTGTCAAGGATTCGACGGAGGGCGAAGCCCGAACGAGCCTGAACGCAAGTGAAGGCAACCTCTGAATAGTGAGTAATCCCATTTTTGCAAACGCAAAAATGATCAAAGGCAAAAAGAAAAAGCAACGGCGGGAAAACTTGTTTTCCAAGCGGTTGCTTGCTTTTTGCAGTGATTACTCACGGAGCAGGGTAAAAAAATGGCAGACCTGTAAGGATTCGAACCTCAACAAAGTGAACCAGAATCACTTGTGCTACCGTTACACCACAGGTCTGCGTTGTTTTATAATATAGCGTTTATTTATGTAATTTGCAAATTCAGAAGATAAATATTTGCAAAAAAACCTGTAAAAAACTGTTTTACTGCATTCTTCCGGTGTATGCATCAATGGATGAGTTATCGATTTTTGCGGCGAAGAACTTTTCGGTTCCCCGGATTCTGGCGGCGTTCAACTTTGCCGGATTTCCGGTCAATTGCACGACCCAGAGGCGCAAATATTTTTTATCCGGATCGACGATGCACAAAGTTCCCCATGCGCCGCCGTGTCCGAAGTATCCGTTATTATTGATGGTCAACCCCAGAGAATATCCGCCGAATTTGCTTGGTCGAGATGAGGTTGCCAAAAGATTTCTGACGGTATTTTCCTTCAGGATACGCACGCCGTTATCGCCGATGCCGAGATTCATAAGCATTTTATAAAATTTGATCTGATCGTTGGCGGTGGTCCACAATCCGGCTCCGGCGGATGGATGGACATCCGGTCCGTTATGCGGCAGCGGCATTGCGGGATGGAATTCGCGGAGTTGTGCCGGTTTTCCTTTGGAAACGTTGTACATTTTGATAATATTTTTCAACTGTTCATCTGATGGGTTAAAGGTGGTCTGGGTCATTCCCAGAGGGTCGAGGACCCGTTCTTTAAGGAAGACGTCCCATTTTTTCCCGGTGACAACTTCGACGATTGCAGCACCGATATCGATACCGGTATTGGAGTATTTGGAAGCGGTTCCCGGCTCAAAATTAAGCGGGATCGAAGCGGCTTCTTCAGCAGTATCCTGCAGGGAGAGAGCCGGCCATCCTTTTTTGGCTTTGGTGGGAATTTCGAATGAGAATCCGCCGGTATGGTTCATAACCATTCTTACGGTGAGGGTATTTTTGGCGGGGGAGATGGTAACTTTACCATCTTTATCTTTGACGGCGACAGTAAGATTTTTGAATTGCGGCAGATATTTATGGACGGGGTCATCCAGTGAAATTTTGCCTTCTTCGACCAGAATGGCGATGGTTACGCCGCAGAAACCTTTGGTTTGGGAACACTGCATAAAGAGCTGGTCTGTGGCGATGGGAATTTTGTTTTCCACATCGGCGAAGCCGACACAGGCAGTTTCCTGGATACCGTTATTGTAAAGGATGCTGATGGCACCGGGGAATTCTCCGGAGTCGATCAGCGGCTGGATCTCATCACGGACGAAGGTGGTGCGGCTGTCGCGGACTGTTGAAACGGAGGAGGCACAGCCAAAGAATAAGGCGGCCAGAAAAAGAGAAAAGATTGATTTGAAAAACATGAACCTGATTCCTTGATTTATATTGTTACTTGTTTGTCGTAAGGCATCCACCGGTAAGGAACGAATTGTTTCCATTTTTCCCGGCAGCACTGCCGGTTGGATCAAACCGTTTTTATCCGTATCATTTTATCATAAATATATCACCGGGTATCTCGCTTTTCCTTTGGTTTTGCGACAAATTTCTTGATTATTCTGCCAAAGCGTATACTCTATGATTAATATAGCACCGGAGAATCAAAAAAACTTGTATAAAAGTATACAAAATTTGAATAAAATGCTGAAAATTATCCTGAATGCTTTTAAACATACCGCATAAATACGGAATATCCTCTGCGCAGAAAAACAAAAAATCCAAAGAAAAATTAGACAAGGCTAATTGACTTTTTCCGCAGTGGTGCTATATTAAGTCATTGTCAGAAGATAAAATTCTTTTGATTTGAAGTATACAGGTGATACAGACGATATCAATGTCGGGCTGTATATTTTTTACGGCAATAAATTAGCCTAGACTAATTAGCGGGTAAAGAAAATGGATATTATCACACGTCCGGCAGATGATGAAGAGAGAGCAAGGGCAAAGTTGTTGAGTTCGTTTGACTATCTTTTAAGCCACAACGGTTCAGGTCATTTGGAAGTTACTGCCAAAATTTTGAAGCGCGGTCAAAAAGAGATCACGATCCAATGCAGCCGGAGTCATCGTTTTGTAGTGGATATAAAAGAGGAAAAAGGAGGTAACTGACACATAAAAACTCTCTATCCGGGTGCGCCGGAAGATTTTTATATATTTCGCTCTTGGGGAGCATAAGCCCGTTTTCAGGTTGTCGCGACAGACACTCAAAGTAAAGATTACAGAAAGGGTTATATAAAATGAACAAGAAATTTTTTACTTTAATTGAACTTCCGGCTGCCCGCACGGCGGCCCGCACGGCTGGTCGCGGAGAAACTCGCCCTTCGCTTCGCTGGGGCTCGGACAATTTATCACAAAAAATCCCGCTTTTTTTGAAAGAGAAAGGGGGCGCGGCGGCCCGCACGGCTGGTCGCGGAGAAACTCGCCCTTCGCTTCGCCGGGGCCCGGACAATTTATCACAAAGAATACCGCTTTTCTTGAAAAGAGGAGTGGGGTTTGGGGAGAGGGGAAAAACCTCTTTTCCCATGAAAAGAAGTTTTTCCCCTCTCCCCAAGAACGCATTCACTTTAATAGAATTGCTGGTGGTCACTTCACAACACTGCCGTGATTTTTTCAAACGCTTTATTTGTACGGATCAGTACGGATATGTACGGAAACATACGGAGAGTGCCGCTCACAAAAATACGCCGCATCATACTTGCAAAGCAAGTGCTTCATGTTTGCCGCAGGCAAACGCTTCATGCAGCAACGCTGCGCTTCACACGGCGGAGCCGTGCTTCATTCGATCAGCGTTCACGCTGATCGAGCTATTGGTTGTTATTGCCATTATTGCGATATTGGCGGCGATATTATTACCGGCGTTGAATTCGGCGCGTGAGCGGGGAATTACAGCCGGTTGCATAAGCCGGTTGAAGCAGATATCGACAGCGGATGCCATGTATCAGCAGGATTTTGAATGTTTTGTACCGATGTCGGAAAAAATGAGTGGGGACATGAAGGCGTGGAATGGCTACCGGTCATCTGACGGGTTTTGTGATTTTACGGGGGAAGGTTTTCTGACGCCGTATCTCACCAAATCCGGGGTTGATCAGAGTTTGCAGAGTGCGGTTGAGAGCAATGTATTTTTCTGTCCGGCTCCGTCAGTTATTGAATTATTCGGGGCATCCGGTCAACCGATAACTGCTGCGGATGGCAGTGGAATCGGGGCAAACAGGAACATTCATCCCTGGGCGGCGACCTTCAGTATGGGGCCGATGGTATTTGCCGGCAGCGTATGCCGTCCGGGAAAAGTTACCAATCCGTCCTCGATCGTCAGCTTTGGTGATCAGTACGGCAGCATGGGAAGTTATACGGAATTCGGTTACGGTATTGACAATGTATCAACGGCGTTCCGTCATAATTCCACTGCAGGCATTGCGTGGGCGGATGGTCATGTTTCCAGTGAACAGATCGGTTATATTGCAGATAATGACACGGCGCGCCGGTTGAAAATTGGCGGTTTGGGCAGTGATGCGGATGATACGGGAAATTATGACCCGGACGTGGAGTGATTTACCGGAGGAAAGATGATGAAAAAGGGTATATTTCTGTTGATTTTTCTGCTGGGAATATTTAGCAGTATGATCTGGTTCGGCTGTTCCGGCAAGGAAGATATATCGCAGTACACACCGGTTGAAGTTCCGGTTTCCGTTGATGGCGACCGGGAGTTGAAGAGTATATGCAAAAAGATTGCAGATGCAGCCGGCCGGAAAAATTTCCGTTCACTGGAAAAATATTTCAACATCTCCCGGGAAGAGAGGGCACTGATCAAGTTTGAGCAGAAACGTGATCCGGTCAAGGAGCAGCTGGAGCTGCTTTCCGGGCATGCGCAGCTGCTGAAAGAGGACAAGTGGCAGGTTTTCACGATGGAGAAAAATGGTTCTGTCCGGATCCTGCGGGTGGAAACCGGAGATGCCGGGCAGTTGTCCATAGTTCTGGTCAAGCGCAAAAAAGGCTACCGTATTTCGGCGGTGAAACTGGGGTGAACTGCAAATGCCATTGTTTATTTCGGCAGTACTGGCGGCGGCATCATTGCAAAGCTGGTGTAAATTATCTTTGCTTCCCCGGAAAATCCAATATTTGATGTTGATTTTTCCGGTGGCATTGATATTGCTGCTGTCCCGGTCGGCGGCGGAGATGAGTTTTCCTGAATTTCAGCGGAAATTAAGTGACATCAACACGTTGAATGAGCTGTGTGCGCTGGTGATAATCCAGGAATTTTCCGGAATTATTCTGGGGTTTTCGATACTGGCTGAAGATCGGGAAAAGGTATCCGGCAAATGGTACAGGACAGCGGCATATCTGCTGAAATTCACGGCGTTTCTGCCATCAGTACTGCTGATTTACGCGATTGGATACTGGCTGATGTTCTGGTACAATAATCTGGTGGAGTATCCGTTTGACACATTGAAGTGGTTTTCCGTCCTGATTGTTCCGGCGGCAGCGGCAGTGATCATGGAATCCATGCGTCTGATATTCCGGGAACACATCCGCCGCATCACGGCGGTGATGTATCTGGAATATCTGCTGGTCATACTGGCGATATTTCTGCCGGTGGCATCCGGGGCAAAACTCATTGAGTCCGGTGAAAACTTTGATTTGCGTGCTTCGCTGCAGTTGTTTTCGGCATTTACAGCGGTTGTGAGCGTGTTTACAGCGTGTTTTTACATAATAAAAAAATACAGGAAAGGAAAATTTCATGTCAACAGTAACTCAAATTCTTAACTGGATTTCGACAAGTCTGCTTCTGCCGGTCATTGTTCTGCTGCTGGCGGCACTGGCGGCGGCATTGATTTCGCTTGGAGGATTCTGTGCAACATACCTGACTCTGCTTCAGGAAAAGAAAAAGCGGAATGCATTGTTAAAAAAAATCCGCAGTTCTTCTGATTTTAAAGAACAGGATATTGCAGACAGTGGAATATTTGCAGATCATATCAAAAAACTGTTTTATTTCGGATTCGATGAGCTTGAGTGTGAAAAATACATCTCGGAAGTCGAGCAGGAGTACGAAAGAGAACTGGAACGCAACCGTTTTCTTACTAAAACTGCTCCGATGCTGGGGTTGATGGGGACACTCATTCCAATGGGACCGGCACTTGCCGGACTTGCTTCCGGCGATATTGCCAATATGGCATACAATATGCAGATAGCTTTTGCGACGACCGTTGTCGGCTGTACAGTTGCCGGGATAGCGTTATTGATCCATTCGGTAAAAAAGCATTGGTTTGTTGAGGAAATCGCCGATTTGCGCTATGTGCTTGACCGCAAACTTGCCGGGAGATGATATGAAACACCGTTACCGTTACAGAAGTTCCGGCAGTTCCGAAGATCTTGATCCGATGGGAAGTCTGGTAAATTTATTTGATGTGGCGATGGTTTTTGCAGTGGCATTGATGGTGGCATTTGTCATTCAAAGCCGGATGACCGAATTTTTGACGGCTGAAGATGCGACCTTTGTTAAAAATGCCGGACAAAAAGATATGGAGATCATTGTTAAAAAGAACAATAAAATCACCCGATACAAATCGGAAAAAAGTTCCGGTTCCGGCAAGGGACGCCGTGTCGGAATAGCATATCAGCTTGAAAACGGTGAGGTGATTTATGTTCCGGAGGAAACAAAATGAACATTTGGAACAAATGTAAAAAGTATATTGTTGCCGCATTGGCAGTTGTACTTGTTGTATCAGCGTTGGTATGGGGATATATCCGCTATGCTTCTCCGACAAAAATCTATCTGGTCAATTATCCGGAATACATACTTGCCCCCTTGCTGGATCAAGATCTCAATTCATTTCTGGATATACAACACTTGAAATGGACGGAAAACAGCGGAGAAGAATTGCGCGATGCCGATTGTGTGATTTTCTTTGGTATGGGATTGCATTTCACAGATAAACAACAGAGGTTGCTTGCCGAATTGCAATGTCCTGTCTATACGACCTCATCCACCCGGAAGGAAACCGCCCTTGCCGCAATGAGCGCAGAGCAAAAACAACAAATTGAAAATTATCTGCGTTACGGCGGTAAAGAAAATTTCAGAAATATGCTTGATTACATCCGCTATGAATTAGATGGGAAACGGATTTTCACACCTGAACCGCAGCCGCCAAAGCCCGTAGAACGCAAACCGTTTTTTCATATCAGTGATAACGATAAATTCAAAACAGTTGAAGAATATCTGACTTTCTACAAAGACAAAGGTTTTTTCAAAGAAAACAGTCCCATGATCTGTATTCTCGGCGGCAACGGCGGCGGCAGTCTGGGAGAATTGATCAAGGCATTGGAAGAAAAAAACTGCAATGTCATTGCTGTTTCCGGGTTATGGCCGGGAAAAGAGATCATGTCAAAAATCAATCCTGATTTGA